>CAZNKP010000028.1:0-94782 GCA_964573805.1 uncultured Desulfobacterales bacterium | reverse complement strand
AGGCACTAGGGAGTTTGTGTCAGCCTGTTATCAGAGATTCAAGGAGTATTTTAGCTGCCGTCGAGACAAACGTCCCATACCTATCTCCGGGCTTTCTGGGATTTATTCTCTCAAAAGGCTTTCAGAGTAAAAGAAGTTGTGATCCTTCATTGTTTCAATTTCTCCATTGAATAATTTTGGCATTTGCCGGATTTTTATTTTTTAGATGCCTTTAAAAGTCACCCTTTTGGTCTAATAGCGGCTTGTAAATAATAGGTTCACGTTTCATGTAGATTTTAGGATATGGTTTATGGGATCGGCTAAGACATAATTTGCCTGTCCCTTTATTCACTTTATTCCATTTATTCTTCGTATAGCTTAACTCAGAAATAAAGAATAAAAGCAAAGGTACATAGCCAACAAATGATTATAAATTGAAGGAAATGGTCTTTTAGTAACATATTTGTTGGAGATGAGGTATCTCTATAGACATACACCCTTTGCAGAAATCTAAGGATACCCATTACAACAAACAGAGCGGTGACATATAGATAGTCTTTGCCTGTTTTAAGCATCACTTCTCTTGAAGTAGTATACATTGAGTAGGCAACAATAACTACAGATGCCATTAGAGGCATAGCGGTATCTAGGAATGGCAGATTGTAACCATCTATTGATCTTCTGGTTTTGTTGGCACTGTGCAGATAGATTACAACGTCACTGCGTCTCTTGGCCAAGGCTATAAAAAAGGCAAGGAGAAATGTCATTACTACGATCCAGTTTGATAAAGATACGGAAACTGCTGCAGATCCCATAACTAGTCTTAATAAAAAGAAAAAAGCTATTAGCGTGCAGTCGATAATGGCAAAGTGTTTTAACCCAAGACTGTAGGCAATATTCAGAAGCAAATATGTTACAAGCACCAATAGACATTCGAGGCTTATAGATGCTGCAATGGTAATTGCTACAAGGCTACAAGTTGCCATTGCCATTTTTGCTGTCTTTGTCGAGACGGTATTTGCTGCAAGAGGTCTTTTTTTCTTTTCGCTATGAAGTCTATCAAATTCTATGTCTTTGAAGTCATTCAATATGTATGCGGAACTTGCTGCCATGCAGAAAGATACACAAGCGGCTAGACTGTAAAATAACAGTCTAGATTCTAACAGTTTCTGTGAGAAGAATAGAGGGGCCAATACTATCAAATTTTTTATATAATGATGAGGCCTTAAAAGTATAAAGATTTGTTTCAGCCTTGGACGGTTTTCAGGCGTCATCTTGGTTGTTTATCTTAAAAAATCGCAGACTTTTTGTAGCTTATTTATATCCTGTTGAGACAGAAGATGGTCGCTAGTCTTAATACCTGTGTCTTGTAAAAAGCCAACTGGGAATTCCAGGGCAATTCTTGCTGGCTCCGGACTAGAATAGAGTTTTTTAGAGTTGGCAGCCATTGTTGTAATATAAGAAACTTTGCCTGATGAAGACACAAGAACTAATTCCAATGGAAAAGGAACATCCTCCATTGAGAAGACCATTATCCTATCTGATGGAAAAACAAAACATAGCCCTGCAGCCTGAATATGTGATGAGTAAAGTTTATCAATTTTAACTCCTCTTAGACCGGATGAGTAACTTTGCTGGTTACAGGCCACCTTGCATTCGGCCTTGATTCCATTGATTTCAAAATCAAATGTGGGCCATCTGTCAAAGGAGCCCTTGTTGCATGACAAAAGACAAAAAAAAATGAGATAAATCCATAAGGTCCTGGATGTTACATGGCCTTTATAGTAGTACATAAATTTATATTCTTATTGTTTAATGGTAAACGCAGCTTTTTGGAAGTAGGTTTACAATCTTGATAGGTAAGTGTAAAGGGTTTCTCTTTCATGACAAGGCCCAAATTGGGGATAGTCATCCCTGTTTTTAATGAAGAAAAAAGAATAACTTCAACCCTTAAGGCATTAGGTAACTTTTATGAGAAATGCACCTTTGAGTGCTGTTTGGTGGATGATGGAAGTAGTGATGGAACATATCAAATTATTTCCCAATTTGTAAAAACCAGGCCCTGGGCCTGTCTCTTGTCTACAGGAGAAAATTTGGGCAAGGGAGCTGCTATAAGACTGGGAGTTTCCCGTCTTTCATCAGATTTTATATTTTTTACGGATGCTGATATTCCGGTCCCTCTGCATACAATAGAGCGTGCTCTGTATTACCTGGAAAGAGGCTCTGATATGGTAATAGGTTCCAGAATGCTTGCTGAAAGCCAGGTGATCGACAGGTCTCTTTTGAGGAAGTACATTGGTTTATTTGGCAACTTTGTTATTCGATTAGTGACAAAACTTCCCTATAGGGATACCCAGTGTGGATTTAAAGGTTTTAGAAGGGCATGTGCCCGCGATTTGTTCTCTTGTTTGACATTAAATAGATACCTTTTTGACGTAGAGCTTTTAATTTTGGCCCAAAAAAAACAATATGTGGTGAAAGAGTTACCAATAAAGTGGAATCATGTTCCAGATGGTTCTTTCAAACCGGTCCAGGACTCTGTTAGGGCAATTTGGGACCTGATTAGGCTTGCTTATCGTTATAATTAGGGCTTTTTAACTGCATTGCTTGACACATTTGGGTTCGTTGTCTATTACTTTAATAAGCGGTTAGCTGTTCTGTAATTGTAGGAGGGAAATCAAGTGAAAGAAAAGGGTGCCCCTATATTGATAGTAATGTTTATCTTGTTGTTTGTTATTCTTTTTCAATCTTTTCCTGCGCTTTCCCAAACACCCACACCAACTCCAACTCCTGGTCCTACACTGACACCCACACCAACTCCAACTCCTGGTCCGACTCCAACCCCTACCTTTACTCCAACTCCTGGTCCAACCCCTACTGCTACACCAACGCCTGCAGGGCCAGGAAATGGTCCTCCTACTCCTACTGCTGTACCAGCTGGAAATGCAAAGGGATATGCGTTCCTGTTTGGTTTTATGTCATTGTTAGGGATATGGTTTATTCTCAGGCATAAGGAAAAGGCAGAATAGACAAAATAGGACCGGTAAATTCTATCAAAGCCAATGCCCCCAAGGATAGTTATCATAGGGGCAGGTCCAACAGGCCTGGGAGCAGGGATTAGGCTGCGGGAACTTGGCCATAAAGAGTGGATAGTTTATGAAAGCAAAAACAAACCAGGCGGTCTGGCGGGTTCAGTAACAGACGCCCACGGATTTACATGGGATTTTGGTGGCCACGTCTTTTTTACTTCTTTTGATCGGGTCAGGAATCTTCTTGCCAGCTTCCCAAAGGATTTTTTTATTTGCCATAAACGAAAGGCCTTTATAAGACTCGACGATTTTTTAGTCCCTTATCCTTTTCAGTTAAACTTAGATGTACTGCCCAACAGGCTTAGCCCGAAAGGGGAGCACGATCTAGCTTTTGTGGAGCAGCAAAATAGTCCCGAAAACTTTCGTGACTGGCTCGGTTATACCTTTGGAAAAGATCAGTGTACTCTTTTTTTTTATCCCTACAATGAAAAGATCTGGGGGATTCCTTTGTCAAAAATGTCTTATACCTGGGTAGAAAATAGGATAACCACGCCAGGGCATGAAAATCAAAAGGATAGCTGGGGACCTAACAACACGTTTCTTTATCCCAGATCTGGAGGCATGGGTGCCCTTTTTGAACATTTGGCATCCAGGATTTGTGATCATATCCTTTATGGACATGAGATTGTAGGAATAGACATAGAAAATAAGACCGTTCGTATAAAGGGTGGTAAGGTAGATAACTTTGATATGCTGATATCAACTATGCCTTTGACCTCCTTGGTGGATTTGATCGGAAATGATAGGATTCCCCAAATGATAGTTGATGAGGCAATGAAACTTTGCTGGAACAGTTGCCTGGTCTCTGGCCTTGGGGTTTCTGGTTCCAAAGGAGGAAATTTCTCGTGGATCTATTTCCCAGAGCCTTGTTATCCCTTTTACAGGGTGACTGCCTTGTCAGAGTATTCGGAAAGTCTGGTTCCCACAGTCGGTAGGGATAGATATTATTCTCTTATGTGTGAAACTACAATTCAGTCTCAAGGCAAACCAAGTATAGCTCAGTTGTTAGATGGAATGATAAAGGCTGATTTATTAAGGGAAGGTGATAGTAAAAAGCTTAAAGTTTGTACTCAGATAGAGCTTCCTTATGCCTATCCTGTTCCAACTTTAGACAGGGACAAGGCATTGGCAACGATACAGGGTTTTTTTGAATCAAGAAACATATTCTCAAGGGGAAGATTTGGCGGATGGAAATACGAGGTAGGAAACATGGATCACTCTCTCATGCAGGGCATGGAAATAATTGATAGGATTCTTCTCGGTATGGAAGAAAAGGTCTATAGGGTATGAGGAAAAGTCTTTCTATAGTAATGCCAGCTTTTAATGAAGGGCAGATACTTCCAAAGACTGTTACCGATTGTTATCAGCATATACTTTCCCGTTTTAAGCAAGGTGAAATTATTATTGTAGACGATTGCAGTACAGACAATACAGGCGAGATCATTAGCGAGCTAGCGATTAAATTTGGTGAGTGTATCAAACCAATAAAGAATCAAAAAAATCTTGGGCACGGCCCATCCTTGATCAAGGGTTTGTATGCGGCGCAATATGAATACGTATTTATTATTGACAGCGACTATCAGCATCTTCCTCAGGATTTCTGGAAACTTTTTGCCAAGATAAAAGATTGCCATATTGTAACAGGCCTAAGAAGCAACCGGCAGGACCCTGCTCACAGGTTAATTTTGAGCAAATTTGCAAATTTGCTTGTTGCCTCCCTTTTCCAGTGCAATTTGAAAGATATGAATATCCCGTTTAAGCTCTTTAAAAAGAGCTGTTTAGACTCCTTACTTCCATATGTGCCTAAGAATTTCAAGGTCCCTTCCATACTCTTGGTTGCCCTAGCGATAAAAATGGGCTTTAGGGTGTTTCAGGTGGAGGTGACGCATCTGCCTAGAAAGACCGGAAAGTGCTCCTTGCATACGTTTAGACTATTGTCTTTTTCTCTTAATGCACTGGTACAATTTGTGGCCTATCGGTCAGGCCCCTGGAGAAGCATAGAGACGGCTAGCATGGCAAATGTTTGATGCTCTCTGTTTCTATCTTTTTGTGCTTTTTTTAGGCATTCTTGGCCTCCCCCTGCTTTTTGATCTTAGTGAAAAACAAGCAGATAGATGCCTGTCAGGCGCTCCTTTGCTTGCCATAGCTATCTTTGCCTTTTTAATGACTTGTATCTCAAGGGTTGGGCTTCAGCCATGGTCATGCAAGTCAATAACTTTGGTGCTGGTCCCTGGGGCTTTCCTTTCTCTTGCTTGGTATTTCAAAAATTACCAGAAGTTATGGTGCTGGCTAAGAGACAGTTATAAAGCACTTGTAAGTGTTGAATGTGCCTTTGTGATTGTCTTTTGTGTGGCCCTGTTGCTGATATCAAAAGCCTCTCAGATAGAGGGTACAGAAAAATTTATGGACTATGCGTTGTTGAAGTCTATTTCCAATGCAAGCCGGTTTCCTCCTCTTGATCCGTGGTTTAGCCAAGAGCCTGTTAAATATTACTGGTTTGGGCATCTGATGGCAGCTTCTTTGTGTAAGCTTACGTCTTCAAGCCTGGATACAGGCTACAATATAATGATAGCTATGATTTTGGCGTTCGTATTCCGTCTCACAATGGGAATATTTTTTCGCTTTGGCTTGACCTGGCCCAAGGCCCTTCTTGGAGGTGCTCTTGTGGCCTTGGGAGGGAATCTTGTTCCTTTTTACCAGATGATTTCTGCTAATTGTAGCGGAGTTGAGGACTGGTGGCTCGCAAGCAGGATAATTCCTGGGACTATAACCGAATTCCCCTTTTTTAGTCTTTTGGTTGGGGATCTTCACGCCCATTACATAATGCTTCCGATCTTTATCCTTTACATAATGCTTCTTATACAAAGCCCTGGTAGAGGTACAGTCTTCTTTCTCCATGTTATTTTTTTAAATTTCCTTATAATCGTTCAGATCCTAGGAAATCCATGGTATGTGCCTGTGGCCCTTCTTTTATTTTTGATGGTGGGATTGTTTGTTCAAAAGAGACTGCCATGGTGGTCTTTGACGCCGGCTGCGATCGTGCTACCGTTGATCATGCAAAATAGTGGCAGAAGTCTTTCTCTCTCTTTTGTTTCTTTACCAAGTCCTGTTTTACCCTTCCTCCTGTTTTGGGGTGTACCTTTAATCATGATTTTGTTTGCCTTTATATTTAACAGACCAGAATCTAAATGGTGTCTTTACGGTCTTGTCAGTTCTTTCATGCTTTTTTTTATTCTGCCAGTAGCATCCATTTGTCTCGCGTTTCTAGTGCTTGTTTGTTCACAGGCTAGAGACAAAAGGGCTATCGGTTCCTTTAGCACGGCCTTTGTCGCCACAGGTCTTCTGTTGCTGATTGTATGTGAGGTGGTTTATTTAGACGATCCATATGTTTTCCCCTATGAGCGGATGAACACTGTGTTTAAGTTTTGGTATGCGGCTTGGCCTCTTATGTTAATAGGGGCGTACGCAAGATTTATGTCAGTTGCCAAGGTGATTGATAGTATGGGGGCCTTGGCAAGGCTCCTTGTGGTAATCTTCATTGGAACAGCATTTTGCTATCCATCAATAGCTGGTGCAATGCGACTGTTTGATAGAGGGCAAACAGATGGTCTTAACGGTCTTGATCCCCTGGCAAGACGTTATCCCGATGATGTTTCTGCAATATATTGGCTTAGAGAAAGGGCCAAGTATGGACAGGTATGTGTTGAGGCTGTAGGTAGATCATATTCCTGGAGCGCACGGTTTTCTACATTTACCCCGTGTTCTGCAATTATTGGATGGCCTGGACATGAGACCTTGTGGCGGAATCAGGCTGACTTGGTAGCCAAAAGAATTCTGGATGTGGAAACCATTTATACTACAAAAGATGCTGCTGTTGCTAAGGAGATACTTGATAGGTATCAGGTGAGTTGGCTTGCTGCCTGCAGACTTGAAAGAGCAACATATGGCAAAGGCCTTTTGTCAGGTGCAAGGAGTTTGCTAAAAAAGAGCTATTCCAAGGGGAGCTGCAGCATCTATTTATATTCGCAACATAAAAATTATTCCAGGCAGGCTCATATCAGATAGGGATGAAAGATCATGAGTGCTAACAATGCCAATCCAAGGCATCCCTTTTGGTTCTGTTTCGTCTTTATTTCTATGGGAATATTTTTTCGGTTTTATGGATTGGATTTTGATGGAGGATATCATCTCCATCCTGACGAGCGTTTTCTCTCCATGGTAATCAACAAGATCGAAATTCCTCCTTCTGTAATACAGTATTTTGACTCCACAACTTCTCCTTTAAATCCTGTTAATAAGGGGATTGAGTTTTATGTTTACGGAGATTTTCCTCTTTTTATCGGGAAGGTGGTATCACAGGCCTTTGGGATGGATAGCTATGACAAATTTTTGTCAATTGCTAGGCCTCTTGCTGCCTTGGCAGATGTAGTAACCTTGATCATACTCTTTTTAATGGCAAGGAGATGGTTGGGCTATATGGTAGGGCTCATGGCGGCTGCACTCTACAGTCAGTGTGTGCTCCCTATCCAGCTTGCCCATTTTTTTACAGTAGATCCTTTCTTGAATCTTTTTACAACAGCTTCTTTATATTTCATGATGGCCCTTTATGAAAGGCCTTGTTTGAAGTATGCCATTCTTGTTGGTCTTTTTATCGGGCTCGCCATTTCTTGTAAAATTTCGGGCCTGTTTCTTGCTCCTGTATATTTCGCAGTTTTGTTGTTTCTGTACATCAGGGATAAGAAAAAAGACCAGTTCCTTATTTTGTCTACGTTGACGTTACTATTCACCCTTGGTGTCTTCAGGTTGTTTAACCCCTACGCCTTTGCCAATCCTAATCCCCTTGATTTCACATTTTCCAAGCCTTTCCTAAATAATTTACAGAAGCTAAGCCAGATATCTCAGCCTTTTTCAGGCTTTCCACCCTCTCTTCAATGGGCATTTAGATCTCCTGTTTTGTATCCCTTAAAGAATCTAGCCTCTTGGGGAACCGGCCTGTGTCTCTTTGTTACAGCAATAGCAGGATTTGTTTTATCTTTTTATCGATTGTTTCTGAAAAGAATGTATTTTTTGGTAGCTCCTATTTCGGCAAGCCTTGTTCTTATAGCGACAGTAGCCATCTATCCGGTTAAGACCATGCGTTATTTATTGCCACTCTATCCCCTTATCTGTTTCTTTGGAGCCTTGTTCTTACACGAGCTTGTTGGCAAACTTAGGGGCACAAGAGTTAGGTGTTGGCCTTTTATTTTTGTGGCATTTTTTACCTTTTGTTGGGCCCTAGCCTTTTATTCCATATTTTCAAGGCCAATGACTAGAGTAGAGGCATCTCAATGGATGTTCAAAAATATACCTGCAGGGAAAACCGTATGTACAGAATTATGGGATGATTCTCTGCCCCTTGGCAATATTGGTCATAGCAGACTCCATTTTGTAAGGCTTAATCTTACTGAGAAACCAGGCAAACAAAAGATAGATAATATAGTAACCGCCCTGAAACAGGCTGACTACTATATTATAAGTAGCAACAGGTCTTATGGACCTATATCTAGACTTAAGTCCTTTTTCCCTATTTCTGCTCGGTTTTATGATATGCTTTTTGGAAATGTTGCCGGATACGTTCTTGAAAAGGAGTTCCTGGCATATCCTCGTATAGGGCCAATTGTTTTCCCAGACGATGAAGCAGAAGAGGCCTTTACAGTATACGATCATCCACGTGTTTTCATATTCAAAAAGACGGCCTCCTTTTCATCAGAAGAAATCAGAAAAGAACTCCTTTCTGCATTGGGACAAGAAAAGAAGACATCACTTGAACCATCAAAAACCTTGATTCCCGTTACATTAGAGTACCTTAAGTTAATGGAAGGAGAAGGAGTGGTTTGGCTTTTGAGATTTCTTGTCCTTTTGATAGCAGCCGATCTGGCAGGCAGTTTTTTGGCTGGGTGTCTTTCCTTTGGAAAAGATTTCCCATCAAGGTGCCTTATATTCCTGATTGGCGCCTTTTCTTACTGTTTTGTCCTGAGGTTTATTAGTCCTCTTCAGACAGTTTTCCCACAGCTTTTCTTCTGGTCAGTTGTAGCTTTGTCTATCCGATTTCTCTGGACGCAAGGGAAGTTGACAAGGCTTATTAGGATTGAAGGCATGATATTTTGGGTGGTGTTCGCCTTTTTCCTGTTATGCCGCGCACATAATCCTGCTATCTTCTGGGGTGAACGGCCTATGGATTTTTCCCTTTTAAATGCCATGACAAGAACTTTGTCCTATCCGCCGGTAGATCCTTGGTTTGCAGGTGATATACTTCGCTATCATGGTTGGGGACAATTTTTTATGGCCTTTTTGGGAAAGAGTGTATGCATCCCCCCTGCCCATCTCTACAATATGGCTACTGCCTTGGTGCCAGCCTTGACTGCGGAACTTTTGTTCTGGATAGTGCGTTACATAAGTGGCAGGACATGGCCAGCTATTCTGGCTGTAGTATTTGTTTTATTAGCTGGTAACTTATCTGTTTTTCATTTCCAGCCTTGGAAGGGCGGACTGACGTTTGGTGACTTCTGGGATGCTAGCCGGGTTGTTCCTGGTAGTATAAATGAATTTCCTTTTTGGACCTCCTTGTTTGGCGATCTGCATGGGCATTACATTGGGATGATATTTTCGTTGTTGTTTCTGGCCTGCCTGTTTCTCTTTTTAAGAGAGAAAAAATTGTACACCTGGAAGTGGGCTGCAGTGGCAGGTTTGTCTTTTTCTGCCCTTTGTCTTGCAAATCCCTGGGCCTTGCCTGTTTATTCTTTTGTGGCGGTTGTCTTGTTGATGACTAAAGAATTTGTGAAAACGGCCAAGTTCGTGTCCATTGCATTCTTAGCGGGACTGGTAGTAGGTTATCCATTTTGGTATCTGCCTGTTGGAAATACAACAATGTCCTTTTCTCCCGAGCCTGTTAATTGTATTAACTTTTTAATGATTTTTGGAGGTTTCTTGGCTGTTTTGGCTGTGTGGTTGCAGGGTTTTTTAGACAAATCCTACAGGGTTTTACTATATATATCTTTTTCTATAGCCATCTTGTATCTTTTCCCTTATGCGATGACGGTCTCGTTGATTCTTTTAGCGCCTCTTTTGGCTTATCTGTGGAGGCTTGATCTAGATGACAAAGTGGTGTTGCCAGCTCTTTTAATCTTTTGCGCCCTGATCATATTAATTGGCTGCGATCTTTTTACTTTGTCAGACAGAATGAATACCATTTTCAAGTATTATTTTGAGACATGGATTCTGTTTTCTATCGCCATTCCAGTAATCTTGTCTTTTCGTGTCACATCAAAGCACCATAAAGTCATGATAGATATGGCTACATTTGTGATCGTGATGTGCATGTTGACTACCTCTGCGTTTACCTTTATGGCTTGGTGGCAAAATCCAAAAGTGGAATCAGATGGGTTTACATTGAATGGACTTCATTATCTGCTTGAAAGCGATCCTGACGAAGCAAAGGCGGTTGCGTTTTTTAATGGTCTTCAAGGACAGCCAGTAATTGTAGAGGCTTTTGGCCCTTCCTATGGGGCATTTGCGAGGATTTCGTCATTTACAGGCCTCCCTACCGTAATTGGTTGGGAGTACCATGTATTTCAACACGGCCATTCAATGAAAGAGATAAAAAAACGGGAAGATGATGTGAAAAATCTCTATACCACGAAGGACCCCTCGGTAATACTTGGTATCTTGAAAAGCTATGGGATACGTTATGTGTATCTTGGCGGCCTTGAGAGAAAGACCTATGGCCTGCTTGCAGGCAAGGGTTTCAGGAAGGCTGGCCTCAGAATACTGATGCGCTCTGGACAAGAGGAGATATGGAGTAGTGAGGAGGTATTATAAATACAGCCTTCTTTGGTTAATTGGGCTATTATCTGTTGCTGCCCTTACCCGTTTTTATAATCTGGCAGAAAGGCCTTATGACCATGACGAAGCCATTCATGGATGGTTTTCTTATAATATAGCTAACGGTAATACATACAAGTTTGATCCAGTATATCATGGTCCACTTCTTTATTATACGAATGGAGCCCTGTTCAGGGTGTTGGGGGCTAGTGATTTTACTGCAAGGTTTCTTCCTGCCCTGGCATCGGTAGGCCTGATCTTTCTATGTTTTACTCTTAGAAGAGAGATGGGAAGGTGGGGATGGATAGCAGCGTCCCTATTTATAATTGTCTCTCCATCGTTAACTTATTATGGCAGATTCCTAGGACACGACGATTACGTGCTGTTTTTCACCCTCGCGATACCTTCTTGTGGAACTGCACTCTTGAGAACCGGTAGGCCGGTATTTTTTTATCTGTTAGGCTTGGTCATGGGGCTTTTTATTTGCACTAAGGCCTGTTTTTATATTCATTCTGCGATCTTTATAAGTTTTATTTTCCTTGGTCTGTTAATGGATTCTTTTAGCCCTGCTTATTCAAGGGAAGGAGTCCTGCGTCTTGTTAAAGGACTTTGGGAATGCAATCGGATTCATATAATTTTTTCATTTGCATGTTTTGGGTTGGTATACGTGTGTCTATACAGCTCCTTTTTTTTAAATTTGAATGGGATATCAGAGGGAATCTTCAAGATGCTTGGCTACTGGAGTGGACAACAGCTCAATCCAAGGTTGCCAGGTCCCTTGCACTATTATCTGTTCAGGTTGGTTTTTCATGAGCCGGTCTTTTATTTTGCCTTGGCTGCTTTGTTTTATGCTGGCAGGCGGAAGGTGAGTCCTTTTTTTCTTTTTCTGGCATTTTGGTCCATTTCTGCCTTTACTATTTACAGTTTTGCACAGGAGAAGGTGCCATGGTTGACTGTACATATAGTGTTGCCAATGTGTCTGTTAGCAGGGATGTATTTTCAGGTTCTTTTAGATAGGTCGCCTCGGAGATGGATGCCTCTGCTGCTTGGGGCCTTTATTCTTTTTTGGAGTGCAAGGGAAAATATGTGGTTGTGTTTTACTTCTCCCCCTGACACCCCGCACCTTTTAAAATATATGTCGACCTCTTTGGAAGCCAAAAAGACGGCGAAATACGTTGAGAAGCTTGATACAAAAAAGGGGCAAATATTTATAGTCGGAGATCCTTTGTGGGTCTTTGCTTGGTACTTAAAAGATAAAGAGGTCACCTATCTTTTGCCCAAGGGATGGCAGAAAACGGCTCAGGTTGTCATCACTGGAGAAAAATTTTTAAAGGATGGAGAAGGCTTTGCAAGAGATGTAAGGATGCTCAGATTTTGGTGGCTGCCAGACTATGCAGAACTCTTTGGTCATGAGTTTGTGAAATATTTTCTACTACACAAGAGGCCAGAGTCCATTGGAATTACAAGGTTTGCAATATATTCCAGGACTACCGACAAGTATGGCCAATAGAGGTTAATCTATGTTTTATAAGTTCAGTCTTTTAAAAATCCGTTCCGGGATTAGCCTTATAACTGTCATAATATACCTCCATATCCATTTGGTATAGAGTACGTCTTGATATTTTTGTTGGGCCTTAAATATATCTTCTGCAACCTTGTTTGGTGGGCAAGTCAATTTGGGGGGAAGATCCATGTCTTTGGTCATTTTTGTGGATACAAACCCTGGCTTTACTGTCAAGACATGGCAATTGGCTTTAAAAAGCCTGTTTCTCAGACCAGAAAGATATGTACTCAGAGCAGCCTTTGCCGAACCATATATATAGTTGCTTTTTCTTCCTCTATCACCTGCAACGGAACTTATACCTATGATGATACCTCTTTTTCGTTTTTCAAAGTCATTGGCTATCACATTAAGCATACTGACTATGCCAGTGTAATTGGTATCTATTATTCTCTTTGTCTCCTCAAAGTCTTCTTGGGCTCTCTTTTGATTCCCAAGATAGCCAACAGCGCATACTGCAATGAATGGTTTTTCTTTTAATTTTTCGTAAAAGGGTTGGTGGCTGGTGTAATCAAGTATATCAAGCTCCAATAATCGGACGTCTCTTTGAGTCCTTATCTTTATGTCTCTAGCAAGGCCTTGGAGTTCATTACTATTTCTTGCTGCCAGATACAGATCGTAGCCATTCTTGGCATAAGTTCTAGCTATGGCCTTGGCAATATCGCTTTTTGCCCCAATTATTAATACATAACTCATAATAAGCCCTAAATGTCCAGTCTTCTGGACTGGAGAGATTGAAATTTTTTGTTCATGTTGTAATCTTTTCTGAGTTCTCGAAATCTATGTATATTTGGATAACCTGCATCAACTGTTTGTCTAGACATCCGGGCGTCTTTTGTCAAATAAAGACGTCCGTGGTGACGAAGGACAATCTGATCAAGCCTGTTTAGCAGTTTGAAGATCCCTCTTTCTATTTTAAGGTCTAAGGCCATGGAATATCCTTCTAAAGGGAAAGATAGCCAATTACTGTTGGCAGGGCCATAAAGTTTAAGCACGCCAAGAAATGGGCTTTTTTTTGCCTTTGAAAGGGTCGTTAATATCTCCTTTAGCCCATGAAAGCTGGCTTCTTTAGGTAAAATAAACTGATATTGCAAAAATCCTTTTTTGCCATAAATACGATTCCAATGGCCTATAGTGTCTAGAGGATAAAAAAAGGTATCCAGGTCCACTTTTTTCTGTGAGATTTTTGTGTGGTGTTTATGATAGTAAAGGAGGTTGAATGTCTTGATAAACCACTTGTTTAGTGTGGCTCTGGGTAAATAGAATGGTATGCTAAGTTGATATTTTGAAGGTAGCTCTAAATTGCCGTTGTCCAAAAAGTCCCCAACCATAACGAGAGATCGTCCCAGGGCCTTTCCTTTGCTAATACAGTCTATCCATGCAACCGAGTAAGGTGCTTGTCTGTTTGCCTCAAACAGTTCGAAAGTTTCTAAAAGGTTGTCTGCCTTGTACGTTTTTTGGTGAATGTAGCAGGAATGGATCCTCTTTAGATAAATTTTGGCATCAAGAATTACACCTGTTAGTCCCATACCTCCACAGGTGGCATTCCATAAATCCGGGTTCTTATCCTTTGTGCATGTAACAACCTCCCCATCAGGTAACATGATGCGAAATTCCTTGACACAACTGCTAAAGCAGCCATCGATATGATGATTTTTGCCATGGACATCTGATGCTATGGCTCCTCCAATGGTTATGAATTTTGTGCCTGGTGTAATTTTTAAAAACCAACCCCTTGGGACAAAGACTTCGAGAATTTCTGCAAGTAGCACCCCTGCCTGAACGTGCAACAGCCCCGTTTTATTGTTGAAATCTATAAAGTAGTTTTTTGGGCGTACATCTATAACGTTTTTGTTTAAGGCACAGTCACCATAGCTTCTGCTGTTGCCTTTGGGAATGAATGTGTTATCCCTTTTTAGGACTTGCCTTAAGAAATCGTCTTTGTGGAATCTTATTAGATTACATCGAATCCTTGGATACAATCCCCATGAGGTGCAGTAGGTCATTAGATGAGCTTTCAATTAACACAGATGAAATAAAATAAGATAAGATAAGCTCTTACGGCTTGGCAGGGACAAAGCCCCTGATTCTTATCTTTCTGTCCAGAGACGAGCTATTTTTTTCTTACCTTGACCTTCTCAACAATTTTTCTGTAATAGAGCTGATTGACCTCAAGGTTTACTGGTCTTTTCCGCATCATGTTCATCTTGGTAATAATGACATTTAATTTTGTTACTTGGCGGTAACGCTGTTTCTCGTCGTCCAAGCTTTCCAGCAAATCTACAGCCTGTTTGATTTCCTTTTCTGTTTGTAGTTCAGGAGGCAAAAAACCGGCATTTTTCAAAATCTTATACGCCATTCTGAGATCTTCCGGAATCATTGAATCGTCTTCAAATACTAGGGGCTTGCCCTTTCCGGGCAAATTGTCAAATTGTCCTTGCTGCATCGCCTTTTTTATTCTTTTTTCTGCTATAAGATGAAAGGCATACATAGGTGAGAACACCTCTAACTATGCATTTTTGAGTGATGTTAGCACGCTACAGCAAGTTTTTCCAGCTAGTAAGTGGCTATACCTTGTTTTCTACCTTTTTAAGATAATTGCCCAATGAGGCTAAACCTTTTTTATTTACAACCAAAAAGACCTTGCTGCCAGGGTAAAGTTTATCGTTTCCTCTTGGCAGGATAATTTTTTCTCTTTTCTCATCAACCACCCCTGCAAAAACGCAGTCTGTGGCAAAGGCAGGATCTTTCACTATGTCTTGCACCTTTATCCCTTCTGCAGGCAGGTTTTGAGGTAACTCAAACATGACGAGCAGGGCCTTTCCTTTTTCTATATTAGTTACCACTTTTATTTGTGGACTTTCTAGCTCTATGAGCACCTTGTTTGTAAACATGGAACTCATATCGCAGATAGAACTGACACCTGCTACCTTGTAGGCCTCTTGATAGGCAGGATCCCTCATTTTTACTAATATTCTTGGCACCTTTGCACTATGAGCAAGAAGGGCAAAGGTTAGATTGTCTGCATCCAGATAGAGGGTGCCAAGGGCCGCGTCTGCCCTGTGCAGGCCAGCCTCTTTTAAGACCTCTATATTACGAGCGTCTCCATTTATTGTAATAATTCCATAGTTGGCATAAAGGTCTTTGCATACCTCGATTTTTTTGTCTATAACAACCACGTCATGTTTTCTGTCTATGAGTTTGATCGCGATAGAAGAGCCGGCAATGCCTCCCCCTGCAATAATGATGTACATTACAGCCTCCTGAATAAAATGGTGATAAGCACTGCAAGCGGAAGTATTTCTAACCGCCCGGCAAGCATTGCAAATATGTAGGTAAGCTTAATTATCCAGCTTAATGTAGCCATCTTGTGTACAGAAAAATAAAAAGGTCCCATATTGCCCATGGCAGAGGCCATGCCTGAAAGGGCCTGCCATGGGTCAAGATCCGAAAAGAAGGCTGTTATAAAGGCCCCTGTCATAACAATGACTAGCCATCCCCAAACCAAGGCCGCAATCCTGTATATTTCATCCGAGTCAACTATTTTCCCTGAAATGACAAGAGGGAGCACTGCCCGTCTTGGCCTGACAAGTTTTTTTAACTCCAGATAAAAGAGACGGAAAAGCAGACCGGCTCTCATGACCTTGATGCCTCCAGCTGTAGAGCCAATACATCCCCCGATAATCATAAGCGTAAGGAGTACCTGTTTGCTAAGGGCAGGGAAAAAGGGAGAATTTATATCCACTGTTAGATAGCCTGTACTGGTTATAAGAGAGCTTACTTGAAATATCGAGATGCGAAATATCTTACAAAAATCCGTGATATCAATAGGTTCTGTCTGAATAAAGGCAATAAAATGATCCAGCATGATGACAGATACTGCACTTGCCGCAAACAGCCAGTACCATTTCATTTCAAAATCCTTGAATAAGGTTTTTATCTTACCCTGAAATATCCTGTAATGAATGAGGAAGTTTGTCCCCCCGGCAAGCATAATGGCAACGGCAGAAAGTTCAATAAACCAAGGATGTCCTATCTTTTTTTGTTCCCAATATGCCAGGCTGGCATCATGTGTGGAGAATCCACCGGTGGAGATGCAAGTAAATGCATGTGTTATGGCGTCAAAGGCATTCATTCCACCAACAAAAAAGAGAAAAAATGAGAATATGGAAAAGAGTCCATAGATACTCCAAAGAATCACCAAGGTATGAAATATGCCAGGGGCAGGCCGGGCAACAGTCACTTTGTGACCTTCGGCACTGAAAAGGCTGGCAGCAATACTGCCACTCCTGAAGCTTACGGCCATAAAAAAGGAAAGGATTCCTATACCTCCAAGCCACTGGGTAAAGGCCCTCCAGAACAAAATACACCTCGGCATAGAGTCAAGATGCTCAAAAACAGTTATACCTGTTGTGGTAAAACCGCTTACAGATTCAAAAAATGCATCTATAAAGCTCTTTTTAAGGCCTATTATGTAAGGGAGTCCGCCAATGAGGCCTACTATTATCCAGCCAAGGGCAGTAATTATCATGGCCCCTCTGACAGAAGGTTTTTTCAGAGGGAAATACATATGTAGCAATCCTCCGGTAAGAAGAGAGAGGACCGCTGGTATAATAAATGTGTGAAGGCTTTGTTCTTCATTGTAGATGAATATAGGAATAAGAGGCAAGAGCATAAAAAGTCCTGTAATAACGAGCAAGGAACCAAGATAATTAAAAATATAGAGTCGTTCTTTAATGTTTTGAAAGAATTCCTTGAACATGAGAGGCCCTTTTTTCTTCTCTGCCTTAAAAATTAACATTCATTTCTGGGACGTGTATATTAAAAAATGAAAAAGTAAGGGACATTGGACTATTTCTGAGGAATAGAAATTTCCCTAGATAAAAGGCGATTGTTGGGGAGATAGTTTTAATTTGATCATAAGGAGCTGTACATGAAAGAAGAAGGACACAAGGCCATTTATATAACATCTCTAGAGCCGAAGGCAGGAAAGCTCATGGTAACCTTGGGGATGATGGAGATGATTTCGAGAGAGGTCAGCAAGGTTGGTTTTTTCAGACCTGTAATTCGCTCAGAGCAGAGGCCTGACAATGATTTGCATCTCATTCTGACAAGATACAATATAGACATTTCTTACAAAGATGCTCACGTTTTCAAGGTTGACGAGGTTCAGTCCCTTGGGGCCGAAGGCCGTTTTAAGGAAATAGTCCAGACAATTTTGGAAAAGTACAACGAAATTAGGCGAAACTATGATTTTATGATTATTGAAGGTTTTGAATCTTCTGGCATAAGCAGCGGATTTGATGTTGATGCCAATATAAATATCGCCAAAAATTTGGGAGCAGGACTTATAGGGGTCATCTCTGGAAGGGGGCAGCGTTTTAAGGAGATAGTTGAAGAGGTAAAGATTACCAGAGACACCATTGCAGCCGAGGGCTGTTTCCATTTGGCGACTATTGTGAACAGGGTGGAGCCAGGTTGTATTGAGAGGTTGAGCCGCTTCTTTGAAGATGGGTCTAACGGGGCCCCTCCAGTTTATGTGATCCCTGAGATCAAGGAACTTTCTTCGCCCACTGTTGGTGAAGTTATGGAAGGATTGGGTTGCCGGTTTATTTATGGCGAGAAAGAGAGTCTTAACAGGATAGCCACCCAGTTCAAGGTGGCGGCCATGACCTTGGATAATTACCTATCTTATATTGAAAATGGGGACCTCATAATTACTCCAGGCGATAGGGAAGATATTGTTGTTGGGACTCTATCCACTATTTTTTCCAAGGCATTTCCTAATATTGCGGGCATCTTGTTGACTGGTGGCCTTGTCCCTGGCAGAAGGGTCCGTCAGTTAATGGAGGGCATGAGAAACAGGGCAATTCCAATAATTGCTGTCGATTCAGACACGTTTACGTCAGCCATAGATGCAAGCAGGGTGAGACCTCTAATCAGACCAGATATACCAAAGAAGGTTGAGCTTGCTCTGGGAGCCTTTGAGTCGCAGGTTGATATCTATGAGATAAAAAAGAGGCTCAAAATCAGCGCTTCAGAGATAGTTACTCCCTTGATGTTTGAATTCAGGCTTTTTGAGTGGGCTAAGAAGAAGAAACAAAGGATAGTCCTTCCAGAAAGCTATGACGATCGGATTCTCAGGGCAGCAGAAATACTGCGTACAAGGGATGTGGTGGATATTACCATGTTGGGAAAGAGGGATGAGGTGCTAGAGCGTGCCTCGATACTTGGAGTGGAGTTAAATGATGTGGAAATAATCGATCATACAGATAGTCAATTGCTTACACAGTTTATAGAGCAATTCTATCAGCTAAGGAGAGACAAAGGAATCACATTGGATGCCGCGAGGGATGCCATGCTGGATGTTAATTATTTTGGGACCATGATGGTTTACAATGACTTGGTTAATGGAATGGTTTCTGGTGCTGCCCATGCAACCCAAGATGTGTTGCGTCCTGCCTTTCAAATAATAAAGACCAAGCCAGGAGTAGAGATTGCATCCAGTGTCTTTTTTATGTGCCTTCCAACAAAAGTAAAGGTTTTTGGTGATTGTGCAGTAAACCCTGATCCCAATGCCAGAGAGCTTGCAGCAATTGCCATAAGTTCCGCAGAGACTGCTTCTGCCTTTGGAATCGAGCCCTTCGTAGCCATGTTATCTTATTCTACGGGCGAGTCTGGTAAGGGAAGGGATGTAGAAAAGGTGATCGAGGCTGTAAAAATTGCCAGACGGCTTCGCCCCGATTTGTTAATAGAAGGCCCGCTTCAGTATGATGCAGCAGTGGATATGGAAGTCGCTAAGAAGAAGGCGCCTGGCAGTAAAGTGGCTGGCAGGGCTACGGTTTTGATCTTTCCGGATTTAAATACAGGGAACAATACATATAAAGCAGTGCAACGTTCTTCCAATGCTGTTGCTATAGGTCCGATAATTCAGGGGCTCAAGAAACCAGTAAACGACCTGAGCAGGGGGTGTTTGGTAGAAGATGTGGCAAATACTGTAGCAATTACGGCCATTCAAGCAATGCAAGGTTAATAGGATGATTACTCGATGTCTAAAAAAGGATTGGCCTTTTCTTGGCCTGTTTCATTTAATTGCCGATAAGAAATTAATAGATATAAAAGGTAGTTATTGGGGAAAACCTGTATTGAAAATATGAAGGAAAGATGTGTATGTAAATGAGCATTGGCTTTTCATACTTTTTGGAAATTCTGCAAAAGAATTTGTCTTCTGTAAACGATACAGAAACTGTCTGTCCTTCTGATAAGATAACTTATCGCTCAGATCCTTTTAAAGAAAAGCTGTTACCTGGTCAGATAGTTGAGGGAAAGGTACGGGCTAAGGCCAACAATATGACCTTTATTGAGACGGATCAAGGGCTCCTTAAGGCAAAAGGCAATATTGATGTTCCAAAAGGGGCCTTTGTAAAGTTGAAAGTGATTGAAGGTGGATATCCTGCCAAGGTAAAGGTGGAGTCTTGGAAGTCAGAAAGACAGCATGTTGCTTCAAAGATTAACCAGCTCCTTGCTAAATCTAAGGTAAATCTTTCTCGGTTAGAATTCATGGTAGAAAATATTGATTTTGAAGGCTTGAATTCTATTGATACTGCAAATGCTCCTTTTTCTAAGGTAGGGCTCCAAAAGCTTTTTGCCATTATTGGTGCCGGAGGAGAAATAGATGAACAGAGGGTTATGGACACTGTTAGACTCCTGCCTGTTCTTCCAAAAGTAATAAAAGGGCTTGTTCCCCAAGCTGAGAGCAAAGACAGCTCAGGCCCTTTTCAAAACAACTCGGATTTAAATACGCCCATTAAAGGAGAAACGGCGGGGCCTTTAAGCGGACCCTGCATTTTAGATGATGCTAAGACAATTTTAAAAAAGGCTGCAATTGATACAAAACCTTTGAAAAGCCCTTTAGAGACAACTGCCCTTAAGAATTTGTTAGGATCTAGACCTTCTGCAGTATCACAAGGGCAAGTTGTTGATGCGACACACAACGGTATGGCTGCCAATAAGTCCCGTATTTATGCAATTTCGCAGGAGGATGCTGGTGGGTCTTATGACAGGTTTGGCTTTATGGAAGAAGCCAATAACAAGGGGATTAGGACAGATTATTCCTGTTCTGACAAGAAAGTAGATTCAAAAATGTCTCATGAGCAAGATATCAATACAGCATTCTCTAAAAAAGATTCTAAACCTTCTTTGTTGAAGCAAAAGGTACAAAATGAAAGCGAGATTGTTCAGAGGCCCCGGATACAGGGAGTTCCTTTCCGGTTAAATGAACCGGAAGTAAAGACTAATTCAAAGCTATTGTTTGAAAATACGATAAAAGATGCTGGAGATCTTGATACATTAGTAGATGATATATGTTCGTTGAAAGGAGAGAAAGGGGCATCATCTGAAGGCAGAGGTTCCCATGTAGTTAAAAGCTCCACAGAGGGACAAGCAGAACAAGATGATTTGACTGCACGGCTTTCGGCAGCTAGCAGGGATTCCGGGCTTATAGCTAAGGGTGGAAAGGCTGATGGTTTTGGGGACAGGCCATCAGATCAATCTGTTGTGCACAGGTCAGAGGTCCATACTCAAGAGAACTGCGAACCAGTTCAGTCATTTTTAAAGGGACTTGCAACCCAATTGGAACTGGCCCAAGAGATCCATGGTCATCTTTTTCACAAGGGCATTGATTTTTTACTCGTTCCTTTTCTGTTTTCCCAATTTCATGGTGTTGGCCAGTGGGTATTTTGGCAGGAAGAGGCTCCAAATAAGGATGGCCGTGTTAAGGGACAAACGTATCATCTATTTTTTGACCTTAGCTTAAAAAATCTTGGCAAGCTCGATATCCATCTGTTCAAAAGGGGGGATATCCTTTTTATTTCAGTTTGGGCAGAAGAGGATAAAGTACAGGCCATAAGGCTTGCTCTTTCGGATCTTGCTTCTGCTCTTAAGGCGGCAGGTTTTCAGTTAGGAGATATAGAGGTGAGTGCAAGAGGCGATACAGCAAGTGATTCTTGGGACAACACCTTGTCTATAATAGGTGTTGACGGGCTTCATATTGTGACTTGATACTGCTATGAAAAAGGCTGGCCCCAAAAAGAGTGCAGTGGCCCTGAAATATGATCCCTTGAATGACGCTGCCCCAAAAATAATTGCCAAAGGCCACGGAAGCATTGCAGAAAAGATTATAGAAATCGCTCGTGAAGCTGGTATTCCTATAAAGGAACAGTCAGATCTTGTTGAGGTCCTATCAAAGTTGGATCTTTACTCTGAAATTCCTCCGGAGACGTATGTGATAGTGGCAAAGATACTAGCGTGGGTTTACGAGCTTAACAAAAAGGCAGAAGGTTGAAATAGGTTACTCCTAGAATAGCGGGGAACATTTATCATTAAATATCAATATCTAAGATTAGAATCTTATTCCCAAAATACAGATGCAAGATTGCTAATGTCTGCCCATTTAAAAGTAATCTGCAGGTAAAATCATTTTTATAATCATAAACTACTAAACTCCCTCTGTTTAGTAGGCACGCCCTTTGCAGTCTTTTTGGTCAGGAGGCGTTACCTATGGATATTAGCACAAGATTACATCCGTATTCACGGCTTGGAGCCATGGAGGCTCTGGAAGGCGCTATAATGCTCGAGCGCAAGTTAGAAGTGGCCTCAAACAACCTTGCAAATACCAATACGACTGGTTTTAAGGCCCAGGGAATAACCTTTCACGAATATCTGCTTACCGAACAGGACGGTACCAAAAGGACGGCAAAAGGTGAGCAGGGCTGGGCAGATTTTTCCGCTGGTGCTCTACAAAAGTCTGACAATCCCTATGATATGGCCATTGACGGTCCTGGTTTTTTTATAGTTCAGGGTCCAAATGGCCTCCTTTATACAAGGGCAGGTAATTTCACCCTCAATGCCAAATATCAATTGGTTACAAAGGAGGGTTATCCGGTGCTTGGTGATGGGGCCCCAATTACTTTGGAAGATACTACAGGAAGTGGTGTATGGCTCAGCGAGGATGGAAACTTTTTCGTTGATGAAACAATAAGTTCAAGGATAGACGTTGTGAATTTTGCCGATCCTCAAAAGCTAAAAAGGATGGGGGGAAACTATTTCTCAGCTACAAAGGAGGCAGGAGAGCCGAGGCCGTCAGATTCTTTAGTCAAACAAGGATATATAGAAAATTCTAATGTCAATGCACTCATAGAGATGGTGCATCTTATAGATCTTCACAGGGGATACGAGGCCCAGCAAAAGAGTCTTCAGGCCATTGATCAACTTGATGATAAGTCTGCTAACAACTTAGGACGAGTAGGTTAACTAAGGGGGAAGATATGAGAGCCTTATGGACTGGCGCATCTGGAATGAACAGTATGCAACTCAATCTTGATGTGATTTCAAACAATTTGGCCAATAGCAAGACCACTGCTTTTAAGAGGAGCAGGGCTGATTTTGAAGATCTTATTTATCAGACCCTGAAGATGCCTGGTACTGAAAATGGAGATGGAACCCAAATGCCAACAGGTATGCAAGTGGGGCTTGGATCAAGGCCAGCAGCCATACAAAAGATTTTTACACAGGGAGATTATGAGAATACTGGCAATAATTTGGATTGGGCCATTGAAGGCCGAGGATTTTTTAAGGTATTGGCAAATGGTGAAGAAGTATACACCAGAGCTGGGGCCTTTAAGCTTGATAGAGACGGTTACATAGTTACTGCAGAGGGTTACAGACTTCAACCAGAATTTGCTGTGCCCCAGGGTGCTGTAACTATAAATGTTGATGCCTATGGAGTAATTACTGCATCTGATCAGGCTGGTAATCCCTTGGCGCAAGCACAACTCACCATTACCGATTTTCCAAATCCTTCAGGCCTTATAAGCATTGGCAGAAACCTTTATAGGCAGAGCGAGGCTTCAGGCGATCCCATTGAGGGTAATCCTGGTACAGACAGTTTTGGAACAATCGCCCAAGGCTTCCTTGAGCAGTCAAATGTAGATGTAGTTCTAGAAATGGTAGACATGATTGTGACCCAGAGAGCCTATGAGCTTAATTCAAAGGCGGTCCAGACAGCAGACGAAATGATGGGGATTGCCAATAACCTGAAACGCTAGCAAGGGTAGAGCGGAGGTGACTTTATGAGAAAGGTACAGGGATCTGTTTATAAAAGGTGTCTGATCGCGTCAATAATATTATTGACGCTAAGTCTTGGTCCTGCCGTTTCTATGGCTAGGTCAGCGGGTGCACAGCTTGTGGATACAGAGAAGTTAAAGGAGCTGTTTGTCTCTCACCTTAAGGCATCCATGGAATGGGACGAGGGCGATGTGGAAATTTCGTCTCTCAGAGTGCTTCCAAAAAGAATTTGGGTGCCCATGGGAGAGATAACCTTTGAATTTGAAAAGCAAGGGCTTAAAGGGCGTTTTGGAAGAATATCACAAATGGTATCCATCATGGTTGATGGAAAAAGGGTCAGGAAGGCCAGGGTCTGTGCCTATTTGGAGATATTTAAAAGGGTTCTCTGTGCCAAAAACGGGCTTGCAAAGGGTCAGGTTATAGGGCGTGGAGATCTTGGTTTCGCTCGCTTTCCTTTGAGCAAGCTTAGAGGCAGGTTTTTCTCATCTCCTGAGCAAATTGTTGGCCTTGCTGCCAAGAGGACCATTCGTCCCGGCAAAGTGATCTTTGCAACAGATGTGGCAAAACCCATCATAGTTAAGAGGGGTAGCAGAGTTCTTATTGTTGCCTCTTCGCCTTGTCTTCGTATCACCGTCCCTGGGATTGTGGAACAAAAAGGGGCTGAAGGTGATTTTGTGCGGGTTAGAAACCTTGATTCTAAAAAGGTAATAATTGCAAGAGTCAAGGATGAAAATACGGTTTTGGTAAGATTTTAAGGAGGAGATATTGTGAATGGTTTAAGCCGTTTTCCAATTACAATGATACTCTTGATCCTTCTTGGAGGATGTGCCATTAATCAGCCCCCTACCATACACAAAGATTATGATACCTCCTATGCACCTTTACCTATAGTTCCTTCCCAACCAAAGGAGGGCTCTTTATTTGATCCTGATACTGAAAGCAGTCTTGTCGCCGATTTCAGGGCCAGGAAGGTAGGGGACATCTTGACGGTTAAGATAGAAGAAAATTTGAGGGGTTCAAAGGATGTCAAGACCAAAACAGACAAAAAGACCTCTGTGAATGTTGGTCTGACAGGTATTCTAGGTCTGGAGTTCAATAAGCAAGTAAGTCCTCACTATCCTGGCCAAAAAGTTGATGCGGCAAAGGCTATAGGCGGACTTGGCCAAAATAAATTTGATAGCCAGGGACAGACCTCTGGAGATACCAAGCTTACCGGGACTATATCTGTCCGAGTAGTGAAAAAATTGCCGGGTGGGAATCTATTTGTAAGAGGGAGTCGGGAGATAACTATAAATAATGAGACCCAGTACATGATCCTTACGGGGATAGTTAGACCGGCAGATATAGATCATAATAACGAAGTTTCATCCACAAAAATCGCAGATGCGCGCATAACCTATACAGGTGGAGGCTATTTGAGCGAGATGCAACATCCCGGCTGGCTTGGAAGGCTTCTTGGCATAATAGCTCCTTTCTAAAAGGGCCTACTTATTGCAGTTTAAGACATATAAAAAGACTGTATTTATTTTTTGGGGTGGATGGATGTTTTGTAACTATTTGATTTAATAATGGAAAATGTAAAAAAAGAGAAAATGAAAGCTTGGCTACAGATAGGAAAAATAGTCCCATTTCTTTATATGCTTGTTTGTCTGTTACAGGCTGCCAACGGTTTTGGAGCGAGGTTAAAGGATATTGCCTCGGTGCAAGGGCTCAGGGAGAATCAACTTGTGGGATATGGGTTGGTAGTAGGGTTGGCAGGCACAGGGGATGGAACCCAGGTGAAATTCACAATCAAGTCCATCCGGAACATAATGGAAAGAATGGGTATTATCAGCATTGATCCCAATCAGGTGAAGGTAAAGAATGTGGCAGCGGTCCTCGTAACTGCAAAGATGCCCCCGCTTGCCAAGATAGGACAAAAAATAGATGTTGTGGTTTCTTCTTTGGGAGATGCCAAAAGCTTACTTGGGGGAACATTAATCCTTACTCCTCTTAAAGGTATCGATGGGAAGGTCTATGCTCTTGCCCAGGGGCCAATCAGTGTTGGTGGTTATTCGGCAGGAGGAGCAGGGGCGAGTGTTCAGAAAAATCATCCTACCGCAGGCAGGATACCAAATGGCGCTACTGTTGAGAGAGAGATACCTGTAGATCTTCTTTCTAAAAAAGAGCTAAAGATAAATCTTTTCAGACCAGATTTCACAACTGTTGGCAGGGCAGTTGATGCCATAAACGATGTTCTAGGTGCCCCATTTGCAAGGGCAATAGATGCCGAAACCATCTCCGTAAGGGTGCCACCGGAATTTGCAGACTCTCCTATTTCTCTCATGGCTACTATAGAAAACGTGGAGATAAGTCCAGATAACAAGGCAAAGGTGGTGCTAGATGAAAGGACAGGTACTGTTGTAATGGGCAGAGATGTCCGAATATCCACAGTGGCTATTGCCCATGGCAATCTCAGTATTCAGATTAAAGAGTCTCCACAGGTTTCACAGCCAGCTCCTTTTGCTCGCAGGGGGCAAACTGTTGTGGCTCCTGGTACAGAATTAAAAGTGAATGAAGGGGGAGGCAAGCTCATAGTGCTCAAGCAGGGTTCAACTATAGGCGAGTTAGTTTCTGCATTGAATGCAGTTGGGGTAACACCAAGAGACCTTATTGCAATAATGCATTCTATTAAGGCGTCGGGTGCGTTGCAAGCAGACCTACAGGTAATTTAGGTGAGATTTATGAAAACAATAGGTAACCCTTCAGTCTCGTTTTTAGAGTCGGTAGACAATAGCCGTTTGCACGCTTTCAAAGCAGAAGATCCTAAACGCTTAAAGGAGGCTTGTCAGGGCATGGAGTCTCTTTTTATCAACATGATGTTAAAGGAGATGAGAAAGTCTATACCGAATTCTGGGTTGTTTCCCCGATCCTTACAAGAGGACATATATACTAGCCTGTTTGACCAGCAAGTAGCCCAGGTGGCTTCTGAAAAGGGAAAAGGTATCGGTATAGCAGATATGCTTTTTGAGTACCTGTCGAGACAAAACGCAAAGTGAGGCTGGGAATGGATAGTCCGGATCAAGTCAAAAAGGGAAGAGCTTCCTTGGATGTGCAGGGTTACAGTGGCACAGTTCACAATGAAATACTGGCCCAAGTGATAAAGGTTGCCGATCTTTGGGAACGCATGGATATGGTGGTGCAAGCCGAATGGAGCGTTCTGTTGAGAAATGATATGCATAACTTGATCCGAATATCGAGGATAAAGAAAGACCTTGTCTCAAGGATTGCGCGGGAAGAGACAGTTCTTGGAGGTTTAATTGCCTGCTTGATTCCCAAAAAATCTTCTGTTTCTTGTTTGAGTCCCTCTAATTTGGTTCAAAAGGGTATGCAGGGTGTAGTGGCCCGCCGTTTCATTTTGCATCTTAGGAGGAGAGAGTATTACAGACAGCTTGTATACGTCACCAATAGCCGGATAGCCTATTGGATTCACGATAGGCTTGGATTTTGTAAGGAGCTTTCCAGCATCCTTTCAGGGGCTAGAGCAAAAAAATCTGCTACATATGGACCGGCAAATCGAATAAAAAGGCGTGCCATGTCAGGCCGTGATTTTGATTCTGCTGGATTTAGCAAGATTAGATCTGAGTCTTCTAAGAAAAAGGGTATGGCCATTTATGTCAGTCAGGCCGGCAGCAGACTTTAAGGAGTAGACATGAGCGGATTGACTAATCTCCTCAATATTGCAAAGGTAGGGCTTTTGGCCCAACAGACCAGTTTACAGACAGTTGGTCATAATATTTCCAATGTGAATACACCAGGTTATTCTAAGCAGAACGTCACCCTTGCAGCCAAAGATCCTACTCCTACCTTTATTGGTCCACTTGGAAACGGAGTGGATGCCACAGAAGTAACGCGTTCTTATGACAGATTTATTACATCGACCTTGTTTGCTAAAACCTCTGAGCTTAGTGGGCTTGAGACCAAGCTTTCAGGATTAAAGACTGTGGAATCCTTATTTAACGAGGTTGAGGACAACGGGCTTAACGGTCTCTTAGAAGACTTTTGGCAGGGCTGGGACGATTTGGCAAACAATGCGGAAGGAACTCCTGAAAGGACAACCCTCTTGCAGAGGGCCACCATGCTTTCCCAAGCAATAAAAGACAAATATCAAAATCTAATGGCCCTTTCCAAGGATATAGATCTAAATATTCAGGCTAGTGTTGATGATATCAATAACATTTCCAGACAGATTGCTGAACTTAATGTGCAAATTGTTTCTGCCGAGGCTGGTCATCATTCGGCCAATGATCTTAGAGACCAGCGGGACGAGTTGCTAAGGCGCCTATCTGAGCTGGCTAATGTTAGGTATTTTGAAACCGAAAGGGGTTCTTATACCATCATGATTGGTCAGGGGAGTCCCTTAGTTGAAGATGACAAGTCATGGCAACTTAATGTCCAGGACAATAAGGTGTTGTGGTTTGGATCAAATGGTCAGCAGTTTGAATTAACAACAGCCGACATTGCTAGTGGCGAATTGGGAGGTTGGCTTGATATCAAGACAAAACTCAAACCAAGAGATGTTACCGAACTCACCAATTCGGTGGTAAACACTTCTGGAAATGAGGCGATTCATTTAGATACCCTCTTTAGTGAGATAGACGGAGTAAACGTAACTGGCCAGTTTTCTATTGCCTTTTCAGGTACGGATCAGACAGGTGCTGGAATAAGTGGTACATACAACAGCAACAATGATGTAGATGGAGATGGAGTTACAGGTACGATTCGTGATTTTGCCACCTTTATTGAAAATAGTTTTGGTAATACGGTTCGGGTTTCAACTACAGCAGATGGAAGGATTAGGTTAGAGGATACAGATCCAGGGACGTATCCTATCTCATTTCAGATAGACAGCATTTCAGGTAATATAACCGGTTTGGAGCTCGGGAGATTTGATAACAATTATCCTCTTAGTTATACCGAAAAACTCAACCAGATTGCAAAACAGCTTATAAAAGAGGTTAACAGGCAACATGCCCAGGGGGTAGGCCTTATGCCTCTTAGGGAAACCACTGCCACAAATATGGTGTTGAACCCGGGAGAGCCTTTACAGTCAAAGGCATCTGGCCTGGAATTTTCTGAAGACGTTACAGATGGCGAAGTAGAGTTGTGGCTTTATGATACTAATGGTCAGGTTATTGATCAAAATACCAGCACATCCAAGATCAACGAGCCTGTAATCCTCACTATAGATGCTAACACTACATTAAACGATCTTGCATCACAGATAGATAATATTAACGGATTAAACGCCAGAATACTTAATGGAACGCTTATTATAGGTGTTGATGAGAATATGGGAGTGTCTGGATTTGCCTTTGGTCAGGATAGCTCTAACGTTTTAATGGCCCTTGGTATAAACAGTTTTTTTACTGGGGTAGGAGCCAACGATATCTCTGTAAATAGCGATTTGATAAACGATTCCCGTCTTGTTGCCGCAGCAAAGGTTGAAGAGCCAGGTACCCTGTCGGTTACTTCTAAACCGGTTACAGAATCTAAGAGGGTGATAGGACTTGGTATCAGTGAAGGAAATTTTTCTATCCAATTCGATGGGCCAGGAGGTCTTATTACCAGAACGATAAACGTTTTTAAGACTGCACCACAAATAGATTCCTTGGATGATATTCTTGCAAAAATCCAAGACCTTGATGAAGTAGAACGGGCATGGATGGAAGATGGACTAGTTCATATAAAGACGGCTACAGGTTATGAAATAACCAATATTTCAGACAGCAGTACCCAGCCCACCAATTTTTTTGCCTATACAGGGCTTGTTCTTAACGGGCCTTCTGGACAGATTGATGGGACGTTGCAAGTTGACAGGAGCTTTGACCCTATAACTTCTTATGATACTGGTGTCGTAGATGGCGTTATGACCTTACAACTGTTTTTAAGCGATGGTTCAACCTCTACGGTTTCCATAAATGTTGATGCAGATAATGATACGCTAGAGGATATAAGGGATCAAATAGATGGGAATAATGACTTGAGGGCCTTTATTGAAAAGGGCAGACTTTGTATTTCCGCTGCAGGTACAGCCAATCGTTTTGCAATCGTTGACGATACATCAGGGCTTGCTGCTTACTTGGGGTTATCCACACCTGATGGAGGCAGGCTTTTTCCTGCCAACAATGAAAACGCTCTTGAAATGAAAAGTCTTAGTTTTAAGCCCGTAGCCGATCTTGACGATGCATCAATTAATGATGCCTATCATAGTTTGGTTGGAACAGTGGGCATAGATACCAGAACGGTCAGGCTGGATCACGACTTTATGAGAGGGGCAGTAAATGATCTCAAGGCCAGGCGTGAGGATGTATCAGGTGTATCTATCGATGAAGAATTATCTGATTTGTTGAAGTTCCAGCATGCTTATACTGCTGCAGCAAAACTTATAAAGGTGGCGGACGAGCTTTTTGTATCCCTTCTCCAGTCAAAATAGGAATTTGTAGGGGTGTCATATGAGAGTTACTATGACTACTATGTACGATAGGATAAAAACAGACCTTGCAAGGCTTACCGAGAGGCTAGATAGAACAAACGCCACCATTTCTTCTGGCAAGATCTATCAAACCCCTTCTGATGCTCCTGTAAAGCTTACCCATGCTCTTGGTCTTAGGGACAGTCTGGCAGATATCGATCAGTTTAAGAGAAATATTACCTATGGACAAGGCTGGGTTAAGGCAACAGAGAATGTTTTGACAGGAGTTGAGGACAGGCTTCAGAGGGCTAAGGAGTTGGCAATAGAAGGTGCCAACGACACTGTTAATGGTGATAACAGAAGGGCTATTGCCCAAGAAGTCAAGAATATATTGGAAGAGGTGGTAAGTCTTGGTAATGCCAAGCTTGGTAACAGGTATATTTTGGCTGGTTCCAAAACAGATGGTTATGAAAGCAATCAGATGCCATTTGTTATGGATAAACGTTGTAATGTCACATATAACGGGAACCGTGAGGATGTCAAATTAGATGTCGCTCCTGGAATACAGCAAAAAATAAATCTGGATGGCCAGAGCACCCTTATAGATAGTGGTAGTTTTCAGGCCCTTAAAGACCTTTATGACAGTCTTATGGCTGATAGTCAGCCAAATATTGAAAATGCTATAAAAAAATTAGACGATTCAATGACTCACATAAGCAATCAGACTGCGAGAATAGGAGCTATGGCCAATTCTCTGGATGTGAAGGAAGATGTCATGGATTCTCAGAAAATCATAAATACGGAGATATTGTCAGGAGTGGAAGATACAGATTTGATCGAAGCGATAAATAACTTGAATGCTACAGAAACAGCCTACCAAGCGGCATTAGGGGCTGCTTCAAAGGTTATGAAGGTAACCCTTGCAGATTATATCTAGTTCGAAACTATTCATCCCCAGAATCGAAAAGAGGCCAGGGAGGGCATAGCTTTTGCTTATTTTTACAAGAAAGGCCGGACAAAAGATTAGAATTGGAGACGATATCGAAATAACGGTTCTCGATATTAGAAGGGGTAGTGTGAAAATAGGAATAAAGGCACCCAAGGGCTTACTTGTACATAGGGAAGAAGTTTACCAGAAAATTATTCAGGAAAATCTTTCTGCTGCCCAAAGTGTATTGAGTGCTCAAGATCAATTTGACGATATGGATATTAACATAAAGAGATAATAAATAAGCCACCCAGACCAGGATAATTAGGTGGAACCAATGAAAATAGAGACAACCAGATTTGGTACTATAGAAATTGATGAGAATAAGGTTTTGAAATTTGTTCGGGGGATTTTGGGTTTCCCTAACGATTTGCATTATGCACTTCTTCCGCACAGGGAGGATTCCCCATTTTTTTGGCTTCAAAGTCTGGATAGTCCAGATTTGGCCTTTGTAGTTATAAATCCTTCCATTATAGTGTCTGATTACGCCTTTGAACTTCCGGAGGATGCTGTAGAGGAGCTAGAGATCGAGAGACCGGAACAGGCTGAGGCCCTAGTAATAGTGACTTTTAGGCATGGGGAGGATGGGGAATCTCGTACGATGTCTGCAAATCTCTTAGGCCCTGTTGTGGTTAATGTTGATAAGAGGCTTGCTAGGCAGGTGGTGCTTGATCCAAACAAATATCCTGTTCGTTACGAGTTTCATTAATCTTTTCATGCTACTCTAACCACCATTTTACAGTTTCTTCTTGTCATTATCTCATTCTTGATGTTAGAAAAAGGACATGAAATGTCCATTTTGCGGTCATCCAGGCTCAAAGGTTGTGGATTCTAGACCTGCCAGGAACGGCAGGGCCATTAGGCGTAGAAGGGAATGCCTCAAATGTTATGAGCGTTTTACAACTTATGAACAGATTGAAGAGTTCCAGCCGATGGTTGTTAAAAAGGATGGTAGACGCGAGCCCTTTGAAAGGAAAAAGATAATCGACGGTATACTAAAGGCCTGCGAAAAGCGGCCAATAAGTGTTACTGAGATAGAGCGCTTTGTTGATGAATTAGAAAAAGAGATACAAGAAAAGGGCATACTGGAGATACATACCAAGGCCATCGGTGAGAGGGTAATGGAAAGGTTGAGGGCATGGGATGATGTTGCCTATGTAAGATTTGCCTCTGTTTACAAACAGTTTAAAGATTTGAAGGAATTTATGGAGCAATTGAAGGAGCTGCTTTCAAAGGCAGAGCCTCAGAGCTGATCAGAGTATTTAATGACCGTTTTTAGAGGCGTCTTTTAGATTGTTTCTTCGACAATACAACAAATCTTCTTGCAAAAGGTCTCTTGTTTTACTAAAAGATCAATCTCGGGAATCCGACTATTGGATTCGTTTTTCTCCATACAAGATAGACATGAGGGTAAATTAACCAGAAGGAGTTATTTCAATGCCTAAGGCCCTAAAGTGGAAGTTTGCTCTTCTTGCATTTCTGTTGGTAAGCTCAGTTGTTCTTGTGCTTCCGTCTTTTTATCCAAATACTCCCCAGTGGTTCAAGAAATACGTTTATCAGGAAGGTCTTAAACTCGGTTTAGATCTTCAAGGCGGTATGCATCTTATTCTTAAGGTTGATGTGGATCAGGCGGTCAGAAATGCTGCCCAGTTGGCAGCCCAGGATTTAAAGGATGCATTGAAGCGCCAGGGTATTACTATTGTAAGAAGGAAGAGCCAGAATCCAGATGAGATCCTTATCGCGGTTCCAAATAAGAGTTCCCTCCAAAAGATAAAAGAGGTAATCCAACAGGATTTCCCGAATTTGATTATAAAAAGCATTGATGATCAATCTAGGTTCCCCACCATTGCTCTTGCCCTGTCTCCAAAGGAAGAACAATTCATTAGGGAGCATGCGGTGGAGCAGTCTCTGGAAATAATAAGGAACAGAATAGACCAGTTTGGGGTTACAGAGCCGGTTATTGTGCGTCAAGGAGAAGACGAAATAGTTGTCCAGCTTCCTGGCGTAAAAGATCCCAAGAGGGCAATAAAGTTAATTGGTCAAACTGCCCAATTGGAATTTAAGCTGGTTGACGATGATGCCAATGTAGATCTTGGCAGCCTGATTACAAAAGCCATAAACGACGGTAGGCTTCCGCGTAATTATAATGCCAAACAATTAAATGCTGTGTTAAAGGGACAGATCCCCAGGGGAGATAAGATCTACATTATGAAACAGGTAGATTCCCGTACCGGTACGGTAAGAAATGTACCCATTCTTCTAAAAGATAAGACTTTAATGACAGGGGATGCTGTAAAAACAGCCCATGTTAGGATAGGTGGGACCTATAATGAACCATATGTAGCCCTTGAGCTTACGGACAGGGGGGCAAGAATTTTTGAAAAAATTACGGGCGAAAACGTAGGCAAACGTCTTGCGATAGTCTTAGATGGCGTGGTGCGTTCAGCACCTGTAATCCGTGAAAAGATCGGAGGAGGCCATGCCCAGATCTCAGGTTCTTTTACTCATGAAGAGGCGGCAGATCTTGCTATTGTGTTAAGGGCGGGTGCGCTTCCGGCTCCGGTCAAGATAATTCAAAATGTCACAGTGGGTCCTTCTTTGGGGCGGGATTCTATTCAAAAGGGCCTGATATCAGGTATAGCCGGTGCAATATTTGTCATGATTTTCATGGTGATATATTACCGGCTGTCGGGTTTTATTGCCGATGTGGCAGTAATTTTAAATTTAGTATTTCTGATGGCTGTATTAGCCCTTTTTCAGGCTACCCTAACCCTTCCAGGTATTGCTGGTATCATCCTAACCATTGGTATGGGGGTGGATTCCAATGTTCTGATATTTGAACGAATGCGTGAAGAAAAGGCCCTTGGCAAACCATTAAAGGCCTTTATCGATGGAGGCTATGACAAGGCCTTCTGGACCATTGTTGATGCCCATGTGACCACATTAATAACAGCCCTTGCCCTTTTCTTGTTTGGCACAGGACCCATTAAGGGTTTCGCTGTAACACTTTCTGCAGGTATTATAATAAACCTTTTTACAGCTATTTATGCTACCAGATGGGTCTATCAATGGCTTCTTTATAAGAACGCCATCAAGGATCTGTCTTTTATGCAAATAGTTGGCAAAACCAACATCGATTTTATTGGAAAGAGGAACATTTCTCTCGCCATTTCTGCCGTTTTGGTGATTACTGGTCTTGTTGCCTTTGTCCAAATAAATCGTGGAACAGCCAACCTCGGTGTAGATTTTGCTGGTGGCACTATGGTCCAGTATAAGGCGGATAAGCCATTCAAATTAGAAGATGTGAGAAAGGCCCTGTCAACAGCGGGCGTAAAGGGTTATGCCCTTCAAGAGGTTCCCAAAGAACACATCCTAATTGTTAGGGTTAAAAAGTCAGTGGCTACGGTAGGAGACATTGAAGAGAAGATTACTTCTGCCTTGGAGCAAGGGCTTTCTGGTTATAAGTTCACTATAGAAAGCAAAACAGAAATAGGATCTACAGTAAGCAAGGAGCTTAGAAGAAAGGCAATAATTGCCATTTTAATTTCTTTGGCAGGTATTATTGGATACTTGGCGTTTAGGTTTAATATCAGTTTTGGTGTGGCCGCTGCTATCGCCACGTTCCATGATGTATTGGCAGTGCTTGGGATCTTCTATATCCTCAATAAGGAGATAAATCTCTTGATTGTCACGGCCCTTCTGACCTTGGCTGGTTACTCTCTTACAGATACTGTGGTGGTATTTGACAGGATTAGGGAGAATATGAAGAGATATCGGAAGCTATCCTTTGCTGAAGTAATAAATAAAAGTGTAAACGAGATGTTGAGTCGAACCATCATTACTTCTCTCACTACCTTGATTGTAGTGTTATCCCTTTATTTTTTCGGCGGTGTTGTCATACACGACTTTGCCTTTGCCCTAGTGCTTGGAATCATAGTTGGGACGTATTCCTCGGTGTTTGTGGCAAGCCCGATTGTTTATATGTGGCATAAGGGGAAGGCACCAAGGTAGAGGTTTAGGTTATTGTCAGCGGCCTAAGTTTTGAAATGCAATGGACTGTTTAGAGATAAAAGGGGGCCGCACCCTATCCGGAACTATTAGAATTAGCGGAGCCAAAAACGCCGCCCTGCCCATCTTGTCTGCCACTCTTCTTGCAGAAGGGGCCTTTTGTCTCAACGAGGTCCCAAGGTTAGAAGATGTAAAGATTTTTCTCGAATTATTACAAGAGCTTGGAGTTGATGCAAAGGGTTTGGAAAATGGTTCTCTTTTAGTCGATTCCTCCAAGCTAGACAGTTACGAGGCGCCTTACGAGTTGGTTAGAAAAATGAGGGCGTCTGTGTTGGTGCTTGGCCCTTTGGTCGCTAGACTTGGCAGGGCAAGGGTCTCTTTGCCAGGGGGTTGTGCTATTGGAGCTAGGCCTATTGATTTCCATCTGAAAGGATTGGAGCTCATGGGCGCCAAGCTAGAAATCAAGGAGGGTTTTGTCGAGGCTAGGGCAAGGCGGCTCAAGGGAGCCCAAATCTACTTTGACATCCCCTCTGTCACTGGTACTGAAAATCTTATGATGGCTGCATGTCTTGCAAAAGGTAAGACGGTATTGGAAAACGCTGCAAAAGAGCCAGAGGTGGTTGCTCTTGGCAAAATGCTCAAGGAGATGGGCGCAGACATCAAGGGTCTTGGTACAGATACTGTAATTATTCATGGCACTCGTCACTTACAGCCGGTTTCTTGCACAATAATTCCAGACCGAATAGAGGCCGGCACCTATTTGATGGCAGCTGGTGCTGCAGGCGGAGAACTTGTTATAGAAAACTGTGTGCCTGAGCATCTTGATACTGTACTGTTGAAATTGAAAGCAGCTGGTCTTAGGCTCAAGATTGTTGACAAAGATAAAATAAAAGTAAAGAAAAGGGGCAAGCTTAACAGTATCGATGTAAAAACCCAGCCATATCCAGGTTTTCCTACAGATCTGCAGGCTCAGATAATGGTTCTTATGGCGATTGCGGGAAGACTTAGTGTTATTACTGAGACCATTTTTGAGAATAGATTCATGCACGTGGCGGAGCTAAAAAGACTTGGCGCAGATATAAGGGTTGAAGGGAGAAGCGCAATAGTCAGGGGGGTAAAACATCTAAACGGAGCGCCAGTAATGGCCACTGATCTTAGGGCCAGTGCATGTCTTGTGCTCGCAGGTCTTGCTGCAAAGGGCACCACTTTGGTGCAGGGGCTTCATCATTTGGATAGGGGATATGAAAGGATGGATAAAAAGCTTGCGCAGGTTGGAGCTCGCATAAGACGTGTAAAAGTGCAAGATGGTCGTTTATAAGGATAACTATGAAACATATGGGGAATATGCTTAGGGATTCTTTTGGCCGCGTTATTACGTACCTGCGTTTATCAATAACTGATAGATGTAATCTTAGATGTTTCTATTGTATGCCTCAAGCCGGTTTCAAATGGATGCCACCAGGACAAATTTTACGTTTTGAGGAGATAGTGCAGCTTACAAGGGTGCTTGCAGACCTTGGTGTAAAGAAGGTCCGTTTTACTGGTGGCGAACCGCTTGTAAGAAAGGATGTGGTCAAGCTTATAGCAGATGTAAACCAGCTTGACGGAATAAAAGAGACTTGTCTTACCACCAATGGCGTCTTGTTAAAATCAATGGCCTCTGATCTATTTAATGCTGGTTTACGTCATCTCAACGTTAGCCTCGATACCTTGCATGCCAAGAGATTTGAGCAGATAACAGGAAGAGATTTTTTTTATCAGGTATGGAGTGGTATAGAAAAGAGTCTAGAACTTGGTTTCTTCCCTGTTAAGATTAATTTTGTAATGATGCGCGGTAAAAATGACGATGAAGTAGTAGATTTTGCTCGGCTTGCCCAGCACTATAATCTTGAGGTGAGATTTATAGAATTCATGCCTATCGGAAAGAAATCCAAGTGGGGAAGACAGTATTTTCTGCCTTCGGATGAGGCAAGGTCCTTGATTGAAAGAGAGTTTGGCAAACTTATACCCATTAAACGTAAAGACGATGCTGGCCCAGCAGATATGTATTTGTTGCAGGAGGGGATAGGAAAAGTGGGTTTTATAAGCCCCTTGAGTCACCGTTTCTGTTCTAGTTGTAACAGGTTGAGAGTGACGGCAGACGGTAGGGTGCGTTTGTGTCTTTTCTCGGATCTAGAATTCGGGCTTAGGGATTTGTTGCGTAAAGGTATTTCAGATAATCAACTGTCGCGTTTTTTTTCTGATATTATATTAAGAAAGCCAGCACGATATCTAACAAAGAAAAAAGACATTCCATCTTGCGACAGACAAATGTCTTCCATCGGAGGATAGACAGTCCATCATTATTAGGAGGAAACAATGATCATCCTTGAGGATCTCCTTTACACTGAGGAACATATGTGGGTTAAACCTGATGATAGTAGTGAAAAGGCCGTAATAGGGATAACTGATTATGGCCAGGAGCGTATTGGGATCGTGGGATCTATTGATCTGCCAAGTCCTGGAGACGAGTTTGTAGAGACTGATGTGTTTGCAACAGTGGAAAACTCCATAGGCGAAGTGACAGAGCTCCTTTGTCCTATTTCTGGTCGGGTTCTTACGGTAAATGAGATGCTTATGGATGCCCCAGAGGCCATAAATGACGATCCCTATGACGATGGATGGATAATGGTGTTGGAGATAGTTCAGCCAGAAGAACTGGATGATTTGATGAGTCCGGAAGATTACGAGCAATATGTTGAAGAGCTGAAGATTAAGGACGAAGAGATCTTGGATGAGGAGGATGAGGATATTCTGGAGGTAGAGGAATAATGTCCAAGATAGCCTTCCTTTTCCCCGGACAAGGTTCCCAATATGTGGGTATGGGCGTTGATCTTTTGAAGGCCTACGAGTTTGCCAGTCCTATGTTACAAAAGGCAGAGGATGTGTGTGGAATAGATATAAGGAAGTTGTGTGTTAAGGGCCCTTTGGAAGATCTTACGAGGACCGCAAATTTACAGCCATGTCTGACAGCCATCGATATCATATGTGCCAAGGCCTTGATGGAAGAAGGGATACAACCTGATGCAGTAGCTGGTCACAGCCTTGGTGAATATCCAGCCCTTTGGGCATGCGGAGCTGTTGATTTTAGAGATTGCTTGAGACTTGTCAAAGAGAGAGGCAGGGTAATGGAAGCGGCTGCGCAGAGAAGACCAGGTTCTATGGCTGCTATCATTGGCCTTGAAGCACAGGAATTGAAAGAGATTATTGATGGTGTGCTTTCACAGCATAAGGGCGTTTTGGCAATGGCAAATCACAACTCCAAAGAGCAGATAGTAGTAACTGGCGAAAAGGCGTTAGTCAAAAGCTTGTGTGAAAAGGTAAAGACGTTAGGAAAGAGGGCAATAATGCTAAGGGTCTCTGGGGCTTATCATAGTCCCTTGATGGAGGGAGCTGCAAAGGAGTTTGCAAGAGTACTTTCTTCTGTAAGCTTTGGAAGACCTTCAATCCCCATCTATAGTAATGTAAGTGCAAATCCTGAAGAGGATCCGGCTATGATAGTACGTTTGCTTTCCCAGCAGATGTGTATGCCAGTAAGGTGGTACGAAATTGCGAATAATATGTACAGGGATGGGGTGAGGATCTTTATTGAAGCAGGACCGAAAAAGGTACTTTCTAATCTGATTAAAAAGTCTATCGATGCAGATGACTATCAAGTTTTCAGCGTAGAGACCAAGGCTGATATAGATAGTATAAAAAATGCTTTTTCAATTTGATTAAGGGGGGCAAGTGTTTTATTTTCAAAGGGAAAATAACCAGGCGGTTGATCTAGAATGTAGAGTATGTGGCAGCCCACTCGAGATATGCAGAAGGTGAAGGTCTGTTGCCTTGAGGTGTCAAGGCTGCGGAAAGCTGTTTTCTATTGGGGAATATGCGAATGAAATGAGCGACGAGCTGGCAAACATGTTGGCCTATACCAGGGTTGATAGAATATAAAATGAAAAAAGGGCTCTTGTGCAGAGCCCTAACTTTTAAATCCCTTATAGGTCTTGGTCCTAATTAGCAGCCTTCAACCTTGGCAGCGCTCTTGACCTTGATCTTAACAGAATCTCCTGCTTTTGCCTTGCATTCGTCTTTGAGCTTTATTACCAGCTCTCCATTTTCGTTTTTCACCACTTCACCTTTACACTTGGCAGCAAGGCTTACACCTGACAGACCCGCTGTAAAGAAGAGTGCCAAAACCAGGGATGTAATCTTTTTACGCATGAGACTTCCTCCTTTTTCCTGTTGTTGAAATGTTTTAGTGACAGAACTACAGTACTGTTTTAGTATACGAAGCTTTAGAATGTGTCAAGTGGTTAAGTGAAATAGCACTCAAATATTATGCAAGATTTGAACATTTCATCAAAAACCGCAAAAGATGGTGTTGCCGGAACTGGCAGGAAGCACCCCCTTAAACTCTTGCTTGATTTCATTGCTAAGCTTAATTCTGCCTTTGTAACTGCTCAAGAACTTGAAGAAATATTTTATGCGATCCTTGTTGGCGCAACTGCTGGCGAAGGCTTAGGTTTCAATAGGGCCTTTTTGTTCCTTGTAGATGAAGCCACTGATAGTTTGTGTGGTCGCTTTGGTCTTGGTCCCCAAGATCTGAAAGAGGCAGGGAGGATCTGGAACAGTATATCCACTGAAAGGCTCAACCTCTTTCAAATACTCGAGAAGGTGCGTGATCAATTGTCTGACGATGGTCAGCCCCTTAACCGTTTTGTAAGAACCATTCGGATTCCTTTATCTCGGTCAGAAAATTGTTTTATAAAGGCATTAAAGGAAAATAGGGCCTACCTGATAACGGATTCTCCAAGGGTAGGTGCCATTTACTCCCAGGAATTATGCAGGCTTTTTGGCAGTGGTGAGTTGGCAGTGGCCCCATTGAATACTCACGGCAAAGAGTATGGCATCGTTGTAGCAGACAATATTTTTACCAAGGCCCCGGTAACGGAGGAAACCCTTTATTGTCTTCATCTGTTTGCTGGTATCGGGTCTCTTGCTATTTGTCAAAGGAACATGTGTCAGAATCTCGAGGACAAGGTGTCCAGGTTAAAAAGAGCAAAAAGGGCGGTGGAGACCCAAAAGAATCTTTTAATAGAGATAGAAAAATATTCTGCCATCGGCAGGATGTTGGATCATCTACTTCATGAATTAAGAAATCCTCTTGCAGCCATTGGAGGTATAGCCCGGTTGTTAGAAAAAAGGCAAGACGATAGTACTGCTAGGCATTACCTTGCCACTGTCATAAAGGAGGTCGAGAAGATAGAAAAGACCTTGGCAACAGTGGCTGAGCTTCATGAAATTAAGGCCATAGTGCGTTATGAGTTGGAGCTGATATCTCTGGTCGAAACTATAACAGTGATTATTCAAGGCGATTTGGAAGACGCTGGAATAGTTTTGCATAAGAATTATCCAAAGAACCCTGTAATAGTTATTGGAGATAGAGAAAAGTTGCAAGAGGCTATTTTGTGCGTGTTGAAAAATTCTATAGAGGCAATGCCTGATGGTGGAATTATTGTGTTGGCCATATCCAAAAAGGGTGCAGATATTGAGATCCGTATTTCAGACAGTGGCTTGGGGATTGCTCGTGGACATTTTAAAAAGGCAGATAATCCTTTTTTTACCACTAAATTCAATGCCATGGGGCTAGGGTTATCAAAGGCCAAAAAGATAATAGAGCTTCATGGTGGTTCTTTATTTCTGACATCCAATCGGATAGGGGGGACCACCTGTGTAATGACCCTACCCAGGTGTTAAATATTTTTACTCCATTTTTATAAAGGTATTAAGAAATGATAGGTAGCCTATTGGTGGATACCCACGCTCATCTTGATATGATTAGCCAAGACAAGGAGACAATATGTTCTGTGCTGGAGAGGGCTAGGCATGAAGGAGTTGGAGCTGTTTTATCAGTTGGTATAGATGTGGAAAGTTCCAAGGCTGCAGTCCATTTTGCTCGCGAGATCGATGATGTTTTTGCAGCTGTTGGTTTCCATCCAAATGATGCCAGCAGGTTTTCTAAGGATGCCTTGGTTATATTAAAGAAATTGTGCCAACATACTAAGGTAAGGGCATGGGGTGAGATTGGCCTTGACTATTATAGGGATCGTACACCTAAAAGGGTACAGAAAGAGGTCTTTGAAGTTCAGTTGCAGGCAGCATTTGATAGGTCGTTGCCTGTGATTATTCATGCCCGTAACGCTCTTGAAGATTGTATTCAAATAATAAAGGGTTTTTTGAAAAAAGGTCAACTGCTTGGGGTGTTCCACTGTTTTTCAGGCACAGAGGCAGATGCCAGGAGAGTGTTAGATCTAGGTTTTTATGTTTCTTTTACAGGGGTGGTTACTTTTCCTAAGGCGGAAGCCCTGAGAAAGGTGGTCCGCTTTGTTCCAATAGACCGTATTTTGATAGAAACAGATTCTCCGTTTCTTAGTCCTGTTCCTTTTCGCGGCAAGCCGAATGAGCCTGCGAGAGTGCGTTATGTTGCTGAGACAATAGCCAGAATAAAAGGGATGGATTATGCAGAGGTGGCTTCATGTACCACGAAAAATGCCAAGGACCTTTTTGTTCTTCCTGCTCCATAGTTTTGGGTTCAGGTTCTCCGCGACGTCGCGATCTGTTAAGACAACTGGGTTTGAGCTTTTCTGTTTGTACTGGGAGAGTGCGAGAACTTGATGATTCTTCGGGGCTTTATCCCGACAAGCTGACAATGCAAAATGCCATTTTAAAGCTCGAAGCTGTTAAGGATCTATGTAGTGCAGATGTTATTATATGTGCAGATACCTGTGTTTATTGTAGTGGCAAGATTTTTGGCAAACCTGTTAACTTTGAGCATGCAGTGGACATGCTTGCTCGGTTGAGCGGGAGATGGCATAAAGTATATACAAGTTTTGCGCTTTTTAGAAGAGAAAAAGGCCAGCTTAGAAAGAGGACGGTAGTCTCTAGGGTGTTTATCGATGTCATTAACAGAGATGTTTTGTGTGCCTATTGTAACTCTAGCGAGCCTTATGATAAGGCAGGAGGATATGCCATTCAGGGTACCGGAGCGTTTTTGGTTCGTCAGATAGAAGGATCGTATACTAATGTAGTAGGGCTTCCTGTAACCGAACTGGTGAAAGACCTTCTGGAGTTAGGAGCTATAAAACCATGTGTGAACGGTTAAACTATATTAAAGAGAGGGTTGCGGTTGCTGCCAAGCGTTCTGGCCGAGATGCATCCGATATAACAATAGTGGCTGTAAGCAAAAAAAAGCCTTCGTTTATGATCCGGGCATTGTATGATTGTGGTCAGAGAATATTCGGTGAAAACTATATCCAGGAGGCTATCTCGAAGATTGAGCAGCTTTCTGATATTAAAGATATTCAGTGGCATTTTATTGGTCATCTGCAACGCAATAAGGTGAAATATGCAGTGAGATGGTTTAACTGGATAGAAACCGTTGATTCTTTCAAGTTGGCTAAGGCCTTAGACAGAAAGGCCAAGGAGCTAGACAGGCGTATTAAGATACTTGTTCAGGTCAATATAGCTGACGAGCAATCAAAGTATGGGATGACCCCCAAAGAGGTCCCTGCTTTGTTAGATGAATTGGATAGCCTATCTAACTTGGAATTTAAGGGGTTGATGACTATTCATCCTTTTTCCAGCACTCCAGAAGATGCAAGACAGTGGTTCAAAAAGATGGTCCAGTTAAGAGATGACCTTTCCAACAGTTATCCACATCTTGATTTTTCCGAGCTTTCAATGGGCATGTCAAGCGACTTTGAAATAGCCATAGAAGAAGGTGCCACTATCGTTAGGATAGGAACGGCCCTTTTTGGACCAAGAATATAATCAAATAAAAGGGATTTTATTTTCTTATGTACAAGGTATTTATAAAGACACATTTTTCTTCAGCGCACTATTTACGTAATTATCCAGGGAATTGTGAGTATCTTCATGGTCACAACTGGGAGGTGACGGTTTCTGTCAAGGCCAAGGAACTAAACGAGATCGATGTTGCCATAGATTTTAGGGACCTTAAGAAAATTGTAGCAGAGATAATGGATGAGCTCGATCACAAAAACCTGAACGAGCTTCCGCAGTTTAGGGAAATAAATCCTTCTTCAGAAAGACTTGCTAGGTATATTTACGAAAGGCTTGAGGACAAGTTAAGGTCTTTTGCTGGGATTTCTCCTGTTAGTGTTGAGGTTAAAGAGACCCCGACATCAGGAGTAGAGTATTTCAAAGATTAGAGCCTTATCGATGTCAACGGATAAATCCTTGCTTCGGATTTGCGAGATATTCACTAGTATCCAGGGAGAGGGGTCTCATGCTGGGTTGCCATTTTTTTTTATCCGTCTGACTGGTTGTAATCTGCGTTGTTCTTATTGTGATACTACTTTTGCCTATGGGGGAGGATTCAAGTTATCTGTTGATGAGCTTATTGACAAATGGCTTGAAAGCAAGATCCGTTTCGTCTTGATAACAGGAGGGGAGCCCCTTCTGCAGCCCCCGGTATACGAACTTATGGAGCGGTTGCTGTCAAAGGGAGCCAAATGCTTGCTGGAGACCAACGGTACAATTTTATTGTCATCTGTACCCAAAAGAGTTGTAAAAGTGGTTGATTGGAAGACTCCTGGCAGTGGATATGGTGATAGTTTTTTAGAGGAGAATCTACGTTTTATTGGTAGTAATGATGAAATAAAATTTGTAATAACATCTTACGCGGACTATATATGGAGTTCAAAAATTGTCCGAAGCCGGGCCCTTTGGCTTTTTACCTCAGTTATTTTTTCTCCTGGCTACAAGTTAGTTAGACCATCTAGGCTGGCTCAATGGTTACTTGAAGATCGCTTGGAAGCCAGATTGCAAATCCAGCTTCATAAGGTGATCTGGGGGTGCCAAAGAGGCGTATAGTTTAGGCAAAAATAATTTAAAAGACGTTGACAGGACGTCTCAAATAATGTAAAAGCTACTTCTAAAATTTAATGAATGAAGCTTCATTTTTAATTTATTAGAATTTCGGCTAGTTAGCCTTCGGGGTAGGAGACCTTATGATAACTATAGACCTTTCAATTGTAGCGGAAATTATTGGCGTACTTATTATGATTGTGGTCCTCAATTCAATGCTTTATAAGCCCATTAGGCGCATTCTTAAGGAGAGGCAAGAAAAAATGGATGCGATAGAGGCTGAGGCTGTGAAGTTTGAGGACAGGATTAAGAGTCTCATTGAAGATTATGAGAGAAAGCTTCGGGAGGCAAGGCAAGCTGGCAAGGCAGAGTTCGAGAAGTTGCGTGAGGAGGCCAGGCAGCTTGAGCAGAAGCTCTTGGAGGAAAGTATGCAGGAGGCGGAGGCTAAAAGGCAAGAGTTGATGAGTCAGCTTACCAGCCAGATTGAGGCTGCCAAGAAAGAGTTGCAGGCCAAGGCCGAATCGTTTGCAGTAGAAATAGCGCAAAAGTTGCTTGGGAGGGCCGTTTAATGTCTAGAAGATTTGTTATGGTGTTGCTCTTTAGTCTGGGCATGCTTTTTTATGTAGCTAGCCCAGTGTTTTCGGAAGAGGCAGGGTCGGCGCATGAGGCGCCCTCTGTAGCGGTGGAGGCGGCACATGCAACAGCCCCAGCGGCTCATGGTGAAGCTGTTCATGAGGTTGCTGGCCAGCAGGCTTCTCACGAGGCCTCGGGCGGCCATGGTGGTGGGCATGGAGAGCATCATGGCCTGACTCGCGTACAAGTGATGAACTTTATATGGCACTGTCTGAATTTTACATTGTTGGTGATCATCCTTGTTAAGTATTTGAAAAAGCCCATTGCTGATAGTTTGAAAGGCCGTCAAGAGTCTATTGCTAAGGCCTTTGAAGAGCTTGAGGCCAAGAAGGAAGAGGCTGCTACGCGTTTTAAGGAGTATGAGCAGAAGCTGTCTGGGATGGATGAGGAGGCTAAGAAAATCCTTGAAAATTTTGTGGCCCAAGGTCAAAAGGAAAGGGATACTATTATCGAGCAGGCCAAGGCTGCCGCAGAACGTATAAAAGCCCAGGCAGAATTTTATGTTCAGCAGGAGCTTGCCAAGGCGAAGGTAGAGCTGCAAAAAGAAGTGGCAGATATGGCTGTCAAGATGGCTGAAGAAATAATAAGGAAGAATCTGACTGAGCAAGATCAATCGAGGCTCATCAGTGAATACCTTGAAAGGGTGGTGCATAAAAATTGATTAGCACAGTATTAGCAAGAAGGTATGCAAAGGCGCTCTTTGCTGCAGGCAAAGAGGAGGATAAACTGCAGGCCTTTAATGAGACCCTTCAGGCTCTCAATGAGTTCCTCAAAGCAAATCCTGATATAGAGGCCGCCCTGGAAAGCCCGGTGATAGGGTTGGATGTCAAGCAGGAGGTTGTGGAGGAGCTTATCAAGGCCGCAGGTGTTGACAAGACCATGGCCAACTTTTTGAGAATTCTGGTTCAAAACAACAGAGTTCATTACTTAGGCCTCATAGCCAGTGCGTATCAGGAGCTCATGGATGAGCAAATGGGGATCGTGAGGGCCAAGGTTATTACGGCTGTTCCGATCAAAAAGGATCTGCAAAAGCAGATGCAAAAGGCATTTTCTGAGCTCACTGGGAAGCAAGTGGTTTTAGAGGCTGTTGAAGACCCCGAAATTATAGGTGGGGTTATTGCAAAGGTTGGCGATAAGGTCTGGGATGGTAGTATAAAAAGCCAGCTAGAAGGCTTTAAAGAATCTATAGGGAGGGGTGAAATAGGATAATGGCACAGATAAACGCATCCGAAATTAGCGATATAATAAAGAAGAAGATAGAAGAGTTTGAAAAGAGCGTTGACTTGGCAGAAACTGGTACAGTTCTGTCGGTCGGTGACAATGTTGCCCGTGTTTATGGTGTGCGCAATTGCATGACCATGGAACTCTTGGAGTTCCCGGGTGGCGTCATGGGTATTGCCTTGAACCTGGAGCAGGATAACGTTGGTGTGGCGGTCATGGGCGACTGTTCGCTCATTAAAGAAGGTGACCAGGTCAAGCGCACCGGTAAAATCGCTCAGGTACCTGTGGGTGAGTGCATGCTTGGTAGGGTCGTGGATGCTTTGGGTAATCCAATCGATGGAAAGGGTCCCATCAATGCTACCGAGTTCCGCAGAATAGAGATGAAGGCTCCTGGTGTTATTGAGAGAAAGCCAGTTCATGAACCTTGCTATACTGGTCTAAAGGCCATAGACGCAATGACTCCGGTCGGAAGGGGGCAGAGAGAGCTTATCATTGGAGACCGTCAGATTGGTAAGACTGCTATAGGAGTGGATGCTATAATCGCCCAAAGAGAAACAGATGTGTACTGTATTTACAATGCTGTTGGTCAGAAGCAGGCTACTGTTGCTCTTGTTGTTGAGGCCCTTAGAAAAGCTGGGGCCATGGAGTATACAACGGTAGTTGCTAGTAGTGCCAGTGAGCCGGCTTCACTCCAGTATCTTTCTTCTTTTGCTGCTACTGCTATGGGTGAATACTTTAGGGATAATGGCAAGCATGCACTTATAATTTATGATGATTTGTCAAAGCAGGCGGTAGCATATCGTGAGCTTTCGCTTCTCCTCAGGCGTCCTCCAGGACGTGAGGCCTATCCTGGCGACATTTTTTATAACCATTCCCGTTTGCTTGAGCGTTCTGCAAAACTCAATGACGAATTGGGGGCAGGAAGTCTTACCGCCCTTCCCATAATTGAGACCCAGCAGGGTGACGTCTCTGCTTATATACCAACTAACGTTATTTCTATTACAGACGGCCAGGTCTATCTCGAACCATCACTGTTCTTTGCAGGTATCAGGCCGGCGGTTAACGTTGGTCTCTCGGTTTCTCGAGTTGGTGGTGCCGCTCAGGTCAAGGCTATGAAGCAGGTGGCTGGTACCTTGAGGCTTGATCTTGCTCAGTACAGAGAGCTGGCAGCATTCGCACAGTTTGGTAGTGACCTGGATGAGGCTACTCAGAAACAGTTGCGCAGAGGTGAACGTCTTGTGGAGCTGTTAAAGCAGCCTCAGTATAATCCGCTGCCAATGGAGAAGCAGGTTCTTGTGCTTTTTGCAGGCACCAAAGGTCTCTTGGATGAGTTGCCAGTAACGGCTATTCAAGATTTTGAGAAGGAGCTGTATGATTTTGTAGAACAGAAATATCCCCAAATCTATCAAGAGTTACGAGAAAAGCAGGAAATATCCGATTCGCTTGACAAGGTTATGAGGGATGCAATAGCAGAGTGCATTTCACAGTTCAAAACCGCACGCAACCTATAAGAGGACGGGATAAATGGCGTCTTTAAAAGACATTAAACTAAAGATAACTGGTATTAAAAAGACCGAGCAGATTACAAAGGCCATGAATATGGTCGCTGCGGCCAAGTTCCGTGGCGCCCAGGAACGTATGGAAGAATTTAGGCCCTATGCTGGAAAGTTTTCAGGTGTGATGGGTCAACTGGCTAGCAGGGTGGATCCTAATGCCTTTCCTTTAATGGAAGAGCGGGATGTGAAAAAATCCATGGTCTTGGTAGTTACATCTGATAGGGGGCTTTGTGGTGCTTTTAATGCAAATATTATAGCTGCAGCAGAAAAGTTTATTGATGAAAAGAAAGGCGAAGGTAAAGAGGTCGCTGTAGGCTGTATAGGTAGAAAAGGTCATCAGTACTTTTCGAAGGCTGATGTGGATTTGCCTATAGAGATTACCGATTGTATGGCCCGAATAGAAATGGTAGATGCCAGGAAGGCGGGTCAGGAATGTATAAGGCTGTTTCTGGATGGCCAATTGGATGAGGTATATCTGCTTTATGGTCGCTTTGTCAATGTGGTAACTCAAAAGCCCACATTAAAGAAATTAATTCCTATAAGTGCCACCGATTTGTTAGAAGTGGAAGAGGAAGAAAAAGGCGGACCAAAGGCGGCGTATATATACGAGCCAGATCCTGAAGAGATTCTTGATATCTTGTTGCCTATGTTTGTGAATGTCCAGATAATGGCTGCAATGCTTGAGACTGCATGTAGTGAGCAGGCGGCGCGAATGACAGCAATGGACAATGCAACAAGGGCTTGTTCGGATATGATTCATGAATTGACCCTCGCCTACAATAAGGCACGTCAGGCCTCTATTACAGCAGAGTTGATGGACATTGTTGGCGGTGCCGAGGCACTCAAGGGTTAGGCAGTTTATATAAAAAGTTTGGGTTTATTACCCTGTGGGAGGTAGGAACAAATGGCAAATATTGGAAAAATAGTACAGGTCATCGGGCCGGTTGTAGACGTTGAATTCGAGCCAGGACAACTGCCCGCTATCTTGAACGGCCTATTAGTGTCAAACCCGGCTATTAGTGATCAGCCGGACAACTTGTACATAGAAGTAGCACAGCATCTGGGTGACAATATTTGTAGGTGCATCGCCATGGATACTACAGACGGTTTAGTCCGTGGTATGGAGGCAAAAGATACAGGTGCACCTATTAAGATACCTGTTGGTGAACCAACCTTGGGGAGGATTATGAATGTGGTTGGTTGGCCTGTGGATGGGAAGGGGCCTATAAAGTCAGATACCATGTATCCAATTCACAGAAAGGCCCCGGAATTTGTGGAGCAGGATACCACTGTTAATGTTCTCGAAACTGGAATCAAGGTTATCGACCTTTTGGTGCCATTCCCTAGAGGCGGTAAAATGGGGCTGTTCGGTGGTGCCGGTTGTGGAAAGACAGTTATTATGATGGAGATGGTCCACAACATTGCTATGCAGCATGGTGGTATTTCGGTCTTCTGCGGTGCTGGTGAGAGGACCCGTGAAGGGAACGATCTATACCTTGAAATGAAAGAGTCTGGCGTTCTTCCCAAAGCTGCCTTGGTTTATGGACAGATGACCGAGCCTCCAGGAGCTAGGGCAAGAATAGGACTTACTGGTCTTACGGCAGCTGAGTATTTTCGTGATGAAGAAGGCCAAGACGTGTTGTTTTTTATTGACAATATCTTCCGATTTACCCAGGCTGGATCTGAGGTTTCGGCTCTATTGGGTCGCATTCCTTCAGCTGTTGGTTATCAGCCTACATTGGCTACTGACCTTGGTGCTCTACAGGAACGTATTACTTCAACCACAAAGGGATCAATTACAGCTGTTGAGTGTGTGTACGTGCCTGCAGACGACTTAACAGACCCTGCCCCAGCTACCACTTTTGCCCACTTAGATGGTACAGTTGTTCTTTCAAGGCAGATTGCTGAGCTTGGAATTTATCCTGCTGTTGATCCGTTGGATTCTACTTCGCGTATCCTTGATCCTAATGTATTGGGTGACGAACATTACCAGACAGCACGTGAGGTGCAGCAGACCTTGCAGAAATATAAAGATTTGCAGGATATCATAGCAATTCTGGGTATGGATGAGCTCTCAGATGAAGACAAGATTACAGTCCAGAGGGCAAGGAAGATTCAAAGATTTTTGTCCCAACCGTTCCATGTTGCAGAGACTTTTACAGGTATACCTGGAAAGTATGTGAAGGTTGAAGATACTGTTCGCGGATTTAGGGAGATTTTGGATGGAAAGCATGATGATCTGCCAGAGCAGGCTTTCTATATGGTTGGCACAATAGAGGAAGCAGTCGAAAAGGCTCAAAAGTCATAAATTAGGGTGTAAAAATGGCGAATAAACTCAATTTAGAAGTAGTTACGCCTACGAAACTTGTAGTAAGTGATGAGGTAGATCTTTGTACGGTACCCGGTACTGAAGGTGTTTTTGGCGTAATGGCGAATCATGCTCCTATACTCTCTACGTTAAAGATCGGCGAGATGCACTATGACAAGGATGGTAATATTGTTCGATTAGCAGTTAGCGGCGGATTCGTTGAGGTGTCGGCGAATCGGATGACGGTATTGGCCGAAGCTGCTGAGATATCGGAGGATATTGATGTAGAGAGGGCGCTTCGCGCCAAAGAGAGGGCTGAAAAACGCCTTCAAGAAGCAGAGAGCGGCCGAGAGGATATTGATATAGCCAGGGCAAAGGCTGCCATGGCAAGGGCATTAACCCGACTTAAGGTAGCTGGAAAACTAAGTTAGACAGATATATTCCAAGGGGAGGGGAGAAAAGGCAAGCCAAAGGCTTGCCTTTTCTTTTTTATATGGTCAATATTAGACCATGAAAAATCGTCAGGTAATTGGTCTTGTATTAGCAGCAGGAAAGGGTACCAGAATGAAATCGGCTTTGCCGAAGGTCTTGCATCCCCTTTTGGGTAAGCCCCTATTGTCTTATGTAATTGATCTTTTGTATGCTGTTGAAATTGATAAGATAGTTGTAGTTATTGGCCATGGGGGCGAACTTGTAAAGAAAGAATTCAGCTCATGGGGACTCGATTTTGTTGTACAGCAGGAACAGAGAGGTACAGGACATGCAGTTAGATGTGCAGAGGAGTATGTGAATGCTAAAAACGGTGATGTTTTAATTGTTTGTGGTGATACCCCACTTTTTAGAAAATCAACCTTTAGTGCTTTCTTAAAAGCCCATAAAGAGGCAGGACATATGTTGTCTATTTTGTCTGCCGTGTTAACAGATCCAACTGGTTATGGCCGCATTATTAGAGATGAGCACGGTGTTTTTTCTAAGATAGTAGAAGAAAAAGATGCTTCGGATCAGGAGCGCAGGGTTACAGAAATAAATACTGGGACCTACTTAGCGGACAGGCAAGTATTGTTTGAGCTGGTTAAAGAGGTGCGATGCAATAATGCCCAAAACGAGTTTTATCTTACGGATATTGTGTCTCTTGCCAAAAAAAAAGGCTATTCGGTAGGTGCATTTGGTTTGGCCTCAGAAGAAGAGTCAATGGGAGTCAATTCCAGGAGTCAGCTGGTGTCGGCCGAAAAGGTATTGCTCAATAGGGTGCGTAGTAGGCATATGGCCAGAGGTGTAACTTTCATGATGCCTGATACTACATATGTTGAACAGGAGGTAACTGTAGGCAAAGATGTAACCATTGGTAATTGCTGTGTTTTGAAGGGACAGACAGCGATAGGTGATAACGTTACAATTGGTTCGTTTTCTTATATAGAAGATGGTTACATCCCAAACGGTAGTATTATTGCTCCATATACAAAAATAATAAAAAATAAAGATAAATAAAAAAGAAGTATAATCCAAAAAAGAAAGGAGCTGCTTATTCATGAGTGATATAGCTATCATATCTGTTTTAGAAGAAAAAATAGATGAGTTGATTTCATATATAATCCGTCTTGAGGAAGAAAGAAAAGGTCTTTTGAATCAAATCCACGAAAAGGATGCAAGGATTTCCGACTTGGAGGGTAAGCTCAATACCTTAGAAAATGAAAGGGCTGAGGTGGGAAGGCGTGTAGAGCATATTCTTGAAAAACTTGGCCGGATTTCTTCTGAGGGGCAGGAGGTTGAAGGGCAAGGCGGCAATTTTATCGACAGTGAGACAGGGTCACCAGAGGGTGACTTTCAATTTGCAGATACCGATTAATCTACTCATAGAATAGTGGCTCAAAAATTTAAATTAAAATTTCTTGGACATATCTATGAATTAATGGGCGATGAGCCAGATATTGATTTGCAAGAAGTTGCTACATATGTGGAAAAAAAAGCGGCAGATATAGAAAATAGATATCCAGGATTGTCTCCTTCAAGGCAAATGGTTCTTATCGCTATGAGTCTCGGAAAGGAATATTTTTATCTAAAAAAGAGTCTAGACAGATTTAGCTCCAGTCTTGACTCAAAGTTAAAAACGCTTAACGAAAAATTAGATACACAATTGATGAAAAAAAAAGATTGATATGTTATAATTTTTATTAAAGCATTCCCTGCTGTGTGCGTGGCAAGCTGAAAGTTTGTTGAGCCAACACCCCGTACAAGGGAGTCGTTTCTCCGTGGAAGAGTGGAAAAGGAGAACAGCCTTTTCCGTTGGAAGCGGATATGACACCCACCTGAGTTCGCTCAGGTTCAATAGACTCAGCTGCACGGCACGGCGGGGTTTTTGAGTTGCTATAACCCCGTCTGGGTTTTTATATAAACGGATAATGGTGAAATTGTAAAAAGTTCAACTCTGCAATAGCAGATCCACGATATATGGGAGCCATTGAGTAAGTAGATGTATGTTAGAAAATTTGACCATGACTTGCCAAGAAGCATGATATTGTCCTGCACGTTTGGCAAGTAGAAAGCCAGCCAAGATTTTCCACCAATTATCCGTTTTTATTCATAGTTGTAAGATGGGGTGTGGCACTATAATCCTATATGGAGGCCACACATGATTGACATTACAACCATTTTTCTTCTCATCCTATTTGCTGCAATTGGAGGCGCTGTAGGTTTTGGAGTGGCGAAGGCGATATTCTCCAAGAAGTACAGTGAGGAGCGGGATGAGGCCGTTAAGCTCAAAAAAGAGGCAGAGGCAGAGGCTAAACGGCTGCTCAAAGAGGCAAGGGTTCAGGCCAAAGAGGAGGCCTTGCAACTAAAGAAAGAGGCAGAGCGGGAGGTTGCAGAACGCCGAGGTGAGTTGAGAAGTCGTGAGAAAAGGCTTCTTCAGCGCGAACAGCAAATAGAAAAGAAAAAGGAACTGGTAGATTCTAAGGAAATAGAACTCCTAGAAAAAGAAAAAAGGATTCAATCAACGGAGAACAGGCTTAAAGAGAAAGAAAAGGAAATAGAGTCCTTTATTAATGCTCAGAGAGAGAAGTTGGAACAGATATCCGGTATGTCAAAAGAAGAGGCCAAGGAGCAACTCCTTAAAAGTTTTGAGGCCGAGGTGAGACAGGAGGCTGGTAAACTTCTCAGGAAGATTGAGCTTGAGACCAAAGACGTAGCAGATAAGCGGGCCCGGGAAATCATCGCTTTGGCCATTGCACGGTATGCTGGCGAATACGTTGCCGAGCGGACTGTTTCGGTAGTGGCTTTGCCTAATGAAGAAATGAAAGGTCGCATTATTGGCAGAGAAGGACGAAATATAAAGGCTATAGAGGCTGCAACAGGCATCGATATAATAATTGATGATACACCAGAGGCGGTATTGCTGTCTGGTTTTAATCCGGTCCGTCGTGAAGTAGCTAGAGTTGCACTTGAGAGGCTTGTGTTAGATGGAAGAATTCATCCGGCAAGGATTGAAGAGGTAGTCCGCAAAGTAGAGAAGGAAATAGATGCTGCCATAAGGGAGGCAGGCGAGCAGGCCACCTTTGATGTAGGTGTTTATGGTATCCATCCTGAACTAGTTAAGCTTCTTGGAAAACTTAAGTTTCGAACCAGTTACGCACAGAATGTGCTTCAACATTCTGTAGAAGTGGCGTTTCTATGTGGTATTATGGCAGCAGAACTAGGCATAGATGTGAAAAAAGCAAAACGGGCAGGACTTCTTCATGATATAGGAAAGGCCGTTGATCATGAAGTTGAAGGTTCTCATGCTATCATAGGGGCTGATCTGGCCAAAAAATATGGTGAACCAAGGGATGTTGTCCATGCCATAGCTGCACATCATGAAGATATAAAACCAGAGTCTGTATTGGCGGTATTGGTGCAGGCTGCCGATGCCCTTTCTGGTGCCAGGCCTGGAGCCCGTCGAGAGATGCTCGAAAGCTATGTCAAGCGCTTAGAAGATTTGGAACGAATTGCCACGTCATTTACTGGCGTTGAAAAATCCTTTGCAATTCAGGCAGGCCGCGAAATAAGGATAGTTGTTAACAGTGAGTCAATATCCGATTCAGAGGCGGCCATGTTGTGTAGAGATATTACCAAGAAGATAGAAAGCGAGCTTACATATCCTGGCCAAATCAAGGTTACTGTGATTAGAGAGACCAGGGCAGTTGATTATGCCAAGTAGGAAGGATCAAAATTAGAAGATGGAAAAGGATATAGAAAAATCATTAGAGTTAATAAATCGCGGTGCTGTTGAAATAATCTCTCCTGACGAACTTAAAAAGAAGCTGGAAAGGGCTATTTCTGAAGACAGGCCCCTAAGGGTAAAGGCTGGTTTTGATCCTACGGCTCCAGATCTTCATCTAGGGCATACAGTATTGATACAAAAAATGCGTCATTTTCAAGAGCTTGGACATCAGGTTATTTTTCTTATAGGTGATTTTACCGGTTTAATTGGCGATCCAACAGGCAAGTCTGAAACCCGTCCTCCTCTAACTCCTGAACAAGTCCAAGAAAATGCTGCTACTTACAAAGAGCAGATATTTAAGATACTTGATCCTGGAAAGACAAAGATAGCCTTTAACAGCAAATGGATGAAAGAAATGGCCTCTATAGATATGATTCGTTTGTGTGCCAAATATACAGTAGCCAGGATGCTGGAACGCGAAGACTTTAAACAGAGATTTCAGCAACAAAGACCGATTGCCATCCATGAATTTATATATCCTCTTATACAAGGTTATGACTCGGTTGCCTTAAAAGCAGATGTCGAGTTGGGGGGAACAGATCAAAAGTTCAATTTGCTAGTAGGGCGGCATATACAAAAGGAGTACGGTCAAGAGCCCCAGGTAGTAATTACCATGCCTCTTCTTGAAGGATTAGATGGCATAAACAAGATGAGTAAATCTTTAGGTAATTATGTAGGCATTACAGAAAAGCCAAGTTCAATGTTTGGGAAGTTGATGTCTATATCCGATGAGCTTATGTTTCGTTATTATGAGCTTTTGAGTGCAAAATCTATGGACGAGATCCGCCAAATGAAAGAGGGGGTTGAGCAAGGGAGGTTACATCCAAAAGATATCAAGAGTCAATTGGCCTTTGAGCTGGTGGCCCGTTACCATGGTGAAGAGGCAGCTAAAAAGGCCAAAACCCAATTTGAGGCCCAGTTTTCAAGAGGTGAGGTGCCAGAGGATATCCCTGAATATAGCTTGCCAACTGATATAGAGGACAAGATATATTTGCCAAGAGTGCTTAAAGAGGCAGGTCTTGTTAAGAGCATGTCCGAGGCCAGAAGACTCATAAAACAGGGGGCAGTTAGCCTTCAGGGAGAAAAGATCCGTCAAGAAGAAATTGGCAGGCCATCTCCTGGAAGCGTTTTAAAGGTTGGCAAAAGGAGATTTTTAAGACTGATTTGAATCTGATAGCCCTATGGGTCTGGCAAAGATTGTGGTAACATGAATACCTGGTTAGGCAATGCCTTGGCTGCCCTATTGTGTTGGGGTCTGTGGGCATTTTTCCCAAAGCTTTCTCTTGCAAGAATATCTCCGGCCAGCTCTGTTTTTTTTGAGGCGTGTGGTGTCATGGCAACCAGTGTTGTTGTGATGTTGCTTCTTGGTCCTGGCATTGATAAAGATTTTGAAGGTGCTCTGTTTGCAGTCTTGACTGGTATATTTGGCACGGTGGGCCTTTATTTTTTCTTTTGTGCGGTCAAGACAGGGCCTATCTCGGTTATCTCCTCTCTTACTGCTCTTTATCCAGTTGTAACAGTGGTATTAGCAATGATAGTACTGAATGAGAGACTAGCCTTGAGGCAGATATTAGGGATTTTATTGGCACTGTTGGCAGCTGCTCTGCTTTCCTCCAAGGCTTGAGCCAGACCAAGCTAGATCTAGCTAGCCAAGAAAAAATGGTGTTTTAAAGATGGTGCCGAAGGGGAGATTCGAACTCCCACGGGGATAACCCCCCACTAGATCCTGAATCTAGCGCGTCTACCAATTCCGCCACTTCGGCAATTGCAGCCGTTTATTAAATAAAGAGGTGTTGCGATTGTCAAGTGCCCATATTACTGTTTCCAAGACAATTTAACGGTGGTTCAAATGAAAGTATATTCTTCTTTAAGGGAGATAGAGAGGCCTTTTTATAGACCTGCTCTTACTATTGGGAATTTTGATGGTGTTCATCTTGGTCATCAGGCCCTTTTTAGAAAAGTTGTAGAGCTTGCTGGCTCTAGAAATGGTGATAAAGTGGCTTTGACCTTTCATCCTCATCCCATGAAGGTTTTGCGGCCTGATAACCCTCCCAAGCTCATATGCACGCTTGAACAAAAGATAGAGTTGATAATGGCAGCTGGCATAGAACATTTAATTTGTTTGCCTTTTACTCGCCAGCTTGCCAGTACTCCCGCCAGCCAGTTTGTGAGGGAGATATTGTTCAACACCATAGGCGTTGAAGATCTGGTAATAGGTTATGATTATGCCTGTGGTAAGGGACGAGAGGGTGATATCAGCTTTTTGAAAGCTATAGGTCAAGAGTTGGGCTTTCAAGTACATGTAATTCCTCCTGTGAAGATTGATGGTATCATTGTAAGCAGTACTGCAATAAGAGAGTTTGTGAAAAAAGGCAATATGAAGATGGTGCGCAGAATGCTGGGCAGATTTTATCAGATTAGAGGGGTTGTGCAAAAGGGAAAGAGACGCGGTGGACCTGTGGTAGGTTTTCCTACGGCCAACCTTGCGATTAATCCAGAGGACCTTTGTCCAAAGCCGGGTGTTTATGCCGTACAGGTCATTCATGCAGATAAACTGTATAATGGAGTAGTTAATATCGGATTCAACCCCACTTTTGGAGATGGTAAGCTTGGTGCAGAGGTGCATATATTCGATTTCAACAAAGAGATTTATGGTCATGAGATAAAAGTAAACATCGTCGAAAGAATAAGAGACGAAAAGAGATTTTCAGGGGCTTCTGAGTTAGCTGAACAGATAAGAGCAGACATACAAAAGGCCAAGCAAATTTTGCAGCAGCTTGTGGAAGAGAGTCGTTGAGCTCGGGGTATGTCTTTTTTTATTGATATAATTTTGAAACATTCAGGTTAATGAAAGAGATCTCTAACAAAGAAAAAGCAAAAGGTTTCTCAGGGATAAGATTTCTAATTACCTATTTACTCCTTATGGGAGGACTTGCCTTGGCCTTAAGTCTTGAAGTGGTCAAAAAGGTGATAGATATAAACGGCATATACACGCGTTTTATAGTAAAGGCCACAGCATTAGTGCTCGAACCATTAGGAGTCGTAAGGGGGATTCAGGGATCTGTTATCCATCTCAAAGGAATATCTTTAGATGTCAAATTTGGATGTAACGGGCTTGAGGCCTTTCTTATTTATATGGTAGCAATACTTGCCTTTCCCGCTTCGTGGAGGACACGATTGATCGGGATAGTGGTTGGGTTTGTAATAATCCAATTTTTTAATATTCTTCGTATAGCTGCCCTGGGTTACTGTGGAGTACATTTTGCTAATCTTTTCTATATATTCCATATTTATGTGGCACAGGGCATTATGATTGCGTTAGCATTTGTGCTTTTTCTCTTATGGCTTAACCGTGCAGTTAAAGAATAGATTAATACTGGCAATATTGGCCTTTTTGGTCACTTATGCATTTATGGTGTTCTTGTGGCTTTATTTAAAGGCTTTCTATGGGATTGTGGTAACAAATATTGCTGCACATATTGCGGCTTTTGTTACTGGTAGCTTGGTGGACAATATTAGTGTCTATGATGAAAAGATAGTTTGCAAATTTTTGTATCAGGCCCTGACCGTCAGGGGACCAGCTAATTTACATTTTGATGCCACATTATATGTCTCCAAGTATTCCTATAATGTGCCCCTTACCGTTGCTATGGTGGCTAGCCTCTTGCCAATTATCAAGTGGAGATTGCGTTTTGTTCTAGAGGCTTTGACATTGGTCTTTTTTATCCACTTAGGATATGTATTTTTTTATTGTGTTCTGCAGATATACTATGCCTTAGTCAGTGCGGGTATCAAGCAAGTCTGGAGGCCTGAACAGTTTTTTTGGGAGTTTTCGTGGACTTTTATCAACGCTATGATAATTCGGTTTGAGCCTTTTCTTATAGGGGCATTTTTATGGTTTAGGACTGTGGGAACCAGATTCAAGCCAGAAATTAAAGAAGAATTGGTGTAGAGCTGATGACGAGAGCGACAAAAAAGGCCCCGATAGAGGGGCCTTTGGCCTTTCGGAATGGCATAACTTTAGACTTCTTCTACTGTAATTGCACCTACAGGGCAAACCTCAACGCAAGTCTCGCAACCAAGACAGTCATCAGGTCTTGCTATGACTGGCTTGTCATCCTCGAAATCATAAACTTCTGCAGGACAGGCGTTTACGCATTCCTCATCGCCCTGGCACTTGTCATAATCGATTGTGATCTGAAACATGGCTTCCTCCTTTATTTTTAATTTGCGGGAGCGGATCCCTAGTTCTTCATCAATTCAATATTTAAACAGAACTCATATAGACTATAGTCAAAGGCGTTGTCAAGCCCATTTTCGTTTTTTTGCTCAAAATCTCACATGCTCTCTTTACCTTTAATTTCCGGTCCTTTTATTCTGGGCCACTCTGTCTAAGAATACCTGTGCCCATTCTTTTTGACCAAGGACATGGACATGGGTATAGGTTGAAAAGGTATTGTTCCAGGTAAATCCTTCATTTTCACCGTCAAATCCAGTGCCTCGCAATACCTTACAAGAAAAATTGCTTCCTTCAGGAGCATTAATGAAAATAGGTTTAGAATAGTGAAATTCATGCCCTTTTATTACTGATCCTTTGTTATAAAAGGGAGAATCTGAATCAAATCTTAAGACTGTATAGCCATGACCAGCGGGTTTACGTTTCATTTCAAAATGGAAAGGTATTGCTCCTACCATTTGATATTGGACTTTTTTCCAGTTGATAGATTGACCCAGATACATGAGTCCGCCACATTCGGCATATACAGGAAGGCCGTTTTGGATTTGCTTAAGCAGATTGTTTTTAAAGGACTCGTTTGTCATAAGGGCTTTTGCTTGGGTCTCTGGAAATCCACCTCCAATATACAGGCCATGGATTGGCGGGATGGAAGTGTCGGTTAGGGCATCTAAAAAGAAAAGTTTGGCGCCAAGGAGTTCAAGGGCTTCGATATTTTCCGGATAATAAAACTGAAATGCACTGTCTTTTATAATGCCAATATGCAAGCCTTGATGGCTTCCTGGAGTTATGCCCAAAAGTTTGTCAAGGGTGGTTATAGCATTGGTAGCGGTTGTTTCTGTGGCTCTAGAATCGACTATACGGTCAAGATCAACGTATTTTTCTGCAAGCTTGGCAAGTTCTTCAATTGCATCCAAAGGCCCAGAAAATTCGTCTGTGGGGGTTAGGCCCAAATGTCTCATTGGCAATGGATCTTTTTTAAGACGTGGGAAGAAACCCAATACCGGAAGCCCGGTGTATGTTTCTATGGCCTCTGTAACAACTTTTTTATGTCTTGGACCTGCAATCCGATTTAAAATTACCCCAATGAAGTCCAAGTAGGGTTCAAACTTTAGACAGCCTAGGACCATAGCTGCTACAGTTCTTGTTGATTTGGTACAGTCTACCACTAACAATACAGGAATGTTTAACATTTTTGAGAGTCTTGCAGTGCTGGCTGTACCTTTGGTATCCATTCCATCAAAGAGGCCTCTGTTGCCCTCAACTATAGCTATATCTGTTGTTTGGGTCCGTAAACGGAACGATGCCTGTATAGTGGATTCATCCATTAAAAAGGGATCCAAGTTGTAGCATTTGTTCCCAGATGCAGCGGCAAGCCAAGCTGAGTCGATATAATCAGGTCCCTTTTTGAAACAGGTGACGTCTAACCCCCTATTTTTAAGGGCGCGTGTTATGGCAAGGCTCGCTATAGTTTTGCCAGAGCCACCACTCAATGCGGCAATAGTAAAGGCAGAAATTCTTTTATTTTCGTTTTCGATGTTGTTTTTCATGATTATAATTTAACAAGGCCGTTCCATATCTGTTATACGTTTTTCAATCTCTAAAAATAACTGTTTATCTCCCAAGGCCTTGGCACAATTTATGGCATATTGGAGGTTTTGGAGCGAAGATTCGCCTCTTGTTAAAAAACCGATGGCCTCCTGAAAATTTCCCAGATTCATGTAACTGATACCAATGCATCCGCACAGTTGTACAGAGTTTGGGAAGTGTTTTAGGCCTTCTTTGGCTATTTGAATTGCCTTGGGATGGTTGCCTTTTTTTTGGTACATTATCGCTAGTCCCAAAAAGGCCCTGTGATCTGGGAATATGGCCAAGGCCTTTTTAAAGAGTTTGATAGCAGTTTCAAACTTATTTGGAATCTGGCGTATCTTTGAATAGTCACCAAATGCGAAGGTCATGCCGAGCCTCGACAAAAAGGACGCATGGTGCGGGGCGAGTTCGGCAATATCTTTGAGTTTTAGATTCAAGGCAAAACTTGGCAGTCTGGAATAAAAGGCCTTTCTTAGGATTTTGCCGTATCTTAGGATCTTTTCCTGGTTGATCTGGGGATCTGTCTCAAAATACATAATGTCTTCTATCCTTTTGAGCCAGATGTCATCATCTACCCCAGTCCTTTTTTTGAAGTCTTCGTAAAGTTTTGTGCCTGGAAAGATGTCTAATATGTAAAAGATAGCGCCAAGGGGCCCCATCCTTTTTATCAGCTTCACGGATTCGTTGATGGTATCCTTGCTTTCGCCAGGACTTCCGTAAATGAAGTAGGCCCTCGGCATTATGCCATAGGACTTTGTTAGCTTGAAAGCCCGGAGTATTTCTTTATTTGTTATATTCTTGTTTAATACCTTTCTGATTTTGGCTGAACCACTTTCTACGCCATAACTAATCTGTATGCAACCTGCTCTTCTCATCCAGTAAAGTATTTCCTCGTCTATTATGTTGACTCTGGATATTGCAGCCCATTCTATTGGTAGATCTGCCTCAATAATGCCTTTACAGATAGATATCACCCTGTCTTTTTTTAAGGTAAAGGTATCATCAGAGACAAAGAAAAATTTCTGTCCCTGTCTGTATAGGTTTTTAAGCTGTTGTACGAAATAGCCGCTGCTATGGAAGCGAACGGTTCTCTTCCAAATCTTTGGCGATCCGCAAAAAGAACAGTTCCACGGGCATCCTCTTGATGAAATCACATGCTGAAAAGAAAAGTGAATGGATGGGTCAGGTAGGGTGTCAAGATCTTTGATGAAAGGCCTTGGGGCTGACTTAAAAGGTAGTCCATGCTGTTTAAAGGCAATTCCGGCAATGTTTTTTAGGTTCACCAGTCCTTTTGTTTCGATCCTTTGAACAAGTTCAGCCATGGTATTTTCGCCTTCTCCCATGACAATGGCATCGATTTCATGAAAGTTGCTCAAAAGGTGTCGCCAAAGGAAGGTAGCACCTGGCCCTCCAAAGATGACAGGAGTTGTGGGAGAAACTTTTTTGGATAACCGCGCTATATCTATTCCTCCCCATCTGTTCGCATGAAGTATAGAAATAGCCACAATATCGGGTGCCAACCGCCTAAGTTCTTGCTCCATATACTCGTATTGGTTTTGCATAGAGAACCAATTGAGTATGGTGCAGTCGTGTCCAAGCTCGATAAGAACAGAGGCCAAGTAATAGAGACCTATTGGAGGGATCCGAATATCGTAGTCTTGAACCCTTGGGTCTAAACAGTATGGATTTACGAAGGTTACTTTCACGCCATATCCTTAGATTTTTAAGGTGCAAATGAAAAATTTTTCATGTTCAATTTACATTCACAGTACGTCCAACTGCTTGGTTTTTCAAGCTGAATTGCTAATGCATATTGGTTGGGTTGAATTAGTGACTTGACACACAAGCTCTTTTTGTCTATAGATAGAAACTGTCGCCTGAATGGTCATTCATTGGCAGTTATTGTCTGCTGGGGAGGAATGCAAGGGTATACGTTACCCTAGAATCTCTTTTCATAAGGAGGCATTTGTGGGGAGAAATTGGCATAAGGGGTTTAGGGAGATCCTGATGCAGAAAAAGGGCCAGATAGTTGAGAAGTGGAGGGAACAAATCCATAAATCCTATCCCCCTGAAACAGCACAGTTTCTGAAGAGAGAGAAGGATAGATTCTCTAATCCTATTGGTTCCTCTATAGAAGAGAGTATTTGGCCTCTTTTTGATCAATTAATGAAAGAGCCCGATCCAGTCACTACGAAGAAGCTCCTAGACAATTTAGTGAGGGTTAGGGCAGTGCAAGATTTTACTCCTGCAAGTGCAGTGCAGATAATTTTTGCCCTTAAGCCCATTGTAAGAAAAGAGGTATTGCCTTTGGCTCAGAAAAAGGGCCTTTTAAAGGAGTATCTTGATTTTGAATCAGAGATAGACAGGTTTGGCCTCTTGGCTTTTGACGTCTTTATGGAGTGCCGCGAGAGAGTTTGGGAGATTAAGCGGAATGACCTTTTGAAGAGACCGTATCTGCTTGCAGGAGGTATGTGTCCTTCCTATATGATGAAGCGTGGCATTAAGCATCTTGAGAAACTAAAAAAAGAGATAACCCAACATTAATTTAGAGGAGTAGGTATGGCAGCGCGTATATTGTTCCCACTAGCAGTAGTCTTGGCAATTGTGGCAGTGGCTCTTGTAGGGGGATCTATTCCCTTTTTGCAGCCCTTGTTTAGCGTGGCTCTGCTCTATATTACCTTTGCTGTTTTTCTGTTCGGTTTTATAGCAAAGGTAATCTATTGGGCTAAGTCTCCAGTGCCCTTTCGTATCCCTACAACGGCAGGCCAAGAGTATTCATTGCCATGGATTAAGTGGTCCAAAATAGAAAATCCAAGTACAACCGGAGGGGTCCTTTTGAGGATGTTTTTTGAGGTGTTCCTCTTTCGTTCCCTCTTTAGGAATATGAGAACGGATCTCCGTTCTGGTTGGCTTATTCATTCTCCATCTAAGTGGCTATGGTTGCTTGCTTTAAGCTTTCATTATTCATTTCTTATTATTGCGTTACGGCATTTACGTCTATTTGTTTATCCCATCCCCGGTTTTGTTGAGACCTTGGATGCAGTTGACGGAATGTTCCAGATAGGCATCCCTCCGCTTTATCTTACAGATATAATTATTTTGCTGGCCGTCTCGGGGTTGCTTATCAGAAGATTGTGTTTGCCAAAGGTCAGATTTATATCCCTGGCTGCAGATTATTTTCCGCTCTTTCTAATATTGGGGATTGTTATAAGCGGTCTTCTTATGAGATTCGTCTTTAGAGTGGATATAACTGCTGTAAAGGCCTTGGCTACTGGGATAGCAAGTTTTCATCCCGTTGTTCCTAAGGGAATAGGCGCAATATTCTTTGTCCATTTGGCTTTGGTATGCACCCTCCTTGCATATTTCCCCTTTAGTAAGCTCATGCATATGGGAGGTGTATTCATGAGTCCTACCAGGAACTTGGCTAACATAAACAGGATGGCCTATCATGAGAATCCTTGGAGGCGACCACCCAAGTTTCATTCCTACGAAGAGTATGAAGATATGTACAGAGAGTATATGAAGGAAGCAGGACTACCACTTGAGAGAGAATAATCAAAAGGGAAAGGTATCATGGCTAAAGAACTAACACCCCAAGAAATGTTGAGGATAGACCTTACTCCCCCTAATAAGGACTGGATGGATATCCCTACCGTTATAAAGCCTGGAATTTATTGTTATCCGGCTAAGCCAGAAAAGGTAGAGATAGTGGGAATGCCCAATCCGCACGTTTGGAGTCCATTGGATGATGACTGGGGTCTGCCAGATGATTGGAAAGAGACCTTCCTGCAGGGCATGAGAGAGAGGCTCGACAAGCATCGTTCTTTTAAGATTTTTATGGATATCTGTGTTAGGTGCGGTGCCTGTGCTGATAAATGTCATTTCTTTTTGGGGTCGGGAGATCCTAAAAACATGCCTGTTGCAAGGGCAGAGCTTCTGAGGTCCGTTTACAGGGGAGAGTTTACTAAGGCAGGTCAGATTTTAGGAAGGCTCGCAGGAGGCAGAAAGCTTACCGAGGATGTCTTGAAGGAAATTTGGTACTATATGTTTCAATGTACCGAATGTCGGAGATGTTCTCTTTTTTGTCCGTACGGAATAGATACGGCAGAGGTCACCATCATTGGCCGTGAGCTTATAAATCTATTTGGTTTAAATATCAATTGGATCCAAGAGCCTGTGGCCAACTGTTATGAAACAGGAAACCACCTCGGTCTTCTTCCTCATACATTCAAGCAAAATATAGAATTTATGTGTATGGATATTGAGGAATTTGTCGGGATTAATGTGGAGCCTCCATTTAATCGCAAGGGAGCCGAGATCCTTTTTGTTACCCCTTCTGGTGACGTTTTTGCTGATCCGGGAATCTATACCCTTATGGGTTATCTATTGCTTTTTGAGCATATAGGGCTTGATTATACATGGAGTACCTATGCCAGCGAGGGCGGAAATTTTGGATTCTTTACATCTCTGGAGATGGCTCAAAGGTTAAATGCCAAGATATATGCAGAGGCCAAGAGGCTTGGGGTGAAATGGATCCTGGGTGGTGAATGTGGACATATGTGGCGTGTGGTTCATCAGTACATGAACACCTTTAATGGTCCTCCTGATTTTTTGGAGGAGCCAGTGAATCCATTGACAGGTACCAAGTTCGAAAATGCCAAGTCGGCAAAGATGGTTCATATATCCGAATTTACCGCAGATCTCATAAAACATGGCAAGTTGAAACTTAATCCAAAAAGAAACGATCATCTAAAGGTTACCTATCACGATTCATGCAATCCATCTCGTGGTATGGGAATGTTTGAGGAACCCCGTTATGTCATAAAGAATGTTTGTAACAATTTCTATGAAATGCCTGAAAATACTATACGGGAGCAGACATTTTGTTGCGGAAGCGGTGCAGGTTTAAACGCTGGAGAAAATATGGAACTCAGACTCAGGGGAGGTCTTCCTAGGGCGAACGCAGTCAAATATGTGCATGAGCGCTTTGGTGTAAATATGCTTTCGTGTGTTTGTGCTATTGACAGAGCTGTGCTTCCGGCTTCTATGGAGTACTGGGTGCCAGATGTGAATGTCTGTGGGGTATCTGAATTGGTAGGCAATGCGTTGATAATGGAGGGTGAACATGATCGACCCACAGACCTTCGAGGCGAAGAAATACCTGGCTTTGCTAAGGCAGAAGGTGAGGAGGTAACAGAAGATGTATGATTCAGGGAAGGTCATAATAGGTCTTGCAGTCTTTGCGTGTATCTTTTTGTTTCCCTTCCTTTACAATCGAGGTACTGCTGCGCCACAGCCCAAACCGAATCTAGATACACCAGCCATAAGGGCCCTAGCACAGAAGAAGTGCGTAGAGGACACGCATTTTATGATTACGACACATATGCAGTTTCTCAACGACTGGCGTGACCAGGCGCTTAGAGATGGTAACAGGTGGTATGTGAATAGGGAAGGCAAAAAGATCTGGATCAGTCTACAGAATACATGTATGAAATGTCACTCCAATAAAAAGGAATTTTGTGACAAGTGTCATAACTATGCAGGTGTGGAACCCTATTGCTGGGATTGTCATTACGATCCAAACGGGAGCAAGCTATGAGCATGGATAGAAGGAAATTCTTAAAGGCCGCTGGTGTTACTGCACTGGTTGGTCTTGGAGGAAAGGGAATTTTTGAGCTGCTTAAGCCGGGGACAGTAGAGGCCGAGATGGCCCATGAGGCTCATGGCCATGAAGGTCATAACCAAGAGGCAGGGCCAAAGGTTCGCTGGGCAATGTTAATAGATGTAATGGCCCTTAATAAGGAAAAGGCAGAGAAAATTATTCATACATGCCATCATCTCCACAATGTGCCTAACTGGAATGATCCTAAAAACGACATCAAGTGGGTTTGGGAGGATGAATACGAGCATGTCTTTACTGACAGCTACAATGAGTATAATCATATCCTTGAAGGTATGCCTTTCCTGTTAATGTGCAACCACTGTGACAATCCTCCATGTGTAAGAGTGTGTCCGGTGCAGGCCACCTTTAAAAGGCCAGATGGTATAGTAGCCCAGGATTACCACCGCTGTATTGGCTGCCGTTTTTGTATGGCCGCCTGTCCTTATGGTTCAAGAAGCTTTAATTGGCTTGATCCAAGGGTCCAGTTAGAAAAGGAAATGGCCCATGGAAGAAAACTAAATAAGAGATTTCCAACGAGAATGAGGGGAGTTGTAGAAAAATGCAATTTTTGTGTAGAGCGGCTGGCTGAGGGTAAGCAGCCTGGATGTGTAGAGGCAGCTCCTGATGTCATGTTCTTTGGTAATCTTGCTGATCCAAACTCTAATGTGCGCAAGATTCTCAAAGAGAGAATATCGCTTCGGCGCAAGTTAGAGCTTGGGACAAAACCGTCAGTCTTCTATCTGATATAGTGTGAGGGCATTATGATTGAAAAGGCATTAAAAGGATCATCAGTTTATTGGGGCTGGATTATTTTTCTCCTGTGCCTTATAGGCGCAGGAATGATGGCCTACATCTATCAGCTCAAGATAGGTCTTGGCATAACAGGTATGAGTCGTGACATTTCCTGGGGTGTATATATTGCCCAGTTCACATACTTTGTTGGTGTGGCTGCAGGAGGTGTCATGGTGGTGATTCCAAAGTATCTCCACCATTATTCCAAGTATGCAAAAATAGTTGTATTCGGAGAGTTTTTGGCAATAGCTGCTGTGATCATGTGTTTACTGTTTATTGTAGTAGATATTGGACAACCAATGCGCATGCTCAATGTTGTTATCCATCCAACTCCTCATTCGATGTTGTTTTATGACATGATAGTATTAAATGGATATCTGCTACTCAACATAATATGTGGATACAATACCTTATTAGCAGACAAGAAAGGTGTGCCCTGTCCAGGTTGGGTAAAACCCTTTATTTATATTTCTATACCATGGGCAATCAGTATCCATACGGTTACAGCATTCTTGTACGCTGGTTTGCCAGGCAGGCATTTTTGGTTGACAGCGATTATGGCACCTCGTTTTCTTGCTTCGGCCTTTGCAGCAGGTCCTGCACTACTCATCATGATACTGCTTTTTGTAAGAAAGGTTACCAAGTTTGATCCAGGTGATGAAGCGCTTCAGACTATTGCAAAGACCGTCTGCTATGCAATGATTGCCAATTTGTTTTTTATGGGGTGTGAATTTTTCACAGCATTTTATAGCCAGATTCCTGGCCATATGCATACTTTAGAATATCTTTTCGCAGGTCTTGATGGTTATGGTAATCTCGTTCCCTTTATGAGGGCGGCTATAGTCATCGGACTTTTTGGAGTGTTTCTATTGCTAGTGCCAAGGATACGCCGCAATCCAAAGGGGCTGGCTCTGGCCTGTGCATCGGTATTTTTGGCAACATGGATTGACAAGGGTGTGGGATTAGTGATCGGTGGATTTATTCCAAACCCATTCGAAACGATAACTGAATATCATCCAACGCTTCCTGAAATTACTATAGCTGCTGCAATATGGGGTGTTGGCGGATTGATTGTAACAATACTTTATAAGGTAGCTATTTCTGTCAGGGAAGAACAGGCAAGGGTTTGAAAATTTAAGGATAAATAAGGCGGCTTAAAGCCGCCTTATTTATCTGTGTCAAGGGACTTGATAAGGTTTTCCTTCATCTCTTCAATTTCTTTGGTATAGTGTTTAGCCGGCAGGGTCATCCCGCAATCCTTGCAGGTAACAGTAGCATTTGCTCACCTACCGCAAATTACAGCCGGACCCCCACAAAATTTGCAAGTAAGGATCATATCGTTTTTTGAATTCCTCTGCATAATGTGCAATTTGTTATGTAAATCCTTGTTGTATATGTTAGATTATGGCACTTCTTAGTAAGAAAATCTACACGTGTGTCCTTAGCTAGGAGGAAAAATGACACAGAATCCTATAAAAAGTGGTGATATAAAACAGATAATTAAAGATTTAGAAAAAGAAACGAGAGAAAATCCCAATTCAGTAGTAGCGCATCATCGCTTAGCCCTTGCATATTGGCGGGCAAACCGTTTAGAAGATGCAATAACATCTTTTCAAAAGGCCTTGGAGATAGATCCCACTTCCTATGAGGTCAGGATAAATCTCGGCACCCTCTTTTTCCAAATGGGACGTCTAGAAGATGGAATCAGGGAAAATATGGAGGCGTTGAAGGCTCATCCAGGCTCTGCTGAGGCTATGGCAAATATAGGTTCGGCCTATATGCAACTGAGCAGGTGGGCGGAGGCTGCCAATTATTTTGAGCAGGCCCTTGATATTAAACCAGAAATGGTACCCGCTTTGATTAATCTGTCCTCCGTCCTTATAGAACTTGACAATCTTGAGCGTGCTGTTGCCTTGGCAGAAAAGGCAGTCAGTCTGTCTCCACGTTTTGGACTTGCCAGGAATAATCTTGCAGTAGCATGTTATTTTAGCGGAGACTATAACAGGGCAAGGCAGGAGATGGAAAAGGCAAAAGAGTTTGGATATCCTGTTCATCCTGATTTTGAAAAAAGAGTTAAGGAAAAGGTTGAGTGATTAATATCTATGGCAATCTGTAAAGGTGTGATAGAGCCACAGTGTCCCTTTTGTTCACAGAGGCTTCCAAGGCCCAGACAGGTTGAGCCTAAAAGACTGGGCGATTTTGACTTTGGTGTATGTGAATGTGGTGCCGTATTTGTACACGATGTAACTGGACACAATCTAGGTGCGGCCATGGTGGAAGCCTTAGGGTTCGCATGCGATAACGACTGGGATTTGGCATGGAACCTGTTGCCAGGTGAGGATTATATAGACGCATTGATAGAAGGATATGATTTTGATAGACATGCAATTTTCCCTCAGGGGCATGATATTGAAGGCCAGAAGATTCGGGGTGCTCTTAGTTTTATCAAGCTCAAAGAGGATCTCCAGGAACTGAAACATGAAGGTGTGAGAGCTAGATTTGAAAAGGGGTCTCCTGTAAATGGCGTACCGCGGCAAATTCATAGTTCTGCTACCTCTAAAGTTAAGGGTAGGAGATATTCTAAAAAAGAGGTGGCGCAGTTTGTAAAGAACAAGGATATCGGAACCTTGACTAAAATGGCCTGTGAAGACAAACTTGTTCTTAGAAAAATACAGAGGCTTCTTTATTCAGCGGATTTGGAATCTAGGTGGAATGCTGTGATAATATTGGGTCAGGTGGCAGCGGCCATCAGTAATCAGGACCCTTCCACTGTTGGAGACCTTTTGAGGAGATTGTTGTACTCGGCTAACGATTCTGCAGCAGCGAATTGGGGAGCTATCGAGACCGTTGGTGAAATAATAAGAAATCAACCCAACCTATATGGTTCTTTTGTTCAGCATATACTTGGTCTTGTTGGTGATGCACCTTCTCGGCCAGCAATTTTATGGGCTATTGGCAGGATAGGAGAGCTACATCCAAGACTGGTTCGTACCAATTCATTTTTTGTGATGTTTGATTTGCTGGATTCGGATGACCCTGCAGTTAGGGGTCATGCTGTGTGGGCCTTGGGGAAAATTCGAGCTAAGGAGTCATTAAGTGCCATTACCAAGATGTGTGACGATTCGGAAGAATTTCAGATTTTTGATAACAATAGATTGCGATTAACAACAGTTGGCAAGGTTGCAAGAGAGGCTATTGAACGTATGAATGAAGAAAAAGATATTAAACGCGAGGGACAGAATAAAGAAAAGGATTTTAGACAGGCTCAAGCTCAGACTAAGACTCAGAAACAGGAGCCGCCAGAAGTGATCGAGGCGAGGCGTATATATCAGGAGGCCGATATATTAAAAAATCGTGGTCAGTCTTTGGACGCACTTGCCAAGTTTGAAGCAGTTTTAACCGTGTTTGACAATGCAGGTTATGATGTTGAAGTGGCAAATATCTGTGAAAAAATTGGAGACCTTCATGTAATGCGCGGAAACATGAAGGCCGCCCTTTCTCCTTATCAAAGAACGCTTGCTATCTGTGAGAAAAAGAACGATCCAATAAGTGCTGTCATCATGTTGGAAAAGGTGATCGATATATATAGACATTTGAAGGAATATGACAAGTGTTTGCCTTACTATTTCAGGGCCTTGGAACTTGTAGAAAATTTGAGTGATGTTAAGCGTTCTGCCTTATTCTTGGCTGGTATTGCAGATGTTTATGAACGGCAGGGCAAGATAGAAGAGGCACTTGATGCATACAGGTTGGCAGAGAAACTTTTTAGAGGAATGGGGGCCAGAGAAAAGGCAAATATTCTGGAGCAGGGTATTAAGGTGTTGGAAGACCGGTTGAAGGGACAGGCCTGATAATCAGTAGATTTTGCCTAAAAGTATTGCTGATATTGGCCATCTTTTGCCGGCCTTTTTAGGATCAATTTGTTTGCTTATTTTTAGGAGTTCTTGTTGAATAATATTGAGTCTTATAGTTGGGTAGCTTTGTCCGGCTATAAAACCGGAAAGGGCGCAGACATGCCCGTGCCCGTTTATTTCAGTAGGCACCCCGTATGTTCTGCAGTTCACTGGTCTAACTTCGTAAAGCAGACACTCCTCGTCTCTGCTTAGAAGCGGGCAGGGTATGCGCAGTTTTGATATATCCTGTATCGGTTTAGCGAGGTTTTTATCCCATGCCCTTTGTGCTTCTTCGGCCTTTTTGATGATCTGCCTTCTGGTTTTTCTCCCTAATATGGAGAAATATTTTTTAATTAATACTGCCTCTGCCAGCGATACATCAAAGGCAGCGTTGCAGCAGTCTGAGCAGCCCTTTTTGCATTTAAATTCTTTGGGATATCTTTGGGCTACAGTCGTAACTGCATTGTCGATTTGTGTGAATAGCTGTTTCAATTCCTTTTCCATCTCTAGGAGACCTGTTAATTTTGTTAGGTTATACATATGCACATTAATGTAACCCATGAAGAATGCAAGAGGTGCGGCAGGTGTTGCGTTAAAGGTGGACCGGTGTTGCATACATCCGATAGGGTTTTGGTGGTTGATGGTATTTTATCTCCAGTTGATTTGCTGACTATTAGAAGAGGGGAGCCAGGCTTTGATCCTTGCCATAATAAGGTGGTGATGCTTGAAAGCGAGCTGATAAAGGTTCGAGGTAGAGATAAAATCGGTACTTGCAAGTTTTACGATCCTCAAAGATATGCATGCTTAATCTATGACAAGAGGCCTATGGAGTGTAGGCTCTTGAAATGTTGGGATACCAAGGAGTTAGAGGCCGTTTTCATGAGGGACCTTTTGATCAGGAGAGATCTGGTTCCGCCAGGAACGGCTCTTTTTGAGTTGATAGAAAGGCATGATTTGGTCTTTGACTTGAGAAAAATTACTGAGATATTGCTTAATTCTTCTGACAGTTGTATGGGAAATACTTCTATCATTAATAAGCTGATTGAAGAAGAAAGATGCTTTAGGCAAAAGGTAATCAGGGAATTGTCTATTGGAGAGGCAGAGCTGGATTTTTTCTTTGGGAGACCTCTGGAAGAAGTCGTTGCTGTCCTAGGCCCATAAACTCCTTATCCCTCCTTCAAAAATGAATTAAAATTCATTTTTGAAGGAGGGATGCGAATCGTTGTTTTTGCTTGGTAACATTGTGAAATAATTAAAAATAGGAAGATTAATCCTATTATATGATGTGCTAACCCCTTGTTTTCACGCCATTTGGGGGTTGACAAGGAATGTATAACAATATTATAAAAGTTTTCACGCAATAGAAGACTCGGCCGAATGAATCTTCATTTATTTCTTATTTGTAGAAAGGTTCATTTGGCCACATGACATACGACACTGTTTTGAAAAAATACCTAAGGAGGGAGATTTAAATGGCTGATGTCAAAAAGCATGACACTCCGATGTGCGATGAGCTCAAAAGCGGACCATGGCCAAGTTTTGTCGATGACATTGAACAAAAGGGTTTGAAGGGCAAGCAGGCCTGTTTGGACCTTCTGGGCCAGTTGGAGTTGTCTTACATTCACAAAGAGACTCACTGGAAACATGGTGGAATTGTGGGAGTTTTTGGTTATGGGGGAGGTGTAATAGGGCGATATTCGGATGTGCCGGATAAGTATCCTGCGATTGCTCACTTCCACACCATGCGTGTAAACCAGCCTGCGTCCAAGTTTTATAGTACGGAATATCTTAGGAAGCTCTGTGACATGTGGGACTATCGCGGGAGTGGAATGACAAACCTTCATGGCTCCACAGGCGATATGATTCTGCTTGGTACTACAACCGATCAATTAGAGCCTGTATTTTATGACCTGACCCATCAAATGGGAGTTGACCTTGGGGGTTCGGGTTCTAACTTGCGTACCCCGTCTTGCTGTATAGGTAAGGCTCGTTGTGAGTGGTCATGTCTGGATACCCAGGCTATCTGTTATGATCTGACCCAGACGTATCAGGATGAGCTGCATAGGCCTGCCTTCCCTTATAAGTTTAAGTTCAAGGTTTCTGGATGTCCTAACGATTGTGTTGCTGCTATTGCGCGTTGTGATTGTTCTATTATTGGTACTTGGAAGGATGATATCCGTATTGATCAAGAAGCCGTAAAGGCATACAAGGGCGGTGAGTTGAAGCCCAATGCAGGTGCCCATGGTGACCGTGATTGGGGTCCATTTGACATTCAGAAAGAGGTAATAGATCTTTGTCCTACCAAGTGTATGTGGATGGAGGGAGACGAGCTTAAAATAGACAATCGTGAATGCACACGTTGCATGCATTGTATAAATGTTATGCCTGAGGCATTACGCCCAGGTACCGATGTTGGGGCAACTATTTTGGTTGGTGCTAAAGCCCCGATCCTAGATGGTGCTCAGCTCTCTACTCTTGCCATTCCATTCATGCGTATGGAACCTCCTTACGACGAGTTCAAGGAATTTGTTGATAAGATTTGGGATTGGTGGATGGAGGAAGGAAAAAACAGGGAGCGTTTTGGAGAGCTTATCCAGCGCCAGAGCCTCCAAGAGTTTCTGCGTAGGGCAGAGCTCAAACCCATTCCACAGATGGTTAAGGAACCCAGATCCAACCCCTATGTCTTCTGGCGTGAGGAAGAGGTTGAGGGTGGCTGGAAGCGCGATATCAAGGAATTCCGTTCACGTCACGCTGCTTAATTAAATAAATACAGAGGAGGTAAATATAAATGGATCTGAAAGAAATCCGCGAAGTAATGAAAGAGAACTGGGGAGATCTTCCTGGTTTTGATATAAGCGAGAAGGTTAAGGAGCCTTACGATCCTAACTTGGCCGAGACACTATATGATCCCAAAAAGCCAATGGCCAATAGGATTACAGATATAGGTCCTCCATACTTTGAGCAGTTTTTCCCAGAAGTTATTAAGAAGAACTATGGAAAATGGAAGAGTCACGAAATTGTAGAGCCTGGTGTCATTAAGTATACAAGCGAGACCGGAGATCAGTGCTGGGTTGTTCGCTGTGGTACACCTCGTCTTGTTACAACTGACATGATCCGTGAGATCTGTGAGATAGCTGACAAGTACTGCGAAGGAAAGCTCCGTTATACCACTAGGAACAATCTGGAGTTTCATGTAACTAGTGAGGATCAGCTTCGTGCACTTATGGATGATCTTAAGAGCAGGAAGCATCCTGGTGGCTCCCTGAAGTTCCCTATTGGTGGAACCGGCGCCTCTGTTACCAACATCGTGCATACCCAGGGCTGGGTCCACTGCCACACCCCTGCTACTGATGCGTCTGGTGTGGTGAAGGCGGTTATGGATGATCTTTACGAATATTTCACCAGCCACAAGTTGCCAGCCCAGGTCCGTATTGCTTTGGCTTGCTGCTTGAATATGTGTGGTGCTGTTCATTGTTCAGATATTGCTATTCTCGGTGTGCATAGGAAGCCTCCATTTGTCGAAGACGATCGTATTATGGGTGTTTGCGAGATTCCTCTTGCAATTGCCGCATGTCCTTTGGGAGCGATAAAGCCTGCCACTGTAGAAATTGATGGTAAAAAGATCAAGACTGTCCGAGTAAAGGAAGAGCGCTGCATGTTCTGCGGTAACTGCTACACCATGTGTCCGGCAATGCCTCTTGCAGATATGGATGGTGACGGAATTGCAATTTTGGTTGGTGGAAAGATCTCCAACAGGGTTAGTGCTCCAAAGTTTTCCAAGCTGGTCATTCCGTTTATCCCCAATGAGCCACCACGCTGGCCATCTACTGTAAAGGTTATTAGGAAGATTCTTGAGACCTATGCAAGCGATGCTAGGAAGTACGAGCGTCTTGGTGAGTGGGCAGAGAGAATCGGTTGGGAGCGTTTCTTTGAGAAATGTGATATTCCTTTTACTGATAAATCTATTGACGATTACAGGCTTGCATACGATACTTATCACACTACCACTCAGTTCAAGTGGAGTGTACATACTGACAATCTTTAAGACAAAGGAGGCTCTCAATGGCCGTTGACATGGAAGAACTGAAACAAAAGATTTTGGAGTTTGCTACAAAAAAGGCCAAGCATAAGTCAAAGATGTACATAAAGGATCTGTATAAGGCAGATCCCAATGCCAAGCCTAGAGAAGTAAAAAAGGCAGCTAACCTGCTTGTCCAAGAAGGTAAGCTGGAGTTTTTCTCTTCAGGAAGTACAACCATGTATGGTGTTCCCGGCTTCGGAAAGAGTGAGGAAGACCAGTTTGGTAAGTTAGAAGAAGAGTAATTGATTAAGGGCGGAGTTTAACTACTCCGCCCTTATTTTTTACCCCACACTATAAAATGTCTGTCTGTGACCCTTTCGATGGTCAAATGAGATAGGTTTGTGCCTCGAAGATAATTCTTTACCTCGCTTTCCCTGTAAGCAGCTAAGAGAGAGTGGTAAAAATCTCTTTGTAGAATTTTCGGTTCGTCACCACTATATTTTTTAACTATTGTAAGCGCCTTTTGGGTATCTTTTGGTCGAATCAGATCCATGACAAATATGATGCCATGTTGCCTAACAAATTTTTTGATGGCTTGCCACAAGATCTCCTGTGATGGAAGATGATGCAACAGACTATTTACAATTACTCCATCATAGGAGTTGGGAGAGATAATATCTTCCTTTATGGGGATCTTGGCATGAAATAGTTTGATTCGTTGTGATAGCTTATGGTAGTGGATTTTGATCTTGGCTTCCTTAAGCATAGGTTTTGAGCCATCAATGGCATGAATCGTGGTTTTTGGAAACCTCTTGGCAAATCTAATGGTTACATCGCATGGACCGCAGCCAAGATCTAGGAAAAGACCTCGAATATCTTGGCCAAAACGCTTCTCCAAAAGGTCTACAAACATTTCATGGGGTACCGAAAAGTCGGCATCAGCATAGGCTTTGGCCTGATTGTGTTCGTCCATTAACTCCGGTTCTGGAATTCTTTTGTCGAGTTCCAAAGACTGGTGTTTCACTTTTTAACCTTCAGTGACAATATAAGAAAGATCGCCAATTTTGAGGAACAGTTTTGAAATTAGCCATAAAAGAGAAAGTCTATTTGTTTTTAGATTTTCATCCTCCACCATCACCATTACATTATCAAAAAAGTTATCAATATGAGGTTTTAGTGAGAGAAGAAGCATCAGGGCTCTTTGATATTGTTCTGCCAAGGGCGGATGATCTGCCCCTTGAGGAGAAACGAGTGGCGAGATTTGTTCTTTTATCTGTTGAAAGGCATCATAAAGGATCTTTTCTTCAGGATCTCTAAAGAGTTCAGGTCTTATAGTTCCTCCATGAAAATCCTTTAGGATATTCATTACCCTTTTAAATGCGATGCTTATAGGCTCAAATTCTGGTTGCCTTCTTACAGCTTTAAGGGCCAAAACCCTTTGATAACAATCAAATATAGAATCAAAATCTGCTGCTATAGCTGCGTCTATCACATCATAATCGATATGTCTGGAAATAAGCTCGTTTTTGAATCTCTTTTTGAAAAATTTTATGACATCATCTTTGAGTGAAGAAGGTAGCTTGGGTAAGAACTCTTGCAGACAGGAGATTGTTTCATCAATGAGTTCCGATAGCGAAAGGACCATCTCCTTGTCTATAAGGATATTTATGATTCCCAGAGCCTGACGTCTAAGGGCGTAAGGATCTTGGTTACCGCTTGGCTTCAGGCCTAGGCCGAATGTGGCTGTAATGGTGTCGATTTTGTCAGCAATACTAAGGATTAGACCTGGTACAGTTTCTGGAAGCCGTCCTCCTGAACGGATAGGCAGGTAATGTTCTTCTATGGCAACGGCCACATCTGGATCTTCGCCAGAAATAAGGGCATATTCCTTGCCTATTACACCTTGAAGTGTAGGAAATTCCCCAACCATTTCTGTGCAAAGATCTGCCTTACACAGATAGGCCGCCCTTTTTATCTTATCAATCTGTTGATAGCCTAATTTGTGAGCAATAAATTCGGCCAGCCTTCCTATTCTATCTGTCTTATCGAGGAGGGAGCCAAGGCCCTTATGGAATACCATTCCACCAAGCTCTTGGACAAATTCTTCTAATTTTTTCTTGGTATCCTCCTTGAAAAAGAAGTCAGCATCTGCAAGCCTGGCCCCTAAAACTCTCTCATGGCCCTTTTTAACCAGTTCTGGTTTGTCTGATGGAGTATTGTTAATAGCTATGAAGTTAGGTAATAGTTTGCCCTTCTGATCTACTACTGCAAAATATTTTTGATGTTCCTTCATGCAGGTTATGAGGACAGCATCCGGAAGCGAGAGGAATGCTGGAGAAAAACTGCCGCAAATGGCCCAAGGAAATTCTGTTAGAAAGGTATTTAATTCTTCCAGTTCTTTGTCTTTAAGTACAGTTCCCCCAGCTTTTTGGGCCTGTTTTAAGGCGTCTTGTTTGAGTATCTGAAGACGTTCCCTGATATCCACCAGGCAATAGGCCCTTTTCAAGCGGGACAGATACACCTCATAAGATGCAGATTCAAGATCAATGGATTCAGGAGAAGCAAACCTATGTCCAAAGGTTTTTCGGTCGCTTTTTGCATCACCAAAAGAAAAAGGTATAATCTCGTTTCCGCAAAGGGCTAGGATCCACCTTACTGGCCTAGCGAATTTGACTTTTTCATTGCCCCAACGCATGGTTTTAGGAAACGGTATAGAGGCCATTAATTCAGGGATAAGGGTATTAAGGATTTCCGATGCAGGCCGTCCTTTCTCTATCTTAGTTATATAGACATAGTCGCCCCTTTCTGTAGCTTTTATATCCAGGTCTTGTACAGTTACAGAGTTTTTTCTTGCAAAACCTTCAGCGGCCTTTGTTGGATTGCCCTCGTCATCAAAAGCGACTGCCCTTGGTGGACCCAGAATTTCTACCTTTCTGTCAGGTTGCTTGGTGTCTAAATCTGGTATGTAAACAACCAGTCTCCTTGGGGTCCCTGCTGTCTTTACGGTGCCAAAAGTAAGGTACTCTTTTTCAAGCCTATCCGAAAACTCCCTTTTGAGAAAGTCTAGGGCTGGAGGGATGTATCCAGCTGGAATCTCCTCGGTTCCTATTTCCAGCAAAAAATTTGTCTTGTGGTTCAACTTTTGCTTTCCCCCTGTTCTCTCTGGAATTGCTCATTGTACTTTTGGGCGACAGCCCTTGCTATCTTTCTGACCCTGCCTATGTAGGCTGTCCTTTCTGCAACGCTTATGGCCCCTCTGGCTTCCAAAAGATTAAATGTGTGTGAACATTTCAGGCATTGGTCATATGCAGGTCTGACCAGCCCTCTGTCCACAAGTTTATGGGCCTCAGATTCGTAAAGGTCAAAAAGTTGCCTTAGAAGCTCAGTTCCTGCAGCCTCGAAGTTGTATATAGAAAACTCCACTTCGTCCTGAAGATGTACCGCCCCATAGGTGACAGAATCGTTCCATTTGAGATCGTAAACATTGTCTACCTCTTGTAGATACATCGCAATGCGTTCTAATCCATAGGTAATTTCTACTGATACTGGATAGACATCAATACTTCCCACCTGCTGAAAATAGGTGAATTGGGTGATTTCCATTCCATCAAGCCAGACTTCCCAGCCAAGTCCCCAGGCCCCTAGAGTTGGGCTCTCCCAGTCATCCTCCACAAACCGTATGTCATGCTCTCTAAGGTTTAAACCAAAGGTTTCCAAGCTCTTCAAATACAGTTCTTGAATATTGTTAGGGCTAGGCTTCATGATTACTTGGTATTGATAGTAGTGTTGCAGCCGATTGGGATTTTGGCCGTATCTGCCATCGGTGGGTCGTCTCGAAGGCTGTACGTAAGCCACATTCCATGGTTCAGGGCCCAAAGATTTAAGAAAAGTTGCTGGATGAAATGTACCAGCCCCAACCTCGACATCGTAGGGTTGCAGAAGAAGGCATCCCTGTTGTTTCCAGTAGTGATCAAGAGAAAGGATCAAATCTTGAAAGTACATCTCCTCTCCTTCTTGCATTTCATTTTTTAAGTGTAGAGCCGCTTGGAAGGCGTCTAGCTTTCCAGTCATTTTTTGTAACCTTGGGAAAGATGATACAATTTCCTCCTACAGTTGTATTAGGTGGTATTTCTGCCCATTTGCCTATCAATGTTATCCCAGTGTTAAGATGATGGGGAAAGTCAGAATTGGGCGTTTGAGTTTCAGGGTCTCCAACTATGCTATCTTTTCCAAAGAATACGTCCTTGTCAGATATTATTTTTCTTATGCTACAACCTGTAGATATCGTACAATTGTGCATGATAATAGAATCTCTTACTGTGGCTCCAGGTTCTACAACGACACTAGGAGAAAGGACAGAGTTTACTACCTGCCCTTTTATGACACAACCAGCTGAAATGGCAGAATTTTTTATAATGGCGCCGGGTACAATATGGGCAGGAGGCCAGTCACATGGCATAGAACCAGCTTCCAGATTTGTCACGATTCCCCAGGTTTGTGGATCAAGATTACTGGAAGGTGTAAGCAGATCCATGTGGGAATCCCAATAAGACTGGATTGTCCCTACATCCCTCCAATAGCCTTTAAAGATATAGCCATATAGATGTCCGTCATCCATGGCCTTGGGCAAGATATGATGTCCGAAGTCTGTTTCAGTGGTTTTCTTGAGTGAGTCAACTAAGTAGTTGGTATCAAAGACATAGATACCCATTGAAGCCAAATTTGATTTGGCCTTTTTGGGCTTTTCTTCCCAGTCAACGATTTTGCCCTGTTTATTCAGTATGCCTATGCCAAACTGATTGGTTTGTTCCCAAGGTACGGTCATCATTGCAACAGTAACTTTAGCGCCTATGGCCCTGTGATATTTGACCATGTCTTTATAGTCCATATAGTAGACGTGATCCCCTGAAAGGATAAGAATTTGGGACGATGGGTGCGATTCGATGAAATCAAGATTTTGTCTTACCGCATCAGCCGTACCTTTGTACCAATCAGAATCCTCTTCACCCGTGCGTGGAGGCAGTATCTTTACTTCCCTTGTCCTACCAGAAAGGTCCCAGGCAGATCCGTCACCAATGTGGCTCATCAATGACAACGGTTTATACTGAGTAAGTACTGCTACCCTGGTGAGATCAGAATTCATGACGTTCGACAGTGCAAAGTCGATAATCCTGTAGATGCCCCCAAAGGGCACGGCAGGCTTGGCCCGGTGTTTCACCAGGATGTTGAGCCTTGAACCGACTCCACCTGCGAGGATTATAGCGAGTGTGTCACGCATGTTAAGACCGTCTATTCATTTATTTTGTCGCCCTTTAGATATTTGTTCAATGTCACCTCTGCATTTTTCAATGCACAAAGTTCTCCACACATGGAGCAGCCCTTGCCGGAAAGAGACTTCCTGGATTCAAGTATTTTCCTGGCATCTTCTGGGAAAAGCATATTCTTGAACTGTTCGTTCCACTTGAAATCCCGCCTGTCCTTAGAGATTTGTTTGTCAGCCCTGTCGGCCTTTCCTTTAAGTTTTACCACATCACCTATATGTGCAGCCAGCCTTGCCACTTTTACACCTATTGCCACATCGTCTTCATCAGGTAAGGCTAGATGTTCTGACGGTGTGATATAACATATGAGATCAGCACCATACATGGATGACTGCGCTGCTCCTATGGCTGCTGTAATATGATCCCATCCTGCTCCCACATCTGTGGGGAGGGGCCCTAGCATATAATAAGGTGCATCATTCGACATCTTTTTTTGCAGAATGATATTGGCCTCGATTTCGTCAAGAGGTACGTGGCCTGGTCCTTCCACCATGGCCTGACATCCGCTCTCCCTGGCAAGTTCACAAAGTTCACAGTTGAGAATTAGCTCAGCCATTTGGGCCCTGTCTAGGGAGTCATGAATGGCTCCAGCCCTGATTCCATTTCCCAGGCTAAGTACTGTATCATACTTTTTTAGAATGGAGCAGACCCGGTCGAAATGTTCATATAAAGGATTTTCTTTATTGTTTTCCATCATCCATTGGATCATAAGTGTTCCACCCTTTGAGCACAGCCCACCATAACGGTAACCCTGTTTTTTCATCCTCTCGATTGTGAATAGATTAATTCCACAGTGGATGGCCATAAATGCAATGCCATCCTCACATTGTTTTTCAATGAGATCAAAGAGGAATTCTGGGTCCAGTTTAGTTGGGTCCTTATACTTTTGTATGGTTTCGCAAAAGGCCTGATATAAAGGGACGTTACCAACAGGCAACGAGACCTCTCGAAGGATTTCGCGCCGTATCTTGTCTAGATCTCCTGCTGCAGAGAGTTCCATAAGGGTGTCTGCTCCTTGCTTTTCAGCAATTTTGGCCTTTCTCTTTTCGTGTTCTATATCGCATACATCGGTAGATGTACCTATAGAGGCATTTATCTTTGTATGGAGACCTTTGCCAATTCCAACTACCCGTTTTTTATTGAAACGGCCTTTTAAGATAATAATTTGTCCTTTACGCACACGTTCAAGAAGAAGCTCAGGTGAAATCGCCTCTTTTTGACAAATTTCTTTCATCTCGTTTGTCAATTTATTTTTGGTGGCGTGCTCTAGTTGTGTTGCCAAACTCAGCTCCTTTCAACTATAAAAAGATCTAGAGTTGAATGTAAAAATTTAATTGGCCTGGCTTTGGGGCAGGCCTAAAATAACCAAGTCAACATACTATATGATAGCCCTAATACCAAGATGGAGTTTGAGTTAGAAGAGGCTAGTTACTGCTCTTCATACCAATGAGTTTCATGGCATATTTAAGGGGGTAGACTTTTGAGACAGGCAATAATGACGGTGGCAGGATCCGATCCTTCTGGTGGAGCAGGTATCCAGCAAGATATCAGGGTTTTCACTTGTCTAGGTTTACATGCCTGTGCCGCGGTAACTGCGATAACGGTACAAAATACAAAGGGGGTGGAAGATGTTTATCCCATTCCAGGGGATCTGGTTAAAAGACAGGTAATTGCGGTGTTTGAAGACATTAGATTGAAGGGCATCAAGATCGGGATGCTAGCTACAAAAGACAACGTGACTCACTTGGCCAAGGCCCTTTTTCATAAAGATGATGCGTGGGTGGTTGCTGATCCTGTAATGCGTTCCAAAAACAACGTGGTGCTTCTTGAGAAAGAAGCGTGGCGGGCTTATGAGGAAGAACTTTTGCCATTAATAGATATTATTACTCCAAACATACATGAGGCCTCTGTAATGGTTTCCATGGAGTTAAAATCTCTAACAGACATTAAGATGGCAGCAAAAACCATATATGAAAAGATGGTAAGGCTCCATGGCTCAAAGGATAGATGCGGTGTTTATCTAAAAGGAGGCCATATAGAGGACCGGCAACAGAGTACGGATGTGTTTTGTTATGAAGGTCGTCTTATAGTTTTAAGGGGCAAGAGGATACATAATATTCATTCCCATGGAACTGGCTGTACCTTGTCTTCTGCCCTTTGCGCATATCTTGTCCTTGGAAAGGGGCCAGAAGCCGCTGCCCGTTATGCAAAGGAATTTGTCAGGCGGGCCATAGTGGCAGGCTTTCCTCTTGGGAAAGGTATAGGTCCGGTCGATCCGTTGGTTTGCTTAAAATTTTAAAATAGACTTTACTGAATTGTTGTTCAGTATTAAAAGGTATATTACTTTTGAAATACAGGGGTTTGTTCTACCTCTAGGTGACATTAATCACATTATTTCCTAGCTCTGGGAATAACAGACATCATTTTTACCCAATTATGAAGGAGGTTAAGAAAATGGCAGTTTATGTTCTTGGTCACAAAAGCCCTGACACAGACTCTGTAACAGCAGCAATTGCGTTTGCCGAGCTTCAGAAGATGCTTGGTGTGGATGCAGTTCCTTGTAGGCAGGGAGAGTTGAATCCTGAGACAAAGGTGGTCCTTGAAAAGTTTGGTTTCGAGGCACCCGAGCTGAGGACAGATGTAACTGGCGAGAAATACATGTTGGTTGATCACAGTGATATTAAACAGGCACCTGATAACTGGGACAAGGGTGAACTCATGGCTGTTGTGGATCACCATAAAATTGGAGATATTACTACTCCTAACCCCATTCTTTTTGTTGCCATGCCGGTAGGCTGTACTGGAACTGTGCTTTACACGCTTTATAAGGATGTATTCAAGAAAGACATACCTGCAAATGTGGCAGGCCTTATGATGTCGGCTATTTTGTCTGACACCGTCCTTTTTAAATCTGCTACTTGCACTCCAGAGGATAAGGCTGCTGCAGAGGCCCTTGCCAAGATTGCTGGTGTAGATGATATCATGGCATGGGGTATGGAGATGGCCAAGGCCAAGAGTGCAGTTGAGGGAGTGGCTCCAAGAGATCTTGTCTTTCGCGATTACAAAGACTTTGATATGAGTGGCAAGGCCATTGGCATTGGTCAGCTAGAGCTTGTTTCTCTTGATCTTGTTGATAAGATCAGGGATGATCTCTATGCGGAACTCGAAAAGATCAAGGCTGAGAAAAACGCCCATAGCATCTTTTTGATGCTTACAGATATTATGAAAGAGGGAACCGATCTTATGGCAGTTACAGATGATCCTTCTATTGTAGAAAAAGCCTTTGGCGTAAAGCTTGAGGGCAAGTCTGTGTGGTTGCCAGGCGTTATGAGCCGTAAAAAACAGATGGTCCCCAATCTCGAGAAGGCCTGCGCATCCTAATACAGGGGCAATTTTTAACAAGCGCATCAATAGGCCGGTGTAACAGCCGGCCTTTTTTGGTTGTAGAAAGCGTGCTTAATTTGGTTTAATATTTTGGAGCACAAAAATAATAAATAAAGGAGGTGAAAACATGACCCCTGAAATAGACGAACTTTTTACTGATGGCCAGTTTAAGTTTATGGATGAGGAGTATGATGAGGCAATAGAGATTTTTACCAAGGTTATTGAGCTTGAGCCTGGATTTGCCAAGGCATATCAGGCACGAGCTATAGCTTATGTAAGAAAAGGGGATACCGCCAAGGCCCTTGAAGATATTTCAAAGGCCATAGAAGTAGATCCTGAAAATCACAGGTTTCATTATCATAAGGGGGCGATTCACCTCAAAAATAACGAGCTTGATGAGGCCGTTGAGGCACTGTCTCGGGCTATAGATCTTGCCCCTGAATATGCTCCAGCCTATTTTTTGAGGAGCGAGGTCTTTGATAAACTTGGAGAAGAAGAGGCCGCTGCTGCAGACTTTAATAAGGCAGATGTTCTAAGAAAGGAACAGACTCATGCCAGTAAGATAGTGGATTTTTGGAGATAGGATATATTGGCCGGCTAAAGCTTGTAGAAGCCGGCCAACTTTAAAATTTGTATTTCAAAGAAAAATAGACTGAAAACGGATTAATCTTCTTTTTACTGTATATCCCTGGGATATCATACCGCCTGTTGAACAGATTCTTTATTGCTATCTGGATATCAAGGTTTTTAAATAGCACGTTATTGTAATTGCCTGTTAAATCCGTAATCCACATGTTTGTGCTGGAAATTTTTCTTTTACCCCTATTGTAATATCTTGTAGCAGAGTTGGCGTAGTTGAGTTTTGCAGTCACCTTGAATTTTGGTGTTATATCAAACTCTGTACCTATATTGAAAATGTTATTGGGTCCAGTTTCAAAGGGGGTATGCCACTGAGAATAAAATGGCTTATAGGTGCCATCCGGTTCAATGATAATGTAATCTAACACCTTATAGTCTTCATCTTCTCCGTAGTTGTTAAAGATGGTAGTATTAAACCAAAGCTTGAGCCAATATGCGACTTGCCAGTTTATGCTTGCTTCAAGGCCGTAGATGTCTTGCGAGTTTGGTTTAGATAGTCCCCCATTTGGGTCCTCGTTGACATGGTCCTTTATTTTATTCCAAAAGCCTGTTGCTGTGAGCTGGAGGTTTTTGAGGGGGGCCCAGGCGAGATTCAGGCTAAGATTTTGTATTTTTTCTGGGTCCATATCTGATCGGTTGACTAACTGGGTATTATAAGGTGTTCGGTAGGCAGTGCCAAAAAGTAGTTTCAATTTTAGGGAAGACAGGGGATGCCATCCGCCACCAATATTGTAGGATAAAGAATTGTCATACTGACTGTGGTCATCAAACCTTAGGCCTGCCCACAGGTCAAACCACTTCCAATGTTTTCTCAATTGGGCATATATTGAAAAGAGATTGGTATTAAAGTCCTTTTGATTAATAATAGGCGTAAATAGCGGATTACCCGGTTGTAGATAGTCGGGCAGGAAGCTCTTTGACAGTACCGCCCCTGTTATCCTGTTGTACCGGTAAGACGTGCCAATGGTTAGGAGGCCTGTGGAGTCCCACAGTTGCCTATCTAAAAAGAGTTCTCCATAGTAGACATGGCTGTTTGAGTGCCATGATACGTCTACTAGTTGCTCTTCAAAAGGGATTTTGCTGTAATAGGTGCTAAAGTGAAAATTGTATAGCCCAAATCCCTTTTGCGCTTCTAGCTTAATAAATCTAAATGGAATTTTTTTCTTGGCGGCCCAGGTCTTGTCTGATTCTATTTCGCCTACTACATATCTGTTGGTCATGGTTGACCAGCGACCTGAAAGCTTTATCCATTGTTTCCATGACAGATTGAAAACGGTCTCAAGGTACTTTGAGTTATCAAGTTCCCCTCTGCCTTTAATATACTGTTTTGGACAGGCTTGTTGTTCGTCACACTTTAACACATTATAATATTTATCAAATGCCTTTTTAGATGTGGCACTGACTGCTACAAATCCTTCCCAAAGTCCATAATTTTTCCCAATTTTTACAGTAAAATGGCCGTCATGATCGGGAGTCCCTGCCCTCAAGTCCAGGGAGATTCCATCAACATCTCGTCCTTCCATAGGAACCACATTTACAACTCCTGCAAAGGCGTCAGGCCCCCATAGAACCGATGCTGGTCCTTGAATTATCTCTACACGTTTTACAAGATCTAGACTTAGCTCCTCTCCAAGAGGGAATATGGATTTTGTGCTGTCTGAAGTCATTGGGACCGAATCGTATAAGAACAAAAAACTATCTGGAATTCCCCTGAAAAATGGTTGGCCACCAGCTTCCCGATTTGCAATATAAAAACCTGGCACCATAGATAAGGCCTCACCAAGAGTTCGTAGGCCGTATTTTTCTATCTGTTTTTTATCGATTATGGATACTACCGCTGGGGCCTCTTCGGGAGACTCTGGATGCTTGGAGGCACTGGTCACCACTGAAATATCTTCTCCTACGAATAAGACCTTGGTGGGTATGGTATTTCCGGCTGCAACCAAGCGGTTGTGTGTTATTAATAATAACATTATGCAGAACAGGCTAACTATTTTATATGGTGCCCTATCTTTAAGACAAATCAATTGTTCTCCTCCAGCTGTTTTAGCCTGGTGCGAAATTTCGATCTGGTAAGCCCCAATAGTTTTGCCGCAGCACTTTGGTTTCCGCCTGTCAGCTCAAGGGCTTGTCTGATAAGATCTTTTTCCAGCTCTTCTAGGTTTATACCCTCTTCAGGCAGCTTAAAGTCCTTTTTCGGAGGGGACAGATTCTGTTTGTATAGAAAAGAGAGATGCTCTGATGTAATAGGAGGCGCTCCGGCAAGAATTGAAGCCCTTTCAATGGTATTGGCAAGCTCTCTTATATTGCCAGGCCATGAATATTCTTTAAGTATCCGTTTTGCTCCCTCTGTGATAAGCTGTTCCGATGAATTAGAATCCATGAATTTTCTGACAAAGAATTCTGCAAGGGGGATGATGGCCTCTTTTCGTTCCTTTAAGGGGGGTATGTGTATGGGAAAAACGTTTATTCGAAAATAGAGATCCTGCCTGAATTCTCCCGCTTCCACAAGCTTTTCAAGGTCCTGGTTTGTAGCGCAGATCACCCTTACGTCTACTGGTATGGGTTCGTTTCCTCCAACCCTTTGGATGGTCTTTTCTTGCAGAGCCCGAAGGAGTTTTGCTTGGGCCTCCAAGGGAAGATCTCCTATCTCATCCAGGAACAGTGTTCCTCCTGAAGCGTATTCAAAGACCCCCTGTTTTGAACGGTCTGCACCTGTAAAGGCCCCTTTTTCATGACCAAAAAGTGTGCTTTCAACAAGGGTGTCCGTAATTGCTGCACAATTTACTGCAACGAATCTGCCCTCTCGTCTTGGACTGTTATCGTGTATGAACCTTGCCACCACCTCCTTTCCTGTGCCGGATTCACCTGTTATCAATACAGTGGTATCAGCCTTTGCTGCTACCTTGAGGGCCAAATCCATCACATTTTGCATGGCCCTGGAGACACATACCATTTTCTTGCCCTTTTGAAGTTTATCGAGCTTGCGTTTAAGATCTATGTTTTCCTGGATGATTTTGGATAGTCCTATGGCCTTTTCAACAGCAAGGACTATCTGATTTTCATCAAAGGGTTTGGTAATATAGTCCACGGCTCCCTTTTTCATAGCCTCTACAGCCGACTCGATGGTGGCATAGGCAGTTATCACTATTACTGGAATAGGTGATTCCATGCCCTTTACGTGTTCCAAGAGCCGAAAGCCGTCTATCCCAGGCATTCTAAGGTCGGTAATTACTACGTCAAACGGCTCTTTTTTTAGAATATCTATGGCCTGTTTGCCGTTTTGGGCCTCTTCTGTTTGATGCCCCTTTAACTTGAGCATAATAGAAAGGATGTGCCTAATCTTTTCTTCGTCGTCTACTATAAGTATCCTTGCCATAATCAGTTGCTCGTTTTCCAGAATATTATCTTTACTATTGTTCCAGTAGGTTCATTGTCTTTTATTTCTATCTGCCCCATGTGGGCCTCAATAATCTTTTTTGTAAGAGTAAGGCCTAGGCCAGTCCCTTTGGATTTATCTGTAAAAAAGGGCTCAAATATCTTTTCTTTTTTATCATCAGGTATGCCGGGGCCGTTATCTAAAACCATGAGTAGATAGGATGAATCTTGATCAAATAACCGTACTGTTACTTGAGATCCTCTAGGTGAGACCTCGCATGCGTTCTTCAAAATGTTTATGATGGCCCTGGAAAGAGCCTCTTGATCTGCCTGGATAAATGCATTTGGAGTATTTCCTTCTATCTTTATCGATATACCTTTGGGGCTCCATTCGATCTGTAAGCGTTTTACTATTTCATCTATCAGTAGCCCCAAGTCCGTTTTAGTAAAATCAAGGGGCTTAGGTCTTGAGAAATCCAAAAAGTCTCTGATTAAGAGATCAAGTCTTTTTATTTCGTCTTCAACATAAGAAATCATGGTCATTCTAACATCTTCTTCAATCTCTTTCTTTCGCAGGATATCCAAAGCCCCTTTAATAATGCCGAGGGGATTTTTTACCTCATGGGCAACTGTAACTGCAAAGTGTCCGATCTCTGCGAGGGCTTGTTCCTGGATAAGTTTTTGATAGGTTTCCTCAAGGTCTTTCCTACTGTCTTTTAATGCCTGGGTCATTGTATTAAAGGCGGTAGCCAACTTCCTAGTCTCTGGTAGGGAACCTTTTTGTAGCCGTACTTCAAGATCGCCTTCTGCCACCTTTTGTGCGGCTTCTATGAGATTTGCCAAGGGAGCGGTCAATGATCTTGTAAAGACAAGGAAAAATATAGTTCCTGCAGCGAATATTAAAAGTGTTAGCAATATATAACGCTTTCTCAGCTGGCTAGAAAGCTGGTCGATACTGGTCGTTACATAAGCTATTTCCACCATTCCTATTATCTTACCCTTTCTTTTGTTCCCTTGAGCAAAGACCATATTTTCAGAGGCTGTAGTGAGATAGACAGGGGCAAATGTCCTCCTTTTAAGGGAATGTGTTTGGTAATTGTCTCTTACTGTGGCTAATACCTTGCCTTTTTCGTCCTTGATTTTGACCTCGACGACATCTTTTTCTGTCAGGAGATTTGCAGCAAGTCTCTTCAGCATCTGTTTATCGCCGAGAAGGATGCCGAGTTCACTATTTGCAGCTAGATACTTGGCAAGGAAGTCCATTCTGTCTCCGAAGCGTATCAAGAGGAAATTTTTGGCTAACTGATTACCTGCCATACCTAGAGACAAGGTGGTGACAGCCAGAAGGAGGGCTATGCCTAATACTAGCCTTTGTTGAAAGGAAAGGTTGTAAAAAGCTGCCCAGCGCTTTCTCATTCTTTGCCCTCCTTTGGCACTTCTATGCCCTCCCATTTATCTGGACGTGTTTTGACAAGCATTCTGAATGCTCGCAAATTCCAAAGGAGATGTACATTAGGAGGCGTAAAGATGCATACATGCTCCTTGGCAAGTTTTTCTAGCAGCCGCGCTGCCTGTCTACCCACCTCTTCATAGTCAATGATAAAGGATAAAAGAGCCCCAGACTCATAAAAGAAACGGTTGAAACCACATACAGCCACCCCTTTTATAAGAGCGGTTTTGGTAATATGGGTCACAATTTTTTCAGAAATAACGACCGAGTCTGGAATAAACAGTATTATATCAATTTCTTTAAGGACAGGATCTAATTTCCCCATTATTTGGGCTGGACTGTCAACCTGTAAGCTTATAAGCCTAAGGTTGTTTTGGGTAGCGGCAGCCTTTGCCTTTTGGATTAGAAGCCCATTTTCTTCTTGGTTGAAAAGGATAGCTATTTTTCTGCCTGGCCCAAATTTTTGACGCAGGATCTCCATCTGAAATTCTATAGGTATGCGAAGATCAATACCACAGACTTGGTGATTTCCTAAAAATTTTTTGAGGTCTAGGGCCATAATGGCCATTTTGTTCGGAATTGCAGTACCATATTGATACAAAAGATTTATGGCTTCTGGGCCTATTGCCAAGCAGGTTTGGAATTTTCTACCTTTGGCATAATGTTTAGCGAGTTCAAAGTTTTCACTCAAATCAAAAACTTGATAATCAAAAGAAATTTTGCTTTCAAGACCGTGAAGTGCCTGTAAATAAGGACGTATTTTTGATGAAAGAAAGATACCAATTGGTGGGTCGCTGGCTGTGGCGCATGAAAGGTAAGATGTTTCAAAGAAACAAAGAATAAGAAAAAATACAGTAACCGAGAGCCTAGAGGCCCTATCCATGTTTCACAGCCCAAAGTATCTGTCTTAAGAAACCACGGACCATCTTTACATCCTTGGCTGTAAGTTCCTTGTTTTTGAAAAAACGTCTTGCATTTTGCAACCAATACGCAGGAGTCTGTTTTTCGTAAAGCCCTATAGCCTCAAACGTTTGTTGAAGGTGAGCAAACATCCCTTCTTTTTCTCTTACAGTGGCAAGGCGAGGCCTGTATATTTCTATAGTAACTTTTTGTGAAGCAAGCATAATTTCATAACATAATATCATAACGCTTTGGGCCAGATTGAGGGAGGAAAAATTTGATGTTGGGATAGTGACTATCCAGTCACAAAGCCCTATTTCTTTGTTTCCTAAGCCCCATTTTTCTGAGCCAAAAAGCACACCAACCTTAACGTCAGGGGAATAGGAGAGGAGTTTGGTGGCAATAGTACGTGGTGTGTGTGTAGGCCTTCTTTTCCTGCCTATCCTCGCTGTAGTTCCTGCAAGGAGATGTAAATCTTTTACTGCTTCTTCTAGGCTATTAAATATTTTAGAGTCATATATTATGTCTGACGCCTCATGAGTGGCCATTTTGAGGATATTTTTCTGATTCCAATTGAGTGGATTTACTATTCTAAGTTTTGAAAATCCCATATTCTTGAGGCATCTGGCCGATGCCCCGATATTTTCTGGATAACGGGGTTCATTTAAGATGATGATTATGTTGTCAAATCTTTTGTTCATGTTCCCGTTGTAAGAGATTACTTCGATGCACTGGATGTTAGCAGTACCAAGCCGGCCCGTTTTCTAAACTTAAATTTCAAATCTATTTTGGTATCTTCCCAGTAAACAATATTTTTAAGTAAAGTTCATGGAAATTAAATAGCTTTTTCTGTATCAATTCATGAGGTATCCTTGACAAAAAAGGGGCCATTACTTTAAAAGTATGGCCCCTGTGATCAAGAGAAGAGGAGGGTTCTCTTTATTTTGATATAATCATGGTTCCATCTGCAGCATTGGTGCTTACGTGGAAATACTTTAAAAAAGTCATGCCAAGAAGGGCTGTATCCTGATTTTCTGACAAGAATGCTGTAACATTATCCTTCTTCAAAGTACCTTCTATCTCGATGTTTACAGGACAATAGTAACCTGTTACTTCACCACCTACGCCAATTGCTGTACCTTCTTGGCAGGCATCCCATGTGATGGTTCCGTTGGCTGCCATTGGGATCCCATACATGCTGGCATCGTTCAAATTGAGCAAGACCATGGCGGCTCCAGTGTCTACTATGAAGGGAGTGGCTACATTGTTGACTTTGCCTGCCACCTTGTAACAGTTGCAGTTGGGATCAAGTGGAACAACTACGTCTTCTGTTACTGCAGTAAATTTTTCAGGAACCGACCAGTATTGGTCTCCGAGAGGACGGTATTGCCACTGGCCTTCTATTCTGCCGCCACTTTCTATGTCGTAATCGTCTATGCGGTAGAGATATTCAAAAGGTCCCCAGATGGTGTTTTCAGTAAAGTAGATTTCATATTTTCCAGGGCGAATGCAGTTGTCAATGAGAACTCGTTGGCCTTGTATGGAGAACTGATTACATACTTTATCAGAGTTGTTTGCATAATGTACTGTTAATACAGTCTGTCCTTTAGGAGTCAACCAGACGCCACTAAGGTTTCCTCGTTCTTCATTTAATGTCATTGGATAGACTGTTCCAGTAATGTTATCGATATAAGTGGTGGTCTCCTCACCATATTCTTCTGTCACTACCCATCTGCCTTTTAGAGGAGTGATGTGGAGTACGTAGTAAAGAAGTTCTCTCCAAGACCTGTAGTTTTGAATATCAGTAGGATCTCCAACAATTGCCCTTATTATCCAGTCACCTTCTAGACCAATAAGTCTTATGCCCCCACCAAAAGGAACCGGTACGAAGGCCTTGATGTTGGGATATCCACCTGACACACCTACATTTGTGTTTTTGTAAGGAATTGGAGCAATGTTTGGTCCATTGTCGTCGCTAAAGGGCAGGGCGATAGGTGTATTTTGGACATCTCTGGCATAGTATAGGTTTTCAGCTCCTGCTACTGGATGCCCCCATTGGCTAAATAGGTCAAACTGGGGTTTTCCATTGATCCAGCGATATGCAAATACCTGTCCTGGAGAAAGAGACGGGTGTTCAGCAAGTATATATAAAGCTCCTTTGGTCCCATCTGATATAGGTACGTTTAAGGTGAGATCGATCCAATCCGTTGTGGCCAATTTTTCTTCTGCTGCATAGCGGAGTGAATTGACATAGACCTTTACAGGTATCCACCAGGTGGACATCTGTTCATGAATAGGCAAATCATCATCTACCGTCCAGTCAGAGAGAGTGGCTGTTACTTGTTCTTGTATCTGCTGATCCACATGCGTACGCATGTATGTAGCGTTATCACCTGGGATACTCGGATCGTGGATAGTTGTGGTAATCTGAATCCATCCTTCTTTTAGTGTAGGTTCGCCAGTATATACAGCTGTGCTATCAAGAAGTTTTTTGACATCTACGGTGACTGTAAAACTGCCGTTACCATCTGCTGAGTCAACAGCTACACCGGCCGGTTGTCCATTTATATTTATCCACTGGGCCGTAGGGGCAGCTATCCAGCAAAAATCTAATGTCTCCGGCCATGTAATTTCATGGGCACTTGGATCATCGGTTCTTGGAATGGTGCCGTTAACCTCTCCGGTAGTGGCATTGTGATCAAGCAGCTCGATACGTTCTGTGGTGCAGTTGCCATCTATACAGTTGGGAAGGGCGAAACCTGTTAGCCGAATAGTTATAGGTTCAGGATTTTCAAGTTGTTCCTGATTTATATAAAATTGGAGACTCGTTGGCGAAATGACAAGTCTGCCGGTTTTGGTTGCGCTACATTGCTTATTATATGGGCTCAGGCTACTATCTTCAGCCCATACTCCTGTATCCACTGCCACAAGGCAGACGCTCAAAATTGATATGAGAAACGGGATAATTTTTCCCTTCATGCTGTCCTCCTATTTCTTGACTTATGAACCCCAGTTTTCCGGGTTTCCTGTTGGTTCAGCCACTGCTTCTATTTTCTCTGTCTGGACTGCATCGTTGAGAGACGGGGCTGTGGCGGCCTTCAGGGTCATTACCTGTGTGTTTGGGGCCGATGAGGCCTGTGTGGCTCCTGAGCACTTCGGACACATGGCCAGGATATTAGTCAGGTCTTCCAAAAGGGTTCTGGCCGCCTCTTCTACCGCAACATCCATCTGGGTCCTGTCAGAGGTATCGGCCCACATGCTCACCGGCTCCACCTCCTTTTCTACCCTGTTTGCCCATACTACTTGTCCAGTTTCTGGATCTTGCAGGGCAAGACTTATTTGGACAACGGCCCTTGGAACATGTCCTCCTTTTGCAGCCAAATATGCTGCAGCCATTCCTGCAGCTCCCCAAACACCTGCATTAAATGCTGCCGAGTGTTCGTAACCGCCAGATGTTTCTGTTACTACTTTGGCAAAGCGCGGATGAGAACCAACAACCTTTGTAGATTCAGAGGGTCCGTTAAATGGAGTGTCAGCTTGTGAGCCAAGGCCTGCTCCCATGGCACCTCCAATTGCTAGATCCTGCCAGAGATCATATTGGTCTGACTGTGCCACTCCAAATATTGTGGCAGATGTCCAATCAAAGAAGAATGGAAGAATGCCTTGCTGTAGTGGATTTAGATTTTGTCCTTCTCTTATTTCGTATTCTACTATACGCCCTCTTAGAATGTAGTCAGCGTTAAAGTAGTTGCCAATTTGTTTGATAACGTCTTTGTTAAGACCAATACGGTTGATTTTGAGTTCTTCCTGGGGCCTGTTTGCAATTTCGTTTTGGATTAATACCTGCTTGATTGCCTGGTTCATATCCTCTGACCAACCGGTACCAAGTTCCCTATAAAAATTTCTTCTAGTCCTGGCAGAGTCTATGGAAGGTCCCTCTATTAGTGTAATTACTCCAAGGTCTATCAGGTATTGCACTACATCTTCTTCTACTGGAATGTAGTATCCTTTTGAGGCAAGCTTATGAGTGATAGCATTTTGGATCTTGATTTGTCGCCTAAGGGAATCATCGATGTGCTTGCCAGACGAATAGTCAGCAAAAGGCAGCATCACGATCTTTGGACAAGGATAAGGATTCCTGATGGTTGTGGAATCTATTGCCTTGACAGATTCTTTTACCTTTTGGCCACAGCCGCTAAGTACCAAAATGGTGCAAAGGGCAGCCAGAAACATTTTGTGCCATGGTGAATATGACATGGTTCCCTCCAACATTTCTGATTTTTTCCTGTTGCTCATCTCATCGGATAATAGGAAAAATTTATAAAAGATTTTGTTTTTTGTTGCCGGTTCTCTTAAAATTTTTCTAAAAATTCAATAGGAACAGCCTAGAATTTCATTAATAATCAAGGTCCTTTGTTAGATGAGCAAATAGCCTGCCAATGTGAAACAAAAGTATGTCTGGGTAAGATGTAGCTAAAATAAAGGCGGGATTACCTGTCTGATATGATCTGCCTCAACAAGAAGCATAAGTAGTCTGTCTATTCCCAAGGCTATTCCTGCAGAAGGTGGACAATGCCCTAGAGCGGTTAAAAATTTTTTGGGAGGATCTATAGGCTTTAGGCCATATTTTATTCTTTTAAGATTTTCTTTTTGAAAACGGATAAGTTGCTTTTGGGGATCGACAAGCTCTGTAAAACCATTGGCAAGTTCGATCCCTCCAAGGTAAAGCTCAAACCTTTCACAAACTCTTGGATCGGAATCCTTGACTTTGGATAACGACGAGGCCCATGAAGGAAAGTCTTTTAATATTACAGGAGTATCTGTTGGAAGCACGGGCTCTATTTTGGTAACTAGGTCTTGTTCAAATCTCCTTTCATCATGCAGTTCAACAGGATTCCAGCCAGCATATTCTGTAAATATGTCTTCTATGGTAAAAATGCAGGCTCCTCTGTCTGGATTCCAGGCCGTTGCAAGACGTGGTTTAAAACTGGTCTTTTTTTTAAAGGAATCAAAAACAACAGCAAGTATTTCAATACAGTCATCCATAAGGGCCAGGTAATCTACACCTGAACGGTACCATTCCAATAAGGTAAATTCAGTATTGTGAAAGGTTCCCTTCTCACCCTTTCGAAATGCAGGGCCGATATGGAAGAAGGTTTCTACCTGGAGTGAAAGATGCGGTTTCAAGTGGAGTTCTGGAGAGGGCAAAAGATATCTTTCGCCCTCTATTTCAAAAAGATCGATATTGGCCTCAGGAATGGCCTCCTTGGCTGAACAGGGTACTTGTATTTCCCAGAAACCCTGTTTGTAAAACCATGACCTAATCGTTTTTAAAAGGAGATGGCGGGCAAAAAGTATTTGTTTGGGTTTGTGGGTTTTAACTGGCAACTGTCAGCTTTTTACCCTTTCAACATATTGACCGGTTCGGGTATCGATTTTCAGCACATCCCCTTCTTCCACGAACAGTGGTACCTGGATGGTGTAGCCTGTTTCAAGGGTGGCTGGCTTGGTCGCGCCAGTGGCAGTATCGCCCTTTACCCCTGGATCGGCCTTGACCACTTTCAATTGT
>CAZNKP010000027.1:0-34083 GCA_964573805.1 uncultured Desulfobacterales bacterium | reverse complement strand
GGACAAAAAAATGCCTCCTTCAAGGTCCAAACCGGCGTATCAGGAACCGTAAGAATGAGAATCGGTATGCAGTACAAAACCTATCCCGCATCATGCGGCACTATAAAATACGGAGAAATTGAGGACTACTCTGTGACCTTTTAAGTAAAAGGTCTTGAAAGGATAAAGATGGGCGGGATTTTCCCAGAACTCAAAATAAATTCTGTCTTGGATCTTTCTGGGAAAAATCCCGCCTGGAAATTTTTAGACATGAGCCTCCTGCCTAAAATTAAACAGAAGCATATATTAATTTTAATTAGTCACCTTTGTACCTAGCAAAGCCCATCAATGGGCCCTATTGATCCTTTGGCTTAACCACAGTTGCCTTGCCGCATCTGTTAAGAGTCTCGTCTCATTCAAATCAGAGTCATTTTCAGAATAATCAACACTTGCCAGCTTCCAAGCATCTCCAATTACCTTCTCAGGCAAAGAATAGTCTTTTTCTCCATGCATAACAAAATGTTCAAGCGTTTTTAACGCCTCATCTATAACATCAGATTCTATCTCCATCCCTTTAAAAATCTTCTCAATTTCTATTTTTTGAAATCCCTTTTTACTAAGAGAATCGCTCTGCCCAAAACCAAGCAAACAATATCCAAATGCCGCCATCAGAACCGGTCCAAGGGGTGTAGACTCCTTTTTACCTATTTCTTCCACAAGCTCCATAAATCTGCTTATAAGAGCAAGGTCTTGCCCCCTGCCTGTACTCTTTTCCTTTAGAACCCTGAGCATCTTGGCCTTCAGCACCTTCACCTTACCATCTGCCACAACACCCTCTGGCAGCGAGCCCAAGCAATGCTCAGCATAAGGACAATAAGCAGCACATCCAAAGTCCATCTCAGGATTCGGGACATCCTTGCCGCAACTTGGACAACGCCTTCTCGTATCATCCTTGAAAAACTCTATCATGGTGCCGCATTCTGGACATTTAACATCAAATATGGCACCTGGTTTCCAGTATCTGCTATCTTGGCCCGGACACTTCATCTTTATTACAATCCCCAACTTTTTAGTAAAATAATACATAATTACTGAACAGTAGAAAATGACTTAAATCAAACGGCCTTCATCATGCCATTCATACAAAGAAAAATTTTGAACTATTCCATCCATCTCCACGTATATCATACCTCCTTGCTAAAAAGTGGCTATCAGGATACCCTATCCTGCCTAAACCATTTTTTTATTTAGGAGCAGGTCGTGTCTGTATCTATTTTGCCGGCTATAGCATCTGGACATCCTCTTGTTACTGAAGCTGCGGCATCTATCTTGCGTTCAGGTGGCAACGCCTTTGACGCCATTATTGGAGCAGGTTTTGCCTCTGCCGTTGTTGAGCCAGCTCTTACATCCCTTGGTGGAGGCGGTTTCCTTCTAGCCAAAACCTCAAACAGCCAGCCGGTACTTTATGACTTTTTTGTAAATACACCTGGAAAAGAAGCTGATCCAGCAAAAACCAAACCCCACTTTTTTCCAGTTACAGTAGAATTCCCTGGTTGCCAGCAAATATTTAATATCGGCCCTGGCTCAGTAGCTGTGCCTGGAACCTTAAAAGGCTTTGTAGAATTGCAGATGAGGCTGGGACGCCTGCCCCTTTCAGAGATACTTGAACCTGCAATAAATTATGCTGAAAAAGGAGCATTACTCAACCATCACCAGGCCTATTTCCTTTCTCTTTTAGAACCAATAATGCTCATGGATCCTTATGGGAAAAAAATATTCCTCAAAAATGGCAAGTTTATCTCAGAGGGACAAACCCTTAAAAATCCGGATCTTGCGATATTTCTTAAAAAACTTGGCCGTAACCCCCAAAACATGCTCGACTCTTTTTACAAGGGGAAACTTGCCAGGCAGATATCTATTGACATGAGAAAGAGAGGAGGCCTGCTGACTGCCAAAGATCTTGCCGATTATAAGATAATCGAACGCCAACCCATCAGGGCAGATTTCTCTGAATACAGTCTTTTCACCAATCCACCTCCATCTTTTGGTGGGTTCTATATTGCCATAGCCCTTGAGCTTCTTTCAGCCACATTTCATGACCACATAGCCTTTGGTTCCTACAGGCATCTAGCGACTCTGGCTTCTGTAATGAAAGAGGTAGAGGCCTACAGAAAAACTCATGGCAGCAATATGAAATGGCCAGATAAGGAGTGGTTTATTGCATCCAAAGACAGGATCCGCGCCACCTTTTCAAGAGGGACCACACATATAAGTGTTTGCGATCAATATGGGAATTTTGCAAGTATGACAACCTCAAATGGTGAAGGTTCTGGATATTATGTCCCGGGAACAGGAATCATGTTAAACAACATGATGGGAGAAGACGATCTCCATCCAGAAGGTTTCCATGCCTCTCCGCCAGGGATAAGGGTGGCTTCTATGATGTCTCCATCCATCCTTTTGAAAAACGGACAGGTACGGCTGGTGCTTGGAAGTGGCGGAAGCAAGAGAATAAGATCTGCCATAACTCAAGTAATAATAAATAGCTGCCTTTTGGGACTAAAGCTAAAAGATGCCATCTGCAATCCCAGAATCCATATGGAAGAAGGCACACTGCAAATGGAGCCTGGATTCCAGCAAGAAGTAGTTGAAAGGCTTCACAGCCTATTCAAAATTAATCAATGGTCTCAAATAGATGTATATTTTGGTGGGGTGCATGCAATAAATCCATTTGGTCATGAAGCCCAAGGCGATCCAAGAAGAGGGGGGGCTTCATTGGTGTTAAGTGTAGGATGAAGCGAAGAAGATGAAAATTGCAATTTGTGGTAAAGGTGGCGTTGGGAAAAGCACGGTCTGTGCATTCCTTATCAAAGCACTTCTTGACAAAGGGAAAAAGGTGCTGGCAATAGATGCAGATCCTAGCCCGCATCTGGCAAGGCTTTTGGGGTTTGACGATTCTAATATCACACCCATAGCCCAGATGAAGGAACTTCTTAACGAACGATCTGGCAGAAACGGGCCTTTTTACAATCTAAACCCCAAGGTAGATGACCTTCCTGATAAGCTGATGAAAAAAAAGGGGGCCCTTAACCTTATGGTTCTGGGGGCAATTCAGCAAGGTGGGGGAGGCTGTGCATGTGCGGATAATGCCGTGCTCAGGAACCTCCTTAACAGACTCTTGCTTTCAAAAAACGAAGATATCGTTCTTGATATGGAAGCAGGGGTTGAACACCTTGGCAGAGGAACCATTGCAAGCGTTGATCATATTCTGATTGTTGTGCAACCGTACAGGGGAAGCCTTGAAACCGCTGACAAGATCGACAGGTTTGCCAGGGATCTCAAAATAGATTCCCTGCATATAGTGGCCAACAACTGTCAAAACGACGAAGATGTGAAATTTATTCAGCAGATGTGCGGACGGGTTCCAATCGGTGTATTCTATACAAGCTCCGAGGTAAAAAGGGCGGAACGCAACGGGATAGCCATAACAGATGCAGATCCCCAAATGCTTGAGATAGCAAGTCAGATAATCTCGCAGATGGAGAAGGCCTGAATGAATCCAAAATATAAAGAACTCACAGATGTACAGGCAATGAGGGATGACAGGAATATCCCTCTAGAGAGAGTAGGAATAAAAAACATCCGCTATCCCATAACCGTCCTCGATAAGGTCAATGGAACACAACATACAGTAGCTAACATAAATATGTACGTTAATCTGCCACACCAGTTCAAGGGCACCCATATGAGCAGATTTGTCGAAATTTTAAATGAATACCGCCGTGAAGTGACCATAGAAAACTTTGAAAACATCCTAAGCGCCATGAAAGAAAGGCTAAACTCCGAAGAGGCGCATCTAGAGATAGACTTTCCTTATTTTATAGAAAAAAGTGCCCCTGTAACCGGTACAAAGGGCCTTATGGAGTATCAATGTGGGCTCCACGGCACTATGAAAAGAGAACTCGATATGATGTTGATCGTCAAAGTACCAATAACAACAGTTTGTCCATGCTCTAAAGAAATTTCAGATTACGGCGCACATAATCAACGTGGAGAGGTCCGTGTTTGGGTCCGTTTCAAAAAATTTCTATGGCTAGAAGATGTAATAGAGGTTGTAGAGAGCTGTGGATCTTCAGAGATCTATTCTGTATTAAAAAGACCTGACGAAAAATTTGTGACCGAATACGCCTACAACCACCCTATGTTTGTGGAAGACATAGTCAGGGGGGTTTATCAAGGGCTTTCTGCCTTGCCGGAAATTACATGGTTCGCTATAGAAGCAGAAAACTTTGAATCAATTCACAATCATTCTGCCTATGCATATGCAGAAAGCACGTAAACCTATCAACGGCAAAGGCTAATGCTTACTTTGGCTATCTTTGCTCCTTTTAGGAATGGGTAAAAATTCTACCGAAGGCTCCCGCCTTACAGGTTGAGGAAACAGGGCCATAAGCTCGTAAAACATTTGGGGCATGTCTGTGCGAATAGGAAGTCCCATCTCTTTTGCCTCATCCCAACTGATTGGATGGTCATGGGTCCATGTTCCCTGAGAGAGGATCTCTGCAAGCTCCTTGGCCCTATCAAGACCCATCTTATCCTCAAGCAAGTAGGTGACGTTCTTTTTCATTTGTCTCAAGGCCTTTTCAGCAATATCTGCCATGACAATGGAATTATCATCAACCTTATCTATAGGCTTGGACTTTATAACCTTTATAAGCGAGGCAGCCGGACTGTTACCCATTTGAGGATCTACCGGACCAAGAACCGCGTGTTTATCCATAACTATTTCATCGGCTGCAAGGGCTATCAAGGTGCCGCCACTCATGGCATAATGTGGTACAAAGGCCGTCACCTTACCACGATGGTCCTTTACCGCCCTGGCAATCTGTAAGGCCGCCAGCACCAAGCCTCCAGGAGTATGGAGCACTATGTCTACAGGGATATCTGGATCAGTCATCTGGATGGCCCTTATAACTTGTTCTGAATCATTTATATCAATAAAACGCATTACAGGGAAACCAAGAAGATTCATGGTTTCTTGCCTGTGAACCAAAAGTATAACCCGTGAGCCTCGTTCTTTTTCTATTTTGGCAATCGTCCTCTGACGGGCCGCCTCCAGCATCTTTTGTCTAAGTACTGGTTGAAGTGCTGTAAGCATAAAGAATATCCAGAAGATATCCATTGGTGTCATATTGCTACTCTCCTTTTTCTTAAGACCATATTCTATGGTTATACATCATGTTCGAGCTATCTCTTTGTCATGAACCTTACCCTTGAAGCAAGCTCCCTAACTTCTAAAGGCAGTTTTTAAAAGATATTAAAATCTTTCTCTGGAATCAAGAAGACCCCAAGGCCTCATCTGGTCTGGATAACGCTTCCTACAAATGCTTTTACTCAAGAAAAACCTGTATGAAATCATACCACAAAGGAAACCGCCTGCATGGGCCCACCAGGCTATCCCCCCAGCCTGCTGTGGCGACAAAAGAGTAAAGGCTCCACTGAAAACCTGTTCAAGGAACCAAAAGGCCAGAAAAAAAACCGCTGGTACATCAAAGAAAAAGGGGAAAAACAAAACGGGCACCATTATTATTATCCTTGCACGTGGGAAAAGCACATAATATGCCCCCATGACTCCAGCTATTGCTCCCGAGGCCCCAATAGTTGGAATCGTTGAATTTGGATTTGTATATATTTGCACCAAGGAGGCAACTATGCCACAAAACAGATAAAAGAGCAGATACCTTAAAGGCCCCATCTCGTCTTCTACATTGTCACCAAAAATCCACAAGGTCCACATGTTTCCTATTATATGGACCCAACTCCCATGCAAAAACATGCAAGTAAATAGAGGCATTATAGCCTTTGGCACAAGTCCCACACTTGCCGCCCAATCTGGATGGGTATATCGTGCTGGGACTACGCCAAAAAGATAAAACAGTTTTTCCAATACCGGAGGAGGAAGGGATATCTCAAACAGGAAGATAATGATACATATAGCCATTATGGCCCAGTTCATCAGTGGTGGGCATCGTCTCGGTATGCTGTCTTGAATCGGAAACATTACTCTTTGAGTATATTTAGTTTAAGGCTCAAGTCAATGGATTTATAAGAATGGGTAAGGGCTCCGCTTGACACAATATCAACACCAGTAGCTGCAATTTCCTTGACGTTTTCCAGGGTGACTCCTCCAGATGCCTCAAGGACTATGTGAGGCCTCCTAAACCTGGCAAAGGCAACCGCCTCTTTGAGTTGCTCCACTGTCATATTATCCAGCATTATCACATCTGCACCTGCCTCAATGGCCTCTTTAAGCTCCTCAAAACCAGCTACCTCAATCTCTATTTTCAAAGTGTGAGGGGCATGTTTTCTGGCTCTAGAAATGGCCTCTGTTACAGAACCACAGGCCGCTATATGGTTATCCTTAATTAAGATCCCATCCGAAAGACAAAAACGGTGATTAAATCCACCACCAATCCTGACTGCATACTTTTCAAGGCAACGAAGGCCTGGTGTAGTCTTTCTAGTGCCTACAATCCTGCAAGCAGATCCTTCTAATTTTTGAGCATACTTTCTCGTAAGCGTAGCTATACCACACAACCTTTGCAAAAAGTTTAATGCCACTCTCTCTGCCATCAATATAGACGACGCCCTGCCTTCTATTGTCAAAAGTGTATCACCTTTGACAAAGGCATGCCCCTCTTCCAGGCCATCTACAAATGTCAGGTGTCTATCCACCTGGCAAAAGACTTCCTTGGCTACAAAGAGACCGGCCAGCAGACCATCTTCCTTAGCTACAATCCATGCCACAGCCTTGGACTTTCTATCCACACAGGAACGGGTAGTAATATCCCCCTCTCCTATGTCTTCCAAAAGGGCCTTGCACACAAGATCCTTAAAAAGGATACGCGGAACAGGCAGGTTATCAAATCTGTCTGAGCATTTCTTCATGGCTATCAAGCTTTGCCAGTCTTGCAAGGAGCTGCTCCATCTTTCCCCTCTCCTTTTCAACTATCTCCTTAGGGGCCTTTTTTAAGAAATTTTCATTGGAGAGCTTGCCTTCTACTCTTTTGAGTTCTTTTTCCACCTTGGCCCTTTCTTTTTTTAACTTCTTGAGTTCTTGGCCTATATCCACAAGTCCTTCAAGTGGAATAAATATCTCAACTTGCTCATGAATAAAAGATGCAGCACCCTTTGGCTTTTCGCTAGCCTCTTTTATGAATCTGATTTTGTTTACCCTTGCAAGATTCATTATTTCCTTCTGATGGCCAGATACAATCCCTTGAGCAAAAGTTGTATGAGGAAGAAACACCGCTTCAAGCCCTTTGCCTGGATGGATGCCAAGCTCTGCTCTTATATTACGGATACCGCTAACTATTGTCTTAAGAAGCTCTATCTCCAAAAGGGCCTCTTTAAACTCCCATTCTTTACTGCCTTCTGGAAACCGGCTTACCATAATGTAACCCTTGTCACCTGGCAGGTGATGCCACAACTCCTCAGTAACAAAGGGCATAAAGGGGTGAAGAAGCCTGAGAACATTATCAAGCACTGTAAGTGCAACCTTTTTAGAAGTCCGGCTACGAACGTCTCCTTTTTGGGAGGCTAGATCGGCCTTTGAAAACTCAAGATACCAGTCACAGTACTCGTGCCAAAAAAACTGATACAATTCCTTGGCTGCTACATCAAAATCAAAATTATCCAAGGCCTTCCTTACAATATTGATACTCTGGTTAAGTCTTGTCAGTATCCATCTTTCAACTGTATTAAGCCTGCTGTCTGACTCCATATCCAGATATTCTTCCATATCTGATGCGTGCATAAGCACAAGCCTTGCAGCATTCCATATCTTGTTTACAAAATGACGATAGCCCTCTATCCTGTCTTCTGACAGCTTTATATCACGTCCCTGGGCTGCAAAGGCTGCAAGGGTAAAACGTACCGCATCTGTGCCATACTTCTCCATTATGGTAAGAGGATCTATAACGTTGCCCTTGGATTTGCTCATCTTTTGGCCTTGTGCATCTCTTACCAAGGCATGAAGATACACGTAATAAAAAGGCACATCTTTCATAAAGTGGAGACCCATCATCATCATTCGGGCCACCCAAAAAAACAAAATATCAAAACTTGTTATCAGTACAGAGGTAGGATAAAAGAATTCTAACTCTTTGGTCTTATCAGGCCATCCTAGCGTGGAAAATGGCCAAAGTGCAGAGCTGAACCAGGTATCCAGCACGTCTGTCTCCTGTTCAAGGTTCTCTGAACCACATTTCGGACACTTATCGGGATCGCTCCGGCTAACTACAACCTCTCCACACTCTTTACATGTCCATGCAGGTATCCTGTGCCCCCACCAAATCTGGCGGGATATACACCAGTCACGGATATTTGTCATCCATTCCTCATAGGTCCTTACCCATCCAGGTGGCACTATCTTAGTCTGGCCATTTCTTACAGCCTCCAAGGCCGGCCTTGCCAAAGGCTCAATCCTTACAAACCACTGTTTTGACAGACGGGGCTCCACCACTGTTTTGCATCTGTAACATGCACCCGCTGCCAAGCTGTAGGCCTCCTCCTTTTCCAACAAGCCAAGCCTCTCCAAATCCTCGACGATCTTTTTCCTGGCCTCATACCTGTCTAGTCCGCTATATGGTCCTCCCTCCTCTGTAACCGTTGCATTTTTATCAAATATATTCACGCTTGGAAGCTGGTGACGCTTGGCAATCTCAAAATCATTGAAGTCATGGGCAGGGGTAACCTTTACCGCCCCTGTTCCAAACTCCGGATCAACATGCTCATCTGCAATAATTGGAATCTTTCTGTTCACCAAAGGAAGAAGGACATACTTGCCCACAATATCCCTGTATCTTTCATCCTCAGGATTAACAGCCACCGCAGTGTCTCCCAGCATTGTCTCTGGACGAGTGGTTGCCACCACTATGAACTCGTCTGATGCCCTTCCGGTGGCCTCATCCACCAAAGGATACCGGATATACCAAATTTTACCGTCGGTTAGATCATGTTCTACCTCAATATCTGCCAATGCAGTGTGGCATCGTGGGCACCAGTTGATTATATAATCTCCACGGTATATAAGCCCTTCTTCATAGAGTTGCACGAAAACCTCTCGGACCGCCCTCGAAAGTCCTTCATCCATTGTAAAACGCTCTCTAGACCAGTCACAGGAACAGCCAAGGCGCTTTAACTGTTCGATTATACGGCCTCCGCTTTTGGCCTTCCACTCCCATACCCTCTCAATAAACTTTTCACGGCCCAAGTCATAACGGCTAAGTCCCTCCTGGGCTAACTGACGTTCCACTACATTTTGGGTCGCAATACCAGCATGATCAGTACCAGGCACCCATAGGGTATTGTATCCATCCATTCTCTTGTATCTAACAAGCACATCCTGAAGGGTATTATTAAGGGCGTGGCCAATGTGAAGGACCCCTGTCACATTTGGGGGGGGAATGACCATTGAAAAACTAGGCCTATCCTTATCCATGGTAGCTACAAAGAGTCCCTTTTCCATCCATTGATCGTACCATTTTGTCTCAATGCCTTTGAAATCGTAGGCCTTTGGGAGAAGACGGGTATCAGCCTTTTCAGACATATTTGCTGCTCCTTGATACAAAAATAGTTATTGACTACCCCTAAGGATTGTTCTGGGATCAAAGCTCCTTCTTTTTTAGAGGCAGCCTACTGTTACATCTCAAATCAGGCTAACATAGTTCAAAAAGGGGACAATAGCAAAGAGCTTAAAAATCAAATCGATATGGCAACCACGGTAGCAAACCTACCAGTATCTTTTTCCCTCCTATAGGAAAAGTAGTCCTTGTTACAAACAGTGCAGATACCTGCACAATAAATCTGCTTTTCAGGTATCCCACTGTCCACAAGCTGCCGCTTAGATATCTGCCAAAAATCAAAATAATCTGTTTTGCATTGAAAATCTGCCATCCATTCAGGAAGTATCTTTCTCCAGCCCTTGAATTCGGCACAGCATGGCCCAAGGGAAGGCCCTATGCCAGCCCAGATATCCTCGGGACAGGAACCATAAACTGATCCAAGTTCTAGAACAGCCCTTGGCAGAATGCCCTTGACACTACCACGCCAACCACAGTGAATGTTTGCGATCACCCTTTTCACTGGATCAAACATCACTACTGGCTGACAATCTGCAGTCTTTATCATAAGCCCCACATCGCTAGCTGTTGTAAAAAGCCCATCTGCCACTGTTGTAGAGTTAACTGCTAAGGCACTGATTGCATGATCAATGTGAATAAAATCGGTACCATGAACCTGTCTTGTCCATACCATGTGCTGGACACCAATCTCCATCTTGATAATATTTATATTTTTCTTAACATTTGCTTTGTCATCTTCAGTAAGCCCGCTAACGTTCAATTCGTGAAAGGGCCTTTTGCTAACACCACCCCAACGGTTAAAGCAAAAACTCCTGACCCCCTTTTTTAAAGAAGCAGGCATGTGACCTAATAAGTCAATAGGGTTATTTATTCTATTTTTCAGTTTAGTATACAACATACAGAAACCGGCAACTGCTGCCCATCTACTCAAGATACTTTCCAATAAGGGCAATTGTTTCTTGTTTTTTACTGGCCCAGCCGGGTGCCTCTAGCTCACCTGGAGCCGGATCTCCAGTAAGTCTTTGTATAACCGTATCCGTGGGCAATGACCTGATGGCCCACGCCACCATCCTTGCATAACTATCTTGATCTATCGGTGTATAACCTCCCCGCCTGTATATTTTACAAAGAGGCGTCCCTTTTATAACATAGAGTTCGTGAAATTTTATCCCGTTGACCCCAAGTGCCCCTACAAGCCTCACTGTATCTTCCATTTCCTTCTTTCCTTCCCCTGGCAAACCGAAAATCACATGGGCGCAAATTAAAAAGGGGTAGCCCTTGGTAAGCTCAACCGCCCTTATAAAATCATCTACTGTATGGCCCCTGTTTATTGCCTGCAAAGTCAGATCGGATGCACTTTGAAGCCCGTATTCCATCCATACCATCTTATCAGGAAAACAACTTGCTATTAAATCTAGCACTTGTTTATTTATACAATCCGGCCTAGTACCAATAGCAACTGCCACCACTTCCGGCACATTGGCCACCTGAAGATAAATTTCCTCTAACTTATCAAGAGGAGCAAAGGTATTGGAAAAGGCCTGGAAATAGGCAGCAAAAAGTTTTGCCTTGTACCGTCGCTTAGCCCATTCCATCCCATCCAAGAGTTGTTTTCTCAATGGAATATTCCTTAGCGAAGCACCCGTGCCGGAACCTTTTTCATTACAATAAATACAACCTCCCTTTCCTGAGACTCGGTTTGGACAACCAAGACCCGCATCTAGGGGTACTTTCTGGACCCTTTTGCCAAAATGCTTCTTAAAAAATTTGTTAAGTGTCAGAAAATTACTCATCTTCTTCCCAGGCCCATGAGACCTGCCTTAAAAAAGATCATTGCTTGAAAGGCCTTTGCTCACAGAATTTTGACCTATTAAGACCAAAGCAAAATATAGCCTGGTGAAAATCCTCTAAAAACAAAAAGGGTTACTATCTACAGACAGTAACCCTTACAAACCTAAGTGGCGGGGCCGACGAGACTCGAACTCGCGACCTCTGGCGTGACAGGCCAGCGTTCTAACCGGCTGAACTACGACCCCGCTTCTGTATAACATTGCAAAGTGGTAGGCGGAACAGGGATTGAACCTGTGACCCCCGGCTTGTAAGGCCGGTGCTCTCCCATCTGAGCTATCCGCCCATACCCAAAGGCTCGTAAGCTATACCATACAAACTAAAAATGTGTCAAGACTCATCAATATCCCACAAGCATGGTTGTTGCTGGCTTTCTTTTGGATGCCCTTCTCCTGCCTGGGCCTCTCGAGACATGTCTGAAATGGCATTTTTAAGAGGTGGCAGAAAAAAATAACGTTCAAAAAGCCTTTGATACTCACTCCAACCCCACGTCCCAGAATCTCCTCTTGAGCTTTTCAAGTTTGAAAGAAAATTTAGCTTTGCATCAAGATCATCCAGCATGTGGAATACTATGGCTTCCTCTGTCATGGGAAGCACAGGGGAGCCAAATTCCAGCCTACCATGATGACTGAGCACGACATGCTTTAAGGCCTTCACTTTCCTGGTCTCTGTATTTACTTTGGCAGAAAGGCAAGCATGTTCGATTATCTCCATCCCAAGAACAATATGCCCCATGAGCCTGCCTTCGTCGGTATAATCAATAGGAGGACGATGCCAGGAAAGCTCCTTAGTCTTTCCTATATCATGAAGCAAGCTAGCAGATAACAAGACATCCCTATCAAGATATTGATACTTATCTACAATCAACATGGTCAACTCTACAAGACCCGCAGAATGTTCAAGCAAACCACCTATATAGGCATGATGCATTCTCTTGGCAGCAGGTGCCTTTAAAAAATCTTTTTTTATCTTTCTGTCTTGAAAGACTTCCTCAAGGAGAAGTCTGAGAGAGGTGTCTCTTACCTGCCGTATTGCCATCTTGCATATCTTCCAAGCCTGCTGGAGGTCGCAAGATGAGACGGGAAGAAAACGCGACAGGTCTATACTCTCCTGTTCCACTACCTTAAACTTGTCTACCTTAAGCTGGCATTGACCATTGAATTCTACAGCGTCGCCCTCAAGGAAAACAATGTCCCCCTTATCAAAGCCATCATTTAATTCTTGGGCATTGTCCCAAATTCTCGCCTCCATTTGTCCAGTCTTATCTCCCAGAAGCAAAACCAAAAAAGGAGAACCAGTCTTTGTCTTCCTTAAGGATTTGGAGGCAACACAAAAGTAGCCTTCAACTCTTTGGCCAGGCCTTATATCCGAGATATAGGTCTTGCTGCTCATAATCTTGGCCTATAACCATGGGCAACTGGATAACGCCTTCCGCAACAAAAGGCCTTGGCCGTAATCTTTGGGCCAAGAGGGGCCTGTAGCCTCTTATACTCATTCCTGTCAACCATAGTTATAATCCTTTTTACAATCCCTTTATCAAATCCTCTTTCTACAATCTGTGCAGGGCTTAACTGCTGCTCCATATAAAGTTCAAGTATAGGATCAAGAATCTCATAGGGTGGAAGATCGTCCTGATCGGTTTGGCCTGGACGGAGCTCTGCAGAAGGAGGTTTCTGGAATACACGTTCTGGAATGCAGTTTTTCTGATTATTTAAGAATCTGGCAACCCTATAAACAAGGGTCTTTGGTAAATCAGAAATCAGTGCATAACCTCCAGACATATCTCCATAAAGGGTACAATATCCCACTGCCAACTCACTCTTGTTGCCAGTAGACAAAACCATATAGCCAAGCTTGTTTGAAATGGCCATAAGGAGGTTACCTCTAATACGTGCCTGGATATTTTCTTCAGCGACATTCATCGGAAGACCTTGAAATATATCTTCCAACACATCCATGTATGCCTCAAAGATGGATATGATAGAAAGCGTTACCGTCTCTATACCAAGGTTGTGAGCAAGAATCTCAGCATCCTCCAAACTTTCTTTGGAAGTATAGGCTGAGGGCATCAAAACACCCAGGACATTTTGGGCTCCTAAGGCCTCTACCGCCAAAGCCGCAGTAAGTGATGAATCTATCCCACCGCTTAGTCCAAGGGTCACCTTCCCAATACCACATCTTCTTGTATAGTCCCTTAGCGCAAGAACCAAGGCCAAGGCCGCCTGTTCTTCCCTGCAAGTGACAGTGCTTCTGAGATCCCCATGTTTGGCCTCGGTATCCAATGTCACAACGTCTTCCTGAAATTGATAGGCCCTTGCAACAAACCTTTGTCCAGGCAAGATACAAAGGCTTGCCCCATCAAAAACAAGGCAGTCTTGTCCTCCTACACTGTTACAGTAAATAACAGGAACGTGATACTTGTCTGCGATACCACCAAGGATCTTTTCCCTGATCTCTAGTTTTCCAAGACAAAAAGGCGAACTAGAGATGTTAACTATAATTTGAGAGCCCTTGTTACACAGATCGTCAACAGGATCCCTGTCGTAAGTTTCACAATGGGGACAGAAGGCTGGTTCGTTCCATATATCTTCACAGATAGTGATGCCCAACCTCACCCCCTTGAAATCTATAGGATCGGACGGTGGCCCTGGCCTGAAATATCTAGCCTCATCAAAAACATCGTAAGTAGGAAGAAGCTGTTTATGAACAGTAGCGATAATTTTACCATTTTCAAAAAGGACAGCAGAATTGTAAAGAGGCTTACCAACACCTGTACTATTTCTGGTTACTGTGCCAACAATTACTCCTATGCCCCTGATCTCTTCTACGAGCCTGGAAAGGGATCTCTCTGCCTCTTCAACAAAATCGTGCCTTTCCAGAAGATCCTTTGGAGGATAGCCTGTTATACAGAGTTCCGGGAACACAACCAGATCGCAGCTCCTGGCTGCTGCCATTTGGCACACCTGCTTTATTGTGGCCCTTGTCTGTTCAAAGGCTCCAACAGTAGGATTGATTTGTGCAATAACTACTTTCAAAAGGACTTATCCATTTTACCCTTTTTATTTTTCCTTTGTCTACTACATACCCTTATGACACTCTTCAACTGCCTTTTGGAGCTCATCATCAAGCTCCTTTGGCAACCCTTCTATCTTCACATTTAGGAAACCGCGAACAATGGTGCTTGTTGCATCTTCTTCACTAAGACCTCGAGCCATAAGATACTCGATCTCCTCCTTGGCAATCTTTCCGACCGCCGCTTCATGGGACATATCTACATCAGGAACATGGGCCTCAAGCTCTGGAATGGCATGAATCACTCCCCTTTGCCCAAGCATAAGTCCCTGACACTCCAAATGGGCCTTTATGTCAGGGGCCTTACCAACCAAATGCCCCCTTGCAACAATATAACCGCCATAAGAAATGGTACGAGATATGATTTCCCCCCTTGTCTCAGGGGCCTCTAGCACTATCCTAGAGCCAGTATCTATACAAGAACCTTTTGGAGCCACTATAACAGAATTGAATCTGGCAATAGCTCCTTTGCCTTTGAGAATACATGTAGGAAAGGACTGTACGGATTTGACCCCCTTTAAAGACACATAGTTCGACAGAAAGGTGCCTTCCTCTTCTACTACAATCGCGGTACGTGGACGGACATATACCTCCTCAGCCCAGTTATGCACCATTGTAAAAATCAATTTGGCTCCTTTTTTAACATAAAATTCAGAAATACCTATATGGAGTCCAGATGTCAGATGAGGATGCGTGGTGCAACCTGTAATGATATGCAATTCAGAGCCTTCTTCAGCCACCACAATATTGTGCACACGTTGAGCAACGTCATCGTTTCTGATGTAAAGGCAGGCCTGTAAAGGATACACCACCTTCTGTCCTCTCTTTGCCCTTATAAAGTAACCGTTATCCAGATGTTCCTTGGCCTCGCGAGTAAATGCATCCTTATCAGGATCTATCAATCTCCAATAGTATTCACTTAATCCATCATATTTTTTCAGGGCTTCGGTGATAGGAAGCATCTCTATGCCCTGGACATCGCAACTACACGCTACTACGCCACAGTTGGTCTGGAGAAATGTCCCTAGCCTGTTCTTGGCATCAAGGTCCACCCCCGTCTTCTTTAACCTTACTAACTCGTCCTGATCCAACTCAGAAAGATCCTCTATTGTCTGAGCCTGATCTGCAGGTCTGAATTTCTTCAGGAGCTCTTCATCGCTCTTAATATGGTCTAGAACTGACATTTTGCACACTCCTCATAGCCATTTTGCTGGATCCTTTCAAAAATATCTATAGGATTACCATGACAGACAAGCCTCCCATCCAGCATTACATGCCCCTTATCAGCAGTAACATAGTTGAGAATAAAGCCCGTATGTGTAATGATTAATCCAGACTTTGTCCTGTTACGGTGCTTATCCTTTTCCAAGAGCCTTCTTATCATATCGCCAATTACATTCAGATTTTCAACATCTACACCTGACTCTGGCTCATCCAAAAGGGTAAGATCTGGATTCTGAGACAAGAGCTGCAACAACTCGGACTTTTTTATCTCTCCTCCAGAAAATCCAAGATTCACCTCCCTATCCAAAAAGGACTCAAAACCATACTCTATAGCCAACTGAACCCCCTTGTTACTGCCATTTCCACATAACTTCAGCATATCCCTGAGCTTTACACCTCTTAGGGTCGGAGGTCTCTGAAAAGACAGCCCCAATCCGAGCCTTGCCCGTTCGTTTAAAGGCATATGGGTTATATCCTCGCCTTTGAATATTATTTTCCCATGCTTAACCTGGTAACCATCAAAACCCATTATGGTCATCAAAAGCGTGGTCTTTCCAGATCCGTTTCTGCCAAACAGACAATGCGTTTCTCCCTTTCCTATATATAAATCAATCCCCTTAAGGACCTCTTTCCCATGGACATCAACCCACAAGTCTTCTATATGAAGCATCTGTTCCTCCTTTTTTCAAACCACAAACGGGGCAATCAACAGGCTTTTATCAAATTAGGCCAATTTGGGCTCCAACCTGGAACCTTTGCTATGCTCAACTGAAACCAGAAGAACCACCACAGCCCCCGGAACTAAAAGAACCAGAGACTCCACCTAATGACTGGCCAGAAGATCCCGAACGGCAAGAAAACGTGGAAAACTGTTTAGTTACATCCTTTGAACCACAGGACGGACATTTTACATCAGACACAGCACCTATAGACAATACAAATTTTTCAAAATTCTTATTGCACTTGTTGCATACAAACTCATATATGGGCATAATCTGTTCACCTCGCTTTTTATTTTTGATAAATGAATTTTTAAGCCTAAAGCAATTTATACTAATATGATAAAAACTATCCTTTTAATACTTTTCATTCTAACCACAAAACATTTATAGTCAAGAAAACAATGGGAGGAAAGTTTGGAAACTATAGATGAGCTAAAAATAATCCTTTCTCCAGAAAAAATCAAAGAGAGAGTCAAAGAGTTGGGAAGGCAGATTACAGCGGACTATAGGCAAAAAGACATGGTGGTCATTGGAATACTCAAGGGCGCATTTATATTTATGGCCGACCTTGTAAGACACATTGACCTGCCCATGGCCATGGACTTTGTCAGATTACAGAGCTATGGATCGTCTACCGAATCATCTGGTCAGATCTCTATTACCAAGGATGTGGAACTGTCTTTGAAAGACAAGCACGTTCTCATAGTGGAAGACATTATAGATACTGGCTATACCCTAAAATATCTGAAGGAGATGTTAAGGCTTCATGACACAGCATCCATAAAGCTTTGCTGTCTAATAGACAAAAAAGAACGAAGAAAGGTTGATGTGGAAGCCGACTATGTTGGTTTTGAAATAGAGCGGGGTTTTTTAGTGGGATATGGCCTTGACTATGATGAACAGTACCGCCAACTTCCTGGAATTTATCATCTCAGCCCTAGATACGAGGCCAAGGGATTTGTTCCTTCAGACAGATAACAAAATCATGGCCTGCATTGTGCAGGCCTATAGACTGGTCCGATAACCACTAGGCTTCTTCCCATAGCTCTTTAAGCTGTTTAGGCAACTCGGCCTCAACATCTTGAGATTCTCCGTCAGATATGTGATTTTTGATCACCTTGAATACTGCCTTTACTGCCCGTATGGCCTCATCCTTGTTGGCAAAATCCTGTTGGGCCCTAGGCACGTCGTATCTCATGACCTCTTCGATGAACTCTGAAACGTTTTTTATCTTTTCGGGTGTCTGGGAAAGTTTCCAACCGTCCACATATACGGCCTTGATGCACATGGGAAGCTGTGCTAGTAGATGCATGGATTCCTCATGAGAAAGCCTGTTTCTTAGGGCCTTCAGTACGGCCTTTAAGATACGTCCTGCCTTTTTCTTATCATCAGGACATCCCAATTCCTGGGCAAGCTCTTTTATGAATAGGTTCCCTTTTTCAGCATATTTCTCAAAATTCATGTCATTCACCTCCTTCCTCTTTTTTTAGAGAATATAAGATTTACTCTAGCCCAGGCAATAGATAGCTATTTAGCCCATTAGCACAACAAAACCGCTCCATCCTGTAACGAACAAAGAGGAAAACTATTTACTATAGGGGCTTGTTGGAGACTTTTTAGAGTTTATAATGCCTATTAACAGGGTTTTTATAGGAAAGGGATTCCGGCTTGAATAATAAGGGAAACACCAAATTCCATATAAGAGATTGCGCTTTAGTCAGGTTAAGTACAGGGGTAAGGGTTCAGACCCTGCGAGAATTCAGGGATGCGTTAGAACGCGTTCCTGGGACAAGCATCTATCACCATTTTTGGGGACGGTTTCTTCAACCACAGTTCGATGAACCAGAATATAACAACGATTTTGCAGCCTGGGCCTTCCACGGACTTCACGAAAAGGCCTTGGCTGAAAAACTCAGTGTCATAGACCCAACCGAACATGACGATATAGAAGGGGTGCGCCAGGAATTAATGGAAAGGGTGGATGATTACCTTTATGAGAACGAATCCATTATTTGGTCAAGAACCGACGAACAATTTTATTTTATTAAGAGTCAGCTCGTGGTGCTCAATACAGAAAGACACATAACCCATCCACGTGAGCTAATAAAACAACTCCCAAGGATGTCTCTTGGATCTATATTTTATCATTTTATAGATGCCAGGCGCAGGACAAAAGAGAGGACAGACGACTTCAGCATCTGGCTTGAGTCCTTCGGGCCTGAATTTTATGGGTTATCACATGCCATAAAATCCATAGACCCGTACTTCAGCTCCCTAAAAGTTATTCGCGAAAAACTCATCAATCAATGCAAGTCCTTTTTTCAGGAGGGCCAGCTCAATGGATCTTCTTGAACGCTACAGCAAGGTAGCTGGCCGAGAAGTAGTTGACCACCTAAGGCAACTTTCAATACCCCTAAAAGGGATGAAAGTAGTACATGTCAACTCCACTAGAAAGGGAGGAGGAGTTGCTGAGCTACTTGCCAAGATTGTGCCCATGATGAATGCATTAGGAATAGAAACGTATTGGGAGGTCATTGAAGGCTCTCCGTTATTTTTTGAGTGCACCAAGGGATTTCATAATGCAATTCAAGGCAATACAGTTTTGCTTCCCGAAAAGGCCATTGCCGAATATGAACGCATCAACAAAGAAAATGCAGACAGGCTACAGGAGCAACTGCGCGAGGCAGACTTTGTTTTTATACATGATCCTCAACCAGCAGCCTTATTGTCATATACGCCAGAAAAAAAGGGCAAATGGATCTGGCGTTGCCACATAGACTGCAGCAGGCCTTACAGACCCGTATGGAAGTATTTAAAGAATCTTGTTTATAACTATGACGCAAGCATCTTTTCTACTGCACAGTTTGTTCAGCCACTTCCCCATCCGCAATATATTATTGCTCCCAGCATAGATCCTCTTAGCGAAAAAAACATGGAGTTATCTCCACAAGAAATTGATGATATCAAAGCCAGGTTTGGACTCAGACCCGATCTTCCCATCATTCTTCAGGTTTCTCGTTATGACAGATTCAAAGACCCGGTAGGAGTAATTGCTGCTTACCGCATTGCAAGGAAAATCGTGCCCATACAGCTTGTGTTGGCAGGTGGAGGAGCAAGCGATGACCCAGAAGGCGAGGTGGTACTTAATGAGGTTAAAAAAGTGGCGGGTAACGACCCGAATATCCATATATTGATCCTGCCACCTGATTCCCACAGAACAATTAACGCCCTTCAGCGTTCAGCTGATATAGTGCTTCAAAAATCTATCAAAGAAGGCTTTGGTCTCACAGTCACAGAGGCCATGTGGAAATCAAAGCCTGTTATTGGCGGGGATACCGGAGGAATACGTTTACAGGTAATCGACCATTACACGGGTTTCAGGGTAAGGAGTCCCGAAGGCGCAGCCCTAAGAATCAGATATTTATTGCATAATGAGAAAAAAAGAAAAGAAATGGGCAAAAGGGCGAGACGGTTTGTAAAAGAAAACTTTCTTTTGACCAGGCACCTTAGAGAGTACCTTGCCCTTATGATAGCCATTTTCCATGGTTTTGAAGACAGGATAGACCTTAACGGACCTTGAAGATATTAAAAAACAAAGAAAAAGTGGAAAATTTTTGGGCTGCCTTATCAGACAGACGCTCACGCAGACTCCTCATGCTAGATTACGATGGAACATTGTCTCCATTTGTGGCTGACCGGGAAAAGGCGATCCCCTATCCTGGAGTTGGAGAAATACTCGAAGATATAATCAATACCAGACTTAACACTGTTGTAATAATTTCAGGACGTGATGCCCTAGAGGTGAAAAATCTCCTTGGCTTAAAAGTCCCGGTAGAAATTTGGGGTGGCCACGGAATGGAACGGCTATTAACATCAGGGCGCCTGATCCAGATACCTGTTTCAGATTCTTCCAGACAAATATTCCATCAGGTGGAAAAATGGGCCCAACGTGAAGGATTAAGCTCGAGCCTTGAAGAAAAACACGGATCTTTAGCGTTTCATGTCCGGGGCATAAAAAGACAAAGGGCAGAGAGACTTTTAGAAAAGGCCACAGAGTTCTTCGAGAAAGTTTCTGCCAATTCGTCATTAGAAGTAGACCCTTTTGACGGGGGGGTTGAGCTAAGAACAAAAGGTATAGATAAGGGCAACGTGGTGCAAAACCTTCTCAAGGCCTTTCCATCTGATGGACTGTGCTCCTACTACGGAGATGACTTTACTGATGAGGACGCCTTCCTAGCCTTAGATGGGTATGGAGTATCTTTTTTGGTAAGAAAGAAATTGAGGGCAACAAAAGCAGATGTGTGGATAATTCCACCAGAAGAGTTAAAAGAATGCCTAAGCAAATATATCGCATAGAAAAAATGGAGAAACATGCAAATGGTCAAAAAAGACTCATTGCAGTATCCAACAGGCTACCAATCCGAATAATAAAAAAGGAGGGGAATGTACAGGTTGCGCCAGGAGCTGGTGGTCTAGTTACAGCCCTTGCTCCTGTACTTCGGGATCGAGGCGGATTATGGATAGGATGGTCTGGCTCTGAATTCGACCCTTCGCACCTTAATCTGTTAAAAGAGGCATCTAAAAGGACAGGCTATGGACTTATACCTGTTCCATTGAATAAGGAAGACATAGACTCTTACTATTATGGTTTTTCAAACGAGATAATCTGGCCTCTCTTTCATGACCTCCAAAGCAGGTGCCATTTTAAACCCAGATATTGGTACAGGTATCTCTCGGTAAACAAAAAATTTGCCCAAATTATTAAAGAACACTCGGGAACAAATGATTACATCTGGGTACATGATTACCATCTTATGCACGTTGCCTATTATATGCGCACTTTAGGCCTTTCACAACCAAAAGGCTTTTTTCTGCATATCCCTTTTCCACCAGTTGATATCTTCATGAAACTTCCTTGGCGCAGGATGGTCTTGGAGGCCTTGCTCCATTATGATTTGCTCGGATTCCAAACCATGAGAGACAAGAGAAACTTTCTCAATTGTCTCTCTGTGCTTATTCCTGAAGTCAAAGTCGGGCGTAGAGGGGCGGTGTCTGATGTAGAGTTTCATGGCAGATCTATCCGGGTTGGAGCTTTTCCAATAGGTATTGATTACAAATCTTTTGCCAGAGACAGTGCTTCCCAAGAAGTGGCAGAAGCAGCTTGGTATTTACATGAGGCATTACCTGACAGACAGGTCATCCTTGGTATAGACCGGCTTGATTATACAAAGGGGATTCCAGAAAGACTATATGCCTTTTCAGATGCCCTTGACAGATTTCCAGAGCTCCGCATGAGAGTGAGCTTTGTACAGGTAGTCGTTCCAAGCAGAAGTGAAGTGCCCGAGTACCAGGAGCTAAAAAGGGAAATAGAGAGAATAGTAGGAGAGGTGAACGGCAAATTCACCCAATCCGGCTGGGTGCCAATACACTATCTGTACAGAAGCCTGGACAGGACTCAACTGCTTGCCTATTACAGGCTCGCAGAGATAGCCCTCATTACTCCTCTAAAAGACGGAATGAATCTTGTCTGCAAAGAATACTGTGCATGCAATCTTGAGGGCAAAGGAGTATTAATCTTGAGCGAATTTGCAGGGGCTGCAGCCCAACTTCATAGAGGGGCCATTATGGTAAATCCCTACGACATAGAAGGGGTTTCTAAAGCTATTTTCAGCGCTTTTTCAATGTCTATGAATGAGCGTGCACGACGCATGAAAATACTCAGGCGCGCAGTCAGGAGAAAGGACATCTTTTGGTGGGTTAATACCTTCTTAAAGGCCGCTTTTGCAAAGAGACTCGATGCCTTTCCAAAGGAGATTGCTGAAGAATACGTACCTAAGAATTAAGATAACTTAACTCTTGGTCGTGACATCCTTTCCAGTTCCGACCTTAACATTCCGATAATTAAAAGTAAAAAGTCAATCTGAAACTAAACGATAGTTGTTAGAAAAAAATCAAGGCTGCCCCAAAAGATAAGGACTGTTTGATTTGGCAGTAAATGGAGAGGCGCATGGAGCTTAACCTTGTACAGACAACATCCAATCAAGACCCAAGAATTTTTTTAGATGTCCAACAGGATATCCTAACACGGCTTGCACCGTATCTATCCAATGAATCTTATGCCCAAAATCAACAGCTAGATGTCCAGAGCAATGAAAACAGTCTCTATTATGTGCAAAAGGGCCGAGTTGAGGTCTCTTATGAAGAAGATGGCACTCAGATCATAGTAGCCCTCATAGGCCAGGGAGAATTCTTCGGTGAAGTTGGGTTTATTGATGGCGTTACAAGGGTGAGAAATATAAAAGCCAGCCAGGATTCCATCCTCCTAAGGCTTTCGCAAAAACAATTTCTAAGGCTGCGTGAGGAAAATCCAGTTCTATTTGGAGACACTGTACACCTTATCAGCCTGTCAATATGTAGAAAATTTAGGCAGTTGGTGGCAGAATCAAAACCATTGAACAGCTACTCTGCTTCTCTTTCTACTGGAAAGATACCCCTTTTCAAAGAACTCAAACCTGTACCAGACTATATCTTTAAGAACCATCTATGGAGACAAGTCAGTAACAAAGTAGAATTTTTTAAAGGAACTATGTACGAAATAGCCAACGATATCCAGGCCTGTAATAAGGACCAGCTATTTGATTCCTGTTATCCCAGGATAAAGGCCCTAATTGACGAATTTGATGCCTATATAGAACAACTATCTCGATACGAAATGGCGAATAATGAGGTGCTTGAATATATTTGGGGATACGTGTTTAAAGAAATATTTCCCTATTTTATGAGGAGCAGATTTGCCCAGAGGGCTTATTTCAAGCCCAAGGGATATGCAGGCGACTTTTTAATGATGGAGGCCATTTACGCAAACAGGCCTGAGGGAGATGGGGATCTTGGAATACTGATTGACAAATATTGTTTGGATACACCTCCAGCCAGAGCCGTTCGAGAAAGGAGAAGGCTTTTGGGTGAACTCTTAAAAAAAGAGGCAACCGGGAGACTAGAGGCCGAGACCAGAAACAAAATCAAGATCATGAATCTTGCATGTGGCTCCAACAGGGAACTTTTTGATTTTCTTGCTAATTTTCATGCTACAGACAAGGTTGAGGCCATCTGCATAGACGCAGACAAGGATGCCCTTACCTACACAGCAGAAAATGTAGACGTTTTTAAACACGAAGCAAAAATTATGCTTATGCAGGAAAACGTGATAAAATGGTCGCTAGGAAGATCTAAACACGATTTTGAGCAACAGGATATTATATATTCTGCAGGATTGACCGATTATCTAGACGACCGTTTGTTTATTGCTCTTGTCAAAAGAGCCAGAGAATATTTAAGGCCTGGGGGTGTGTTGGTTCTCAGTAATTTCTCTGTACATAATCCCAACAAGGCATGGATGGATCATATCTTGCAGTGGAAGTTAATCCATAGGGATGAGCAAGATTTGAAGAGGCTCTTCCGTGAGGGTGGATTTGGCAATTCGGTGAAAGTCTTTCATGAAAAAGAGGGGGTCAACTTATTTGCAATTGGCAAAAAGGACGTATAGCGTCTAAAGGAATCCCTGCATTTGAAGAACTACTTGCGATTCAAAGAGGAATTTGAGGATGACCTTTTCCCTGTCTTGAAAAAGACAGTTGGAATAGGTCTTATCCTTATATTTATCTTAGTCCCTGTCTTTTCTTGGGTAGACTATTACTACTATCCTGAGTATTTCTACAAGTTCTTGTACTATCGTATCGGGGCCGCTATTCTTGCCGCCTTTTTATTCTATATCAATCTAAAAAGCCAAAAATTCCGAACCTCAAAAATTATAGGGATACTTGGTTATTATGTTGTGGGCATGTGCATCATAATGATGATCAAAGATGTAGACGGGTTTGAGACTCCATATTATGCCGGCCTGCTTTTGGTATTCACTGGCTTTATCTCCATAGTGCCTCTTGAGATGAAATGCCATTTCTTTCACGTATCAATTCTCTATGCCATATATATGACTACTGTATTTCTTTCTGAAGATGGCCAGATATCGAGACTATTCTGGGTGAATAATATATTCTTGCTTTCTTGTCTTGCCATATTGCTAACCGCCTCCTTTTTTAATTACAGAAAACGGTTTGAAGAATTCATTGGCAGAAAAAAATTAATGAAGGCAGAGGAATGCCTGAGACAATACGCGAATCGCCTAAGGGAAAATGTTAAGGAATCAGAATCTCGTTATGCCTCTGTAGTTAACAATGCCAAAGAGGGCATTCTTATCCTTAGCAATAGAAAAGTAACATTTTGCAATCCTAGGGCAAATGAAATATTAACAAGTCTTAAAGTTATAGATCGTGACGAAGAAATTCTAGAACAACTTCCACCTAAAATGCAAGAAACTATAATAGATGCATACAACAAGGCTGTAACATTGGGGAAAAGTACAATCAATCAGGAGATGGAGCTAGAGGAAGATAAATTCTCCAAAAGATGGTTTGAATATACCGTGGTTCCTATTGAAATCCACAAGGAACCGGCATCTGTGCTCTTTTTAAGGGATATTTCAGCGAAAAAACAGATGGAAAACGAATTGATACAATCCCAGAAGATGGAAGCCATCGGGGTAATGGCAGGAGGAGTAGCCCATGACCTCAATAACGTCTTTCAGATAGTTTCCGGGTACGTACAAATGGGCTTGCAACAAACCAAAAGAGAATCAAAGATACACTATTACCTCAGGCAAATAGAAAAAACCATTGCTCGGGCTTCCATGGTAGCAAGACAACTCCTCATCTTTGCCAGAAAGGACGAAAGCAAAAAAGAAATCCTGGACGTAAATTCCCAGATCGTATCCCTCACCAAACTCCTGCACAGGGTGATTCCCAAAATGATTACCATAGATCTAAGGCTATCAGCAGATGCAGGCTTTATCTATGCAGACCCTGTAAAGTTTGAACAGGTATTACTCAATTTATGCATAAATGCCAGGGATGCCATGCCAGATGGAGGAATGTTAGAGATATCTACCTCTAAAACCAACCGCTTACCAAATGACATAAAAGAATTTTCACAGGGCTTATGTGATAATCTAAGACAAGAATATGTTTGTATAAAAATCGTTGATACAGGTCATGGGATACCACCTGAGGTCAAAGACAAAATTTTCGAACCCTTTTTTACCACAAAGGAAAAGGGGAAGGGAACAGGCCTTGGACTTTCCATAGTTTATGGCATTGTCAAGGACCATCAGGGATTTATCTGTTGTGACAGCCAACCAGGTGTGGGAACTGCCTTTTCCGTTTACCTCCCTTGCTGCCAAAATCCTCAAGAGCAAGACAGGAAAGATGGGTCCGAATTCGAATCAGTTAGCACTGGCAACGAACTGATCCTCTTGGTAGATGATGAAGAACAGATAAGAGACATCGGCAAAAATATGCTGGAGCAGGCAGGCTATAGGGTAGAAACGGTGGAAAGCGCGGAAGCAGCCATAAAATTCATAAAAGAGCAGGGAGATTCCCTTAGCCTAATTCTGCTAGATCTAAACATGCCAGGAATGGGAGGGATAAAGTTCCTTGAACAGTTTAATGAGATCTTTCCAGGACTTAAAGTGGCAATCATTATATGCACAGGATATTTTGACAGGGAAGACCTTTCAAAGGTGCAAAATCTTGGCGTTAGCCACATAATTAATAAGCCTTTTAAGTTTTCGGAAATAGTACCGGTCATTAGATCGGTGCTTTCTTCTCACACAAAAAAATAGGATAATTTGCAAATAATTGTATTTGATGCTGATTTTTTTGACGCTCACTTTTTCATATCTCTAATATAAGCATTTAAAAGCTTTTTAAAGAAAAAATACAAAAGTTTGGCATTGTTATCCAAAAATTACCATCAATCCTCAACAAAATTCTTTTGACATATTCAACACATGGAGTTAAAAACTTAGTGAATGATTATTCATAATTAAAGGGTCATCCTTCTCTATGTTGCTTTGCATTGACCCTACTTTTAATGCGTTTTGGTGGCGTCACTGAAAAAAAGGGGAATTTTCAGTGACTTAGCAAAAAAGATGTGGATGGTTAGGGAACTATGGAAAAACAAAAGGGAGTAGTTATCAGAGGTTTTGGTGCAGGGTTTGTTTTTGTTCTTTTTTTAATTCTCCTAATTTTAGTTGCTGTTCCTGTATCGGCAGAAGTGGAGCTGCCTTATGGTACGCTTAACATCACAAGCAGGACCCAGTATCAAGTTAAGTGGTCCACACCTCCCGATAAGTTCATGGTCCCAAATGATTCCAGTGACCAGGACTTTGAAGAACAGGTAGGGGTCAATTGGGACTGGCGGGAGAAAGGTGTCAGCTTCAACTTCCTTGGCAGATACAGAAAGGATCTCGATGGCACGCCTGAAGGTTCCATATTTCAAGATTATATTGACGCATGTGGTGACAACAGACAGCAACTGATGCTCTACTACGGATATCTGGAATTTACGGAGTTAATCCAAAATTATGACGTTCGAATAGGACGTCAATACGTATTCGGGGTTGACGAAAACATACAGTTAGACGGACTGTGGATACGAGGGGATAGACCCCTCAATTTCGATTGGTTGAGCTTCGAGGTATATGGCGGAATGGTATCCCAGCCGTTTGCTAATCTCAGAAGGGATGGGATAGGAGGAGTTAATCTGGAGTTCTATCCAATAAAAAATCTTATCATTCATGCCGACTCGACCTTTTACAAGGAAAATTCATGGACCCTATATGCAGACTGGCGCCCATATGAAAATCTTAGAATGGACGCCCACGGTGCCTTCATAAACAATCACGCCCGTTATGCCTTTTTTAATATCGTGGGCGATATTGAAAAAACCGGCACGACTGTGGGGTTCAAATACTATAGAAACTTTGAAAACGAGTATGATTCTGAATTTATTTTTGATTGGCAGTCACCAGAAAAGGATCTAGGTGAGGACATAAAAAGGCTCTATCTTGCCAGGGAGCAAGCATACAACCAGTTTGATCTATCTATAAGCCAGGCTATCCCAACTCAAGAAGGTTTGGCGGTTTTTTCAAGATTGAGCATCAGAAAACTCGCCTCCAGCGATGATGAAGACCTCTATACCACAGATTTTATCAGTTGGACTGCAGGCATCAACATTAATGAATGGCTGCACCTTGAAGGATTTCATTGTTCTATCGGCATAACAAAATGGTGGGAAAATAGAGATACCTATTATGAGGCAAACTCCATCTCTGTCTTTGCAAACATTCGTCAGGAGTTGTTTGACAAATGGGAAATTTCTGGTGGGTATTATTTCAAGACCGAAGATGTCAACAGCCTTATCGAAAATGAAGCTGCCAACAATTATTACGGTGCCATACGGTACCGCCTGGGAGAAGACAGGTGGGCAGAGCTGAAATATGAGTATGAACGTGATGATTATTATAAAGAGTTTGGCGTAAGCGACATAAATAGCTTAACAGCAACTGTTTACATTAAATTTTAAGCATAAGAATATCTTTTCAGGGGACAAGGATTATGAAGAGAATAAAATCACTCATCACTATATTGGCTATTGCAGCCACTGTTGGCTTTGCTTTTTCTGGATGCAAGAAGGAAGAAGGAGGACTCAAGTTTAACCATGAGCTTCATGTGGTAGACAATGAAATGAAATGTGCTGAATGCCACGAGGCTAGCGAAGATGGCAAGATGGAAAATCCATCCATGGACAAGTGTTCCGAATGTCATGATATAGACCTCGACAACCCTTCTGACGACTGTCTAATGTGCCATACCTTAAAAAGCTCAATGAATGACTACTCTGTAGAGGAGTCTGAACCTGAAAAACCAAAGAGCTACCAAGACCTTATTTTCACTCATGAGGCCCATGAAGATGTAGACTGCACCACATGTCATAAAGACATTGATAAACAGGACAATCTGTCTGAGATAGAATGGCCGGATATGTCAACCTGCACACAGTGCCATAACGGTGACGATGCTCCAATAGACTGTGAAGTGTGTCATGCAAAAGTACGAAAAGAGATCCCGCCAGAAAGTCACCATGGCGACTGGGCTATGCAGCATGGGCCTGCCAGCCGCTTTGATAAGTCTTGTAAATTTTGTCATGACAATCCTAAAAAATTCTGTAACGACTGCCACCAGACCCAGAAACCCAAGGATCACATATTTAACTGGAAAACCACACAGCATGGTCAGGACGCCACCCATGATCGCAGACTGTGCGCAGTATGTCATCCTGCATCTTACTGTTCAGACTGCCACAGAAGCCAAAAGCCTGTATCTCATGCAAGGGGGGACTGGATGGCATACACAAGAGAGAACGGCCATGCCGAGGCAGCCAAGCACAACTTCAGGAGCTGCAACGTATGTCATACGACTGCTGAATGTAAACAATGTCATCAAAATGTCATTTTAAGAAAGTAGAAAAAGATATTCGTCCCTTTTCAGCTATAAGGAGGGCGATAGGGAAATGTTTTTGTAATAGGTTTAAAAATTTCAGGAGGTTTAGTAATGATTTGCAAACCGGCTAAAATCACCACATTACTGTGGACCGTAGTGTTAGGGGCCTTGCTGCTACCTCAGATTGCCTTTTCGCATCCGGCAGTCCAACTGTTGGACAAAAATGGCAATCCCATTGCGAACCAGCTAAGCTCATCGGACACCATAACGGCTGCCAACGGCTCTGTATATAAGGCTGGCCCTGCCTACAGCCCAAAACAGACATGCGGTAAATGTCACGATTATAACGCCGTGACTAAAGCATACCATTTCAGGGAAGGGGTTGGCAGAAATGGTGAGATCATAAGCGATCATTGGTCAGATAAAGAAAACGACGGCACACTTTATAAATATCTTGCAAATGCCTACGGACACCTTTTGAGCCCTGGGCAGTTGGGTGCATGGTGACCTCCCTCTTACCGCCAGGTGGCGGCTAAGAGCGAAAGAGGAAGCCTAGCAGATCCTTTCACTAGCGAAGGTAAACCCTACTTCTTTGACCAAGGAATGGCTGACCAGATGGCTACCTGCTATTCATGCCATCCTGGTGGAGGCCCTGCAGAAGGGATAGTCCAAAGTGACGGTACTGTTACTCCTTTTGACGATCCATCTCTTACTCCAATCCATAGCTATGACAGGGACTTTTATTCATACGGACCAAATACAATAACCCAGGCACTTTTGAGCCCAGGTTCTATTTCTCAAACTATGACCGCCATTGGAGACCCCAAGAGGGTGGACTGGAACAAAACAGGGGTTATGGAGGCAGACTGTCTTCTTTGCCATACTGATCCAGAAAGTCCTTATACCTTGCACGCAGCTGACGGCCTCAAGGCCCAACCGTTTAGGCCACGGCTCATGATCTTCGCCCAGAGACAAAACGGATCCGTTACTAAAATTTCATTGGGGATGCCCCTTGTAGATGGCCTAGCCAATGAATCGGTCCTTAACTATACAGATCCGGCCCAAAGGATGGGAAGGCCGACTGCCATGATGGTTTTGGCAAAGCTTCCTGCCAAAAATGTCGGAGAGATGATGAAGATGTGGACCGATGGGTTGAAACAGATGGAAGCAAACGGTCTTAGCTTACCATACGCCCTATATGGTGAAAATGTACAGAAAATCTGGGGGCCCCAGGGCATAAAGCCACAATACTGCGCCAATCCCAATGGACCTGCCGATGAAATGCAAAGGCTTATGGCCTCCCGTAATGCCTTGGGCCAAATGTTTCAGGGTTTTTTGACATATCTTAAAAACAACGGGCTGGTACCACCAGATACCACCATGGAACAGATGATGTCTATGTTTTTTAACGATTTCATCTACGCATACCAAATCAAGGATCAAATGGGAAACCTTCTTCCTATTCCAGTGGCACTTCGTGCCTACGAGAGGGGTAAATTCTACACCAACTGGGATAGTCCAGACGCAACCGTTAGAGATTATGTGCGCGCCCCACTCATTGAGGGAGATAAGAATGGTATCCCATATACAGGAATGGTGGGAATCGGTTGGGGAGCGACCATGTTTGCCATTCAAAAATATATGCAAGGTGACCCAACTTATATGAAGCCAAACGGACAACCCGATGTTGTCAAGGTTATGGTGGACCTGCAAAAAGGTATTATCCCACAAGATGCAATAATGCCAACATTACACAACTATCTCCCCAGCTTCTTCTATCTTATGCCTACCGCCCAACTGATGGGATTAGACTTCAATCAAGATGGCGCTCCAATAACCTATATTCAATTTGTTAAAAATGGTGACGAGTGGCAGCCAAAGGTATACTGGAACGTTGCAGATCTTGGAGATGGCTCCATACATATGGATATGTTCGGAGGAAGTGGCGACATAAATTCCTACAAATGGGTAAAGGTCTGTGGACAATGCCATGTAATGACTCAAGATCATGGAAACAGCGAGTGGACCAAGGCAAGACTGTATAATCTTGGCATGCCAGCTGACTGGGTCAAAAATGGACACTTTGTCAACTGGACAGACAATGAAGAGGCCCCTGGTTTTGATGTCCATATGTCACGCAAGAAGATGGGATGTGGTTCTTGCCACTTGAGAGAAACTGGCAACATAGAAGACAAACACAACTTTAGAAAAGGTACAGACACTGCCCACATGGTCAGAAACGACCTTGATAACAACCCCAAACCCAAAAGTTGTGAAAGTTGCCACCTTGGCGGAGATCCCGAGGCGCCAAATCCAACTTCGGCACACGAGGAAAAATTTGGCGAGAACACAGGACGCCATATGGCAGAAATAGCATGCCAGACTTGCCATGTACCTTATAGAAGGACCTGGCGTTTCAGGATGTTTGACGACACCCTTGGCTATTATGGCAATTTCGACAACCGTTTTGGCTACAATGTCCTTCCTGGTGGAGATGGAAGCATGATGGCGTTTCCAGGACCATATGCCCTGTCTCCTGTTTATGGCACTTCCCCAGGCTATGGAATTCCACATTTCCATATGGTAGCACAACATATTGACGCAGATGGAAACGGGGTAGTGCCCATGGATTTTGTATCTCAAATGGTGGACTATTTTAATATGAACGGATCAGCAGATCCTGGGCTGCTAGTGAATGGCATGCCTACGAACTTCTCATTTGATTTCTGGAAATACTTCTACCAGATGAGCCTTATGCAATATCAACAGATGGGCGTACCGATTAACTTTGATCCAAAGTATGACAATGAGGTATATCCACCACTTTATTGGGCGAATGGTACAAATGGTTATCCACAAATCGTCATAGGCAACCCCATCACCATCATGACATGGGTGGATGTGAATCCCCAGCCTGATCATGATATGAGTGATATTGCCTATGGTGGTGCCAAAGTCCTCTACCTAAAAGAGATTAATGCTGCCATCAGGGCCTTCTTTCCACCTGTACAGCTTGGTAGGATTGATCCCATGACTCTTGCCATGATTCCACCAAACGATCCTGGCTTTGCCCAGAATCCAAATGTCGGAAAAATCATACTTAGGGACAGTGGTTATGTAATATTTGACCACACTGGGGATATGTATCCTGATCTATGGTGGCCCGAAGACGTAAAGGCTATGCAGGAGGCACTAATAAAGGTGCTTAAAGCCGAAGGTGAGAGCAATCCTATGCCTGTTATTTTCATGGCAGCACATTACTTCTCTGACTCCCATGGAGTACAGCCAGCGGAAAAAGCACTTGGCGCTAAATCCTGCTATGATTGCCACGGAGATTCATCCAAAGAACCAGGGGCACATCGGGTAACAGATCGTATCCTTGCGTTTGCTCCATGGGCACCTCCTTTCTTTACTGAAGAAAATAAGCTTCTAAAATACGATCCTGATGCCGTACCTGAAGACGCTCCTATTTGGATGAAAAGGGCAGGAATGGTGCTCAATAATCCAAATGGCCTCTTTGTTCTGGATGGAGAAGTTGCTTATATAGAACCTATCCAGGCAAATGGCCTGTCTTTCTTAGGTGCCAAACAAGAAGACGTGCTGGCTCTTAGCAAACACCATGCAGAGGAACTCTTCTATATGGTTGCTGAAGGGCAAGTACAAGGTGATGAAATAGATGACATTGATCCGGGGCTTCTTACACCTGAAGAAAGGGAAACGACATATGTACGTCAGGTGGTAAACAGTCCGTGGAGCCAAAAACTCTATTTCTATATTCCCGAACATCTTAAACCAGAAATAGCTGAGTGCGGTTTCCAGCCCTCAGCCGAACCACTTTATTTAGAGGGTGAAGGCATGGCAGAAGGATACGTGCTCAAGCTTGGCTTCAACGAAGATGTTCACGAATCTATGATAATTAAGCTTCCGTACAATGGTGCCAATCCAGTGATTGTGACAAAGACTGCAGGGAGAAACACATTTGTCAGAGACAAAAACGCCAAAATCCTTAATCAGACAGGTGCGTATGTGACCGTAAAGGTAAACCATGCGGGTGAATTCGCAGCAGTAAATACCCAATTCCTGCTTGGTCCTAATGGTGAGCAGTGGCAACCATTTATGAAGGATTAGACTGCCACCAAATAGAATGGTTCAGCTCTAAGGGCGGGGTAACCCGCCCTTTTTACTTGAAAGCAATGATGCAAGACTATTTATTACTACCAGTAAGATCACGATACCTCCCCTTTCATGACCGGACAGATCAGCTCCATGACGCACCATCCGGTCAACAACACCCATCCATTCTTCTCTGGATCTATTCTTCTTGTATGTCCTCTTTACAGAGTGACATTTGGTACATCTTTCCCTTACAAAAGCCTTATCTTCATCGATTCTAATACAGCTAAATAATATAAAGCATGCAAATAACATACATGTTATCCTAATATTTTTCATGGCAACTCCTACAAGACGGTTTTAAAAAAGAGAATTTTATTAAAATGTTCGGCCCTTTGAAATGGAGATTGGTAAAGATATTAGTAACATATACGTTGACAGTGTAGCAGATTGCGATACACTGCTAATATGATCAAAAGTTTCAGGCACAAGGGACTGGCTGAATTATTTGAAAAAGGTCATTCTGCAAAGATAAGACAGGATATGCAAAGGCGCATATTGAGACGCCTAGAGGCTTTGGATCAAGCGGAATTACTGACAGAGTTAAATATTCCAGGGTTTAATTTTCACAGTCTTCATGGAAAGCCTAAGCGTTATAGCATTCATGTCAATGGTCCTTGGTGTATTACTTTTGAATGGAGGAAGGGTAACGCATTAAGAGTAGATTTAGAGCAGTATCATTAAGGTGATAGATATGGGTGAATATTTTGTAAGACGTCCGTTGAAGAGACCTCCAACCCATCCAGGAGAGATATTGCGCGAGGATGTTCTTCCTAGTTTAGGAATTACAGTAAGTGAGGCTGCCAGGCGTCTTGGGATATCGCGTCAACAGTTGCATCGTATTCTTGCTTGTACTCATCCAATTACTCCCAAGATGGCTCTTAGAATAGGCAAGTTTGCAGGTAATGGTCCCGGTTTATGGCTAAGAATGCAGCAAAATTATGATTTATGGCATGCTGAGCAACAGATGAAAGAAGAGTTATCTAAGATTGAGCCAGTAGTTGCCTCAGCAAATAAGGTAACTAA
>CAZNKP010000026.1:0-22975 GCA_964573805.1 uncultured Desulfobacterales bacterium | reverse complement strand
CTCACCCCGTGCACCGGATTTGAAGTCCGGGAGGGCCACCAGTGCCCTTTCCGCTTCCGCATTTCATGCTACTACTTAAAAATAACACATGATATGAAATTTTGAAGCCTCTATTGGCCTCTAATAAATACATCTAGTTTTCTATGGGTGCTTTGGCGGGTTTTCCCTGTCTATTAGAAGTTGTGATGGATTTTTCAGATTCAAAAGTTTTGTTGGTCTTTTTGATTAACGGCCGCTCGTATCTTCTTCCGAATTCACCAAGGGGCCTTTTAAAGGTGAACCATGCAGGGTAATCTATCATCTGTTTTTTGGCAGATTCCACGCTATCAGATGGGATTGTAAATGGCAGGGTAACAACAAAAAAAATAGAGCCTATTACTGTTGAAGCAAAACCAAGGGGGCGGGCCAATACTCCATCTGCCATCATGGCAACAGGTTCATGTCCGACCCTGTATCTTGCCGGTGTGGCAAGACATTGTGTTTGGGAAAACAGGATCATACCAAAAAGGATGAAAAGAAGGGCAGCGTACTGCTTTTTCTTCATATCTTGTCTCCTTTCAAAATAAATACTAAATGGATCTTACTATAATTGACAATATAATACAAAAGGGCATAGCAAGTGGTCTGTTTCCTGGAGCAGCCCTAGGGCTGGTGATACAGAACATGTCTCCATTGAAGAGATTTTATGGCAGACATACCTTCACTCCCTGGAGCAGATCCATTGATAGCTATTCCTTATTCGATCTTGCCTCGTTGACAAAGCCCCTTTGCACAACTATGGCAACCGCCCTTCTTGTGCAAAGAGGCCTTATTGACCTTAGACAGTCCTTGAAGGATTTTTTCCCTTTTGTTGCCCGCGACAAAGCAAAGATTACGATCCAACATCTGTTGACACACAGTTCAGGGCTTAAGCCATGGATGCCCTTGTATAAATATCTCTATGAAAAGGCCTTAAAGGTTCCCGACAGCCCCCTTGATTTTGTATGTAAAATCATTCTTAATGCCCCCCTTTTTTTCAAGACTGGCCAAAAGGCTATATACAGTGATCTTGGCTTTATTCTACTTGCACAAATAATACAGTTGAGGTCGGGTTTGGAACTGTGGTCATTTGTTAAAAGAGATCTCTTTGATCCTTTAGGTCTTTCATGTATAGGTTCTTATCATGAGCAACGGGAATTCTTAGCCCCTTTTGTTCCTACTGGAGTTTGTCCTTTCAGAAAGCGGATGTGCTGGGGGGAGGTAAACGATCTTAATGCTTGGGCTATAGGTGGAATGCCTGGTCATGCAGGTCTTTATTCCTGCCTTGACGATTTATTAGTTCTTTTAAGGGCCATAATGGATTGCTGTCTAGGTCGTAAGGTGGCCGGATGGACCATTAATCAGTCTACGTTAGATCTCTTTGTAAATTACAGGGCTGAACATCCATCTATTAATTGGGCCCTTGGCTTTGATCGCCCCAGCCTTAGGTCATCATCATGTGGACATTTTTTTTCTAGAAACAGTATCGGACACCTCGGTTACACCGGGACCTCTTTCTGGATAGATCTTGACGCGGGGGTGATTGTTGTATTTTTAAGCGCAAGGACTTTCCCTTTTGATAAGCCTGAAGATAAAGAAAAAATGAAAAGTCTAAGGATAGCCCTTCATAATGAAATTAGGAAGCTAACCCACAGCATAACTAAAGCGGGATAAGATTATAAATCCTGATAGGCCTATGGGTTTGTCTTTTTATAGACTTTGCCAGTTGAAAAAATTTTCTATTAATAGATTGTTGAAAAGGAGATAGGTAGATAGGACCTTTTGCTGTGTCTGGATCGTTTTTTAGATATTCTGTTAGGCTCTGCCAGTGAGAGCTGGGGAATTCTGAGTTCGCCAAGATGTTGCAGCTTATTTCAATGCGTGGGAAGGTATGATTTATACGGCTTATTTTTTCCAGGGCCTGTCTAACAGCATGTAGGCCCACTGGTTTTTTAATAAAATTTAATACAGATTTGTCAACAGACTCGATGCCGATATTAATGTAGGTATTCAGACCCGTTGCCTCCAAGTCTGCAAAGAAGCTATCTGGTTTGGCCAACAGTGACTCGATACTTCCAAATATAAAGCAATTTTTCAGTTGGGGTATTAACTTTGATCCTATTTCGCATGCATAACCAATGAGTTCTATAGGGGAATTTAGTCCGTCCTGGTTTCCAATGAATAGACCCTTATATGTATCCGTTTCTTGGCCTAGCAGTCCTGCCAAGGATTCGGCTTGGTGTTTGATTTGCGACGGAGTCCGCAAGAGGAACTCCGTTCCGTCTTTTGCCTTGCAAAAACCGCAGTTGTATAAGCAGCCAGTAGCTGTAATTATAGGATAAACATCATAGTCACAGATCATAGTGTCAGGAGGAAGGACGTTTATTCGGCATTGCAGAAGCCTTGTCAATTCATATTTGTAGAACTTTTGCCAATAGCTTTGATGGCGTATGATTTTTTTAGCCAGTGATTTCTTAAGCCCGCTGTTGATAAGAGTGGTTCCCAAATTGTTCATGAGACTGGCTGCTCGGCATGCGGCCTTCTTTTCAGGATGACTGAAAAAGCCCCCTGTTTCTAAATCGTTTAGTAGGCAAGGGACATAAAACTGTTCAAAGAGGGAGGCCAGATCTCCATAACCGAGGCTTGAATAGTATACTGGCTGACCAGAAAGAGTGATTTTAAGCCATTCTAGAGGATTAGGCCAATTTCGATTTAGTTGTAAAAAAATAGGTCTCCAGGAGATAGAAAGGTCCATTATCAGTTCTTTGGTCTCAAGACGGTGATAACGTATAGGACGTGCAGGATAGCTAAAGTTCCCTGTTGATATTTGTCCTTTTCTGTCAAAAAGGATTTTTACTTGCGGGTTGTACATGTTTAACAAACGTATAAGCTGATCAAGAATTATCCAGATATAAAATGGATAACTAGAGTTTATCAAGGATGACAAAAAGACGTCATAAATATGTCAAAAGGCAGACAAGGCGCCAAAACCAAGAGATTATGTTGTCTAAGGTTGCTCTGGATATTCTTTTGTGCGATAGTGGTTATTGATATAAATAACGGCAAGCTTTTTGCTTGTGCATTAAAAGCCTTTATTTATATTAGTTTGCTGAATGCCTGAAGACGGGCTCTTTGTCTTTAATATCGGATTAGTTGACTGAATATCACTTTATAACTAATTTTGATGATCGACGCATTTAAGACTTAGTTTTTTCTGGCATAATCTGTTTTTGTCTTCCTAAGTAAATTGATAGAAAAAGTTGATGAGAAGAATTTAAAAAGGATTGTATGGCTCAAAGAACTAACAAGAGATCTAATAAAATCTTAGGTAATAAAAATAAAAAAAGTTTGTATGTGGTTATTTTAGTATTGCTTGTTATTGCTGTAGCGAGTCTGCTTGTTTGTTGGAGGACATCCCGCCCTATTTTAATAGGAGTTGCCCTTAATCTTAGTGGCCACGGGGCTGCAAGGGGCCAAGCTATTAAAGAAGGAATTGTGATAGCTGTAAAGGAGTTGAATCAAGCCGGTGGTATCAACGGTAGGTCAATAAAGCTTATCATAGCAGATGACCAGAATACCAAAGAGGGTGTCATAAGGGCGGACAAGAAGCTTTTAAGAGCCGGATGTCCAGTTATTATTGGTCATAATACCTCTCAAAACACACTTATTGCATATCCTATAGTGGTCGGCAGTAATAAAATACTCATCACCAGTTGTACTAGCACTACTGAATTATCAGGGCGAGATGATTATTTCTTTAGAACCAGCGTGGATAACGCACGGCTTGGAAAAGCATGGGCAATGCTAATGAAGAATAGAAACATACATGCTATTTCTTTGTTGGTAGATTTGTCTAACAAGGGTTTTGCAAAGGATTTAACCAATCAAATTAAACGTTTTTTTAATGGTCAGGTATTTGAGACCGTTATTAATACTAAAAAATATGTAGATTGGAATAAAGCAATAAAAGGTCTTATGTCCAATCCATCTCAACTTGTTCTTTTAATAACAAACCCCAAGGATACGGCTATAGCTCTCCAAAAGTTGAGATTTGCAGGCTATAATAGTCCCGTTTTTGCTACCACATGGGCTCAGGGCCAGGAGTTATTTTCCTATGGAGGTGATAGCGTTGAGGGGTTAAAAGTGCTGACCTTTGTTCCTCCTATTGCCAGGGAGGTGTATCAAAGGATAAATCCTGCTATGAAAAAGTATTTTCAGAGAAATGCAACCATCTGTACAGTCAGGGGTTATGAATTGACTATGATGGTTGCCGATGCAATGAAACGTTGTAATAGCCGGGCATATGAACCAGCCTGTATAAAAGAAAAACTGCTTTCAGGACAGTATAATATACTTTCTGATACAGTTAAATTTGATCGCTTTGGTGACATAATAAGACCCATTTATGAAATTGAAGTGAAAGAGGGGAAGTTCGTTGTTAACAGGCGGATTTTATGAGTAATCTTCCGTCAATATCCAAGAAATTTTCTAGATATACCTGGATAATAGGTGTGTTTTCATGCCTTGCAGTCTTATTCGTTACCATAGATTCAGAGATAGGTTTGCTGAAAAGGCAGACCGCCATAGAGATTTCTAGAATCTATGACGCTGCAAAGATGGAAGTGGAGAAATTTTTTTTCAATGACCAGGGACTTATCTCCTATCTCATGAAGCAAGCCTTGGAACAGGCACCCCAAAATTATATAGAATGGCTTGGAGACAGCTTGCGCAAGGCAGATATCGGGCAACGTTTTACAATACTCGATGAAAAATACAGGGTTGCCTATGTAAGTGATTCCAGAGACCAACAGTTTATTGGTCTTGACTTTTCAAACCTAGGCTTCATTAAATCTCGGCAGCGTGTTTCTGGAGTGCACCAGTCCTTTTTCACGTCCCGTTCAGTAATAACCGTGTGTTATCCTCTTAAAAGGGGTGTCCTTTTAATAGAAAAAGATATTGAAGGACTTACTAAACGGCTAGAAGGTATGCCGCGTCCCTCTATTAATGGTTCACAGGTCTTTATATTGAGCAAGGCAGGAACTGTTATTTATCATCCCAATGCGGCCTTAATAAGGACCAGAGAAAACCTTTTGAGTCGTATGGATGATTGTAAGGGGCCGGATTCGTATGGTTTTTATATCATGGATTATGACAATGCCCGCTATTGGTGCATGAAGAAGGGATTTAACAGACCCAAATCATGGTATTTCTATGCGGCTATACCAGAAAAAGAAATTATTCCTTATCTTTGGCACCATATGTGGCCTATCGTAATAACGATCTTTGCCATATTTATGGCAATTGTATTTTTTGTGGATTTTATAATTGACTATGGTATTTCTGAGCCTCTCAAAAGACTTTCCTCGTGGCTTCTCAAACAGGATCCCATGAATCCAGATGTCGAGGCCAATAAATCCCCAGTCAAGACCTCCAACAAAGAGCTTCATGATATTGTAGAAAGTGTTCAAAAGATGTTAGAAACCATTAAGGAGAAGAATTCAGAGATACTTAAAAGGGATGAATTGTTTAGAACCGTTATAGAGTATGCTGCAGATTGGGCCTACTGGTTGGATGAATCAGGTTCTTTTAAATATAACTCGATTAAGTGTTTGGAGATAACTGGATATTCTCCAGAAGAATTTCAAAAGGATCCAAAGCTTCTTACAAAGATAATACATGATGATGACAGGCCAGTTTTTGACCAACATCTTGATTCTGTGGTTAGCAACAAGCCTCATAAGAACATGGAATTTCGCATCATCACTAAAGATGGAAGGGTTAGATGGATAAGCCATAATTGCAACAAGATATTTGATTCATCGGGTAACTTCCTTGGAATAAGAGGTAGCAACTTAGATATAACCGAACAGAAACTTGCATCTGAAGAACTTGCCAAGATAGAGAAGCTCGAATCCCTTGGAGTGGTGGCCGGAGGCATTGCCCATGACTTTAATAACTTATTGACCGCTATTCTGGGAAACATTTCCTTGGCCAAAATGGAGACAGATCCTTCAAGTAATCTGTATAAGAGGTTGGAGGCATCGGAAAAGGCGAGTATCAGAGCACAAAATTTGACTCAGCAGCTGTTAACTTTCGCCAAAGGCGGTTCTCCTGTAAAGAGGCCATCTTCTTTAAAGCGTATAATATTAGAAACTGCAGAGTTTGCCTTAAAGGGTTCCAATGTCGCCTGTCGTTTTGACTTTGATAAGGATCTTTGGTTAGTGGAAGTTGACCCTGGCCAGATCAGCCAAGTGCTTCACAATTTGATCCTCAATGCGGATCAAGCTATGCCAGATGGGGGTATAATAAAAATAGAGGCCAGAAATATGAGGGTTCAGAAGGAGTCTCGCGGTGTGGTTCCTCCAGGTGATTATGTGGTAATTACTGTGCAGGATCACGGTAAAGGCATCCCGTCTGATTTGTTGCCCAAAATTTTTGATCCCTACTTCACAACCAAAGAACATGGAAGCGGTCTTGGTTTGGCTGTATGTTTTTCCATTATTAGAAAACATGGAGGTTTTATTACTGTTGATTCTGTTTATGGAAAGGGGACCAGCTTTCATGTGTATCTTCCAGCTTTTCAAGAACGGATCACGATCCAAGATGAGGAAAAGGATCTAACTTTAAATACCTCAAGGGGAAAAAACATTTTAATAATGGATGACGATCCCAATGTACTTCAACTCCTTACAGAAAGTCTGAGATATCTTGGGCATGAGACAGAGATAGCTATGGATGGAAGGGAGGCCCTTGCCAAGTATAAACAGGCCTTGGAAAAGGGGAATCCTTTTGATGCAGTGATTATGGATTTGACTATTCCAGGAGGCATGGGAGGAAAGGAGGCCCTTACTAGGCTCCTAGAAATTGATCCCAAGGCAAAGGTTATTGTATCAAGTGGTTACTCTAAAGATGATACTATAACTAATTATAGACGGTATGGTTTTTGTGCATCGCTTCCCAAGCCGTATAAACTCGAGGTCCTGAATAGTGTTTTGCTTAATGTGTTTTCTGATTGATTTTATCTATTTTATCTATAGCACACTGATTAAGATATTTTTCGACAAAAATAGTTCGCATGATATCAGCCTTAGAAATGGTATGGGGATGGTAGGGTAAGCAAAGGGAAGGATCGACCTTGAAATCCTCGTTTGACAGGAACCAGTCAGGATAACTTAAGTCAAAGAAATTTCTGCCCCTTGCCTTAATGTTATCTAAGACAGTTTCTCCATAAGCATCTGCAAAGCTCAATGTTAAGTCCAATAAAGGTCTCATTACCGAAAGGGTCCCTTTTGAATCTTTTCCAAGTATAACAGGTGCCCATCTTCTTTTTTCTAAAGCAGCAAACCAAAGGCCAGGCAGGTCCTGAGAGTGGATTTTGTCCGACATGGTCGGCTTAAAAGAGGAATCGTTTGATGCGTTTACATACTTGGATACCTGATATTCAATTTCGCTACTTCCCTGTATTGCCAAAAATTGCCATTCTTCTAGGTCAGGATCGTCTTGGCGAATAAGCGAACGTCCTTGATCCCATACAGCCCAGAGGGCGTGGCACGTTTGACACTCTGCCTTGCATTTAGAGGAAGAATCATGTCCAGGGATTGGTGTTAGCTTATTATGACAATCTTTGCACGATATTGGATGAGGTGTTTTTCCCTTTTTTACATGGAATAAGGTCTTCTTATGACAATCAATACAAGTCATACCGGCCATAAAATGGACGTCTGGAGTCATCTGAATCCATTCTATTCCATAAGGTCTTTGGATATGTTTGCCTCTTTGAAGGGGGGACCTGAAGTCTTCAGGGTAGTCCTTTTCAAATCGTCCTACGTAATCCCAGCCAACAAAGTTTGCATAGTGGCAAGAAAGGCAGTTTTCTATTGTTGGTGCCTTGAAGTTATGATGATTTTTGCTTGTGACAGACATGTGACAGGCTGCACATCCTTTTCCTCGTCTTGTTCCCTTGTAATCGTCCCCTTCATAATAGACATGACACCTTAGACATCGTCTTGCCAGCAGATCTTCCAGCAGTTGACTCGGATTCTTTGGTCTTGAAATCCCTCTTATTTTTTTGAGAGGGGGGGGCTGTTGAGAGGGGAAAAAGGCCTTCCATACCAAGGATATTTCCTTATTTAGGGTATAGTGTATAGAGTGAAGTACATTATTCACTTCTAACAGATGGCATCGACCACAGTAAGCCTTTGCATTGTCTGGAGATGCCGGACTTTTAATAAGTCCTTTATGGGCCTTTTCTTCGAAGCAGGCTTGATTGTTTCCTTTATGACAGTCGATGCATTTAAAGTTATGATTGGCATCCAGGATAACATTGTGACATGTTTGGCAGCTAGACTTGGTATGAATATCCGGAGGGGTACAAGACCAGCAAGAAAGCAACAAAAAGATTGCAAGGGTTACTTTTATCAAGTCCTTTGATAGGATATTGCTATAACATTTTTTGAAAGAGGCCAAGATTGCTGTCATGTCGTCATGTCAAGTCAGTGTTTTTAAATGGCTTTAGAGAGTCGTTCTTTATTCCTTATTAATAAAACAGCCATAAGGATAGGACTCAAGGAAAACAACATTAATCAGCATTGATACAGATAGTGTTTTGCACAGATTTAATCGGTAAAAATAGTAGTTATATTAGGAAGGTCTGTCTTCAGAATCCCTTTCCTGGGTTTTAGAAAAAAGGTAAAAAAAATCCCTCCTTGGTATTGAATATAGTCTCCGCTACGGTCTATTGTAAAATTTAGCTTTCCTATTATGTTTGATGTCAAAAGACAAGCCGAAGCAAATTTTACAGAAAAGCCAATCTTGCTTGAGTGATCACTTGAATAACTCCCTGTAAGGTTTTTAGATAGTGGATACATGCTGCTGCTTTTTTCATAGAAATCTAAATATGCCAAGGAAAGGCTGGCATCTAGTAACCATTTTTTACCTTCTGGAGTTGTAGCATGACAAAAAGGTCCTGTGGCAACAAAAAATTGAGGGCTGAAATAGCCACCATGGCCAAAGGTATAAAAGTCGGTGTTTCTGTCAAAATGCATTACCGTTGCAAATATCCCGTAGGAACCCTGAGAAAGGTGGCTGTTTTTAAGGCTGCTTCCAATGGAGAGACCGGCTAATATTTTTGTGTTGTGCAATGTATCTTTTCCCCAAAGGTGGCCATATTGGCCTTTTAAGGATAGCCACCAGTTCTTTGAAAGGCCAAAAGAGGTGCTGGCTGAGGCACCTGTTTCCAGCACTCTTCCCCAATCTTTTCCTGTATATGGATCTTGCTGTCCTGTCCAAGAGAGGATGGATCTGGTTACTGGGTTCTGGAAAATGCGGAACATGCTTTCGTGCCCGGTTTTTTTTAATGACAGGTCAAATATAGGCACAGAAGAGATATGCCCCCCTATGGGCGTTGTGCTCAAACGCCCTATTATCCTCAATTGATCCTGTAAATCAAAGGCTAAATAGGGAACAATGGCATCCACGCTAGTCTGGGCAGAGCTTGTCTGTATACCAAGCAGGGGTGTGCCTATCCAGGGATGATCACCTGTTGCTCCTGATTGCAATAGGAGATTAGCTATCCCCATAGACAGCCTTAATTTGTCCAAGGACAGCAGTTCTAGACTAAATACAGGAAGCTTTTGTATTATTAGCCGGGATGTTCCCTTGTCTCCGTCAAGATAGGTATATTCATAAGCTCCTTCTAGAGAGATTGCATCGGCATTTGAATAAATGGCATGGCTTGGACCCAGCACATGAGCGGCCCTTGCCACAAGATCCTTTGAGTAATAAAAATCGGCAGCCAATTTTTTGTTTGTGGAGAGGGTTGAGTTGGAGAGGGTTTCTGCCAGCTTCCAGATAGTACTTTCGTTTCCAATATGTTGATAGCTTGCCCAAAGTCCTTGATAGACAGAGTCTCGTGCTTGGCCGTTTCCCATAAGTTTTTCAAAAAGTCGAGCCGAAAGTTGATAATTTTGTTCTTTGAGGGCAGCCCAAGCGGCTAGTTCTGTATTTTTACCAGTTTTGTCAGGACAAGATGCGGATAAAAATAGTTTGAAGGTATCAAGGAGGTGTTGATAGTACTCTGAGTGATATAGTGCGGACAACTTGGTTCCCAGATAAAGACAATACAGGTTTTTAATACGTCCACTGTTTGGAAACCGATTATAAAGAGATACCATGCAGGCTTCTTTGCCGAGTTTTTGGCAAGTTAATGCGAGTCCATAGGCTGCCTCTTCGTTTGACGAATCTGACTCCAAAAGGCGCTCAAATATCTTTTCGGCTCTTTTTTCATCCCCTGTATTATAAAAGGCCCAACCAGTAACCAGGAGTATGTCGCGTCTGTATTTTAAAGACGAAGGAAGCCTATTGAAGGCGCTTACTAGATCTTGCCATTTTTTTTCTTTTGCAAGCTCAAAAAATTTGTCTAGCTGTTTGCTTGGAACTGTCTTTTGGGGAGTTTTGTTGGTTGCCCTGTGAAGCCCGCTCTTTTTTTTACGTTCTTTTCTCCTGCTTAAAAGAGACTTGTATCTTTTTTGATCCTTACGTGGAAGATAGCCAAGATATCTTTTGGCCTTTTCTTTTTGACCTTGTCTTAGATAAAGATAGAAGATTGCCTGGCCACATTCGTTTTTTCTATAGCCCTTGTCAAGAAGGATCTTGAATTTTTCAAGTGCATGCATGTCTTGACCAGTTTTGAAATAGGTCCAAGATAGTCCATATAAGGCGTTAGGATTTTGGGGCATAATTTCCAACGCCTTTTTAAAGAAGAATTCCGCATCCTTAAATTCGTGCTCGTTGAAGGCATCCCAGCCGTAAGCCACGAGTCTTGATACTTGTTTAGCCCCTTTATTTATATGTTCGATATCTTCTTGGCCAAAATTTTTATTAGTACCGGCAATAAGGGGAGAAAGTGGAAGCAGACCCAAAAACAACACAACAAAAGAAAGGGATGCGACAAGGTATCTCATTTGTCAAACCTTACCCTTGATAGGAGATAAAGAGAGGCTGAAAAATAGTCTGTAGTATTGTGTTTCATCTTTTTATCAGCCATTTTTGAAAGGTCTGCCGCTTCTTGATATCGTCCAAGGGTTTTGGCAAAGGCTGCAAGGACGGCATAGACTCCGGCTGATCCTTCCTTTAGGGATACAGTGTCTTTTTGAAGGTTAACGTATTCGGGAAGGTAGCCATTTCTATTGAAAAAGTTCCAAAGCCTTTCAAAGGCATTTTGAAAAAGGTGCTTTTTTGACCAAGACGCGTATAGAAAGACCCGCCATGCGTCATAACCAAAGTTGGGTCCTTTTGGGTAGGGTTGGACTTGGTCATTATTGGGATTCCAGACTATCCAGTCGGAGGGCAGGGACCAAGCTCCAAAGCCCATTTTTTTTAGTATAGTTATTGAAGAGGCCGTTACTTGATTCCAGAATTTGGACTGATCCAATTTACAAAAATCCTGAAATGCCGACAGTATTATATATGAAGGATTCAAGACTACAGTGTCTTTGTTGGCAAAGCCATAATAGCCTGGTAAGATCAGGATCTGCCCATTTTGGGCCAAAGAGAGCTGTTGTCTTATGGATTTTACTATCTCTTTTGAGGCTTGTTCGTAGTCAGGGTTCCTCCACTTTTTCCATCCGAGGTAAAGGGCCCATGCAATAAGAATGTCGCCATCTGAGGCATTGTTATAGTCGATGACCTGCCAGAAGCCATTGGATCTCTTTCCCCACGACCAGCAAAACAGCTTGTCTCCTTTTCGCATCTGTAGATTATTTTTAGTCCATTGCCAGATTTTCTCAAAGGTTTCTTTATCATTGTTCGCAAGGGCTAAAAGGAGGCCGTAGCCCTGTCCCTCAGAGTGGGAATTTTTATTTTGATAAAAATCGATTAATCTACCGTCGTTGGACAAAAACTGCCTTTTGTAGGCTTGCCACCCAAAACCCAGGGCGCAAGGAGAGCCAATATAACCGATATATGCAAAGATTAAGAAAATAGACAGACAACAGGACCTATAGTTCATTTGCCAGCCTCTTTTTTCTTCTCCAGCGCAAGTATGCACCAAAAATTATTGCAAGAATGGTGAAGCATATTCCAAGGATAGAATAGAATATCCAGGGGTAACTTCTTAAGAAGAAGTCTATCCTTTCGGTTCCTTCTAGCTCTCCAGTATAGTAATTTTGCGCTATTTTGAGGCTGTGTATCTTGTTTTTGGTCTTGGTTGAGTATAGCACAAGGTCTCCATGGGCTTGGTTTCTTAGGGGGCCTGACCATAACAGTCCTGCCGTGTCTGCAAAGATTGATGTACCCTTCCCGGTCCATAGCATAATAGTCCTTCCTTTTGAAACTGGTGATTCGAATTCCATTAGTATGCCGGTTTGTGCATCCATAACAATTTTTGTTTCAGATACCTTTGAATTTATGCTAACATCACTAACAGGAAACAGCTTGGAGTAACTTTCTAGTTTTTCCTCAAGCCTTTGCCATATTGTTCTTTGCTGTCCTTGGGAAAGGTCAATAAATTGAGGATAGAGCACGTCGGCCGAAGAGCCTTGCAGTTTGAGAGGGGCCTTTTTCATTAAAGAAACAGGAAGCTTAGAGACAGGACTTATTAATATAATATCTTTGTCCTGTATGTGTTCGGAATCGAATGCAAACTCCAATTTTGTAGGCGCAATGCCGTTCAACTGCCCAAGATATGCTGCAATGTTCATGGCCAATGTTACAGAGGGATTGTCTGCTTCCATTAAAAGAAAGATCGTATCGTTTCCAGATACATTTTTTGCAAAAGGGAATCCAGAGTCAAAGAAGTGTCTTATTTGAGGCATTTTTCCCCAGTGCCCCATTTTCGGGAAGGCGATTTTAGAGTCTGCAAAAAGAGTCAGAAACAGATTCATGTCCTGGAATCCTTGGCACCTTTTTATAATAAGGGGAACCAGCACAGCTTCAAAGGATATAATGTTTTTGCCTGGTCTAAACATATAGGTTGGGATGAGGATCTTATAATTGTCATAAAAGGCACCGTGTTCCTTGTCAAGGTGAACGCTAGAAACAGGCTTCCCATTCAGTTCTATTTTCATAGTAGAGTCTTTTCTTACTGCTGCGCTAAATCCAAAATGCAAGGAAAGCACTGCATACTGATTAGGTTTGATGTATAAATCAGCTGGAAGAAAGAATTCCAACGCTACAGGTTCCTTGTTCATTCCTATAAAAGTATGGGTCTTGAATCCTAGATCGCAAAATTTTGTTGGAATCCCTGGGGGTAGAAGCCCCTTCTTATGATAAGCCTCAACCAATGGAAATTCCACGTTTTTTACTATCATTGAACGGCTTTGGGGAAAGGGGAAGCTGATGGAAGAAAAGGCAAGGGCCGCTTTTTTTGTCTCTTCTATGGTTTTGCCCGCTATTGTTATCAGTGCGTGGGAGGAGTCTTGGGTGGAGATGTTGCCATCAGTAACATTATCATCTGGAAGGGGAAGAGGGATGTGGTTTATCGCAACTACAGGACCGAGCACTCCGGTTTCACGTGAAACATTCAGCCTTGTCAGGCCTGCTTTTGTACCTATGTAAATATTATCCATACCTGGCCTGATAGAGGGAGAAACGCTTAAGTGCAGTGGCCTGTAAGAGAGTCTCGCTCCTATTCCACCGGCTACAGTTGCCGCCGCCCCCAATAATTTTTTGTCCATGGATTCTAAGACAAGGTTTATTCTTTGATGGGGGAATATTTTGGGATCCTCAATATACTCAGGTATGGAAGACAGCTGCAGGGGAATGGTTCTATTGGAAAAATCAACCATAAGGGTTGCCTCTCCCAGCTTGAGCACAGTCCATAGTTCGGGGGCAAATGGATCTTCGCATTCCCGTTCTGAATGTTGAGCCACCTCAAAAACAAGATCGTGATAACCAGATCTTAGCATACGTCCTGGTATTTTTACTTGAGCATTTTTTTCATAATTGGACGGATCGAGACCAGCTTGGAAGAGGGGTATGTCATCCAAAGAAACCACAAGCCTTGATTTGTATGCTAATAAAGCTGATGAATTTACATAAGAGAACCTTAAAATGGCATTTCTTATTTGCCATCTGTTGGGGATAGGGATTGATATTTTATATTTGTCTTTAATAGAATGCAATTTGATATTTTTTACAGGCACCAGTTTATTAAGTTTAAATATTTCAGCATTAGCTGCGGTAACGGGACCCATCCCTAATACAATGATTAATAATGTAAAAAAAGCCTTTATCACCATCCCTCCTCCACTTGCCAAATGGTTTATTAATAATAGTTATTGGCCCTGCTATGTAGCAATTGCAAAGAAATTTTATTTTTTACACCTTTAATAATTTCTCTTATAGCATGCCCTGCCCCAACAAGGCCTTTATGTGTCAGATAAGATATCCCTGTGATCAGAGGAACCTTTTTTCTCTTTCTTTCTTGATATAATTTCCATCTCATGCTGTCTCCGTATACATAGGCTACTATATCTTTGAAGTCTTGCATGGTCTCTATTATGAATTCAAACGCAATTTTAATCTTATCTTTGCTTAGAGGCCGGATTCTAAGAACCTTTGCGTTAATGCAGTATGTATTTCCGTAACTATCCCTTACCCTTATTTTTATTAAATCATTTATATCAAAGTCAGGGTAACGGTCTGTTAAAGCGCCCATGCCACCAAAAGATAGGTCTACCACCTGGCCATGTATTTTGCTTTTCGCTGAATTGCTTATCATCTCTACCGATCCTTGGGCCCAGGTGCGCGGATGTCTGCGCCATTGATGTTTTTCAAAGACACTGCCTATAGACATGATCAAAAGCAGCATGTGAAATACAAGCCAAGCCGTACATATAATTACTGCGTCCCTGTCCAGGGGATATGTATTCCAGCGATAAAATGAAAAAGGAATGGCTACAATACATGCCCCAAATAAAAATAGTAAGGGCCAAGCGAGAGGGCTTAGAAAATCTTTTGTCAAGCTTTGGCCCTTAGGAGTTACCTTGAAGCGGGGTTTTTTAGGATTCAAGAGCACTGATATGGTGGCCGGCAAGAGGAAAAAGGATTGAGCCGTTTCATAAAGCTCAGAAAACAGTGGCCATCTATATTTCCCAAAGAGAAAGTTGCTGATATAGAAAGAAGTTATAAGAAAGGGCAGCGCATAGGCAAGCACTTGTGGTACTGATGCCATGTAAATGTGAAGGCCAAAATATAGATAAAGGAGTGGTGAAAGGATAAACATTGAGCGGGCTAAACCAAAAAACCAAAATATACTGCTGTTGGTGTAGCCTATTTTTTGATATATCCTAAGTCCCTTTTGGGCAAGGGGATTCTTTAATAGAAGTATCTGGACCATCCCTTGAGCCCATCTAATGCGCTGATTTATAAAGTCCTTGAAAGTCTCTGGCGACAGTCCGCTAGTAACCGGATCTGCAAAATAGAGACTTCTAAGCCCCATAGAATGTAGCTCAAGCGATGTCTCTGCATCTTCTGTAACTGTAACTCCTGAAATCCCCCCTACTTTATCCAGAAACTTCCTCCTAAGTAGGGCAGCTGAACCGCAAAAAAAACTCGAATTCCAAAAGTCTAGGCCCTTTTGAATTACTCCATAAAACATTTCTGATTCGGAAGGAGCATCGGCAAAAAGTCCTAGATTTTTTTCCACCGGGTTGGCGTTGATCATGAAATGGGGTGTTTGGACAAGAAAGAGGTTCGGGTCATCTTGAAAAAATCCAGCTGTACGTTTTAAAAAATCTCTTGTTGGCACATGATCACAGTCAAGGATAAGAATTAGGTCTCCTTTGCATGCAGAAAGGGCGGCATTTATATTACCCGCTTTGGCATTGGTGTTTTCTTTTCTGGTTTTGTATTCAATTCCTAGTTCTCTGCAAAAAGATTTTAGTGCCTTTTTCCTGGCCTGGGCTGCATTTCTAATTTGGTAATCCTTGGAATTCAGTCTTTCAAGGGTGGCTCCATCATCCAAGATGAATATTCTGTATCTATCTTTTGGGTAATCCATAAGTGTGCAGCCAGTTGCGGTTATTTTTACCAGTTCTATTGGTTCGTTAAAGGTTGGTATAAGTATATCAATAAAAGGGGCATCTTTATACAATCTTGAGGAGTTGCTGGGTCTTTCAAGGGGTAAGACGTTAATAAAAAGTCCGCAAATAAAGACGGTAAAACTATAAAGTTCAGCCACATACAGGAGCATCATAGGCAGAAAATCCATAATGTTTGTAAAGACGATGGTGCTTGTGGTTCGCCAGATGATATATCTGCACGCCAAAAAGGCCCCGATAAAAAATATTATCAGTCTTACTTCAAGATTGCTTGAGACTGGAAGTGCAACAAGAACTACTGCTATTAGGGTTAGAAGAATGCCTAGGATGAGCTGGCCTGAAAGATCGAGGTCAAGCCGGGCCAAATAGCCCAGGCAAAGCAGACAGGTTATTATAATTAACGATTTTATCAATGACCGCCAAGACATATTAAGGAGGACGCCGTTTTATGGTAGCGCTATTTTTGCATAGCACAAAGCAGCGATAGCGCAGAGGCCTAGAAACAGTAGCGCCATTGAGGATGGTTCAGATACCGGGATAGGCGAGTTTATTTGGCCCCCTGGAATATTCTTTTTCCAAGAACCTCCGTAAAGATTTTGGGCCATAAGGACGCCCTCCATCTCACCCTGATAAAATTTTACGGTTGTTTTAGGGGCGAGGATTGAACCCATAAGCCCAATGTGGTGCATGACTAGTTTTTTGAATCCAGAAAAATTATATAAAATGTTGGTGGATCGTATCCCTCCAAGGAGGCTAAAGGCCATATTGGTTATGTGCAATTTGCGTTTTTGGGGAAGGCCATTTTTTACATTTATGACCACGGTTTTTTTAGCAGAGGCGTTTACCTGAATACCCCAGGCATCTTCTATCTGTTTTTCTGAAACATTAAAATAACATACTAGTGGATCGGTGCATTGAAGCAGCAGTTGGCCGTTATCAATGACAGTACCGCTATTAGAGGCTTTGGATAAAATCGTATCGGATATCTTGCCAAGATCAATGTCTTCAAATTTTACAGGAATCTCTTCGTTTACCGCGGTATTTTTTTTAATTTGACCATGAACTGTAGAATTTTTTAATATTATATCCCCTGTTGATATAGCATCTTTTTTAACATCGGTATTCACTAGTTTTATCTTTCCTTTTGCCATTACAGAGCCATTTTCAATAGTCATATGTTTGAGCTTCACCCTTGATCCTGAGACAACGTCACCTTCTGGAAGCCCCACTCTTTTGAGTAGCATCTCGCCACCAGAATAAATGCCACCATTGTTTACTTGGCCCCCTGCGTCGTTAGCCATGCCTCCAGCACGGAGTTTTCCTCCAACGACAAGGCTATATTTGTCTTTATCTGCCTTAACGCCTAAACTAAATCCCTTTAATTTTGCATTTCCGCCTATTGCAACCCGTCCTTCCACGTCAGAGCGGAAGTAACGCAAATTCCCCTTTAAAAAGAGATTGTATTTTTCTATGCCTTTAAAGTCTGTAAGATTTGACCATGAGTAATAAACTGCCTGGGAATTTCTGGTTGATAGGCAGAAAAATAGTATCACACACCATAAAATGGTGGCAAATTTTTTCATTTTCAGGCCCTTTTAATTGTTTGTTATTTTTAATTTTTTATCGGTATCATCAATTGATGAACTTTAAAATTTTTTCATATTTATTATACTTTTAAGGTTAAATAAGTCTAGAAAGATTACTAAAAATTTTTAGTAATCTTGGAAAAAAGAAGTATTTAAAATTAATACCATGGAAATTATTGGGCATTTTAAAGGTTTTTTTCTTGTTCATGGCCATTTGATGCAATTATGATTTGTCATGGCCTATGAATCTGTAATTCTCATTCTTTTTGTCATCGCATCGGCAGTTGCGATCGTCGCAAGGCGGTTTGATCTGCCTTATACTATTGCCCTTATGGCGGTGGGTTTGGTGTTGGGGCCTATGAAATTGCTGCACCCACCCCATCTTACCCAAGAGCTTGTGTATTCCATTTTTCTGCCACCTCTTATTTTTGAGGCTGCTATCCATTTGCGGGCCTCTGAACTTTTGAAGAATATATGGATTGTTTTGATCCTGGCAGTACCTGGCGTAGTAATGGCTACTTTGCTTACAGCCGGTGTCATGATCCCGGTAAGTACTCATCTTGTTCATCATATTGAGGTTGTTACCTGGTCGCTGGGGATCCTGTTTGGCGCTGCGGTTGCAGCAACTGATCCTGTAGCAGTAGGTGGGGTATTTAAAAAGATGGGAGCCCCTAGACGGCTCAGGATACTTGTAGAAGGTGAGAGTTTGCTTAACGATGGCACATCCATAGTTGTGTTTGTCATAGCAGTCCAGTTTATTCAAGGTACTCTCAGTTCTCCCCAGGGAGCGATAACCGATTTTTTCCGTATTGTTGGACTTGGCCTTATTATCGGTATGTTGGTGGGCTTGGCAGCTGATGCGGTTATGCGCCATATCCACGATGCTATGGTTGTTATTACAATAACTACTGTGGCAGCATTCGGGTCTTTTCTTATTGCAGAACACGTTGGAGTCTCTGGTGTGATGAGTTGTGTGGCTGCAGGGCTCGTATGTGGAGAGAAGAGTTTTTCATCGGCCCTGTTCCCTGCCATTAAGATTGCAACAGAGACCTTTTGGGAATATGTGGCCTTCGCGATGAACTCTCTGATATTTTTGCTAATGGGATTTGCCATTGATATTACCAGGATGGTTGAGCTTTGGCCTGCCATTTTGATTGCATTTGGGGCAGTAGTTTGTGCTCGTTTCATGGTGGTCTTGGCTACATGGATGCTATTCAGGCCTACCAGGCAGCGCATCCCATTCGCATGGAGCCTAGTGCTGGGCTGGGGAGGGCTCAAGGGCGCCCTGTCTATGGTATTGGCCATGAGTATTCCCGATTCCATGGCTTTTAAGGACACGATTGTAACTTTAGTATTCGGGGTAGTCTTGCTCTCGATTTTTTTCCAGGGCTTAACAATGGCTCCTTTTATGCGTTTTCTAAAAGTTGCATTACCGGTGAAGGGCTTAGGGGATTACGAATCTTTAAAGGCTAGGTTTGTCCTTCTGCAGAATGCTCTTGAGGAGATAGACCGCCTTTTTCAAAAGCGGCTCCTTACGCCCAAAAGTGCAAGGAGCCTTAAGGAAGAGTTCAGGAATCAGTTAGAAGAGGTAAGCCGTGAGCTTGAAAAAATTCAACCCGACCGGGAGGCCATTGTGGCCGAAGAAATCCTTCGGACGAAGAGATGTTTAATTATTGATCAGAAGGCCCAACTTTTGGAGATGTATCAGACCGGATCAATAGGGCTTGAAGCTTATGAGAAACTCAAGGAAGAACTCGATGCCAGGTTATTAGAGATAGAAAGTTTGGGCGCTTAATTAGATTATTCAGCCTCCTGTTCGGAAGACTCCTGCAGCCCTGCACCCACGAGCATCTGCTCCTGCTGGCTGATCACCCGCTTCTGCTCCTCGATCACCCTCTGCTGTGAGGCCACTATGGACTCCAGCCTCTCAAGACGCGCCTTCAGCTCTTCAAGCTCGCCCCGGGTGATGGAAGGGGCCGTGGCCGCGCCTGCCTGTACGCTCTGTGCCGTAAGGATGAGGATCAGCGGGAAGAGAAAAAGGGACGACTTGGCTGCCGCGTGGATTACATCTTTCATCTTTTAGGCTCCTTTCTATTTGAATTTCTTTATAATTTTAGGGTAATTAGGCCGCAGCACCTTCCTAGAAGATCCATTCATAAAGATCCGCAGGAGTACAGCTGCAGTTCTTGCATCTTGCGCTACACACCCTTTGCGCCCTGTGACGGCGTATCCTCCCCTTTGCGATCCAGAACTTCACCAAGGGGGCTATTGTAGCCTCATCAATGCCAAAGTGGCTTGAGATTTCACTAAGTGGGGCAGCGCCCCTCTCCATCAGATACCTTTTTACGCTTATTGGGTCTGGCATCTTCTGTTTCCTCCTATCTGTTCACTTTTGCCGATCCATGGAACGCTACTGTTGTCTGATAGGGGCCGGATCTATCACTTCCCGCCCTGCCAATGGCCCCCTTTTTCTGCTGCCTGCCAGGTAGAGCAGGACTGTCACTGCCCCAAGCATGGCCAAGACACCGGCAATCCAGGCCGCAGAGCTTGTAGGATGGATGCTGAAGGTGGCGCACTGGTATGTGAGCACGGCAAGGCTCCATGCCAGAAAGGTGGTCCAGCTGCCTGCAAATATGGTCCATTTCAGACCGGTCTCCCTGTAGACAGCAGCGATTGCAGCACTGCATGGAAAGTAGAGCAGGATAAAGACCAGATATGAAAAGGCCGCGGCCTTTGAGCCAAAGAGCAGGGCCATGGAGCTCAAGGTGGACTGTTCCACCTCCAGCTCTTCTGCTGTCCTGTGCCTGTCCGATACGTCTATGCCAATGCCGAGAGGATCTCCGAGGCTCGTGATTATGCCCCCGAGGTTTGCCGGAATGGTAGAAAAGGCCTCTTTGACACCGCCTTTCAGCTCAATCCATGCCTGTTGCAAGCCGGTCTCCTGCTGGTCCGTGCCCTCTGCCGGCGTGCTGGCTGAGTAGAGGGAGTTCAGCGTGCCCACAACCGCCTCCTTTGCAAATATACCCGTAAATATCCCAACGGTTGCCGGCCAGTTCTCCCTGGTGATCCCCATGGGGGAGAAGGCAGGGGTGATCGTCCTGCTTATGGCAGCAAGCACCGATTTTGGAGAGTCCTGGTTTCCAAGGCTGCCATCTGTGCCCAATGAATTCAGCAGGGTCAAGACCAGTATTACCGGAATGAGTACACGCCCGGCCTTGAACAGAAAGGCCTGGAGCCTTTCATAGGTCCTGAGAAGGACGGATCTTGCAGTCGGCATGTGATAGGGAGGCAGCTCCATCACGAATGGGGAGATCTCTCCCTTGAGCAGGGTGTTTTTCAGGACCATGCCGGTGAAGATGGCCGCTGCTATCCCTATAAGATAGAGCAGAAAGACGAGGTTCTGCCCGGATGATGCGAAAAACACGGCTGCAAAGAGGGTATAGACAGGCAGCCTTGCCCCGCAGGACATGAACGGATTCATCATGATGGTCAGGAGCCGGTCCCGCTGATTCTCCAGGGTCCTGGTGGCCATGATGGCCGGCACGTTGCACCCGAAGCCCACCAGCATGGGGATGAAGCTCTTGCCCGGAAGGCCGATAAAGCGCATGAACCTGTCCATTACGAAGGCCGCCCTCGCCATGTATCCGGAATCTTCGAGAAACGACAGGCAGAGGAACATGAACCCTATTGGCGGGATGAATGTGGCCATGGTCTGAAGGCCGCCCCCGATCCCGTCAGCCACCATCGTGATCAGCCACTGGGGGGCCTCCGCCGTGACGAGCAGGTTGCGCGGAAGATCTACAAACAGGGCGCCACCAAGGATATCGAAGAAGTCTATGAAGGCCCCTCCCACATTGATCACGAAGAGAAACATGAGATACATGGCCAGGAGAAAGACGGGGATTCCGAGGACCCTGTGGAGAACTACCCTGTCTATCCTGTCTGAAAGGTCAAGCCCGGCCCCTGTTTTCCTGGCGGCTGCCGACATGCACAGCGATGATATGTAGCCGTATCTGGCAGAGGCGATGACCACATCGGCCTCCTCGCCGGTTACCGCCTCTATCCTGTCCTGGAGCAGCCTAACCAGGGCCCTTACCTCTTGGCTTGCCATCCCGATGGCATCGGGGTCGGCCTCAAGGAGCTTGATGGCAAGCCAGGCCAGGGAGATATCCCTGTCCCTTCCACCCCTTTCCAACACAGCCTTCAGCTCATCAACTGCCTGCCTTACCACATCGGGCCATGGCACGGGCGATGAAGAGCGGATCCCGGCCTTGCACCCCTCCAGGGCAGCGGCCTTGAGCTCCTCGATTCCCTCTCCCTTTGAGGCCACCATGGGAATAACCATGCATCCAAGGCCTGCCTCAAGCGCCTTCACGTCAATGGGAACACCCTTTTTTGATGCCACATCCATCATGTTCAGAGCGATGACCACGGGGACTTCCATCTCCAGGAGCTGGAGTGTCAGGTAGGGGTTTCGCTCCAGATTGGAGGCATCAACGATATTGACGATGATGTCCGCCTCTCCTGATAGCACAAAATCACGGGCCACCTTTTCATCCAGAGACGATGCCGACATGGAGTAAATCCCGGGGGTGTCGACCACCTCGATCTCCGTGTCTCCATAACTGAGGAAGCCCACCTTCCGGTCAACAGTGACCCCAGGCCAGTTGCCCACCCGTTGTCTGGCACCGGTCAATGCATTGAACAGGGTGGTCTTCCCGCAATTTGGATTGCCCACTATGCCTATGACTATCCTTTCCATGATCAGATCTCCCTTACTATCAGGGCCCTTGCCTCGTCCTTCCTGAGGCTCAGGCTGTAGTCTCTCACCATGATCTCCACCGGGTCCCCCATGGGGGCCACCCTTATCACACGCAGGTCTGTGTCAGGTGTGAGCCCCATCGACATGAGGCGTTTCCGGTATGGAGCACTGCCCTTCAGAAAACCGCGGACCACGGCCCTGGTTCCCTCCTTCAGGTCTGCCAGTGTCTGGTGCATGGATAATCCCTCCTTTCTGGTCGATTGTAAGAAAAAGCCTTAAAAATTTAGCCTTGCCTAAAATTTGAATGGACCTTTTACCTGATGTCCCGGTCTTTGTCAAGAAGACTAAAAAAATTAGGCAACACTAAAAATAGAGATTGCCATTCTGCCTCCTCTTTGTTAAAAATCATGGGAAAAACAGATAGGTAACCCTGGATTATGCAGTTGGACTGTTCAAACGGGACCCTTTTCTCAGGCAGTCGAACTACGCAAACCCAGGATGGAAATGGAGCCATGGAAAATAGCCACGCGCTTTCAGCCAGCCTCGAGGACTACCTGGAGGCCATATAC
>CAZNKP010000025.1:0-21594 GCA_964573805.1 uncultured Desulfobacterales bacterium | reverse complement strand
GGGCCGAATATGTCTGAAAATACACCTCCAAGAAGGGCGGTTACAAGGGTAGAGACCCTGGAAAGGCTCACCAAATAGTTTGCTGACAGTTCCTTGTAGCCATGCTCGGATACAAGATATATGGGAAGCATGTTATAGATCCCAATTGTGCTTGTTATGCCCAAGCCAAATAGGAGCAGCATTATCCAAAATTCTCTTTTTCTTAAAAAATGGGTACAGGCAGAAATACTTGGAGCTGTGCCTAAATAATGTCCCATTTCTGTTTTGAGAAGTATCAGGGCTACGAACATGCAACAAGAGGCCATAACTATCATTAATATATGCCAGTTGTATCTGGCTATGAAAAAAGAGGCAATTACAGGTGCAGAGATAAATGCAAGATTAGGAGCAAGTTCATGTACAGATACTGCCCGTCCCCAGAAATCCTTGTCAAAGAGAGATGTAATCGTTGCTATAGCTGAAGGAAGGTACAGGCCTGTGGCAAGGCCTATGGCAACTATAGCTGCAATTATAACTGCTATATGTCTTGTGACACCTAAGATGCCAAGAAAGAAGCCACAAAGTGTAACAGATATGAGAATTGTTACCTTATGTCCCAGCCGTTCCGAAACAAACCCAGAGCCAAGTTGAGCGGTGAAATATCCTATGCTCAAAAAGAAAAAAAAGCCCGATACCTTTCCGGTGCTGAGTCCGAGATCTAATTTTATCTGCGGGAGCAAGGGAGCCAGGATTATCCGCGACAAAAAATTTAAATAAAAAATAAACGCAAGCAATACAAGCTTTCCAACATCCCTTGGAAGGCGCCTAAAGCCTGTAGCCTTATCCATTATATTGGCCTTGCCTCCCACAATATAAAGACCTTAGGCTGCAAAATATCTGCCCTGCGGGGACGTATGTAAAAAGATTCTATATCAAAGTTTGTTATGGAAAACCTATCAGAAATCTTTTCTATCTCCATGTTAAGCTCATTTTCAAGATCTTCCATTTGTTGTCGGACACGTTCCACTTCCTCTTCTGCTCTCTTTACATCCTCTTTTTCCCTCATCATGCGGCTTGCACTTCTTATTCCTCTTCCTGCCCTTGATGCCGTTGTTGTAGAAAGGGCCCTTCTGCCAAAAAGCGCGCCAAGTATGGCAACCCCAAAAGATACTGCAGTATCCACTCCCCTCGCAGACACATCGGCCTTTTCTCTCTCGAGCCTGTCAAGTGCCCTTTCAAGCCTGTCTTCAAGTCTTTGATACCGCTTCCTGTAACGGTTTTCTATCTTTTCTATTGCCTGGGACTTTTTCTCTTTAAGCATATCTAATACCTCTAGCCTAAACTCTTCAAGATCTTGGCCAGGTTTGGATTCCAATTTGAGCCTTTTAACCCTGAAGAGTTCAAGACGACAACTGTTATACAAGAACTCTTTCCAAGACTTAACAAAAGGGCTAAGACTTCTGGCGTTTGAGATGGCCGACGGAAGTGATGCATAGATACAGTTTCCGGGAGGAGCCTTTGACAAATCAGTCATTTCCATTTCAAATGCATCTGCCCTTTGCCAGTTGGGCTCATAAAAGTCTTCATCGAGGGGTATTAGTGCAGACTTATATTCAACAATATCAATATTTCGTCTGGCATCAAAAAATCTTACTTGGGCAGTAGCCACAAGGGATGGTTCAAGTAAAAACTGTTGCGCTGCTACAGGTGGAACCAAATAAAACTGTGAAATATAAGAAGATATTACAGGAGGAGTGGCAGGTGCATTTTCTGTATGCCTCCTAACAGGAAAAGGGTTTGGTCCTGGCTGGTGTTGCCGCTGGGGCAACTCATTTTGGATTAATTGGCTGTATGGGCTGTCCTGTTGTTGGCTGGATAGCCTTTTTATGTTGTCTAAAGTTAGTGGGCCCCTTAAAAAGGACATCACCCAACGGGTCTTGAATATTATCGGCCTTTCCATGTGGACTGAGCGTAGCAGAAAGGTCCTTTTGGGAAGAGAAGACAAGATCTGACGTATTTGTCCTTCATCCATAGAGGCAGATGAAGCGGATTTAAGACCATCTATTACTCTGTTCTGGTCCTGTTTTGTTTGAAGCCTTCCAATAAACCATGTGCCTATATTTGAAAGACCCTTGTAGTCAAGATCTACCGGATTTTGGGTGGATAGGATTATTCCAGCTCCAAAGGCCCGGGCCTGTTTCAAAAGCAAAAGCATGGGGCGTTTTGTTGGAGGGGTTGCAACTGGTGGAAAATAGCCCGCAATCTCATCCATATATAAAAGCACTTTAAGACTTGATGAGCCTGCCTGACGCCTGAGCCAATTCAGGAACCTTCCAAGCAGTATTGTTACAAAAAACTGCCGCTCATTTTCACTGAGATGAGACAGGGTAAAAATTGATATTCTGGGGCGCCCATCTTTTGTATGCAGAAATTTTCCTATATCAAGGGGTTCTCCTTGAAGCCATGACGAAAATTTGGGGCTTGCAAGCACAGTGTTAAAAGACATGGCCAGCTCCATCCTGTCTTTTGAAGGATAGACTGTCTCAAGGGGCAAAACCCCAAGTCTTTCAAAAGGAGGATTAATAATGTTCCCGATAAGGGATTCAAGGGTAAGAGCCTGACCCCTTTTCCAGAAATGAAGAAATAGTGAAGAAATCAGTAAATGTTCCCTGCTTTTTAATGGTTCAGCCTCAAGACCTGTCAAGGCAAGTAGCCCTGTAACTGTAGAGTCAATAAGACTGTTTAGGGTGTCAACATCGTCAAGAACCTGTGCATCAGGAGGTGAAAAGTTTCCTAAGATGGACACTGGTGTACCGGCTACAGCCCCTGGTGTATAGATATTTCGGTCTGCTTTTGCGATATACCTTGCAATCCTGGAAAGAGATTGGCCAGAGCTTTCTAGACCACGTCTCCAGGCACGTGCAGTCTTTTCAGCAAGCTCATCAGGGGAGATACCCTTTGCCAAAGCCTCGGATTCATCGATCCAGGGCCTAAAGTCTTCTGGTCTTAGTTGTGGAAAGGCAAGCATCAGATTGCCCATATCTCCCTTTGGATCTATTACGATTACAGGAATATTGTCCATTGCCGCCTCTTCTATTAGGCTTATTCCAAGCCCTGTCTTTCCGCTTCCTGTCATTCCTATTATGGCCGCATGAGTGGTTAAGTACTTGTTTTTGTAAAGAAGAGGCTCCTGTTTAGGTTCGGCTGTTGCTGGATCCAGCTCGTTTCCAATATAAAAGGTATCGAGTTGTTCAAGAATCTGTGAATAATCCACTTCTCCACCTCCATTAGACCCTTGTTTGATAAAAATAAATCATATGAAGAAAAGGCCTTTCAGACAAGACGAAAAAGATCAACTTAACCTTTCTTCAACTGCAATATGGAGGGTTATCGGCTGTAGGATACGCGGTTTTTAGATATTGTCTGAGAGCGGTGGTGATGTCCTGCAGGGTCATATGTTAATTTGATCTGTCAAGAGGCAAGACGAAACTGTTAAATTGGATGGGATACTTGCAAAGGTGTCTATAGAGGCTCGAAGCATTAAGATCCGATTGGACTATCCAAATAACCGTTTATAGGTGTAAGTGTTAAACTGTATTGTAGGCAAATGTGTAATCTATATGAGGAAAATAGACTCACAAGTTTAGTGCCACAAGAAGAACCAGTGGTGCCTTTTCCAAAACTTTGGATAGGGACTTGGTCAATGAGCGGTGAAGGTTTTGGTCCTCATAATTTATCTCTTTCTGTAAAGACGTTGGAGAAGGCCTTTGAAATAGGTATACGTCACTTTGACACTGCTAGTTTCTATGGTCAGGGACGCTCCGAAGAGCTTCTGGCAAAGGTGTTTAGAAAGAAAAGGACAAAAATTTTCATATCTGCCAAGGGTGGGCTCTGGCGTGAAGGAAGGCGCGTATGGCACGACGCCCGGCCAGATGCTCTTAGGAAGGCGTTGACGCAAAGTCTCAGGCGTCTCGGTACCGATTATATAGACCTTTTTCAGCTTCACTGGCCGGACCCAATGGTTCCGGTTGATGAATCCCTTGATGCCATCAGGCAGTTTCTGAAAGAGGGGCTGGTCAGGTTTGCGGGTGCAGGGAATCTATCTGTCCAGCAGATCAAGAGATTTATAGAACCTGGTGCCTTAATCCCTCATCAGGTACATTTTAATCCGGTTTGTAACCAAGGTCTTGAGGCCTTGAGGGCTGGGAGAGAGGGGGCGCGATGTATCAATTGCGTTGTATCTCCTTTTGAACAAGGATTGTTGGCATCCCCTGTCTACCTTGAAAAAAGGCTTGGGAAAAAGGACGTGAGAAACAGGAACGAATATTTTAAGGACAAGGCCCTGCGTGAACGGCTTTTTGGCTTTTTTGAAAGGTGTAAAATGCTCAGAATCGCTCCCTCGGCGGCAATTATGCGATGGCTTCTTGCAAGGCCAGAAGTGGATATAGTTATCCCAGGGCCAAGAAAACCAGAACAGGTGGAGGTGCTTGTTGAGGGGATGAAGCTTGACGAAGTCCTTTGTGCAGAGGCCGTTTCGAGGCTCCTTACAGATTGACTCCAGAATGGGGATTGTACAAACAAAAAAGCCCAGCATTAAGCTGGGCTAACCTGGCTCCCCGGGACGGACTTGAACCGCCAACCTAGTGGTTAACAGCCACCCGCTCTGCCGATTGAGCTACCGGGGATTTGTTTGTTTAATATATTCGGCCAGAAGACCGAAGACTTAAAAATCTAACTCATTTCAGACGGAAGCCTATTTTTATAAAGAAGTTTTTATTTTGTCAACATATAAACATGTAATTTGAAGATTATTTATTGACAATAAAAAGATAAATAGTATCTTAATAATCAAATAAAAAAGGAGAAAGAAAAATGGCCAGAATGCAAAAAATGGAGTGTCCTTGTGGTTATATTTATGATCCTGCAGAGGGTGATATAGATCATGGTATAGAACCTGGGACCCCTTTCGAAGACCTTCCAGACGATTGGGTGTGTCCAAAATGCGGTGCTGAAAAGGAATATTTTTATCCTGCAGACTAATAGAAGTTTTGTTCTGCTTTGGATTTTGATCATGAGTACTCTAAAAGGACTTTATGCAATTACTGAGAATAGATTGATGCCTGCTGGAGTGGTCTTGGAGATGGTGAAAGAGGCTCTAGCTGGCGGAGCCAGAATTGTGCAGCTTAGGGACAAGCATAGTTCAGATGGTCAGTTGATTGCTCTGGCAAAAAAGTTAAAAAGGCTTTGTCATAGTTATGATGCCCTGTTTTTGGTTAACGATAGGGTCGAGCTTGCCCGTTTAGTAGAAGCCGATGGGGTCCATTTGGGAAAGGATGATGCATCTTGTGAAGAGGCAAGGCAAATATTAGGTAAAGAAAGCATCATAGGTGTTTCTTGTTATAACGAGCTTGAAAGGGCGATAGCAGCTGAAAGGGCAGGTGCTAACTATGTGGCCTTTGGTTCCTTTTTCCCTTCCCCCACAAAACCAGAAGCAGTTCGTGTTTCTCTTGACATCATCTCCAGAGCCAAATCTTTGCTTGACATTCCAGTTTGTTGTATCGGGGGAATCACCTCTGAAAATGTGCATCAACTGGTGCAATGTGGTGCAGACATGGCTGCAGTGATAAGTGATCTTTGGAAGTCTCCAAATATTGAGGCCAAGGCGCGTTCCTTTGCAAGGGCATTCGAAGCTATTTAGTTTTTGGAGGAATCGGATTATTTTTCAAATGCGACGTATTTGCTGTACAGGGAAACAGTTCTTTAGAGATGATCTTTTGGTTAGACGCAATTAGTGTACCCGGTAAAAGGAGGTAAAGAGGCATGAAGGAAAAAGTTCAAGAGGCTCTTGAAAAGGTGCGCCCCATGCTTCAAGCAGACGGGGGTGATGTTGAGCTTGTTGACGTAGATGAGGAAACAGGAATTGTAAATGTGAGACTCACAGGTGCTTGCAAGGGCTGCCCCATGAGCCAGATGACCTTGAAGGCGGGCATCGAACGGTACCTCAAAAGCGAAGTGCCTGGTGTATCATCTGTAGAATCGGTTGATTAGATGCAATTGCTAGTGATGGTAGGGGCTGCCTGCGTTTATCGAAGCCGCCCTATATATCTGTTCTACCAGTATCAGGCGAGTCATCTCATGGGTAAAAGTCATATCCGACAGGCTTAGAATCATGTCTGCATCTTTTTTTATTTCGTCTGATAGGCCATATGCGCCTCCAATGATAAATGTAAAGCTGTTTATCCCTAGCTCTTGTTTGCTTTTTAAGAAGCGGGCAAGGGCTTCAGAAGAAATTTTTTTGCCTTTTGAGTCGAGAACTATAAGGTAGCCCCTGTCTTTTTTTAAATTTTTTAAGGCCCTTTGGATTTGTTTAGATTCAAAGTTTATAGCCTGTCTCTCCTTATGCTGTGAATATCTTGCAGCTCTTGTTTCTAACACGTTTACCTGGTAGTAATTTCTCAACCTCTTTAAAAAGTGTTCGAAGCCTTGTCTAAGCCAAGGTTCTTTTGTTTTTCCAGGCCAAAGGAGTTGTATTTTTGTCATGACTAAATCTCAAGAAAAAGGTCTTTTGTTTAAAAGGATACCCAAGACAGACAGGATACTTGAAAAACTGCCAGAAGACATCCCCCACAAACTGAAGATAAATGTAATAAGGCAAGTTTTTGATGGCTTGCGCAAGTCCGTAATGGATGAAACCATCCAGTCGGATGCAGATCTGGATTTTGAAAGGGTGCTTTCTCTTGTTAAGGAGGAATTGGAAAAGGCCTTGAGGCCTTCTCTCATGCCTCTTATTAATGCCACAGGTGTTGTGGTCCATACAAATCTTGGGCGTTCTCTTTTGCCAGAAGAGGTATTCGAACAGGTATTTAAAATTGCAGTAAACTATTCAAATTTGGAATACGATCTCGAGGCAGGGAAGAGGGGGTCCAGATATTCTCATGTTGAGTCCATACTATGTGAGTTGACAGGGGCAGAATCCGCTCTTGTAGTTAATAACAATGCGGCAGCAGTGCTTCTTACTTTAGAGACCCTCGCTAGGGGCAAGGAGGTGGTTGTTTCAAGGGGTGAGCTGGTGGAGATAGGCGGTTCTTTTCGTATCCCAGATGTAATGGCTAGAAGCGGTGCAATCCTGAAGGAAGTGGGTGCCACCAATCGGACCCATTTGCGGGATTATGAAAATGCTATTAATGAAAATACTGCCCTGCTTATGAAGGTTCATCAGAGCAATTTTGCAGTGGTCGGTTTTGCTTCAAAGGTCCCTATGCGGGAACTTAAGGAACTTGGCAAGAAACACGGGATACCGGTAATCGAGGATCTCGGAAGCGGTAACCTTGTAGATCTTACCCCATATGGATTTATGCATGAGCCAACCGTACAAGAATCCTTAAGAGAAGGGGCAGATCTCGTCAGCTTCAGCGGCGACAAGATGCTTGGCGGCCCTCAGGCTGGAATAATAGTGGGTAGGGCAGACCTTGTTGACAAGATAAAAAGGAATCCAATGAATAGGGCTGTAAGGATAGACAAGCTAACCCTTGCCGGACTTGAGGCTATATTGACCATCTATCGTAAACCCGAAGAGGCCTTAAGGAAGATCCCTACCCTTAAGATGCTTTCAATGTCGTACCAAGAGACGAAAGAGCGGGCAAGGAGGTTTGTCAGGCGTCTTAGAAGACTCAAACTTGATGGAGTAAAAGTAGGCTTCATGGATACAATTTCTAGGGTAGGTGGGGGAGCAATGCCTCTCCAGGAGTTGAGGTCATGTGGAGTCATATTGGATATAGGCGAACTCGCCCAAAGTGGAGTCGATGCTGCATCTGTAGAGAGGAGTTTAAGGAGTGGAGAGCCACCGGTGATTTGCAGAATAGAAGATGAGAAGATACTTTTTGATCTTAGAACCGTTAGAGAAAAAGAACTTCCAACCCTTGCATTATGCGTAAAGAATGCCATGGAAAAGGTCAAAGCGAGATAGCTTTGAATATGATACCTATCCTAAGGGCGCAAATCATAATACCTTATGATCTTGCCCTTTTTAGAGAAGATTTGCAAAAGAGCCTTAGGGATTTTTTCCCTTTTGAATCTTTGCATCTTTCGTATGCAAGTGATGAAAAGGAGTTAGAGATACTCCTTTCCAAGATACCTTTCTCTGACAGACAGCGGGAAAGGGCCCGTCATCATATTCTTGAAGAAAAGCCGTTTTGGGACAGAGTGCTTAATCAGGCCCTTGTACCTCTAGAATTAAATGGAACTGGTTCCTTCATTCTTTGCAGGATTACACACATGCCCAAAAATGTTGGGACTGAGGAGGGAAGCTGGCTCCTTGGTCTTGCCAGACAGGTGTTGAAGAATTCTTTAGACTCTATTAAAGCAGAGGCTATTTACTGTAAAGGCAAAGGGATTCCAGAATATGTTCGAATGCTTATTGAAGGTTCGCCAGGGCCAGTCAATGTGCTGGAGCTTTCATTTTATAAATGGCAGGGCCTATCCATTGTGCAGATTCAGAAATTACTGCAGAGATTCTTCGGAAGTCATGATGTATATTGGGCAGGATATTCTGAGCAGTCTCTTTGGTTTATCTTGGAAGGTCCTTTAGACAATAAACTGGATTTAGCGCTTAGAGGTTGTTTTAGTGACTTTAGACAGGCCAAATATACCCCAAGGCACCTTTATCTTTTTGACCATATAGACCATTTTTCAAGACTTGTTAACCTCAGGGCCTTGGCAACCGGACTCAAGGCAAAGGTCTTTTCAGCTAGTCTAGCAGGCGCTTTCCTGAATGAAAACGGTCTTGGAGATGGGGAGTTTTCCATCTTTTCTCTTTTGAAACCACCTTCCAGGGTTGTAAGTTGCATCTTTGTATTTTCCTCAAGGGAAAAGAGACAAGAGGCCCTTTCATTTGTAAAGGACTATGGCAAGACCTTTAATATAGGTCAAAGAGCTTGTTTCCTCATGGCATCTTCGGATATCAGCAGCCTTCAAAATCTTAGGCATTTTTGCATCAGGCTCTTCTCAGACCTTAAAAAGGATATAGACAGCGATGTAACAGCTGGTTTTGCAAGCCCGATCCAGCCTCTTGTGACAAGGGATAATGTATTTTTTTCTTCACTTCTTGCATGTCACCATGCATATCTTTTGGGGCGTGGCAGTATGGCAGTGTTTGACCATATCACATGCAATGTCCATGGAGACATACTGTTGTCATGGGGTGACCTGACAGGAGCAATGGCATGTTACAGAAAGGGGCTTTATCTTCAGGAAGACGATGTAAACCTCATGAACAGTCTTGGAACTTGTTTGGCAGAGGTATCGAGACTTAAAGACGCAGAGCCCTTTTTTAAAAAGGCATTAGAGGTGGAACCAGAGAATGAAATGGCTTTATATAACCTGTCTGGTATCTACCTCAGACAAAAAAGGCTCGAAGAGGCCTTTAAGATTGCCAAAAAGGTCCTTGAACTTAAACCGTCAAACATTGCCCTTCTAACCAGACTCCTCGATATTTTGGTTGCTCAAAAGAAATGGTCTGAGGCATACGAGCTTTCTAGCAGAATACAGGAAACGGCTCATTCCTTGGGGGGTAGGCTTGTTCATACTTGTGCCAAGGTGGCTTTTGAAAACGGAAAGTGGAACGAGGCCAAGGAGCTTTTGAAGAAGTGTTTGGAGAGACGGCCTGATGACCTTCAAAGTTTACTACTGCTTTCAAAAGGATTTCTCATTTTTGAAAAAGATATTGATACGTCTTCACTTCTATTTAAAAAATTTTGGAATAAAAAGGGTCGTGTCAAGGGAGCCTTGAAAAAAGAGGCCATGGCTTTTAAAAAAATCTTGGCACAAAAAGGGGCCCTAGGCCTTGATAATATTCGTTTGTGATTGTTTCAATAATGAAGTAAAGTCCTTGACAAAAAGGGATTTGATAATAATAATTGCCAAACCCTGTGATAACTGCCGAGGTAGCTCAGTCGGTAGAGCAGGGGACTGAAAATCCCCGTGTCGGTGGTTCGATTCCGCCCCTCGGCACAAGATTTAAGGAGGCCATAGGCCTCCTTTTTATTTGGTTGGAATTAGCTCCACATTGTTCATGTAAGGAATAAGGGCCTTAGGGATTTTGACACTCCCATCTTCCTGCTGGTAGTTTTCTAGGATTGCTACAACTGTTCTGCCTACTGCAAGTCCAGAACCGTTCAAGGTATGCACCAATCTTGTTTTTTTCTTCCCTTTAGGACGGTAGCGTATGTTTGCCCGTCTTGCCTGAAAGTCTTCGAAATTTGAGCATGATGAGATTTCGCAGAATCTGTCTTGCCCAGGGAGCCATACTTCTATATCGTAAGTCTTGGCAGCGCTAAAGCCAAGGTCTCCGGTGCACAGGGCCACGACTCTATATGGTATTTCCAGGATCTGGAGCACCTCTTCGGCATCCAGCAACAGGGATTCGAGTTCTTTGTAAGAGGTTTCAGGTATTACAAACTTGACCAACTCTACCTTGTTGAACTGGTGCTGTCTTACTATGCCTTTGACATCGCGGCCGTAAGAGCCAGCCTCTGAACGGAAACATGGGGTATAGGCTGCATAATATTTGGGAAGAGAGTCTTCTTCGAGTATTTCATCCCGATGTAAATTGGTAACCGGTACCTCTGCAGTTGGGATTAGATAATAGTCCTTGAAGTTTAGCCTAAACAGGTCTTCCTCAAACTTAGGCAGTTGTCCTGTTCCATAGAGAGAGGCGCTGTTTACTATTACTGGAGGCATTACTTCCATGTATCCGTGTTTTTCTCTATGGAGGTCGAGCATAAAGTTTATCAGGGCCCTTTCTAACATGGCTCCAAGGCCCATGTAGACTACAAAACGGGAGCCGGTTATCTTGGCAGCCCGTTTAAAGTCTAATATCCCTGTTTTTTCACCAACTTCCCAATGGGGTTTGGGCTCAAAGGGAAATTTCGGGATGTCACCCCACCTTTTAACCACTACATTGTCTTCGTCGCTTTTCCCTACAGGTACGGATTCATGAGGAATGTTTGGCAAAGAGAGCATTATCCTGTTGATCTCTTCTTGGATGACCCCGAGTTTGGATTCAAGCTGCTTTATGTTTTCTCCAACACGTTTCATTTCTTCTATAAGAGAAGTTGCATTGCCTCCTTCTTTCTTGATCTTTCCTATCTGTTGGGAAACGGTGTTTCTCTTATTCCTCAGCTCTTCAATTTGCTGGATAAGCTGCCTTCTTTCTTCATCAAGTTCTAGGAATTTGTCTAAAGATATCTGACTGCCCCTGAGCTCCAGGGCACGTTTTACCCGATCCAGGTGTTCTCTTACAAATTTGAGGTCAAGCATGACTTACTCCTTTAAAGTTTGTGGACAATTTTGCCTGTGAGAAGAAATCTTTCTTTTACTGCCATTTTTACTATATTTGCAAGATTAAATATGTTCCTGCCTTCTATAAGGTGCATCCATCCGCCAACATAGACTACCTTGTGGTACTTTAATGAAAGGGATAGGAGCCGTTTGCCAAGGATTTTTTCCCTTTTATACCATTGGTTGTCAAAGACCGATTTGATAAATTTGTCCTTGGGCCTGTCTCGGTTAGCGAGATAAAAGAGGGCCTGCCTGTAGTGCCTTGAAAAATATTCATTAATATGCTGGTCTGGCTCTGCTGTTGCAAGTAAGAGATTACTTTCTGTTATAAGCTCCTTATCCCAACCAGGAAGCTCCTTTCTGGATATTTCACCACAATCAATAGCAATACATGGAATACCAGCAATGTGTGCAAATTTGTATGCAGTCTCCCACTCAAATGGCATTTGGAGCTGTCTGTAAAGCAATTCAATCCGAAAGTGGCCCTTTTTATCTTCTGGCAGTCTTTTTTTGATGGTATTTAGTTTTTCTAGCCAACGCTGTTGATGTTTGCGGCGATAAGCTACAGAAAAGCAACTTACCTCAACTGCTATGCAACTTGGCTTAAGCCGATCTAGCAGATTGTAAAGGACATGGCAGGCATCTATGTCAAGATGTACGGTGCCTATAAGCGTTAACATGTCTGAGCGGGCTGTTTTCAGATTGGTTGTTCCCTGTCAAGTCCTCTGTATTGGACTGCCTCTGCAACATGGGCAACTTCTATGTTTTTTTTCCCTTCCAGGTCAGCTATGGTCCTTGAAATCTTTAAGATTCGGTGATAGGCCCTGGCGCTGAGTTTAAGTTTCTGGCAAACTCCTTGGAGAAAGTTCTTGCATGTCTTGTCTAAGATACAAAATTTATTGATTTCTTTAACAGACATTTGAGAGTTTGAAAATAGTGGTAGGTCTCTGAAGCGGCCTTGTTGAATTTCCCTTGCTGCAATTACACGTTTTCTTATTGCATTTGAGGTCTCGGACTTGGCGGTGCTTGCCAATTCGTCATAGGCTACTGCTGGTACCTCAACATGTATATCAATCCGGTCTATAAGAGGCCCCGATACCTTTGTCCTATATCTGTGGATTTGGCTTGCTGTACAGGTACAAGCTCTTCCTTCTTGTCCAAAAAAGCCACATGGACAAGGATTTTGGGCAGCCACAAGGGTAAATCGTGATGGGAAACGCAGGGTAATTGTAGCCCTTGAGATAGTTACAAAACCGTCTTCTAAAGGTTGTCTTAGGCTTTCTAGTACATGACGCTTGAATTCTGGAAGCTCGTCAAGAAAGAGTACTCCGTTATGGGCAAGGCTTACTTGGCCTGGTTTGGGATGGGAGCCACCTCCAATTATTCCTGCATCTGATATGGTATGATGAGGAGAGCAAAAGGGCCTTTTAACAATCAGTGGTGTTTCATGATTAAGTAGCCCGGCCACACTGTATATTGCAGTAGTCTCTATGGCCTCGTCGAATGTCATGGGTGGCAGAATAGATGGCAACCTGCGGGCCAACATGGTCTTGCCAGAACCTGGCGGGCCGCTCATTAGCACATTGTGGCCTCCTGCTGCTGCCACCTCCAGTGCACGTTTGGCTGTTTCCTGTCCGGTTACTTCAGAAAAGTCAGGTCCGGTTTCGCTCCCGTTGGAAAAGAGGTTATCCAGGTCAGTCCTGCTCTTTTCAATTGGGAATTCCCCTTTTAGAAATTCTACCACCTGGGTGAGATGTTTGACAGGATAGACATTCAGGCCTTGTACCACAGCCGCTTCGGCAGCATTTTCAACTGGGACAAAAAAACCCTTTATTTGTTTTTTCTTGATGGAAAGGGCAATGGGCAAGATACCTCGGGCAGGTCTTATGCTGCCATCTAGAGACAGCTCTCCACAAAAGACCATACCATGAACCTTCTCTTCAGAAATGGTGCCCGAGACCACCAATATTGCTATGGCCAATGGGAGATCGAGACCTGTCCCCTCTTTTTTTATGTCTGCAGGAGCAAGATTTGCCGTAATTTTTTGAGTGGGAAAGCGGTAACCGCAATTTTTGATTGCCGCCTTTACTCTTTCCCGACTTTCTTTGACAGCGCTTTCTGCAAGGCCAACTATATTGAATCCAGGTAGTCCAGGGGATACATCCACCTCTATTTCTACCGGGAAAGCATTTATGCCAACAACTACACTGCCATGAACGACCGAGAGCATGAAAGTAGCCCCTATAAACTTAGTGTAAAATTAATTAGTTGTTTTTTTCTTACTTATCGTCTCATGAGTTTTTAAATAAAAAGAGATAGGAGGGGACAAGGCCCCTTATTCTTGCGGTCTTTGCTTAATGGAATCCCCATTTTTGTCGAAGAGCAGTAGTACTTGGTCTATTCTGTGACAAATATTTTAATTTATTTTGTTCAAAAACATCTATAGACTGGACGATACAGGATACTTGGACAGTAATCATTAAAAATTTACTAGTAGAGAGGGGGGCTTAGAAATGTTTAAGAGAATGTTGTCTTGTTTTTTTTCCCTTCACCTGATGTTTTCCTTTGCTTACGCAGACGATAGCCATGATGGATGGTGGTACGATCCCGATCATCCAGGATCAGGACTCTCCTTGGCCATCAGAGGGGATACTATGTTCTTGGCCATGTTTACTTTTGTACACAACGACGGTTTCCCTATATGGTTTACCTCTGGGGCCAAGGATCAAGGCGATGGTGTATATGCTGGCAAGCTTTTATACTGGTTGAATGATATTCCAGATCTGTTTCCAAATAATCCAGAATCTCATTCTGTAGGAGATATAGCTGTGGGTTTTACGTCAGATCAAGAACTGCTTGTAGCCTACAAGGTGCCAGAATTGATGGGGCAGGATGAGGAGCTTCTAAAGGTTAAAATGGTGCCATTTATGGCTAATATCTCTGGCGGTTCTTCTGATGACCGGGTAAAGGGATGGTGGTATGATCCTGATGAGATTGGGATGGGATTTTTTATGGAGGCACGAGGAGGAACTCTTTTTGGAGCATGGTATTATTACTACCCTGAACAGACGTTAGGTCTACCAATATGGAATACGTTTTCTGGCAAATTTACCCGGGATATGACAACATTTTCGGCAGCTTTATACGATTGGAAAGACGGGAGCATGCTAGGTACTGAGCCTTACGTTGCCCCGGCCTCGAGATTTTTTGGTTTTGATATTTATCTTAAAATCAAGGAGGATGGCACCATTGATTATGGTTGGGCAGTGCCAGGCCAGATTCCAGAAGAATGGTTTCACCTTGAAAGGTTTACCTTCTGATTAGAAAGATAGGATCATTCTCCTTTGGGGGTAATAGAACAAAAAACCCTGTCCAATATATTTGGACAGGGTTTAATATGGTCAATGGTTAGATGTAGATGTCAGATTTCAAGAGGATGTTTTCTTACATCATCCCTGGCATTCCTCCACCCATTCCTGCTCCTGGCATGGCCTCTTCCTCCTTTTTGGGGATTTCGGCTACCATGGCCTCGGTGGTAAGGAGCAGGCTGGAGACGCTTGCTGCATTCTGGAGGGCGCTTCTTGTTACCTTGGTGGGATCGATAATTCCAGCCTCCATCAGATCCTCATAGGTGCCCTTGGCAGCATTAAAGCCCTCATTCTGGCTCATACTCTTTACCTTTTCTACGACAATAGAGCCTTCATGGCCAGCATTGTATGCAATCTGGCGCAAAGGCTCTTCAAGGGCACGCCTGATAATGTTGATCCCATGATTTTCATCGTCATCGTCAACCTTGACTCCTTCCAGGGCATCAAGGCAACGAATAAGCGCGGTTCCTCCGCCAGGTACGATTCCCTCCTCAACTGCAGCCCGGGTTGCATTAAGGGCATCTTCAACCCTTGCCTTTTTCTCTTTCATCTCGGTCTCAGTGGCTGCTCCAACATGAATTACAGCCACACCACCGATAAGTTTTGCAAGACGTTCTTGGAGTTTTTCACGGTCATAGTCTGAGGTGGTTTCTTCGATCTGGGCACGGATCTGTTTTACCCTTCCTTCGATCTTCTCTTTGGAGCCCCCGCCATCAACGATGGTGGTGGTATCCTTGTCGACTACAACTCGCTTTGCAGTTCCCAGATCGTTAAGGCTCACATTTTCGAGCTTGATTCCAAGGTCTTCGGCAATCATGGTGCCGCCGGTGAGAATGGCGATGTCTTCCAGCATTGCCTTTCTTCTGTCGCCAAAGCCAGGTGCCTTGACTGCACATGCCTGGAGTGTACCTCTGAGCTTGTTAACAACGAGGGTCGCAAGCGCTTCACCATCGACATCCTCAGCAATTATAAGGAGCGGACGGCCCATCTTGGCAATCTGCTCAAGAATAGGAAGCAGGTCCTTCATGTTGCTGATTTTTTTCTCATGTACAAGGATGTATGGATCTTCAAGCACACACTCCATCTTTTCAGGGTCTGTTACGAAGTATGGAGAAAGGTAGCCGCGGTCAAACTGCATACCTTCCACAACATCCAGGTAGGTATCCATGGATTTGGATTCTTCAACAGTGATAACTCCCTCTTTGCCGACCTTGTCCATGGCCTCGGCTATAATGTTACCGATGGTTGGATCGTTGTTGGCGGAAATGGTGCCTACTTGTGCAATCTCCTTTTGATCCTTGGTGGGTTTGCTTATGCTTTTAAGCTTGTCCACTACAGCTTCTACTGCCTTGTCAATGCCCCGTTTGATGGCCATAGGGTTGACACCTGCGGCCACAAGCTTGGAACCTTCGGTATAGATTGCCTGGGCGAGAATGGTTGCAGTGGTGGTTCCATCACCTGCCACATCGCTGGTTTTGGATGCAACTTCCTTAACCATCTGGGCACCCATGTTGGCAAATTTGTCCTCAAGTTCGATTTCCTTAGCCACTGTGACACCGTCTTTGGTGATAACAGGAGAGCCAAAGGACTTTTCAATAATCACATTCCGTCCCTTGGGGCCAAGGGTAACTTTTACCGCATTTGCCAAGGCGTTCACACCTGCAAGAATCGAAGCCCTTGCAGATTCGCTATATTTAATATCCTTTGCAGCCATATTTTTATCCTCCGTTAGAAATAAATTGTATTTTTTTTAAGTTGCTCTTTTTAGTTATTTGGTTGATTTGTTACTCTTCTATTATTCCAAGTATGTCGTCTTCCCTCATGATCAGATACTCTTCACCGCCGATCTTAACTTCTGTCCCGGCATATTTCCCAAACAGAACCCTGTCTCCAACTTTTACATCAAGTGGCTTGACCTCTCCATTTCTAAGGAGCTTGCCATTGCCAACAGCAACAACCTTTCCTTCTATAGGTTTTTCTTTGGCAGTATCAGGAATGATAATTCCTCCCTTTGTTTTTTCTTCTTCTTCAAGACGCTGAACAAGAATCCTGTCATGAAGTGGACGTATCTTCATAGCTGCTTCTCCTTTTTATTTTTGTTGAAATTTAAATTAAAAAAGTTAAAAAAAGTGGATGGCCATCCCTTTTATTAGCACTCATCGATTGCGAGTGCTAATATAAGCATCGTTTTCTAAATTGCAAGATATTAAAAGAAAATTTTTTTTATTTTTTGTTGGGGGTGAATTCGATTAATTTTCTGGGCTGGCCTTAATAAAATGCAGTAATAAAAGAAATACTCCAATGGTTATGGCAGTGTCAGCCGCGTTAAATGCGGGCCAGTGGTAATGGCCCCAAAAGAAATCCAAAAAATCTATCACATATCCGTATCGTATCCTGTCTAAAATGTTTCCTGCAGCTCCTCCGCATACCATGGCAGTACCTGTCACCACAACAGGATCTTTGTAGTTTGAGTAGAAGAAGCGAAATAGGCTGATCAAAGCAACAGCTCCAACAACAAGAAAGAAGTAGATACGCCATGTTTCTCCGCCTGAAAGTATTCCAAAGGCTGCTCCTGTATTTCTTATATATGTAATGTGAAAAATACCAGGGATGATTTCTATGGATTGATGAAGGGCGAAATGCTCAATTATTGCCTCTTTTGTAAGTTGATCGATAGCCAGCACACCAATTGCTATAAACAGAAAGTAGATGGTATTTTGCAATTTTTGGGTTTCTATGCCAGCAATCAAGGTTGAGACCCTTCCTTTTCCTTCTTTAGCTTTTTCAAAAGGGGATTATTTTTTGGAAGCAGGGCTATTGCCCTTTTTTTGTGGTACTGTGCTACATCGGCTCGGCCTGTCAATGCGTAAAATCTATAAAAGTAATAATGGGCCATGCCTTCCTGTTTAAGGCCGGCATAACAGCGGCCTAGCTGGAACAGGAAATCGGCGTTTTCTTCCCAGTCTGGCAACAGGCGCTTGAAATACACTATGGCCTTTTGGGGTACTCCACCCTCAAGATAGGCCCTTGCCAGGAAGTATATAGTGGTTATATCTGCTGGATGGCGCCTTTGATAGCTTTTCAAGGTGATGATTGCATCTTTATAGCGGCCCATGTGAAATAAGGTGATCCCCTTATCTCTTAGAAAGATCTCTTTGTCTGGATAAAGGGTCAAGATTTTGTCAAAGGTATCAATGGCCTTGGAAAACCTGCGTGCCTTGTCAAGGCTAAGGGCATAGCCGTATAGATAGTCTATTTCTTTGGGAGATTTTTTAAGAAGCTGCTCATATCTTGCAATGAGCTCAGCCGGATCGTTTGATAAGACCTTTATTTTTACCTGGATTCTTTTTAGCCTGAACGGGTCCTCTTTGTGTTTCAGGTAGCACGGATGGCTTTTCCAAAGGTCTTCCAGGTAGGTCAACCTTTCCTCAGGAACCGGGTGCGTTGATAAGTACTTGGGTATATGGGGAGAGCCAAGCCAGTTATTTTTCATCATCTTTTCAAGAGTGGTTTTTAGACCTCGAGGGTCCCATCCTGCCTTGCAAAGCCATTGGAAGGCCCGTCGATCCGCTTCCTGTTCGTCGGCCCTGCTGTATTTTAAGGCTATTGCCTGATTCATGGCCATAGAACCAGTAAGTATAGCCGAACCAAGTTGACCCCTGCCAAGAAAGAGCCCTGCAATAGCCATTACGGCTGTTCCTATGCTCACATATTTCATGTTGTCCATGCGTCTGGCTACATGGCGGCCTTGTACGTGGGCAAATTCGTGAGCCAATACGCATGCAAGTTCATTTTGACTGCCGATTGCCTCCAGCAGCCCCGAGTGGACAAAGACAAGCCCTCCTGGCATGGCAAAGGCGTTTAGGGCTGGGTCTTGGATTACAAAAAAACGGTATCTGAAATATTTTCTATCAACAACACCTAGGATTGACTCTCCTGTCTCACGAACAAAGTCTACTATTTCGGGATCGTCTACAAGCCTGACCTGTGAAAGGACTTGTTTAAGAAGTCTTCGGCCAAGCTCTCTTTCTTCAGAGATAGACATTAAGGCAAGAGAAGAACCTGTAAGGTTAAGGGAAAAGATCAAAAGAGAAAGGAGCATGGCAATGGCCCTTGCAAGGAGACTAACGCCTTTTCCCTTTCTTTTTCCCCTTTGCTTTTTGGGCCCTTTTGCGTGCACGTCTTTCCTTTTCACGGTAAAAATCTTCCATTACTTCAATAGATGGCATGAATGTGCCAGGTAAAATATGTTCTCCTTCTGACTCTTTTTCTGCTTTAGAAGGGTTTTCTCGGTCCTTTATCTTGTCTCTGTCTGTCTTGTTGCATGCATCGTCCCTTTTGATGTTTGGGGCCTGTGGCATACTGAGTAAACCTGGGTCGATCCAGGAATCTATCAGGTATAACTGTGAACCTGCATAATAAAAGATAGTACCAGCCCCATGGGCGAGTCCAGCCAAGACTTTAATAATTAAAGGTGAATGATGGAACCTTTTTCCAAAGATGTTTGCCTTTGCCCTTGATGCGAAAAGTGGCAGCCATTTTCTGCCTTGTGGTCCAATCCCTTGCCTTTCTACTGTAAAGAAGGCCTTTGGCCTGATGGGGATAAACAGAAAAGCAGGGGGATTTTTAGGCATGTAAGAGAAGACTCCATCTTTTGCTGTCCTTGCCCTAACCAGTTTGTTTTTTTCATCTGTTTCAAATTCCTCAAAACCGTAAAGCAAAAAGTACTGCAAGAGGCTTCTGGGTGTGAGATAGGATACGCCGATTTCCATTAATGCTTTATGGATGTCACCGATTCGAATCCATCCATCTGTATCTGAGACAAGCATAAATTCAGCAGGATTTTTGGCAAGAAGGTTTAAAAGGAGCTTTTTTAGTTTTTGTAGCCGTTTTTTATCCATTTTTAAATCAAAGGGATAGGAGCCTGTCCACAAGTCCTATTTTTTGGAGATGTTTATAGAACAGGGGGCACTTTGTCTCCAGTACGGATGTGGCGGCAAATATCTGATGATCAAGGACAGTTCTCTTGATTTTGAGCAGGTCACACAAATTACAACAGATGTCTTCCAGGGCTGATTTCGAAGCATTTCTTGAAAGCACTTCCTTTATTAGCTTGTTCAAGGTGTCAATAAGGCTAACTATGGTACGTTCTTCTTCACTTATGCTGTTTAGATCGAAATCTACAGGAGTTATTACTATCCTTATAAGATTTGGCAGGTTCCAATGGCGAACGAGCCTTTCACCAAGACGTCTTGGATTATAGCCACCGCACATTCTTGCAAAACGTTTCCTTTTTATTACAAAGGAGTCTGGAAGCAGGCTTTTTTGCACTATTTTAGGAACGGAGGCCGCGCAGGCCACCTCGCCAATATTTTGTAAAAGCCCGCATACTTCTGCCTTTTCTTTATCCAGTTCGGATAACGAAGCCAGTTGTTTGGCCATAAAGGATACCAGAAGGCCAGAGCCAAGATAAATCATTAATAAATTTTTTTGGTCTGTAGACAGTATTGGTGCCTTTATTATCACCTCTTTTAGATTAAGCATACCAAGAAGTACCACAATATATCGTATGGAAAGAATATCCTTGCGTTCAAGAGAAAAAAATGCCGAGTATACAGTTGTCAGAAGACGTAAGGTAAGGCCATAATCAGTGGCGATTATATCTGCTAGGTGTTGAGATGTGGTTTTAGGGTCCTGGCATAGCACAAGGGCTGTTCTATAGTTATATGGTTGTACGGGCAGAGAAAGATTCCTGGCCTTGGCAAATAGCGTGTCTGCCTTTATTTTTATTGAGCCTTGCAGGTTATAAGCCCCCTTATTTTTTTCTTCTTTTTTATATTACCATGTTTTTTTGAAAGATTACCATCTTTTCTTTCCCATGCGCGTGGAATAAAGCAAGGATCTTGTCTTAAAGTTGAACCATTTTTGCTTAAATCTTGCTAAGAAACAATTTTTACAGCATTTATTGACGTAATCTGTTAATCTTTTTATACTTTTTAATGTTCTTGGTCTTCATCAAATAATTGGGATTCAGTTTAGAGCTGAGAGAAATTGACCGAAGAGGAAATTAGGCAAGAAAGAAACAGGGCCAGAGTGCTTCGAAAGACACGCTGGTGGCGTAAAAAATGTGCTTCTGGCCGTTGTTATTATTGCGGAAGGTACGTAGGTTATGACAATTTAACTATGGATCACCTGGTGCCTTTAGCGCGAGGTGGTAGAAGTATTAAAGCCAATCTTGTGCCAGCTTGCAAAGAGTGTAACAATAGGAAAAGGGATAATTTTGCATTTGATTTAGACATTTTTAAGGCTTTTTAGAAAAAGGAGTCTAGGTCATGAAAAAAGCTGCAAAGCAGTTTTTGTCAATTCTTTTTTTGAGTCTTTTAGTCTGTCTGTTTTCTACATCTGTCTTTTGTCAAGGCGGCGGTAAAAATCGGCAAAACCAAGACGAATATGTCATAGGGGCAGGAGATAATCTTAACATCCAGGTGTGGCGAGAGCCAAACTTGTCTGGAAATTTCACTGTCAGGCCTGACGGCAAAATCACTTTTCCCCTTCTAAACGATATAAAGGCCGAGGGCCTAACCCCTATTCAACTTAAGAAGGTTATAGAAACAGGACTTATCAAATACATATCAACTCCTGTGGTTACAGTGGTAATAGCAGCTGCTGCAAGTAAAAATATCTTTGTGCTTGGCAAGGTAAACAGTCCTGGCAAATATCCCCTTACTGGTCCAACCACGGTCCTCCAGGCCTTGGCAGAGGCTGGCGGGCTTGCTGAATGGGCAAAGGGTGACGAGATCGTAATCTTAAGGACGGAAAACGGTAAGCAAAAGAAAATCGAGTTTGACTATGATGATGTCTCAAGGGGAAAACATCTTGAGCAAAATATATTCTTAAAACCGGGGGATAC
>CAZNKP010000024.1:0-95660 GCA_964573805.1 uncultured Desulfobacterales bacterium | reverse complement strand
CATGTTGGACCAGTTTTTGTTGGTTCTTATGATGCCCCTATACCTGCTTTGAGCGGGACATATTCCTTTGGTAATGTCTATATTCCTTCATATACCTATAATAATATAACCGTTGGTGGATATACAGTGGGAAATCTTTCAGTAGGCTGGAATATCACAATGTCTGGTACAGATATCACCAAAATTGTTTTGACAATATCAGGTAACAATTTAAAGGATACCTTAAATGGTGATTTGACTTTTCTAGACAATAATTATGGTGGTGCAAACGGAGTAATTGATGGCTCCGCTACGGCTAATTTTTCTGTTACGGCAGTACCTGAACCTGCAACGTTTTTGTTGATGGGTAGCGCCCTCTTGGGCCTTGCTGGTTTTGCTGGCCGTAAGAGCCTGATAACTAAAGATTAATAAAATGTTTTTTGCTTTTACTAAAAACGCTTGTTTTTAATCCCCATATTTTGGGGATTTTTTATATACTATTTCTATCCTGGTAACCAAGAAACCAAGATAGGGATTTGATCTTGACATGGCCAGCCAGTCTTTTTATGTTTCTCGCACCTTCTGCTTAAGTGGTCCCATCGTCTAGCGGTCTAGGACGCCGGCCTCTCACGCCGGAAACAGGGGTTCGATTCCCCTTGGGACCGCCAAACTAGGATAAAAAGGCGCCTTATCAAGGCGCCTTTTTCATTTTGGAGTTTTGTAATAGACTGTAAGACATTAAAAAAATTTAAGCCAATGCCTTTAAAAAGGTGGCGCATGCCAAGGGGGCTAGTGTCAATGGGCTACAAGAGCCTATCAGAGTGTTTGAGAGATCTTGAAAGACGTGGGCAGCTTATTCGTATAAAACAAGAGGTCTCTCCAGAACTTGAGATGGCCGAGATCCAAAGGCGTGCCTATGCAGCTAAAGCACCTGCCATATTCTTTGAAAGGGTTAAGGGAAGTCCCTTTCCGGCTGTCTGCAACCTGTTTGGCACAATAGATAGATGTCGCTTTATCTTTAGAGACACATTGAAGAATGTAAAGCTTCTTATGAGGTTAAGGGCTGATCCTTTTGTGGCCATTAAAGATTTAAAAAATTTTGTTAGACTTCCCTCTATGGCTATGTTGGCCATTCACGCCTTACCTAAGAGGGTGTCAAGGGGACCAATTCTTCAGCAACAGACAAGGCTTTCTTTGTTGCCTCAAATCAAGAGTTGGCCAAAGGATGGAGGGGCCTTTATTACGCTTCCACAGGTTTACTCTGAGGATCCGTTTCAGCTAGATGTGATGCATTCAAATCTGGGTATGTACAGGGTCCAAATTTCTGGCAACAAGTATAAGAGGGATCGAGAAGCAGGGTTACATTATCAGATCCACAGAGGAATAGGGATTCACCATGCAAGGGCCTTGGAAAAGGGAGAACCCCTCAAAGTAAGCGTTTTTGTAGGAGGGCCTCCTGCACATACTTTGGCAGCCGTTATGCCCTTGCCAGAAGGGCTGTCAGAGTTGATGTTTGCAGGGATGTTGGGTGGCAGAAGGTTCCGTTATATAAGAAAGGATGGTTATGTAATTTCGGCTGATGCAGATTTTTGCATTACTGGGACGGTTGATAACTCAAAGACCTTGCCAGAAGGTCCTTTTGGGGATCACCTTGGCTATTATAGCTTGATTCATCCATTTCCCTATTTAAAGGTCGACAAAATTTGGTGCAGAAAAGGTGCTGTGTGGCCATTTACTGTTGTTGGGAGACCTCCTCAGGAAGACACCACCTTTGGAAAGCTTATACATGAGATTACAGCTCCAGTGGTTCCTGTTGAAATTCCAGGTCTAAAAGCCATTCATGCAGTGGATGAAGCAGGGGTCCATCCGCTGCTTTTGGCCATTGGCAGCGAGAGATATGTTCCCTATAGAGATAGAGAGCCAATGGAGTTACTCACCATTGCCAATGCCCTTCTTGGCTTTGGCCAGTGTTCGCTTGCAAAATACCTATTTATTGGAGCATGGGAAGACAACCCTGCCCTTGATGTAAATAATGTGGAGGCCTTTCTGGTGCATATACTCGAAAGGGTAGACTGGACTAGGGATCTCCACTTTTATACCAAGACCACCATGGATACTTTAGATTACAGTGGTTGCGGCCTGAATAGGGGATCCAAGGTTGTGATTGCTGCGGCAGGGCCAAAGAAGCGCAGCCTTGGGAGGTCTATCCCTAGAGGGCTTTCGCTTCCAGATGGCTACAGGGATGTATCTATTGCCATTCCTGGGATATTGGTGGTTGCTGGGCCAAGGTTTTCTGGCTATAGGGAGGAGGGTAGAGTGATAAATGAACTTGCGGAATCTTTGAAAAGCGGGCTTTCGTCTCATGATTTTCCCATGGTGGTGTTGGTGGATGATGCACAATTTACTTCCCGAACCCTTGGAAATTTTCTTTGGGTTGCTTTTACAAGGTCCAATCCGTCTCACGATATATACGGTGTGGACAGTTTTATCGAACACAAGCATTGGGGTTGTTTGGGAAGCCTTATAATAGATGCAAGGCTGAAGCCCCATCATGCTCCTCCATTGGAGGAAGATCCGGAGATCACAAGGAGGGTGGATAGACTTGCCTCAAGGGGAGGGCCTTTGTACAAGATTATCTGAGGCCGTTTTTTAAAATAATAAATTTTTGTCCTAATGGGTGATATCATGCTAAGGTCTTGGTTGTTAACAAGTATTGTCCTTTTTTCTTTATCTTTTATATCTTGTGTCCCAGGTTATGGAGAAAAGGAGATCTCTGGCAAGGTAGTAATTTTTCACGCAGGAAGTTTGAGTGTCCCTTTTGCAAAGATAGAAAAGGCATTTGAGCAAAGGTATCCAGATGTAGATGTCTTGCGCGAAACAGGTGGAAGCACCAAGATGGCCCGTCTTATCAGCGATGTTGGTAAACCAGCAGATATAATGGCTGCAGCAGACTATACAGTTATTGATGATCTACTTATTCCCAAATTTACAGACTGGGAAGTACGTTTTGCCTCAAATCAACTGGTTCTGTGTTATACAACGAAAAGTCAGCATGCAGACCAGATCAACAGTGAGAACTGGTATAAAATTTTACAAAAGAACGGCGTGATATGGGGACAAGCCGATCCAAACCTCGATCCATGCGGTTACAGGGCACTTATGGTAATGCAACTGGCAGAAAAATTTTACAAAGTTCACGGGCTTTATAAAAGGCTTTTGGCTTCGAGATCAAAGGCCGCCATAAGGCCGAAATCTGTGGAGCTGATTTCCCTGCTTAAGACAGGAAATATGGATTATGCATGGGAGTATCTGTCTGTTGCTGTACAGCATGGACTTAAATATGTAAGGCTTCCTGATGAAATAAATTTGGGGAACAGCAAATTTGATAACTTTTACAGATTGGCAAAGGTAAGGGTGACAGGTAAAAGACCAGGCACATGGATTGTCAAGAGAGGAAAGTCATGTATCTATGGAATTACAATACTCAAGAATGCGGCTAATCGAGAGGCGGCAATGGCCTTTCTGAAATATATGCTTGATCCGCGAGGGGGACTCGAGATATTAAAAGAGTGTGGCCAGCCGCCAATTATTCCTTGCGTTGTTGGTTCAAGACAGATGTATAAGGTGTTGCCGGATGAGCTTAAAAAGCTTGTAAGGCCCCTGTAGCCCTGCTCAAGAATATGAAAAGCACAGGAGATGACGTCTCTGAACAGAAATAACACCTTTTTTTTTGCAGGGCTTTTCGTCCTATCTTTACCTATACTCTTTCTTGTTTTTTTCCCTCTTGGCAAGCTGGTTACTGCTCCTAGCCTGGAGAGTTTAGTCAAGGCTATCGGGGATGCTGAGGTTCAGGCTGCGTTATTAAGGAGCCTTTTGGCGGGACTCAGTGCTGCAGTTGTTTCGGTGATCTTTGGGACCCCTTTGGCCTATCTTTTGTCCAGACGTGATTTTCCAGGGAAGAGGCTGGTGGAAGGGTTTATAGATCTGCCTATAATGATACCACATCCTGTTATTGGAATCGCAATCCTAGGGCTTGTTGCTAGAGATACTGCCTTGGGCAGAATGCTGGATTGGATGGGCGTACACATTATGGGGACATACTTGGGGATTGTGACTGTTCTGACATTTGTAGGTTTGCCATTTTTTTTAAATACCGCCAAGGCAGCCTTTGAGTCTGTTCCGGTGCGTCTTGAGCATGTCTCAATGAGTCTTGGCGCGGGTCCAGTGGACACTTTTTTTAGGGTGACCTTGCCCTTGGCTTGGCGTGGGATTGTTCTTGGTATGGTTATGTGTACGGCAAGGGCAATAAGTGAGTTTGGGGCAGTCATTGTAGTGGCCTATCATCCTATGTTGGCACCGGTTCTTATATATGAGCGCTTTACTGCTTATGGTTTGAAATATTCTCAGCCCGTTGCTGTATGGTTGATAGCCATTTCGATAATCCTCTTTGTGTCCATGAGATTCTTATCTAGACCTGCAAGGCAATGGTAAATGTTTAAGATAGAGAAACTCAGGGTAGAAGTTCCCGGTTTTGCCCTTAAGGATATAAATCTCCATATAGCCCAAGGGGAATTTTTCGCAATAATGGGGCCAACAGGTTCTGGCAAGTCCCTCCTTATGGAGACTATAATGGGTCTTTTACCAGCAAACGTGATAGATTTTAAAGGCTCTATCCTTTGGAATAACAAAGAACTGACCCGGTTGCCACCTAATAAGCGCTCTGTTGGTATATTGTATCAAGACGTGGCCTTATTTCCTCATATGACTGTTAAACAAAATATCTCCTATGGGCTTAGATACCACAGAATTGACAAGGAAGAGGCACAAAAGAGATTCAATTTTTTAATAGAGAGGTTAGGGATCGCTCATTTGTTGCATCGTTACCCAGCAAGAATTAGTGGAGGCGAACGTCAGAGAGTGGGTTTGGCCAGAGTGCTTGTGCTAAATCCTGATGTAATTTTGTTGGATGAGCCCCTTTCTGGACTAGATCCGCTTTTAAAAAAAGATATAAGAAGGCTTTTGCGTCAACTTCACAGCGAACTGAAAATAACCTTTCTTATGGTGTCCCATAACTTTGAAGAGGTCATGTATCTGGCACAAAAGGGTGCGATTATCAGACAAGGCAGGATAATCCAGCAGGGCCAGATAGAAGAAATATTTAACAGGCCCACCTCTTTGTTTGCCGCGCAATTTGTAGGGGCAAAAAATGTTTTTCCGGCCCATTGTCAAGATGGATTTGCACATGTTGGTTCCATACCGGTACAGATAGCTAACACGGGCAAAGAGGCCAGCTGTGATCATATAGTTATTAGGCCAGAGAGGATAGTTCCCCTAGCAAGTGGAACCAGGGCCATGGTGGGTATGGAAAATGTGTATTCGGGCACGATAGTAGAAATGTCACGTTGTAACTTCCATGTAAATGTCAGTATTGAAAGGAATGGGGTTGTTTTCCAAGCCATGTGGCCAGAGCATCATATCCATTCAGCAGGGTTGAATGTTGGAAGCAAGGTAAGATTTGGTTTTAGTAAAGACGATGTCGGTGCCTTTAATGAGGAGAAACGCGTAGTTCCTCCAAGTGATCTATCCACTGACGCCCTGTAAACATTAATGAAAAAGTTGCTATTGAGATGGCCTCTTCCAAGGCATTTTGGGGATTTTTATTTTTAAATATTGCATCTATCAGTCCCGCATCAAATGCATCTCCAGCCCCTGTGTTGTCTGCAATTTTTTCAACTTTCTGGGCCGGACATTTAATTACCAGGCCAGATGATGCCAAAAGGGCACCTTTTGCGCCTAGTTTTTTGGCAATGACAGGGCCTGGCATTTTCTGAAAGAAGTTGTAAGAATTGCAGCAACTTCTGCGGATATATCTTCCTAGAAGTCCTTTAGACAACACTTCCATTATGGATTTGCCCCTAAAAATTGCTTCAAATTCAACATCAGAGCTAAAGAGCAAGGCGCTTTGATCAAGCAGGTCTTTTATGGCACTGTAACCCTTTTCTGCATAGATTTCGCCTGGATCAAAGGTAACAAGACAGTCTTGGCCGCAAAGGCCAAGAAGTTCTCCATGAATGGTTGGCCCCTTTTCCTGCACAAAAGAACTCATGTGAAAGAGCCGGGCATTTTTCAGAACCGTTTCCATTTTAAGATTGTCAGTTTCAATTGATAATGTGCCTGGTACAACTGCCATTGCCCTGTCATTGCTAAGTCTATCTATAACAATGATACACATGCTGCTTTTGCCAGATTTTGTAATAAGGGAACAGTCCACTTCTTCCATTGATTCTAACAGGTATTGCCCAGCCTCATCTTCTCCAACACTTCCTATAAAATATGCCCTGTATCCCATTTTTGAAAGGGCACACAAGGTGTTGGCAGAAGAGCCACCGCCGCTTTTACCCAAGAGTTTCCCTTCGTTAGCCAGATAGTGCAGCATTCTATCGGCTGTATGGTGATCCATTATACATTCCCTGCCTGGGGAAAGGCCGAATCCGTGTCTTGCAATAAGCCCTATATCCTCTACTTCGTAAATTAGGTCCAGGTTGAGCGCTCCGCATCCTACTACTATCATAATTGATGTTCACTCCTTTCTGATTTCTTCCAGTCAGTCAGTTAGTCAATCACCTCAAGATACCTGTTAACAATGGTATTGGCCAAGAAAAAGAAGATTTGTCTATTCATAAGCCCTGTCTATCAGGCAGATTTTTGTTTGTTAATAACCTAATGAAAGATTCCGACTTGACAGAATTACCAAATTGCCAATATAGTGGTAAGAAGTGGTAAAAAGTGGGGGAAAGGGGTAAGATGAATGTTTCGTGGCAGATCGACCCATAATCTTGACTCTAAGGGTCGACTAAGCATCCCTGCACGGTTTAAGGATGTTCTCAAAACAAAGTACGATAACCGACTTATTGTTACAAATCTGCCCAATTGTCTTGCCGCTTACCCAATAGAAGAATGGAACCGGGTAGAAGAACAATTTACCCGTTTCCGGTTTGGTCCTCCAAAGGTCTTGGCTTTTAAACGATATCTTCTTGGAGCTGCAGTTAAGTGCAATCTAGATGGTCAGGGCCGTATACTCTTGCCGGCCCATTTACGGCAGGGCGCTGAAATAGAAAAAGAAGTGGTCGTCGTAGGAATGCTTACCTATTTTGAGATCTGGAGCAGAGAGCTGTTGGAGAATCAGTTAACCGAGACGAGGGACAATTTTGATGAGATTAGCGATGATATCATCAAGGAATACGGCATCGGACTATAGGCTTAATAGCATTCATAAGCCTGTTCTTGTCAAAGAGGTGCTTGACTACCTTGCGCCCAAGAAAGGTGGGGTCTATCTGGATGCAACATTGGGGATTGGAGGTCATGCCGAGGCGTTGATGCGGGACCATCCTGACATAGAGCGTATTATAGCCCTTGATTGGGATGAAGAGGCTCTAGAGCTTGCAAGGAGGAGATTGAGACCGTTTGAGTCAAAGATATCTTTTTACCATTCAAATTTTTGTAATATGGCAGTGGTCTTGGCAGAGGAGGGACTGAACCAGGTAGATGGAATCATAATGGACCTGGGTTTGTCTTCTTTTCAGCTTGATGAAAGTGGACGAGGATTCAGTTTTATGCGTGACGAACCCCTTGATATGAGGATGGATAGAAGCACGACGATGCTTGCCTCAGATATGATAAACAAATTGCCAGAAGAAAGGCTTGCCCAGCTTATTCAATTATATGGAGAAGAGCCATGGGCCAAAAAGATAGCTTCTGCCATAGTAGCAAGGAGGATTGAACGCCCGATATTCTCAACTGTTGAGTTGGCTCACATTGTTGCGAAGGCCATACCGAGGAGATTTCATCCAAGGAAAATACATCCTGCAACCAGGACCTTTCAGGCTATAAGGATTGCCATAAATAGGGAATTTGAAAACTTGACCAGGGCTCTAGAGATATCTCCCATTGTGTTGAGTCCTGGTGGTCGTATATGTGTGATAAGTTTTCATTCATTGGAGGACCGCATAGTCAAACACTTTTTTAAGGGTTGTAACGAGTTAGAGGTGGTCACCAGGAGACCGGTAAGACCGTCAGAAAATGAGATAGCTGCTAACCCCAGGGCAAGGAGTGCCAAACTAAGGGTAGCCCAAAGGGTTACTAAGCCCATGGAGGTGTAAGAATGACTATCAAATCGGCTACTATAAGGATGCCACAGAAAAGAGGTTATACGTCAAGGCATGTTGGAACATCTCAAGGCTTTAAACTTTTTCAGTCGTCCCTTAGGGGCATTTTGTCTTTTGTTTTGTTGATCCTATTCTTGGGGCTTTCTATTTATACCTCTTATAAAGTCAAAAGTGTGGCAAGGGATATCAGTACCCTCGAGCAGAAGTATTATGCACTTCTTCAGGAAAATAAACAGCTTAACGGTCAACTTGATAAGATGACTTCAAGGGCCACTTTGATGAAGATTGGCAAGAGGTTAGGACTTAGGCCGCCAGCAGAAAATCAAATAATAACGTTGCCGGAGTAAAAGTAGTGGAACAGTTTGTCAGGGGCGGGATTATTAGTGCTAAAGATAGGGAGTTTGTGAGAAAGGTCCAGATCCTTATCCGGTTACTGGTCCTTTTTTTGATCAGTCTGTGTCTTGCAGGCTGTTTCGGGGAGAGGGTGTCTGAACAGCAGCATTTGGATAGCCCAACTCTTGCCCCTGGCGCTTCTTTTTCTGATATATCACCGTTGGCCAAGCGGATTCTTAAAAGGCGTCCCATTGTTGACAGAACGGGTACTGTATTGTGCCTTTCTAAAAAGGATTTTCAAAAAGGTGCTGTTCGGATCAAGCCTTACAAGGGACTTTTGGATGATGTTATTGGCTATATAGACCGTTATGGACGCGGCCTCGATGGTGTAGAGTATGTTTATGACGGCTTTCTCCTCTCTAAAGGTGGACAGGGGGATTGGGAAGATCCCCTTGTCCTTTCCATTGATAAAAATCTTCAGGTTCAAAGCAGGGAAAACTTAATATGGCAAATGAGAAGGTTGCATGCTACTTCAGGAACCCTGATCCTTATGGATGTAAAGACTGGCCAGATACTTGCTATGACGAGTGTGAATAAAGAGAGTGGAGCAGATCATTCAAATCAGAATAGTAACCTGGCCATTGATAGACTGATAAATCCTTGGCCGATAATGGTTACTATTGGCTTTGGAGAAGTCCTTGAATCAAGATTGCAGGCTGCAGTCTGGGAACAAAATCAGGAAGTGGCACAAGGTGGTCAGGGAAACAAGGATGATTTAAGGCCATTACAAAAGGATGGAGAACCTGTAGTAAAGGTTGGGAAATGGCATTGGCATCACTTTGCAGATGATACAGCCATATGGACCCGCTTACAAAAAGAGGAACTTGACAATCTTAAGCTTCAGCAAGACTTGCTTGCCCGTCTCATCGGAATAGGTTTTGGTCAACAAACAGGCATCGATCTTCCAGGAGAAAGGCAGGGTAGACTCCCTATCATTCTTTCAGATAATGTTACTCAACTTATTTCGTCAACGATCAATTCAACCCCTCTCCAGGTGCTTTCTGCCTATACAGCCTTACTTAATAATAACGGACCTGTGCGGCCTCGTATTGCCATGAACAGCCTTAGGCAGAATGAAACGGTCAAGCCGGTACCGTCCAGGTTGTTTAGCATCAAGACCCACGAACTTCTGTTGTCTGTCTTGGGGGATAACAGTGGCCCGTCTGTAGCTGCCTATTGGCCTTTGGATTCTGATGGAGGCCAAGAGTCTTTTCAGGTAATAGGACTTGGATCTTGGCCTGCAAACAAACCAAAAATTAGTTATATTAGCGTATTGTTTGATGCTAGGTATACCCCGTCCCAACGTAGAGGAACGCTAGGAAAGATGGCAGCACTAGCAAAAGAAGGTTCCATGGCCCTAAAGGCGCACTATAGGCTCGCACAAGATCCTAAAAATATGAACAACCATCTGTCAAAGACAGCAAAGAAGAACGACATCCGTTTATGGGTTATGCCTGATTTGAGAGGAATGTCTATAAGGAGTGCTTTGGAGGTGGCTGGTCGTCTCGGAATGAAAATTCGTATCTCTGGCACTGGCAAGGTAAAGGATCAGTATCCCAAGCCTGGCCGCAGGATAGCAGGTGGCAAAGAATGCGTAATTGTGTGTGAAAAGGATCATCCTGCATAGTTAGTCAGGTTTTGCTTTTTTCAGCCACATCTTTTGATAAAACAAATTGTACAGTGGGAGTCGCCAAAGTTGAATGAAACTGTCAAGGCTACTTGAGACAGCAAAAGTTCCTATTACCCTTGTGCAAGGAAACAAATCTATAAATGTGTCTTCCTTGGCCATGGATTCTAGAGAGGTGACCCCTGGCGCTCTGTTTATGGCCCTTCCAGGGACAAAAGCCCATGGATGCCATTTTATAGAAGATGCCTTAAAAAGAGGAGCATCAGCTATACTTGTATCCTTAGACAGGCTTAGCTATGCAAAATCACGTGTTCTACAAGATACTGTGGTTTTGACTACGCCTGATATCAAATACACAGCAGGCAGGCTAGCTCATGCCTTCTTTGATATGCCAAGCAAGGACCTTCGGGTAATCGGTATTACAGGGACAAATGGCAAGACCACCTGTTCATATCTCATAGAGTCGATTCTTGCAGCATGGGGTAAAAATACAGCCATTTCCGGAACCATCTGTCAGAAGATAGGGGTAAAGGAGATAAACTCAGAACTTACCACTCCAGATTGTGTAACCTTTCACTCTTTTTTGAAAAGGGCCCTGGACAATGGGGCAGAGTTTCTTATTACAGAGGTCTCATCTCATGCCTTGGACCAAGGCAGAGTTGAGGGTTGTCAGTTCTCTGTGGCCTTGTTTACCAATCTAACCCGGGATCATCTGGATTATCACAAAGATATTGAAAGTTATTTTAGGGCCAAGGCCCAGCTTTTTTGTAAGGATAAGACCCAAAGATGCGTAATAAACATTGATGATCCTTATGGGAAGAGGTTGTGTAAGTCTGTTGGGGTGGGCAGGATCTTATATGGAAAAATGTCGAACAGGGCAGATATATTCCCCATGGATGTTCAACTTGGCAGGGAGGGTATCAGGGCTAGGGTAAGCTATGGTAGTGAGGTCATAGAGATAAATTCCCGTTTGCTTGGAAGACACAATCTGCAAAACATCCTAGCCTCGGTTGCCGTAGCTTTAGCACTTGATGTCCCTTCATGGGCAGTTAAAAAAGGTATTGATTCTGTTAGTAAAATAGAGGGCAGATTGGAACGGATAGGGAATTCCAGGGTGACAGCCCTTGTTGATTATGCCCATACTCCAGACGCAGTTGATAGTGTGTTGGGGGCCCTTTCAGAAATTAAAGGCAGTGGCCGTATTATAACGGTCTTAGGTTGTGGAGGTGACAGGGACAGGGGCAAAAGGCCAGAGATGGCAGTTATATCTGCTAGCCTTTCGGATTTCGTCATATTCACATCTGACAATCCGCGTACCGAAGATCCTTCATTGATAATTGATGATATGCTTTCGGGCCTGACCGGTGATCTTTTGTCTAAAGTACGTGTGATCGAGGATAGGAGAGAGGCGATATATTGGGCATGTTCTCAGGCAAGGCCAGGTGATATATTGCTTGTGGCAGGCAAAGGACATGAAGATTATCAGATAATCGGGGAGAAAAGATTCCCTTTTGATGACAGGCAGATTCTTAAAGAAGGTCTTAGTTTGACCGTTGATGCCAATTTGTCAAGAAACAATAGCGATGGCATCTTTCCTGTGTTGAGAAATGTTTGCCACTCTACTGGTGGCGTCTGCCCAAGGGATTTTCAGTTTGTCTCATTTGGTTCCATCCATACAGATAGCAGGGACATAGCTCAAGGTGCACTCTTTTGGGCGATCAAAGGAGAACGGTTTGATGGAAACAGTTTTGTATCCCATGCCTTAAAAAAGGGTGCAGTCGGTGCGGTTTGTGAAGGTGGCCGGTGCGGGAAGATCCATGGCCCCATTGTTGTGGTTGATGATTCCCTTTACGCCTTGGGAGAATTTGCTTCATGGTACCGCAGATTTTTAGGTATGAAAACTGTTGCCATAACAGGCAGTTGTGGAAAAACTACAACCAAAGAGCTGGTTCACTCTGTATTGTCTACTTCATTTCGCACTGGTGCTACAAAGGGAAATTTCAATAATCTTATAGGACTTCCTCTTACCATATTCTCTATGAGGCCAGGGACCCAATGGGCTGTCTTGGAAATGGGAACAAATTTGCCAGGAGAGATCGAACGTCTGTGTCAGATAGCCCATCCTGAAGCGGCCCTTATAACCTGTATCAGGCCTGTACATTTGGAGGGCCTTGGAACTATACAAAACATCGCATTTGAAAAGGGTTTTGTGTTTGAATGTCTGCCCCGAAATGGGACAGCCATATGCAACCTTGATGATAGCCTGGTTGTCGAGAATCTAAACAGGAGCAAGGCAACAAATATTTGGGGCTTTAGCACCGATGTAAAAAAGGCCAGATCTAGGCTGGTGTCCCATGTTGTACTGGTGAGACATTGGGTAGACAGGTCACAAGGATTGTTGTTGGAGTTGGAAGCGGACGGAGAAATATTAGAGATAGAGTCCAAGCTCCACGGGAGGGTAAACGTCTCTAACATAGCTGCATCAGTGGCTGTTGGGATGGCCCTAGGGATATCTGTGGAAAATATTGTTCAGGGTATCTCAGACTGTAGTCCTCCAAAGGGGCGTATGAATATAGAAAAGATAGCAGGATGGCTGGTCATTGATGATACATACAATGCCAATCCAGCTTCTATGGAGGCGGCATTGGAATTTGTTAAAGATCTGTCAGGTGCCCATGATAAAAATCTGGTCCTTGGAGACATGCTAGAACTTGGCCAGGATGCCGAGAGATATCACTTGGAGCTTGGCAAAAAAGCTGCACAGCTTGAGCCCAAGGTACTCCTGGCAATAGGTACAATGGCAGACAAAATAGCCTCTGGTGCTATTGCAGAGGGCCTATCTTTAGACAGAATAATCACATTTAAGAATTCCAATGAGGCGGTAGCCTATCTTGTTGAAGATAGTAGCCTTTTTTTTAATGGAACCAAAAGGGTGGTGCTTTTGAAAGGGTCTAGGGGAGTTGGGCTGGAAAGGGTAGTTTCTGCTATAAAGGATAGATTGGAGGACGCCTGATGCTCTATCATTTGCTTTACCCATTGCATGTCCATTTTCCAGTGCTGAACGTTTTTCGCTACATTACGTTTCGCACTATCTATGCTGCAGTTACGGCTCTGGCTATAACCCTTTTCCTGGGGCCTTGGTTTATCAGTAAAATTAAGGAATTACAGTTCGGACAGGTTGTCAGGGATGACGGGCCCAAAAGTCATTTAAAAAAAAGCGGCACTCCTAGCATGGGTGGGATACTAATTAACTTTGCAATAGTTTCCTCAACACTCCTTTGGGCAGATCTTACCAATCTTTATCTTTGGGTGTGCATGATAATACTGATTGGGTTTGCGGCTATAGGTTTTTATGATGACTGGCTCAAGGTAAGGAAAAAAAGCAGTGCCGGACTTCCTGGAAGATGGAAGCTTGTTATTCAGGCCGTTCTGGTTTGCCTATGTGCTGTAATTCTTATAAAAAGTGGCCACTGGGATACTCGGTTAAGCGTGCCCTTTTTTAAAAATCTGCGTCCAGATCTTGGACTTTTCTACATTTTTTTTGCTTTCTTAGTTGTGGCAGGCTCCTCGAATGCAGTTAATCTGACAGATGGCCTTGATGGTCTTGCTACAGGTCCATTTGTTATTTCCTCTGCCGTTTATACGCTTTTCTGTTATTTGGCTGGCCATTCGGGTCTTGCCCAGTATTTGCAGATACCCTATGTGCCTGGTGTAGGTGAGCTTTCCATCTTTTGCGGGGCAATGGTAGGCGCAGGATTAGGGTTTCTCTGGTACAATAGTTATCCGGCAGAGATCTTTATGGGAGATGTTGGCTCACTCACTATGGGTGGGATCTTGGGTATAGTTGCCGTTTTGTCAAAGCAGGAAATTCTTCTTGCCATTGTAGGAGGGGTATTTGTTGCAGAGGCGATCTCTGTTGCCATGCAGGTGGGATATTTTAAGGCGACAAAGGGTAGACGCATCTTTAAGATGGCCCCTCTTCACCACCATTTTGAAATACTTGGTTGGCCAGAGCCTAAAGTGATTGTCAGGTTCTGGATTATTTCTGTGCTCCTTGGCCTTGTTGCCATAAGTACGCTCAAGTTGAGGTAGTCTTTTGAATTTTAAAGAGATACATATCGGCATCCTTGGCATGGGTGAAGCAGGAATGTCAGCAGCCCGCTGGCTTTACAACCAAGGGGCCGACCTGGTGTGCATGGATGACAGGCCTCCAGAAGAGTGGCAAAGAGACTTTCTTTCATGGTGCAAGCAGAGTGGTATAGGAAATATCTGTGTGTCTAGACTTAGAAAGTTACCCAAAGATCTTGATCTTCTTGTGGTAAGTCCCGGCGTACCTCCTCATCATCGTGTAGTTAGTTACGCAAGAGAAAAAGGTGTTGCTGTTGTTGGTGAGCTTTATCTTGCCGCATGTTTTTGGAAGGGACCACTTGTGGGGATTACCGGTACCAATGGCAAGACTACGACCACCTTACTGACTGCTCATTTGCTGAATGAGGCCGGAATTCCAGTTATTAAGGCAGGAAATATTTCTCCACCACTTTTTGATTTGTTGCATTTGGACAATGGCAAAACCTGCGGGGTCCTTGAAATAAGCAGTTTTCAACTGGAATATTTCCCAGATGTTCCCGTTTTGGACCTCGCCAGACCAGTATTCAAGGTGGCAGTGTGTCTTAATGTGGCTCCAGATCATATAGACAGACATGGAAGCATAGAAAAATACAAAAAGGTAAAAGAGCGTTTGTTTTCTTTTCAGGGTAACGATTCGTTTGGCGTGTTAGGACCTGGAGCGGAAGATTTTGAAGTCAAGGCCCGGACCGTTTTTTTAAAAGATATACGGATAGATAAAAGGGAGGGTCCAATCCTGGTTATACCTGTGGACGGTAAAAAAATGAGGCTTGATGTGTCACGCTGGACCCTGAGGGGGAAACACAATATAGAAAACCTGGCTTCTGCTGCTGTCAGTGCCTCGGCCTTGGGTGTTGCTGCCCAGCAGATTGAAATGGCCCTTTCGGATTTTAGAGCCCCCTGTCACAGGATGGAAGAATTTGGTGTGTTTGATGGAGTAATCTATATTGATGATTCTAAGGCGACTAATTTGCACGCAGTTACAACGGGTCTTAGGGCCTTACCAGATCAGCATGTGGTGCTAATTGCAGGTGGTAGGGCCAAAGGAGAAGATCTTTCAGATTTTGGCCGAATCGTCTTGTCCTTAAACAATGGGGGTGGCCCCAGGATAAAAGGAGTTATTCTTGTAGGAGAGGCTGCCAAAGAGATGGCCCTTGGGTTTGAAGGATTCTTGCAAAACATATGTGTAATTCATGGCCTTAACGGGGATAAGGTAATGGAGGAAGCAGCAAGAAAGGCCAGAGCCATGGCTGAAGCCGGTGATTTGGTTGTGCTTTCTCCTGCCTGTGCAAGTTTTGATATGTTTTCCAGTTACAAAAAAAGGGGCATGGCCTTTAGAAAGGCTGTGCTAAAGGTATGCAGCCAGAAACAATGAAAGAGATACGGCTTTTAATAACAGGTGGAGGAACAGGAGGACATCTTTTTCCCGGTATAGCAATTGCCGAAGAGCTATCGTCATTATGTCCTCTAGATGTAATGTGGATTGGCGCTGGTCGACCAGTGGAACAAAATGTACTTTCCGAAAGGCCTTGGCAGTATCAGATTCTTCGTGTCAGACCCATCAAGGGCAAGAGCATTGGCGGACTTGTTGTGTCGGCCCTTACCCTTCCGGTTTCGGTGATAAAGGCCCTAGCGATGGTTAAGTGTTTCAGACCTGATATGGTCCTTGGTGTCGGCGGATATGTTTCAGGGCCTGTTCTTCTGGCAGGAAAGATCCTTGGAATCCCAACGGCAATACATGAACAAAATTTTTTACCAGGTCTTGCAAATAAGTTGGCATCCCGTTTTGCAGACAGGATATACACAAGTTTTCATGGCTCTGAACGTTATTTTAAGGGTAAGCAGGTGGAATGCCTGGGGAATCCTGTTAGGAGGGAGATACTGGAGGATGCGTTAGATCTTTCTGACAAGGTTGATCCATATCAACAGTTTAGAATCCTTATACTCGGAGGTAGCCAAGGGGCTACAGGCCTTAATAGAATAGTAAGTTCTGCACTTAAAATATTACATCAGTCTGGTTTAAAATTTCAGGCCATTCATCAGACAGGTCCTGCTGAAAAGGATGAAATTTCAAATGGTTATAAATCGAGTGGCATGAATGTGAAAGTAGAATCATTTATTGAGAGAATAGGGATTGCGTACTCATGGGCTGATCTGATAATTTGCAGGGCAGGGGCTACTACCTTGGCAGAGATTACAGCAATTGGCAAACCTGCAATATGTATCCCGTTTCCTTATGCGGCCGATGCTCATCAAGACCTAAATGCTAAGACATTGTGTGATGCAGGTGCTGCTCTTTGTTTTAATGAAAGGGATCTTGGGGCGGTGGCCTTGGCCTCGAATATAGAGGCGCTTATGACCAATCCTAGCCAGTTGCTTGAGATGGGGAAGCGTTCAAAAGGCCTTGGAAGACCCGAGGCAGCCAAGGCCATTGCATTATCTATATTGAAACTGTGCAATTGTGATGGTGAAATTTTTTCTAATATAAGTGAAATGGAGGGGGAACAGCTTAAGGGTCATGTATAAGAAACAGCATATTCATTTTGTTGGAATAGGTGGAATCGGTATGAGTGGTTTAGCCCAAGTCCTTTTGACTCTGGGCTACTCGGTTTCTGGGTCTGATCTTAGGAGCACCATGATTACCAAAAGATTAGAGGCAAAGGGTGCCACAATTTATAAAGGGCATCGTCCTGAAAATATAATCGGAGCAGATGTGTTGGTAGTTTCTTCAGCAATTCGTTCTGACAATCCCGAGCTTGAGGCTGCACGTGCTGCAGAGGTTCCTATAATACCCAGGGCTGAGATGTTAGGGGAGCTAATGCGTTTCAAAAAGTTTGGTGTGGCTGTTGCTGGAGCCCATGGGAAGACAAGCACCACGTCTATGATCGCTTCTGTCTTCCAGGCCGCAGGCCTTGATCCAACCGTTATAATAGGCGGCCAGGTCAAGGGGCTTGGAACAAATGCCTATTGGGGCAAGGGGGACTTTCTTGTAGCTGAGGCCGACGAGAGCGATGGTAGCTTTTTGAGATTAACACCAAGTATAGTAGTGATTACTAATATAGACAGGGAACATCTTGATTTTTATTCTGACCTTGAAGAAATAAAGGATAGCTTTTCAAGATTTATTGATAAAATCCCCTTTTATGGCGTGGTCATAGCGTGCGGTGACGATCCTGTTGTAAGACAGGTGCTTGCAAAGAATCGCAAAAGGCACATTGTTTATGGAATTAGGGAAAATGCAGAGTTAAGGGCTTGTGCCATTAGAAACACATCCATGGGAATTTCCTTTGGGGTTGAACATAATGGCGCCTTTCTAGGACAAATCAATCTTTCTGTGCCAGGAATTTACCATGTAAGGAATGCCTTGGCGTCAGTAGCCCTTGGTATAGAACTTGGGCAGGAATTTGAGGTCATCCGTAATGGTCTGGAATCTTACAAGGGCGTTGGAAGAAGATTTGAGATTCTAGGTATCGAAAGAGATGTTACTGTTGTTGATGACTATGCCCACCATCCTACAGAGATAAGGGCTACCCTGGAGGCTGCCCGAGAATTGTGGCCAGAAAGACGTATTGTTGTGCTTTTTGAACCCCATCGATACAGCAGGACCCAGGCTCTTATGGAGGAGTTTGTTTCGTGTTTTGATAAGGCTGATGACCTTTGGCTCACTGAGATATACCCAGCAAGTGAAAGTCCAATTGTGGGTGTAAGTGGCCAGCGTCTTGCAAGGCTTATTGAAAAGAGAAGCGGCAAGGAAGTGCACTTTGTGGAAAACGTTATTGATTTTCCTAGAGAAGTAATTCCATTTTTGAGAGCTGGAGATGTGGTTTTTACCATGGGGGCGGGTGCTATCGGGAAGATGGGTCCTAAAATAGTACAAGCCCTTAGAGGTGAGAGAGTTGCGGCAGTTTCTTAAGGATATCTGTAAGATTAACGGGGTCATATGCAAGGAGGACGTACCCCTTGCCCCTCTTACTACTATGAGAGTTGGGGGAAAGGCCAAAATTTTTATCACACCTAATACTGTTGATGCCTTGGAGAAACTGCTTCGGTTTTTCTATCGTCACCAAATCAGTTACAAAGTACTTGGAAACGGCAGCAACCTTATTGTTGAGGATGAAGGTGTGGGCGTGGTTCTTAGCCTTTCGCATCTGAATGGAATCTGCAGAACAGGATACGATAATGTGTATGTTGAAGCGGGTTGTAGTCTGTCAGGATTTTTGAGGTGGTGCATAGATAATGGATATACCGGCATGGAACCACTTGCTGGAATTCCAGGCTCCTTTGGTGGCGCTGTGTTTATGAATGCAGGGGCTAACGGGGTTTCTATAGGTGATTTTGTTAAGGAGTTGTTCGTTACCACGGCTGCTGGCAGCACATGGCTAGAGACAGGAAAGGATATTTTCAACTATAGAACCAGTGCTATTCCTAAGGATGGTCTTGTATCGGCTGTTAGACTTCGCATTAGAGAAAATGACAACGTGAAACATTCTCAAGATAGGCTTGGAAGGCAACGAGCCCTTGCTTTGTCTAAAAGCTATCTTGTACGTGACAACATCAGGCAATTTATGAGGAAACGGCTTTCTTCCCAGCCTCTTGGCCAAGCCAGTGCAGGATGTGTCTTTAAAAATCCTTTGCCAGGGTGTTCTGCCTGGTCTCTTATAGCTGCATGTAGCCTTCAGGGCTTCAGGATGGGAGATGCTCAGGTCTCTCCAAAACATGCCAATTTTATTGTCAACTTAGGTCATGCAAGCAGTCATGATGTGCTTTCATTAATTGGACTCATAAAGAAGAGAGTTTGGGAGAACACAGGGGTGGTTTTGAAAGAAGAGGTTGTGGTGTGGCATCATGAAAAAGAATTTTGGTAAAAAGAGACGTCCGATAAAAAGGCCTGCTGGAGAAGGGAATGGCAAAGGCCTTTTGTCTCGCATTTTTCTTTTTATGGCCCTTGCTTGCCTTTTAATGGGAGGAATTGCTGGCACAGTTTATGGAATCAAGAAGTGGATGAGCTGTTGCCCTTATTTTTTTGTTTCTGATGTTGAGGTGCAAGGAGTCAAGCGTATTCCCAAGCAAGACATAATCGAGTTAAGCTCTATAAAGAGTGGAGATAACATTTTTAGTTTGAATTTTACCGCTATAAGAAACAGAATATTTACTAATCCCTGGGTGAGGGATGCCTCTATAGAAAGGCGTCTTCCAGATAAGATTATTATTCATATAGACGAAAGGGAGCCCTTTGCGTTAGCAAAAATAAATGATCGGATTTATATGGTTGACCGTTATGGCGAGCCATTCAAGCCCTTAGAGCCAAAGGAAAATTTTTCTGCACCAATTATAACAGGGATAGAGTTAAAAAAGGGGACGAGTGTCCTAAAGGCCCCTTTGCCAGTTGATGAGGACAAGATGCACGTGGCTATAACTATAGTAAAGATGTCCAAAAAGGGAGTAAGGGCTTTGGGTTTTAACAATATCAGCCAGATCGATTTTCCAAACGATAGTAACGTGGTGGTTTATACGGCAGATAAGGCAGTGCCTTTTGTGCTTGATAGAGACAAATACAAAAAACAGTTCTATCAGGCTGAAAAGATACTGGTTCAACTGTATAATTCAGGGCAATATCCCAAGGTCCTCAGTGTGAAGGTTGGTTATGGTGAAGACATGGCCCTTGCTAGACTCAAAAAGAGATAGATGATAATGGTGGAAAGCAGTTGCGATATAGTAGTTGGCCTTGATATAGGAACCACCAAGATATGCTGTGTGGTTGGTGAACTTGCCGATGACAAAATCGAGATCATAGGTGTTGGCACTCATCCATCGGTAGGGCTTAGAAAGGGCGTGGTGGTGAATATTGATAGCACCGTCAACTCCATCAGAAAGGCAGTGGAAGAGGCTGAACTGATGGCAGGTTGTGAGATTACTTCTGCCTTTGTTGGAATTGCTGGAAGCCATATAAAGGGGTTTAATAGTCATGGAGTCATCGCAGTCAAGGGGGAGGAAGTTAGCGAAGAGGACGTTGAGCGTGTTATTGATGCAGCCCGTGCAGTTGCCATACCTTTGGATAGGGAAATAATCCACATCCTGCCCCAGGAATACATAGTTGATGATCAAGATGGAATTCTTGATCCGGTAGGTATGATGGGAGTGCGGCTTGAGGCCAAGGTTCACATTGTAACAGGAGCTGTCACGGCAGCCCAGAATCTGGTGAAATGTGCTAACCGGGCCGGTCTTGATGTAGATGATATTGTATTGCAGCCCCTTGCCTCTGCCCATGCGGTAATTACAGACGAGGAAAGAGAAATTGGGGTAGCCCTTATAGATTTTGGAGGAGGCACCACCGATCTGGCCCTTCTTTGTGAAGGTTCTATTAAACATACTGCAGTGCTTGGTCTTGGAGGCAATAATTTAACCTATGATATCTCTGTCGGACTTAGAACGCCTATGAACGATGCAGAGAAGATAAAGATTCGTTACGGCACCTGTCTTGTCTCCATGGTTAGAAGGGATGAGATGATAGAGGTTCCAAGTGTTGGGGATAGGCGTCCCAGGCAGTTATCCAGGCATATATTGGCAGAGATATTAGAGCCTAGAGTGGAAGAGATTTTTTCCCTTATAGATCAAGAAGTCCAGAGAACCAAACTTAAGGAATTATTAGCATCTGGAGTGGTAATAACAGGTGGATCTGCTCTATTGCCAGGTGTCTGCGAGATGGCAGATCAGATATTCCAGCTTCCTGCAAGGGTGGGATACCCGAGAAATATTTCAGGGCTTGTTGATGTGGTCAACAGCCCCATGTATTCAACTGCGGTTGGCCTTGTCCTGTATGGCTTTCAGGATAGACCGCAAAATCCCAAAAGATTCAAGATGCGTGGGGATAACATCCTCAGCAAGGTTACAGGTAGGATGAAATCTTGGTTTGGTCTTTAACGACATAGATAGGAGGAGGGTCGCATGCCCTTGGAATTTGTAGAACAAGAGCTTCAGGCAAAGATAAAAGTGATTGGTGTTGGCGGAGGGGGAGGTAATGCCATAAATAATATGATCGCCTCCGAGCTCCAAGGGGTTGAATTCATAGCTGCTAATACCGATGCCCAGGCCCTAGAGATGTCTAAGGCTGATAAAAAGATTCAACTTGGCAGGAGTCTTACAAAGGGACTTGGGGCAGGTGCAAAACCGGAGATAGGCAGAGAAGCTGCAGAAGAGAGCGCTGAAGAAATAAAGGAGGCCCTTGAAGGTGCTGACATGGTGTTTGTCACGGCTGGTATGGGCGGAGGAACAGGGACAGGAGGGGCCCCTGTCATTGCAGAAATTAGTAAGGAGCTTGGGGCTCTTACTGTTGCAGTAGTAACACGGCCCTTCAGCTTTGAGGGTAAGAGGCGTGCTCGTCAAGCTGATGATGGTATAAAACGTTTAAAAGAAGTGGTTGACACCATAATTACCATTCCTAATGACAGGTTGAGAAGTCTGGCCCAGCCCAATACCCCATTTCTTGAGATGTTTAAAAAGGCAGACGAGGTGCTCTACTATGCCGTGAGGGGCATCTCAGATCTTATTGTGGTTCAGGGCTATATAAACGTTGATTTTGCAGATGTGCGTACTGTTATGGCTGAGATGGGGATGGCTCTTATGGGTACAGGTGTTGCCAAGGGTGACCGGCGTGCCCTGGAGGCAGTCCAAATGGCTATAGCCAATCCCTTGCTAGAAGATATATCGATTAGTGGGGCCAGGGGTATACTGATGAATATAACAGCCAGTGCTGCAACCTTAAGTATGGAGGAGGTGGATCAGGCCTCCACTCTTATTTACGAAGAGGCCCATGACGATGCCAATATTATTTGGGGAACCGTGTTTGATGAAAATATGGGTGATGAAATAAGAGTTACTGTGATTGCCACTGGAATTGGCAGAGAAAACTCCTTGCCCATGGAAGACCCGGTTATCGCAAGTCTGGATGAGGCTCGTCAAAAACGTGTTCTAGAAGAACCGCATCCGGACGAAGAGCTGCCCATACATAAAGTGAAAAAAGGCAAGTTAGGTTTTGCTTCAAAGGCTTCTTCTCAGAAATCAGGAGAGTTCACGGGCTTTGAATCTCTTGATGCAGAAGAGCTGGATATTCCTGCATTTATGAGAAAAAAGGCAGACTAATCCTTTTTAAAGAGGGCCCTGTGAAAGAGCCGGAGCCCTCTTTACCAATCTTTTATAAGGTCCTTTTTTCTTGCCTGTTTTATTTTGCTCCTGTGGCGTTTTTCTGCCAAGCGTTTTTCTTTGGCGGCCTTTGAAGGTGCAGTCTTTTTTCTTGCAGGCCTTTCCCTTAAAGCCCATTGTAATAGATCAGCAAATTTTTCCAGCACGTCTTTCCTATTTGCCTTTTGAGACCTGAATCTATCAGACCACAAGGTCAAGATACCGTTTCTTGTAATACGAGCTGCAAGCCGTTTTTTAATCCTTTTCTTTTCTTCCAAGTCAAAGGCCCTTGACTTGTTTATATCAAATCTTAGAGTGGCCTTTGTGTTTAATTTGTTAACATTTTGGCCTCCCGGACCGCTCGATCGGGAATATGTTAAGCGAATTTCCTTTTGGGGAATGCAGATTTTACTGTTAATCTTTAATGACTTTCCCAGCTTTTTCATGAGAGATTGCAGTTCCTTTGTTTAAAATCTAACCTTATCTAATAAACAGAATTTTTCTAAAGGATAAAACTGATAAGACTGAGGGGTCTAAGCTGCGTTTTGCAGTTGCAGATCTATTTGTTTATAAACAAACTCCTTAAAATGCAAAAGGGATATGTTCTATCATCGGCTTGGCTTGTTTTGGAAACGTGATGGCTATTACATCGAATCTGAGCATTTTTTGCTCGAGCCCCTTTTTTTGAATAAATGTTTGGGCCACCTTTTTTATAGCCTGTTGTTTTCGAGTGGTAACGGCCTCTTGTGGAAGGCCGTAATTATAAGATCTTCTGGCCTTTACCTCAATAAAGACTAAATAGTTGTCCTTTTGAGCCACTATATCAATTTCCCCCAACCTGGTCTGAAAGTTTGTTTCAATTATGGTGTAGCCTTGGTTTTTTAGAAATCTACAAGCAAGTTCTTCGCAAGACCTGCCAAGTTCTTTGCCCCTCTGTTGAAACAGTCTTCTCATTCTAAATCACACCCCTAAAACTTTTTCTGTGAATAGGGCAAGGTCCAAATTTTTTAAGCAACAATCGATGTTCCTGGGTAGGATATCCTTTATGCTTGTCAAATAGATAGTGGGGAAATTTTTGGGCATAACGTGTCATAATATTATCTCTATAGACCTTGGCTACTATAGAGGCTGCTGCAATTGAGCAAGAACGGCTATCACCCTTGGTAACAGTCTTTTGTGCAAGAGAAATGGGAATTTGCTGGTTTCCATCTACAAGTATTGCCTTAGGCTTTAGGCTAAGCCCTTCCACTGCAAGTTTCATGGCCTCAAGGCTCGCCTGAAGTATGTTTATTTTATCTATTCTTTGGGGTTCGATTTGGGCGACAGAGACGGCCAAGGCAACAGATTCGATAAGTTGTGCCATCTTTTCTCTCTGGCTGGTGGAGAGTTTTTTAGAGTCTGTAACACCTTTTGAAGAAATATCATGCGGAAGTATTACTGCTGCAGCCACCACTGGACCGGCCAAACAACCCCTGCCCACCTCATCCACACCTGCTATTGGCCAGAGTCCTTGGTCTTTAAGTATGGATTCAAAATGCCAAGCCCCCTGTTGATCTTTATAGAGATTTTTGTCAAACAGGGGCCTGGTCAATCTACATGGTCCTTTTATTTCTAATCTTTTGCCTCATAGCCTTACCACGCAGATTACGCAAGTAGAAAAGCTTAGATCTGTTATGGCGACCAGTTTGAACGATTTCGATCTTTTCTATTCTTGGGGAATTAACCGGAAAGATCCTTTCAACACCAACACCATAAGATATCTTTCTGACAGTAAAGGTCTCGGAAATTCCGCTGCCCTTACGGCTGATGACCACACCTTCAAATACCTGAATTCTTTCTTTTTCAGCACTTTCTCTGATCTTTACATGCACCTTTACAGTGTCTCCTGGCCTGAAGGGAGGGATATCCATTCTCATTTCTTCAAAGGCCAGACGGCGTATCACATCCATTTTATTGCCTCCTGATTCCTGAGATTCTGTCAAGTGTAATGGCAACGGCGCTTCTTACAGAGAGATGGTTGTAATCTGTTGGTCCATAAATAGGGCAAATTACACCATCGGACTCCTTGAAACAATCTTCATGGAGTCCTGAGGCCGTTCCAAAGAGCAATAATATACATTTAAACTCTGGTTTGTACACCATTTTTTCAATTTTTCTCCAACTAATACACCTTGCAAATGGACGTGCAGAGGTTGCAAAGATCCCAATATGTTGTCTTGGTACATTTATGGAAGTTACAGCCTCTTGTATGGAATTCACAATCTTGATCTGTTCAAAGGCCTTTTTTCTGTCTGGGTTAAAAGACGCTCCTGCTCCATTAAGCCAGTGGTCTATAACCCTACGGGCCAGGGCCTTTTGATCTCTGGACGGAGTTACTATAAAGAAGCCTTTGGTTCCGTAGGTGGTGCAAGTACGGGCAATATCATGAATGTCCAGATTGGTTACGGCAGAACAGATTTTTTCTCCCTGGCGATTTATTACTGGATGGTGTACCAGGGCAAGATAAACGGCCGCCATGTTCATTTTTTTCTATCTCCTTTAAATCCAAGTTCAACAAGTAATTTCACATCTTCCGGAGACAGCTTGGCCTTTTTGAGGAGTTCCGGCCTCCTTTTAAGGGTAAGTTCTAACGATTTTTTGCGCCGCCATCTTTTTATCTTTTCATGATTGCCACTCAACAACTCCTCTGGAACGTTCATTCCCATAAATGTCCTTGGCCTAGTGTAATGAGGATGCTCAAGAAGTCCTGTGGCAAAAGAGTCGTTAGAGGCAGATTCGTCTGACCCTAATACACCAGAAATGAGTCTTCCCACTGCATCTACGATCACCAAGGCGGCAGGTTCTCCGCCAGTTAGAACAAAATCGCCAATGGAGATTTCCATGTCTACAAAGCTGTCGATTACCCTTTGGTCAACTCCCTCGTAACGGCCACAAATCAAAATCAATTCTTTGTGTTGAGAAAGCTCTTGGGCGAGTTCATGATCAAAAAGTTGGCCTGCAGGGGAGAGAAGGATTGCAGGGATTCCTTCCCGCCCCTTTTTAATGGCTGTAATGGCTTTGGCCAAAGGACCCGGTATCATTACCATGCCAGCTCCGCCACCGTATGGGCGGTCGTCTGTGGTCCTGTGTCTGTCGCTTGTAAAACATCTAAGATCTACTGGGCATACCTTTATAATACCTGATGATATCGCCTTTCCTATTACTCCATGCTTTAGAGGAGATTCAAAGTAGTCAGGGAAAATGGTTATTATGTGAAATGTCACTTCCTGTGCCTCTTTTTGTAGGATGTAGAGGTGGCCTCTTTCAGCCCTGGCGGAAGATCAACGTGGCAGCTTCCTTTTTCTAGGTCTATCTGTTTGATGAATTCATCCACCATGGGAATTAATATCTCATTGTTGTCGTTCCGGATAACAAGTACCTCTTGTGCTCCTGCATCTATAATGGAATATACGGTTCCGAGCTTGGAGCCATTTTGATCAACTACACTCAGGCCTTTTAACTCATACCAATAGTATTCATTGTTTTCGTTTCTAGGCAGGAGCTGTCTGTCCTGATATACTTCTAGGCCGCTTATAGCTTCAGCCATTGTCCTGTCTTTGATACCCTCAAACAGGCATACTACCTCTTTATCCTTTTTCTTTCTTGTGCGAATGATGTCAAGCCGCTTAAAATGACGGCCAACCTTAATGAAAATGCAACCTGGTACGACAATGCTGTCAATGCTGGAGTAGAGTTTTGTCAGCACTTCTCCCTTTAGGCCAACTGCCCTCTTTATCCGGCCAACTGCCAGGTATCTTTGTCCCATTTTACCGCAGGAAGCTAAAGTGGAAAGCCGACTGTTTTCTGACAGTCGGCTCAGAATTTGTGCAAACCGTGTAGCTAAAAGGTTCTTTTACTCGTGTTGTTTTGTTGATCGCAGTCTGGTGCTACTCTAATATTTCCAGTACAGCCCTCTTTTTTAGTTTTGTGGAGGCTGCACTCAAGATGGTTCTCATTGCCCGGGCTGTTCTGCCCTGCTTGCCTATTATTTTACCAAGATCTTCCTTGGCTACCTTGAGTTCGATAACAGAGGTCTGCTGACCTTCAACTTCATTCACTTCGACTTTATCCGGATAGTCAACTAGAGCCTTAGCAATGTGTTCTATCAATTCCTTCATTTCACTTACCTCCACATAACCAGCCAACAGTTACTAAATAAGAACAGGTAATGCTTACGCGGCGCAACCCACCTTTGACATGAGAGAACGGACGGTTTGGGTGGGCTTGGCGCCCCTTTCCAACCACTTTTTGACCTTGTCGGTATCAAGCCTTATTTCAGCCGGGTCCTTCAAGGGATCATAAGTGCCAAGCACTTCAAGAAAACGCCCGTCCCTTGGTGACTCAGAATAGGCTGCCACAATGCGATAAAAAGGCCTTTTTTTCCGACCGCCTCTTGCCAAACGAATTCTTACTGCCATTTATTCCTCCATGTTAAATTTTATGCATTTTAGTCCCTTTTGGGAAGTCCTTAGATACTAATTTTATTTGGTGGTTTCAAGTCGTTTTAAAATGGGAAAAGTCCCCTTGGCATCTTTTTAAAGCCGCCCTTTCCAAATTTTTTGAGCATCTTGTTCATCTCAGCATAGTTTTTAAGCAACTGATTTACATCTTGCACTGTAGTGCCGCTTCCCTTTGCTATACGACGTCTCCTGCTTGCATTTATAATGGTGTATTTGCGTCTCTCCTCTGGAGTCATAGAGTTTATTATGGCCTCTATCTTAACCAGCTCCTTTTCATCAGGCATCATGCTCTTAAACTGTTTCATCTTGTTGAGGCCGGGGATCATAGATATTATTTGCTCCAGGCTACCAAGTTTTCTGACCTGCCGCAGCTGATCCCTAAAGTCTTCTAGGGTAAAGGTGTTCTTTTTCAGTTTTTCTTGAAGTTCCAAGGCCTTGTTTTTGTCAATGGTATCTTGGGCCTTTTCTATTAGGGTCAATACGTCTCCCATGCCAAGGATTCGGTCTGCAATTCGCTTTGGATGAAAGACTTCAAGGGCGTCGATTTTTTCACCAACACCCACAAATTTTATGGGCGTTCCTGTAACAGCACGTATAGATAGGGCAGCTCCCCCTCTGGCATCGCCTTCCATCTTAGATAAGATTACACCTGTTATTGCAAGGGCCTTGTTAAAACTGTCTGCGATATTAACTGCATCCTGACCAGTCATTGCATCTGCCACTAGCAAAATCTCTTGGGGTTCCACTTGATCCTTTATGGCCTTAAGTTCTGCCATAAGGGCATCATCCACATGCAATCGTCCAGCCGTGTCAATTATTACGGTGTCCAAGGCCTGCATATCCGCCTGGGCCACAGCCTGTCTGGCAATATCAGGCGGTGGAGTCCCTTCTTTAGTTGGGAAACAAGGGCAATTAAGCTGGCGTGCTAAGGTTTCAAGCTGTTTTATGGCTGCAGGTCTATAAATGTCAGCTGGCACCAGATAGGGTTTTCTTCCCTTTTTTCTAAGCCATCTGGCAAGTTTAGCTGCAGTGGTCGTTTTCCCAGAGCCTTGAAGCCCTACAAGTACAATTACTGCAGGCTGACGTCCTGATAGGTTTAGGCCTTCATCATGACTTCCAAGCAGCTTTATAAGCTCTTCATGGACTATTTTTACCACCTGTTGGCCAGGGGTGAGACTTTCCATCACCTCATGACCAAGGGCCCGTTCCTTAACCGTCTTTATAAAATCTTTAACGATCTTGTAATTTACATCTGCTTCAAGAAGGGCAAGCCGTACTTCTCTAAGACCCTGATCTATGTCTTCCTGGGATAATGTTCCTTGGCCTTTCAGTTTCTTAAAGATTTTGGATAGCCTATCGCTAAGATTTTCAAACATGTTTTATGGCCTGCCAACAATAAAATTTATTGGCTCAGAATTTTGAGCCTAAACCGTCTAAAGATACTTGCGGCCACAAATGCTGTCAACATTATACTTTCCTTTCGTATTTGTCTTGCTTGTATTTAGTATAATGGAAAAAAGACGTCATATTTGAGAATTCGGACGTTATTTTCTTGGGTCAAGAATATCCAAATTATTGGAAACAGCCTTGTCAACCCGCAAAATCAATGGCTAATACTTGACGCAATATAATGAAATTAATTATGTTGCCAAAATCAGGCTCATATTACTGGACGATCTAAAATCAAACATGTAGGGAAAGGGAGAGATAACATATGGAAATAGCCAAGGTAAGAAATTTTGCAATAGTTTCCCAAAGTGGCAGTGGTAAGACTTCTCTGGCCGAGGCCATCCTTTATTCGGCCAAAGCCACTAAAAGGTTTGGTAAGGTAGATGATGGAACCTCTCATCTGGATTTTGAGCCTGAGGAGGTAAAGCGTAAGATTACTATAAGTACGGCATTTTACTCATTCAGTTGGAATAAGCACGCCTTTTTTCTGATGGATACTCCGGGAGAAGACAATTTTTTGCATGAGACCATCTCTGCTTTGAGAGTGGCAGATAGTTGTCTGTTCGTAGCAGATGCGGTAGATCCGGTTAAACCACAGACGCAGAAGATATGGTCTTTTATTGCAAATGCAGGAACCCCGGCTCTTATGTTTCTCAACAAAATGGATAGGGAGAGGGCAAATTTCAATGGAGCGCTTGAGGCGTTGAAAGATGCACTGGATCTTAGGCTCGTACCAGTAACCCTTCCAATAGGTAGTGAGGAAAATTTTAAGGGTGTTGTAGACCTTATTCAGATGAAGGCCTATGAATTTGGTGAAGATGGCAAGAAGAAGCCGTTGGATATCCCATCTGATATGGCTGATGAGGTAGAGGAGGCCCGAAACAACCTTATAGAATATGCTGCAGAGTCAGAAGAGGAACTGTTGGAAAAGTTTCTTGAAGGCGAGGAGCTTTCTTCTCAGGAAATTTTATCAGGTCTTAGGCAAGGTATTTTGGATGGTGGTTTTGTGCCTGTGGTATGTGGCTCTGCTACAAAGAATATTGGCCCTTCCGTTTTGTTGGATTTGATTGTCAGCTTTTTGCCGTCTCCAGAGGACAGAGGCGAGGTCGTTGGTGAAGATCCAGAGAAATCAGAGGAGATTATTAGGAAGCCCAGCATAGAGGAGCCTTTTTCTGCCCTTGTCTTCAAGACCCTTACAGATCCTTATGCTGGCAGGCTTTCCATAATGCGCATTTACTCTGGCATCCTCAGGCCAGATGGCATTGTGCTAAATGCCAACAAAGGCGAAAAGGAAAAGTTTGGCCCCTGTTTTGTTCTAAAAGGGAAGCAACAGGAAAATATAGACGAGGCAGGACCTGGTTGCATTGTAGCCCTTGCTAAATTGAAATATACAGAAACTGGAAACACCTTGTGTGACCCGACCGCTCCCATTGTATATCCTTTTGTGGAATTTCCGTCTCCTGTCATAACTTATGCCTTGAAACCAAAGAGCAGGGGAGACGAAGAGAAAATTACCCAGGCCTTGTCCCGTTTGAGAGAAGAAGATCCAACCCTACAGGTTACTAGAGATTCGGAAACAAACGAGCTTCTTATCTCTGGTTTAGGCCAGATACATATAGATGCTACCATAGAAAAGATGCAAAGAAAGTTTGGTGTGAGCGTGGATCTTACCACTCCAAAGATTGCCTACAGGGAGACCATTAAGGCCCCGAAGAAAGGTGTTATATATCGTCATAAGAAACAGACTGGCGGAGCAGGGCAGTTTGCAGAGGTACACTTTGATATAACACCTCTTCCAAGGGGAGAGGGATACGAGTTTGAGGAGGCCTTGGTGGGCATGAATGTGCCAAGGAACTTTGTCCCTGCTGTTGAAAAGGGTATTCAGGAGGCTATGCAGGCAGGGCCTTTGGCAGGTTATCCTGTAACGGATATAAAGGTCCGTTTCTATGATGGAAAGTCCCATGAAGTAGATTCATCTGAAATGGCCTTTAAAATTGCAGCTATCCAGTGTTTTAAAAAGGGAGTGCTCGAAGCCAAACCCACCCTTCTTGAACCTATTGTAAAGCTGGTGGTTACTGTGCCAGAGGATAACGTAGGAGATATTATTGGAGATCTTAATGCCAGGAGAGGCAAGGTTATGGGTATGGAGCCAGGTAATGGGGTGCAGACAGTTACGGCCTTAGTGCCGCTTTCAGAGGTTCAAAAATATGTGTTAGACCTAAATGCTATGACAGCCGGTCAAGGTACATTCACTGTTGAGTTTTCTCATTATGAAGAGGTCCCTCCAAATCTTATTGAAAAGATTGTTGCCCAGAAGAAACAGGAGGAAGAAAAGTAGTTGTTCAAAGTAGGGATTCTTACTGTAAGTGACAGTTCATACAAGGGCCTCCGGGAGGATACTGGAGGCCCTTTAATATCTGATTATCTCAAAAATACAGGCCAGTTTGAGGTAGAGTGTAGGGAGATCTGTCCTGACGAGGAAGGAAAAATTTGTGAAATTCTTGTTAAATGGGTGGATGAATGCGGGCTTGATCTTATCTTTACCACAGGAGGGACGGGGCTTTCTCCAAGGGATGTGACGCCAGAGGCCACATATAAGGTGATCGAAAGGCTGGTGCCGGGAATTAGCGAGGCCATTCGTGCTTTTGGTCTTAAAAAAACTAGCAGGGCAATGCTTTCTAGGGGAATTGCTGGAGTAAGGGCTGGATGTCTTATCATAAATCTTCCAGGAAGTCCAAAGGCTGTGCAAGATGGTCTGGAGGCAGTTGCAGATGTGCTGGTTCATGCCATTTTGAAACTTCAAGGTGATACGAGACCTTGTGGCGATTCTTAAAAGTCTATTGTTAACGAAACACAAATAAAAAGGAATGGGTCATGGAGATAGGAATAGTAGGCCTTTCCGGTGCTGGAAAGACCACCATTTTCAATGCGCTTACAGGAAGCGAAGCGGAGGTGTCTGCCTATTCAGGCGGAAAGAAAGATCCAAATATAGCACAGGTCAAGGTTCCTGATACGAGGTTGCAAAGGCTTAGCCAGATGTACAAACCCAAGAAGACCAGTCCGGCGATTATACAGTACGTTGATCTTGGCGGCGGATTGGCTTCAGGGAAAGAAAAGGATTCTGTAGAGACCATATTACGTCTTTTGAGACCCTGTGACGCCCTTGTCCATGTGGTGCGTTGTTTTGATTTTGCAGGCCAGCCATCCAGGCCTCAGCAGGATCTTGAAGATTTTGAGGCAGAGCTTCTTCTTACAGATCAGATGATAGTTGAAAAACGCCTTGAACGTATGGAGAAGGAGCTCAAAAAGGGGAAAAAGGGCAATCCTAGAGAGTTTGAACTCCTTAAAAAGGCTTATCAATTCCTTGATAGCGGCCGTGCCCTTAGAGAAGATGAGGAAATAAGAAGCGCCCCTGAGTTAAGAGGCTATACCTTTCTTTCTGCAAAGCCCTGCATAGTCGTATTGAATTTAGGAGAAGATCAGGAGCCAGAAGGCATTAAAGTAAAACTTCCTCCTGGAGTAGTAGCCGTTAAGATAAAGGGTGCTCTCGAGATGGAGCTGTCTCAGCTTCCTGCAGATGAAGCAGAGCTTTTCCGTAAAGATATGGGTATAGAGGAACCTGCTACCCATTTGCTCATAAGGGAGTCTTATAATCTTCTCGGCCTCATCTCTTTTTTCACTGTTGGTGAAGATGAGGTAAAGGCCTGGACTGTTCAAAGGGGTACGGTAGCCCAAAAGGCAGCAGGCCGTATCCATTCTGATATCGAAAGGGGTTTTATTAGGGCAGAAGTGGTGGCCTTTGAAGATTTAATATTGGCAGGAAGCTACCACGCTGCTCAAAAGGCCGGTAAGGTCCGTCTTGAAGGAAAAGATTATGTGGTGCAGGATGGGGATGTTATAAATTTCAGATTCAATGTATAAGGCCCCTTCTAAGAAGGATTTAGGAGTTTTGCTTCAAAAACAAGGGGCCTGAAGAAAAATAAACGTAGACATGTTACCAGTATCAAAGATCATTTTTGGGGGGAGGCAAGCCGTTATCGAACAAAAAACGGTTTTTTGTAGGGCAGCCATAAGAAATTTTTTAACGCTCCAGCTCTTACAGGCTATATGTTTAAAGGCCCACTTCCTTTTTAAATTTCTCAATTCCTATCTTTTTTATGACCCTGTCAAGCCTTGACTTTATCCTTACATTTTCTCTGAATAGTTTAGCTATCTTAGAGACAAGCTCCACTGCCTGGTCATGGGTGGTTATCAAACCCATCTTTTCAGCAATTCGTGGTTTCGCCCCTCCATGACCGCCAATAAAGACCTGAAAACCGCTTTTAACGCCAACAAATCCAATGTCAAGAATGTTCGCCCAAGAACAACAGGCAGGGCATCCTGCGATCCCAACCTTAATCTTTCTGGCAATAGGTTCTCTGGCAAGTTTTTCTACCAGCGTTTCTGCAAGTGGAAAGGTCTCTTGCAAGGCAAGCTTGCAATAAGGTTTTCCAACGCAGACCCTTGGCTGTGAAAGGTCCATGGCAGTCTTGGCGTAAAGGCTGGTTTGGGAAAGATATTCTAACGCCTTTTTGCCCCTTTCTTCGTCCAGGTCCAATATCATAAATTTTTGGGCAGTGGTTAGATGCACCTTGCATTCGAGCTCATTCATCATTTGAGCCAACGTTTGAAGGTCATTGGCATGGGGACAAGCACCTTTAGGAACTTCAACATATATGGCAAATGAGCCATCTTTTTGGGGAATTAGACCGGGAACTGCAACTTGTGACATATTGCTATAAATCCTCCTTAAGCTCTATTAACAAATATCAGACAACATAATATTACCTAGTCTTTGTAATCGTAGCCTTGACTAATATCAATATTATTATCAAAGGTTGGCCGGGGGCAAAATATTTTGCAACAGTGAAAATGATTGATTAAGCTTGTTTATATGATGAGAAGATATGCATGGCCTTATATATTATTATCCATTTTTTTGTTTTCTTGTGCAATGTTTCCCCGTAATCAGTTTCGGCCGGTGGAAAAGGGTGATAACTGGCGGGTCAGGTTGATCAAGTACGAATCTGGTTCAGATCTTGTAACCAAGGGAGGCTTTGAGCATCCCTATCAGTTTGGCCTCCTGAAGTTGAACCGGATACTCGGGGCTATTTACTATGAAGATTCGGATGTCCTTGGAGAAGCAAAAAAGGTTCCTGTATTTAGTAGCACGGTTCGAGCAAGGCTTCTAAGACCGCTTAAAAAGGCCTTTGAAATAGCACAACCAGATGAGGTGATAGACTTCTCATTTATGTTAAAAGAACAGGTGCTGGTATTTTTTTCCAATGATTTTTTCACAAGCGGTATAATGTTTATAAAGGATGGAAAACTTAATATTGTTTTTAGAACTATAAACTTCAAAGGGGTAAACTATTCAGAGGCGATTCGTCAGTTTATTGGAGATCCAACCAACAGGCCAATTGCAAATCCATGGAAACTGGTTCCAGGTCCTGGTATGGCCCTGAAAAAGGTGGAGAGGTCGACCTTTTCCTTGTTTCAGCAGCCTTTTTATACCAACTGGCTTATTATTGATCTAGATTATGATTTTAGGCCTGCTCCTATTAGAAAGAGACACAGGATGAAAAGAGATCAACAAGTTGAGGAATTAACTCCTCAAGCAGAGGCACCAAGGATAAAGTTTGAGTCGCCTGGAGTGAAAAGACATCAGACTATACGCAGGGGATCGAGTGCTTTAGATGATCCAGAGATTAGGAGAAAATTGCGGATCCTCAGGGAGCTTTACAACAAGGGCGATATTAGCAGGGCCACCTATGAAAGAAAGAAAGAGGAGCTTTTGTCTCCCTAAGAACTAAATGGTTTCTTTTGGATTTGTTAATAAGTAACCCTAATAATTTCTTCCATAGTGGTGATGCCTTGCAGCATCTTTGTGCAGGCATCGAACTTGAGGGTCTTCATTCCCTCTTTTAGAGCTCTTTTTTTTATTTCCGATTCTGAATGTCCTCGATGAATCATTTCTTTAATCGCAGGAGAAACAGACAATACTTCGTATATTCCAATCCGGCCCAAATATCCGGTTTTTCTGCAGGCATTGCATCCTTCACCGTAATACACCTTGGCCTTTTCCTGTTTCAATTTGCATCCAAAGGCTTCAAGTTCTTGGGATGCAATCCAGGTCTGGCGTTTACACTCTGGACATATGGTGCGCACCAGCCTTTGGGCAACTACTCCGAGAAGGGTTGAGGCAATTAGATAGGGTTCAAGGCCAAGGTCCAGAAGTCTTGTCACTGCTCCAGCTGCATCATTGGTATGCAGGGTTGAAAAAACAAGATGGCCGGTAAGAGACGCCTGGACTGCATAACGTGCTGTTTCTGCATCTCTTATCTCGCCTATCATGACTATATCTGGATCCTGTCTGAGGATATTTCTCAAAATTGTGGAAAAGGTGACGTCTATCTGGGGCTGGACTGCGATTTGATTGAAATCTTCATAGACCATTTCAATAGGGTCTTCTATGGTCACGATGTTTACTTCTGGCCTGCTGAGATATCTAAGCGTGGAATAAAGGGTTGTGGATTTCCCAGAACCTGTTGGTCCGGTCATTAGGATCATGCCATTGGTGTTTTGTAAGAATTGATTATAAGTTATAAAGTCACGCCTTGAAAAGCCAAGGCTATCCAAGTCACTCATAAGTATCTGGGCACTCTGTAAACGGAGCACCACCTTTTCACCAAAGGCAACCGGTATGGTTGAAACCCTAACTTCTGCATCTTCCCCCTTCCAAGATAGTTTGATCCGTCCATCCTGAGGTCTTCTTTTCTCTGCAATGTCCAGTCTGGAAAGGGCCTTTATACGGGTACAAAGGGCCTCGTGTACGATTCTAGGGAGTCTGTATATGGTGTGCAGTACCCCATCAATACGAAATCTGACTACGGATTCCTTTCTTTTTGGTTCTATGTGTATGTCGCTGGCCCTTTCGTTTAATGCGTACTGAAACAGGTGGTCTACCGCCTTGTTTATATGCTTGTCATTGGCCTGGACGTCTTTGCCAGAGAGTTTAACATATTGTTCCAGGTTGGAGATGTCCACTTCTGGGGCGGTGAGGAAGTCTTGGGCAGCTGCGATAGAGGTTCTGAAATCAAAAAATTCATGTATAACCCGTTCAATATCGGACTTTGGTGCTATTACAAAGGCTACAGATGCCTTGCATACCCTTTTTATGTCTTCCTTGATTTCTTCCTGTTCAGGATAATAGGAGGCAATCTCTAGAATGTTGCCGTGCCATTCTATGGGAAGAACAAGCCTTGTTTTGGCAAAAGATGAGGGAAGGGTTCTAGTAACAACCTCCATGTCCAGGTTGAGAGGATCTAACCGTTTAAACTCCCAACCTTTTTTGTGACAGAGGAGTTCCAACAGATCTGCCTCGGTAATGAACCGTTCAGGCTTGTCAGCCCTTTTTAGTCCAAGTGAGTCTATCCATTGGATAAGATCTATTCCCTTTCGAAAGGCAATATGATGTTTTTCTTCTAAATATTTTTGGTCGTCTTGGGAAATCCAACCCTCGTTCTTAAGTAAAGTGAATATAAAGTCTTTATCTGAATAGAGATCATTCATGAACTTGCTGTTGTAATATCCTTTTTTAAAGAATACCTTGTAATTAAAACAAAATTGCAGTTAATGTGCTTTTCATCAATGTTATCGGAATATGATTATTTTATGATAAGCATGGGGAAAGAGAAGAAACTCTGGATAGAGCTTTGCATAAGATCTGAACGAAGTGTTGAAGATGTCTTGGCGGATTTTCTTGTTTCTGAGCTTGGAAGGGGAGTTGTGATTGAGGATGTCCCTGGCAACGAAGAACTGGTTCGCATAAAGGCATATCTTAGCAGGGAAGACCTCGAGTCAGGGGCTTTAAGGGCCATAGAGACCTATATTGAAGAACTCGCTGCCATTCATCCGGATATCCAGATCACGTTTGAAGAAGAAAAGATAATCGAGGAAGACTGGCATGATAAGTGGAAGGAATATTTTAAGCCTTTGAGGATTGGCAGGCGTATTGTGGTAAAGCCTACATGGGAACAGTACGTTCCACAGGTCGATGAAGTAGTGATAGAGATAGATCCTGGTCGCGTTTTTGGTGTTGGAAGTCATCCTTCAACCAGGCTTATACTTGAGAAGTTGGAAGAACTTGCAGGACAAGGCCTTCTTGATTCAGCCTCGGTGCTTGATGTTGGTACTGGTTCGGGTATTTTGGCTATTTGTGCCGCTAAGCTTGGAGCCAAGAATGTTATTGCGGTAGACAACGATCCAGATGCTGTTGAAATAGCGAGGGCAAACGCTAGTCTTAATCATGTGCATGACAGGATTTATGTGAGCACCACCCCTGTTTGGAATGTAGAAGGTCCCTTTGATATTGTGCTTGCCAATATAGATAGAGACACCCTTCTTGTCTTGAGTAAAGATATTAGCAAGCAGGTGGCGAGAAGAGGAAGGCTTATCCTTAGTGGCATACTTGATGACCAGGCAGCTGCAGTAAGTGAGGCCTATTGTAGTCTTGGTCTGAAAATGATGTGCAAAAGGCCGGACAGAAAAGACAGCCGATGGGTGTTGTTGGAGTTTCAGAACAGCAGTGGCTTGATCTGCCCCAGTTTTTGATTCCAAAGGACCAGTTCCATGTCAGGGGAACTGTTGTCCTTTCTGGCAAGGAGGCCTTGCATCTTGGCAGGGCAAGGAGGCTTAGAAAGGGACAGCGTGTTCGGCTTGCGGATGGTTGCGGGAGGGTGATGATCGCAGAGATCGCAAGTGTGGAAGGTGCAAGAATCATCCTTAATATTCTGGAAACACTCGATATTAGGAATGATGTCGTGCCTGTCACCATCCTCCTTTCTGCAATTCGCTTTGAGCGGTTCGACCTGGCTGTATCAAAACTATCGGAGATAGGGATTGCCTATATCCAACCTGTTGTAACTGAAAGAAGCAGGTTAACCGAATCTGATATCAAAAGAGTGGAGAGGAGGAGGAAAAGATGGCAGGGGCTTTGCCTGGAGGGCTTGAAACAGTCAAGGGGTTTTGCAGCCACCAAGGTCAAAAGTCCCCTTTGTCTGGAAGATGCCCTTGAGGCAGTTGCAAATGTTAACTGCAAGGTTGCTCTTTTGACAGAGAGAAGAGGTGCAGGCCTTTTGCATGTGTTACAGGAAAGAAACGTTTTGTTTCCTGCTGCTCTTGCAGTAGGGCCTGAGGGCGGATTCAGCGGTAAAGAAAAAGACCTTTTGAGGGATATGGGTTTTATATTGGCAGGCCTTGGAAATCGGATACTTAGAAGTGAAACGGCCGCCATATATGGCGCTGCTATATTTTCTGAACTTTTTGTACATAAGGACAAGGACTTATGAGAACGCAAAAACACGCCCTTATCCTTGCAGGGGGGATAGGAGCAAGGCTTTGGCCCATGAGCAGGCTTCAAAGGCCGAAACAGTTCTTGCAAGTTGAAAGTGGACCTACACTTCTTGGAAAGACCATGGAGCGGGCGAGGCTCCTTTTTGACAGAGACAGTATTTGGGTGGTTTGCAAACCCTACCAGGTTGATGAGGTCAATCGTCAGTTGCCAGATCTTGACAGCTCAAAGATTATTGTAGAGCCAGTGCCTAAGGGCACTGCAGGAGCTGTTATCTTGGGTGTTATGACAATTTGCAAAAGGTGTCCGGAGGCAGTTGTTTCAGTATTCCCCTCGGACCATTCCATTAAACCAACGGACAGATTTGCCAATATAATCGAGGCGGGTATGGAGTGGGCCTCTGCCAATTTCTCCATAGTAACTTATGGCATTAGGCCAGACAGCCCTGAAACATCCTATGGCTATATTGAAGCAGGGGGTACGGTTGGTCAGTGCAGCAACTGGAATTGCATGGAAGTGACTAGTTTTCATGAAAAGCCAGACCCAAAGACGGCCAATGCCTATTTCCGTTCAAACCGTTTTTTGTGGAATAGTGGAATGCTCTCTTTCTCGGTTAAGGTCTTGGATATGCTTCTAAAAGACGATGCCTTTAGTGTCTGGGAACCTCTTTATAGGATATGTGCAAGCAGAGATGAGATATCTTTAGATGAAGTGCGTCAGATTTATGATTGTCTTCCAGAGGACTCCTTTGACACGGCTATTTTAGAGAAGCTTGCCAGATGTCGTGGCATTGGTGCATCTGGTTTGGATATAAATCTTGTAGTATTTCCCTGTGATTTTGAGTGGTATGATCTTGGGGTATGGGAGAGTTTTTACAGAATGCTCTCAAAGGATGAGTCAGGGAATGCATTGTCCGGCAAGGTAGCTACTGTTGATTGCCGGGGGAGTCTTGTTTTTTCTAAAGGTGATGTTCTTGTAGGTGCTATAGGGCTTCAGGATATGGTTGTTGTCTGTGTTGATGATGCGGTGTTGGTCTGTCCGAGAAGGGAACTTGACAGAGTGAGGGAGCTTGTGGAGGTTTTGGCTAAAGGAGATTACAAGGATTATGTCTAACGATTCGTTTTGTAATATATAATTTTTGAGGTATGAGATCTGATGGCCGTAATAGGTTTTGATACCACAGTATTCCCGAGGCTTGATTATAAAAATCCCAAAGAGTTTTGGGGGCAAATAGAGGGTTTAAAGGAATTTTTTTTAATTTACAAGAAAGATCTTATCAAAGTTATAGAAAAGGTGCCGGCTCTTAAAGCAGCTTTTGCTAAACTAGATCCCCTTATTCAATCTTATACAGCAAAGGTATGTCCGTATTGTGGTACGGTTTGTTGCGCCAACAAGTTTGGATTCCCTGAATTTGCAGATGTAGTGGGTTTTCTTGCTATGGGTTTGGAGATTCCAAACTACGATCTCGATGTGGATGAGGAGGCCATTTGTCAGTTCATTGGAGAAAAGGGATGTGTGCTTCCCAGGATACAACGGCCATATAGGTGTACTTGGTATTTTTGCGATCCCCTTCTTGTTCAACTTGAGATTGGTCCGGCCCGTCACTACAGGGACTTCATTGCCGATCTACAGAGGCTTAGCATGGCTCGCGGGGAGTTGTTGGAGGCCTTTTACGATATCTGGATACAGAGGAATAACACTGTCCGATGAAGATTTCTGCCAACCAAATAACTACTCTAAGGATAGTGCTTTTGCCCTTGCCCTTGTTTCTCATCTATGGAGGTACAGCCTCTCGGGTTGCGGCATTGCTGATTTTGTCTGTCCTTGGACTGACAGACTATCTCGATGGATTTCTGGCCAGAAAGTACGGGGTAACGTCTCTTGGCAGACTCCTTGACCCCATAGCAGATAAGATTTTTGTTGCAGTAACACTGGTTCCTTTGGCAGATCTGCAGATCCTCCCTATGTGGATAGTATGGCCTATATTTTTTAGAGAGTTTCTTGTTACAGAGATGAGACGGTTTATGACCCCTGAAAGAAAGGGACTCAGAGTAACAGAGCTTGCAAAAATCAAGACAACCCTTCAAATGATAGGAGTAGGCCTCATTCTTTTAACTAATACATTCCCTGATAAGACGGTAACTATTTCGTTTTTGGCAGGGCTCTTCTTGGCAACGGTTTTTTTGTCTGTTGCTGTCCATGCAAAGAGCGGGGGGCTTACATCCAGGCTGAAAACGGCCTTGGCACTTGAGGCCATGGGATTTTTTATTGCAGCAACCTTGCCAGCAAGACAGGTGGAATTGACTTACGGAATAGTTGTTTTATTAGTAACTCTTGTCTCGGGCGCCCAGTACGTGGTTGCCTGTCTGCCTGGTTTATGGCAAAGAGGGCCAGATGCCCTGTTGGACTTGTTGATTTCACTGGTGAATCCCTTGCTGGGTCTTTCCCTTTTGCCATTGGCCCCAGACAATGCCCATCTGATTGTTGTGCTGATACTCGCAGTTGAGTTCGCAGCCCAGGGGATTGATATGTGGGCTGTCCAGGAGGGGAAGATAGATATTTCTTTTTATAAAAAGAGATTTTTTACTCCGTTTCTTATAATGGTTTTTATAGGTATGCTTGCCGCAGGGCAGGGACCTGCAGCCGCTGCTACGGCCTATTTGGTTCTCTGTGGCGCAGGTTCCACACTTTATCTTATTGTTGATTTTTTTATTCACAAGGAGCTTTTCAGGGCGGGAGAATTTTTCCAATAGTCCTTTAGACTATTGATTGCAACTTTTATTAAAGTTATAACAATCAGCATGTATATCGATTCTGGAACAGGCTTGAAGGTCAATGGCACCCTTACAGTAAGGGACGAGCTTGAACTTCGTGAAAAACAGATACTAAGTCCCCATGCTTGTCTTAGCAGTGAAACAAAGGGTAGACGTTTTAAGACGAGCCCGTGTTCCATTAGAACGGCATTTCAAAGGGATAGAGACCGCATAGTCTATTCTAAGGCATTTAGAAGGCTCAAACACAAGACCCAGGTATTTCTATCTCCTATGGGAGATCACTATCGGACAAGGCTTACCCATACATTGGAAGTTGCAGAGATTTCAAGGACAATTGCAAGGGCCCTTCGTCTGAACGAAGACTTGACCGAGGCGATAGCCCTTGGTCACGATCTTGGGCATACTCCCTTTGGACATGCTGGAGAGACCGTACTTAATGAAATTGTTCCAGGAGGATTTAGTCATTGCCGTCAGAGCCTCAGAGTAGTTGATGTTTTGGAGAATGGAGGCAAAGGGCTTAATCTGACCTATGAAGTCAGAGATGGTATACTTAAACATTCAAAGGGTTTTGGAAATATAATTCCCAAAGAACCAGGTGAGTCCGCTAAGACCGTTGAAGGCAGGATAGTACGGATTGCAGATGTCATAGCCTATCTAAGCCACGATCTGGACGATGCTATAAGGAGTGGGGTTATAAAACAGTCCCTGGTTCCAGAAGAGGTGACCAGGGTCCTTGGAGAAACCCATAGTAGCAGGATTTCTTCAATGATCAGAGATGTTATCAGGACAACTAGGGTGACTCACAAGGGAATTGAGCTTGATATAAGTCCTGAAATGCTGAAGACCATGCTAGGTCTGAGGGCCTTTCTCTATGATAACGTATATCGTGCTCCCCAAGTCCATAGAGAATTTGAAAAGGCAAGAAAGATACTGTTTGAACTCTATGAATACTTTATAAAAAATAAAGATGCATTTCTCAGTGAAAGGAAGCGGCTTTTTGAAGAGGAGAGGGTGATCGAAAACGAGGGAACCCCTTACGAAAGACATGTATGCGATTTTATTGCAGGTATGACAGACAGATATGCCCAGAACCTTTACAACAAGATATTCATGCCTTCGTCAGTGGTGTGAGCATGTTTATTGCCAAGAGGGATAGGGGCTACTTTGTTTTTTTAGGATTTTTGGTGGTCCTGTTGATATCTTTCTTGTCTTTTTCTGCCTATGCCAGAGTAAAAGATGGAGGCGGACCTTGGGATATCAAGGCACAAAAGCTGGTTTTTTTCCATAACTCTAGGGCAGTGATAGCCCAAGGTTCGGTAGAGATCAAGAGAGGTAAGTTAAGGGTCTATGCAGATAAGATTATTTATGACCAAGGCACTGGAAGGATATATGCAAGCGGGCATGTGGTAATTCATCTTGGCCAAGACGTGCTCAAGGGTTCCAGGGGAATTTTAGATCTAAAGACATCCACGGGTCGAATGGAAAATGCCTTTCTTTATCTCAAGCGTAACAATATTCATCTTACTGCCAAAAAGCTGGAAAAAACAGGACCTGAAGAATACCACGCCCAGGATGCCACCGTCAGCACCTGTCCAATGCCAAATCAAGATTGGAGGTTCAAGTGTAAGGATCTTACCTTGACCGTTGATGGAGAGGCCAAGGCCAAAAATACCTTTTTCGAGATCAAGGATGTGCCAGTTCTCTATACACCCTGGCTTTATGTACCTATAAACCGTTATCGTAAGACAGGTTTTCTTATTCCTGAATATACATCCTCTAAAAGAAATGGTATTGGCATAAACATCCCCTTTTTTCTGGCCTTAAACGACAGTATGGATTTCACTTTTTATCAACATCCAATGTCAAGCCGCGGTTGGATGGAGGGTATAGAATACAGGCATGTTTTTTCCCAAATAGACAGGGCAATTGTCAGATACAATTTTTTGAGCGACAAAAAAGACGATAACGATTTCAATGGTGATGGTCACAACAGGGGTAACGATTTTAGGTGGTGGGTTAGAGGCAAGCTGGACCAAAAGTTACCCTTTGGTTTTATGGGTAAACTCGATGTAGACCTCATGAGCGATATGGACTATTTACAGGAATTTGATACAGGCCTTATGGGGTTTACGAAAAGTGATGAGGCATTTAGAAAGTGGTTTCACCGTAATCTGGCAGAGGATACAGACAAGATAAGACCTTCAGTTGCCCAAGCTACTAAGGAGACCGAAGAGATGTTCATTGGTTTCCATGGCAGATACAATGACAATCATTTTTTTGGACAAAGGGGATTTACAGTTCAGACGTTGCCAAGCGTTTTTTTTCATTCCTTTAAACAGCCACTGTTGAATCGTTACCTGTACTATGCCTTTGACTTTGATTACACAGATTACTGGCGTGAACAGGGAACAAAGGAGCATAGAATAAGGCTAAATCCGTCTCTATCCGTGCCTTTTGATCTTTTAGATTGGGCAGATCTTGTTGTTACAGGTTCAGTTGAAGATACTGTCTATGTTGCATACGGACGGGAGGAGAATCAGGATGATCCTGATAGTACGGCCAACAAATTTAGATACTCTATAATGGCTGATATGACCAAGACCTTTGCCAGAAATTATTCACGCGGCAGTAGCAGCCTGTGGCGTCACTACATCACTCCACGTATTAGATATGTTTACACACCCCATAGAAGTAATAGAGATATTCCAAACATTGACACCCGAGACTATTATGAAAAACATAACAAGGTCATTTTTACCCTTTTATCCTTTGTGAGCAGTAAAAGATGGTTGTCCAAGGACAGATATTCCTATTCGGATCTTTTCAGGATCAAGCTCGAACAGTCTTACAATTTTCATAAGGAGCCAACGGTACTTTCTGCCCAGGAGTTTGAAAGGAAGAGATTGTCTGATCTGTATGGAGAATTTGATTTTACTCCTTTTTCTAAATTTTGGATACGTTACGATACAAAGTATAATTTTTATGGTGATGGATTCCGTACCCATAATGTCAGATGGAGATATGTGGGATATAGAGGGTCTACATTTGATCTAGATTATAGGTATCATAAGCTTGAGGATATAAACGAGCTGAATTTTGATATGAATGCCATACTTACTGCTGCCTGGTCCTTTCGGTTTCATATCAAACAGGATTTTGAAAGGAATAGGCAGATAGAATCCAAGTATGTGCTTCGCTATACTTCAAGTTGTTGGGCTATAGAAGGTAAGGTAAAGACCGATTCTGATGATACCTCCATATTGGTTAATCTGGAGCTTCTTGGAATAGGAGGTTGGACTCCAAGATAGATTCTAGAATAAAGGAAGGTGGCGGATGCGTCTAGATGACGAACGAGAGAGCCAAAATGTAGAAGATCGTCGTTTCAGGCGAGGTGGTCCAAGGGCCTCTCTTCAGGGTCTTTTCATGATATGGCCACTTATAAGGGTGCTTCTGCAGACAAAGTTTGGTTGGGCAATTATTGCCATCGGTGTTGGAGCTTATCTTATGGGATTTGATCCTTTTGCCTTGTTGCAGCAAGGACCTCCACAAACTGATGTGCATCAGGTAAAGAATGATGGTCAGGCGGTTTTCATTAAAAAGGTCTTGGCAACAACAGAAGATGTATGGACGCAGATACTGCCCAAATATGGTACGCGGTACCGGCCCCCGGTATTGGTGCTTTATAGAGGCGCTACTCATAGTGGATGCGGTTTTGCTAGTGCACAGGTTGGTCCCTTTTACTGTCCTGCAGACCAGAAGATCTACCTTGATTTAGGTTTTTTTGACAACCTTGCCCGCAGATTTAATGCTCCAGGAGATTTTGCGCAAGCCTATGTCTTGGCCCATGAGGTAGGCCATCATGTGCAGAATCTGTTGGGGATCCTTACAAAGATTCGTTCTCTCCAGCAACAGGCATTGAGAAAGGGTGACAAGGTTAAGGCAAATCATCTCCAGATTCCCGTGGAGCTTCAGGCAGATTGTCTGGCTGGCATCTGGGGACACTATGCCAGGGGGCATCTCGAACCAGGAGATATTGAGGAGGCCCTGAATGCAGCTAGCCGAATAGGAGATGATACCCTGCAGAAGGAGACGCAGGGTTATGTTGTTCCAGATAGTTTTACCCATGGGACATCCACGCAGCGGATGAACTGGTTTCTAAAGGGATTTAGGTCTGGTGACATGAGCCAGTGTAATACATTTTCGCAAGTTAATTTGTGAAAATTGCGGGGATAGATTCATATGACAACCATATTTGCTGGTTTGTTTTTTGGCATTGGTGCTCTAGTAGCCCTTTGGGCTCTAGCATGTCTTGTTTCTGCATTAATACAAAATGGACCAATTGATCTTGTAAGAGGCTACTGGGCGGCGCTTTTCGGGAAAGATACGCCAAAGCGAAGATAGCAGGTTTTTTTAGATTTTTGTTGTGCAGGGTGTTTACAATTGCGTTTTAGGGCTGTTTTTTGTTTTTGTAACCAAACCGTATTCCGAGAATAATCTTTAATATTAATGAGTTGCTTACAGCCATTTTCCTCAAGCATTTTATTTTTTGGAAGCAAAATTCATAATTGTTAGAGGCGGATCGAAATGTTTTTTGATAACAAATCGAAAATTTCATATTGACTGCATTAAAATGGTGGTCTAACCTCCATTTTTGTTAAGCAGGGAGAGGAAATAGTGAAAAATGTCATAAAGATAGGTAGCTTCTACCTCGCATGTAACTATTCAGTTTAAGGAGGGAAAATGGCTATTGTTCTTGCATTCTTGGCGATCGGGCTCAGTATTTTTGGTATCCTTGCATACCGAAGACTGACTGCCCTGCAAAAGGACATCGAAGAGATTAAACAGGCATTGGAAAGTGGTAGACTTCGTGGTCCAAAGGGAGATCCTGGACCTCCAGGGCCTCCAGGCAAACCAGGACCTCCGGGTCCGCAGGGACCTCCGGGTCCGGAAGGGCCGCAAGGTCCACCAGGAGAACCAGGTCCGCCAGGGCCAGAGGGTCCGCAAGGACCACCAGGGCCAGAGGGGCCACCGGGTCCAAAGGGAGACAAGGGTGAACCGGGTCCGCAGGGACCTCCGGGTCCGGAAGGGCCGCAAGGTCCACCAGGAGAACCAGGTCCACCAGGGCCAGAGGGGCCAAGAGGCCCGAGAGGACCAAGAGGACCCAAGGGAACGTCTGGAACCAAGGCCTCTAAATCAAAGAAAAAGAAGGAATAGCTAAATCATCTCTAATGATGGCAGGCGGTGGATAAATTAACCCTGCCTGCCATCATTTTTAAATTTTTAAGGTCACACCAACAGAGGCGTGAAAAAATCGTTCTTTTAGTCGACAAAATAAGCGGGCCGAGTTTGTTAGGCCTGTGCAATGTGATGCCCCAATTCTTTTTATGTCAAATTCCCTAATTGCCTCCACTGTACGCTCAAACTGTTCATCTGTTGCAAAGCCCAGGTGTGTGCCACCTATCACCGTATGAATTTTCTTGTTCGGCAGGTGTGAACGGATATGTCTCAGTATATTTATAAGTCCTGCATGTGCACAGCCAAGTATTACAATTAGGCCTGAGGGGGTGTCTACAACCATTGAAAGGTCATCTTTCAATGGATCTTGTTTAGTAATTTTTTCTCCAGCCTCTTCAATTTCTATCTCCATATGCGGATCTGGCAGTTCAAAGTCAGTGGTTCGCGGCACTTCTCCTGTAATATAAATACCTGGTAATATTTCTGAAAAAGAGGTGTAAAAACAAAACTTACATCCCAGCGACTCCAGATAGTCCCTGTTGTGAAACATTCCAATAAATCTCCTAACATTGTCTTTGCGCCAGTAACGAGGAACAAAGACATCAGGATGACAGATAACGGGTAGAAATGCCTTTAAGGAAAGAACCTGTGGGATTCCAGATGCGTGATCGTAGTGTCCATGACTTAGGACCAGCAGGTCCACCTTAGACAGGTCTTTGCCCAGTCTCCTGCTGTTATTTATAATTCCAAGTCCTTGGCCAGTGTCGAACAAAATAGTTCGTCCTCTTACCTCTATTAACACTGACCATCCATGCTCTCCAATAAGGCCAAAAGGACCAGCTACTGAGTTTTCGCAAAGGACAGTGAGTTCCAGGTCATTTTTTTTCATGTTGTTATGCTCCTTTAAGACCTTCTATCCGCCTATGACGGATGGTATCAGAAGTTAGATAGATCGGGCTTTAATTTAAACAAGATGTAATTTTTTGCTGATTTTTTTAACATTGAAATAGACGAGAGGTGTTACGTATAATTTAAAAGTTTCAATGGCCAAAAAGGCTTGATTGTCAAACCAGAGAAAAAAGAAAATTATTCAAGGTTGCTACTTATTGTTTTTTTATTGTTATTGTTATTGGCCTGTTTTTCTTTGCGTTCTTGTTCCTTCTGCATGAAATAGATTATACAGGCGGTCCTATGGCTACAGAAATCGTTTGGGTGCAGACACCCTTTACTTGCATCTGTTTGGCGGTTATCCTTTGCACAGAAGAAGTCCATTTTTGACTGACCTCACAGTCTGATTTTGAATTCCATTTAGTATTGTGAATGCAATGTTGTCAAGGAGGAATAAGTGAAACCAAAGGAAAGAATGGCAATTCCTCGGCAAAGGCCCAGAGAACTTTCGGTATCTGAGAGGATAGACAATTTTAAAGAGATAGTATTTGGATACGACCACGATACAGCAAAACTGGAGGCGGAGAGGTGCCTTCAATGTAAAAAGCCTGGTTGTGTTCAAGGCTGTCCCCTGCATAATGATATTCCTTCCTTTATAAAGCTCTTACGGGAAGGCAAGATAGAAGATGCTTACTGGACTATTAGAAAGACAAGTTCTATCCCCGCAATATGTTCAAGGGTTTGCCCCCAAGAATTTCAATGTGAGGGTGGTTGTATTCGTGCTAAAAAGGGGGAAGCAGTGGCCATTGGGATGCTCGAGCGCTATGTGGTGGATTGGATGGTAGAGCATGGCAAGGAGCTTATGAAGCCTTGTGCTCTTCCTACAGGTCAAAAGGTTGCGATTGTAGGCTCAGGGCCAGCAGGGATGACAGTAGCATATAATCTTGCCCATAGGGGCATAAAGTGTACAATTTATGACAGCTTACCAATACCTGGCGGTATGTTGTCGGTAGGGATTCCTCCGTTCAGACTCCCAAGAGATATAATAAAGGCAGAGTTTGATGCACTTCAAAGTTGTGGGGTAGAAATTATAGATGGCGTTACTATTGGAAAAGACAAGACATTAAAAGAGATCAAGGATGAAGGTTTTGGGGCTGTCTTTGTTGGGGTTGGGGCCCATGAGAGCAGAAAGCTTGGTATTCCAGGAGAGGAATTAGATGGAGTCCTTCATGGAGTCGATTACTTGCGGGATGTAAATCTTGGAAAAGACGTAGATCTTGGTCAGAAGGTCGTGGTAGTTGGGGGAGGAAATGTGGCTATAGATGTTGCACGAACTGCTCTTAGGCTCGGTTCAAGGGATGTGTTCATACTTTATCGCAGGACCAGAAAGGAAATGCCTGCCTCAGAGACAGAGATTCATCATATGGAAGAAGAAGGGGTGCGGGTGGAATTTTTGGCAGCCCCTGTTTCAATTCATGGTGAGGCTGGAAGGCTGAAAAAGATTGAATGCATCCGTATGGAGTTAGGGGAGCCAGACGAGTCTGGAAGACGCCGTCCTGTGCCTATCCATGGCTCCAATTTTTTTATTGAGGCAGATGCAGTTGTGGCAGCAATAAGTCAGAGGGTAGACTCAACAGTTATTGCTGGCATGGAGATAAAGAGGACTTCTTGGGGGACTTTTGAAGTGAATCCTGATAGCCTGCAGACTTCTGTTCCGTGGATTTTTGCAGGAGGGGACGATGTACTGGGACCTCAAACCGTGGCAAAGGCAGCTTATCAGGGAAGAGTTGCTGCCGAGTCTATTGAGAAATTTTTGAACGGTGAATTATAATAAAAAGAATAAGCATGGCCCTGGAACCCCAGGGCCTTTCTATGGAGCCCTTTCTTTATCTAGATAGCCCTGAGAAAGCACGTCTTTTTTCCCTAGTTTTAACAGCAAGGGGGATTCCTCATGAGTTGAAGGATAACAGGGAAAGCACCAACCAGGGAAGATATGTTCTTTGGGTAAAAGAAGACCTTCTTGATATTGCTGAAAAAGAGATTGAACTGTTTATCAAAGAAAACATTCACTATTTTCAGCAAATCTCACCAGGCCAGCCCCCCAAGCCTTTTATCTATTTGAAAAAAAGCCTCTTGACCCTGGTTTTTTTTGCATGTCTTATGTCTATAACGTTTAGATACGAAGTCAGGGACTATCTTCTAAAAAATTTTTCTGCAGATACTGAAAAGATCCTGAATGGAGAACCTTGGCGTTGTTTCACTGCCCTTTTTCTACATTCAGATCCTGCCCATTTTTTTAGTAATATGTTTATGGCTGCTGTGTTTTTCAGCGTGTTATTTGAAGAAACTGGGGTCTTAATTGGCTGGATTACGGTTTTGCTATCAGGTGCCATTGGGAATTATCTTAATGCCTTAACCTTTCAGTACGATCATGTGTCTATTGGGCTGTCCACATCAATTTTTGCAGCTATAGGGGCCTACTGTTCTATAAAGATATGGAGGCAGAGGATTAATGGTGTAAGGGAGGCCTTTAAAGTCTTCTTGTCTGGCCTTGCTCTTTTGGGTTTACTTGGTACAGGTGAGGGCAATATAGATATATTGGCACATTTTTGGGGATTTATCTCTGGACTGTTATCGGGTCTTTTATTTGTTTTGGCATTGTCCTTTCAAGGAAGGCACTGATTTTTGCCTATAAGAGGGGGTGTCCTATGAAGAGATTATATCACTTGTTGTTTTTTCTTCTGTCTTTTGGAACCTATGCCTTAAACGCGGTTGTTTCTTGGGCTGTTTTAGGGGCTGACTATTATGACCAGAGGGCTCGGCAGTCTGCTATTCAGGCTATAGCCACAGTGACCAAAGTCGAGATCGTCGGCAATTCAGAGCATTTTATGACAAAGAGAGTCCGTTTTCGCTTAGAGAAAGCCTTTACCAAAGGTGTGCCTGATGAGTTTACAGGCTTTTGCACTTCTTTTGACGCTAGTCAACATCAGTTAATAATAGGGGGTAGGATACATTTTTATCCATATGTAAATCAGAGGGTGTTTGTAACTATTACTAGAGATAATGGTGACATAACAAGTTTTACGTCCATGACGCCGGAGCTGGAAAAGGAACTCGAATGTAATGGTATAAAAAACATCAAGTTTATGGGAAGCGCCTGGATCAAGAGCAACTATCAATACAATAGAGGATCAAAATATCCAGGCTTGCATAATAAACGTTAAAGATTTCTATTGCTAAGCTTTATAAAAATATTTTGTAAATTTTAATTCTCTTCAAATGGAAGGTATTTTTGACATACTGAAGCAGACCAAAAAGAACAACTGCGGAAAATGTGGTTATCCTACGTGTCTGGCCTTTGCAGCAGCGGTTCATACTGGAGGGGTCTCAAAGACGTCTTGTCCTTATATTGAGGATCATGAGGACACCTCTTCCGAAATTGTGTTGAAAGAGGATCCAGAAACGGCCCTTGTGAAGGATTTGAAGACAAAGGTAAGAGGGCTCGATTTGAAAGAAAGGGCCGATGGACTTGGTGGGCAGGTTGTTAAGATCGCAAAAGGCCCGGCTATCTGTTTCAGATATCTTGGTAAGGATATATTTATCAGCCCTGAAACTGTATTTTTTGAGGATGGTACAGAGTTAGAGACAAGGGATCAGATACTTCTCTATAACTATCTTTTCTTTGGGGGCAAGGGAGAGTTAAGTGGCAAGTGGGTAGGGCTTGAATCGTTTCCAAATTCTATTTCAAAGGTTGTAACATTAAAACGTTATACCGAGGAAAAGATAGCCAGAAACTTTGCAGGGATGCCCCAAAAGTTCCTTGCAAGTTGTATAGGGCTTGGAGGTGATGAGGTGTCTCAATGTCCGGCTGATGTCTGTGTAATCGTTCCAGTGCTGCCAAAGGTGCCGGTCAGGCTTAATTTTTGGGATGAAGATCCTGACGATGGCCTCCCTGCCGAGGTTAAGGCGCTTTTTGATAAAAGGGCCCTTGATTTCCTAGATATTGAATCCCTTATTTTTTGTGCTGAAAGGCTTGCAGAGACTATTACCAGGGAGTAGCCTTTGAGAGTGCCTGCCGGATTGCCTTTGGAAGTCGGCATAGTAATCTGTTTTTTTCTAAAAGCAGGCCGGCCCCTAAAAAGTGCCCTTCCACCTTGACCATTACATATCCTGGCAGCTCAAGGCCTTTGGATGCAGGATCAACAACCAGCTCCCCTTCTTTGCAAAACCTTATCGTATCCTCCATAGTCAAATTTAGCACATTTTTGGCTGCCAGATGGCCAAAACGTTGGATAAAGACCGTTGTTGGCTTTAGATAGCCGGCTACATTTCGCAAGAAGGGAAGTCCGCATCTGACAAAGGCGCCTTCAGGCCATTTAATGGCCTTGTTTTGTTTGCTAAAGAGAAAGACCTGTCTGGAAAAGGCGAACATGTCAAATGGTTCTAGGCTATTATAGGATATACGGAATCTTGTCCATAAAAATTCAAGCAGGACCGTTCTCTGGGCCTGGTTTAACAGCCTTGGCAATGAAGAATCCCACCGAGTCGATCTTATGGGGGTAAAGACGTCTTGCAAACTGGATTTGTCTGTCATATTTTTTCCCTTTAAAGCTGGTAATACCTGGAGATGATTCCACTGGAAGTTGAAATTGGATCAAACGTCCCCTTCTCCTTTCTAACAGAAACTGTATTACTTCTTCGTTTTCCTCAACGTTTAGAGTGCATGTTGAATAGACCAAGATGCCACCTGGCCTGAGTAGGTCATAGGCCCTTTTTATCAAGGCCTTTTGTATGGCAGGTAAATTTGTTTTACCCTTGACAACATGCTTTATATGTCCAGTTTTGGGATCCAATCTGTATCGTCCTTGGCCGCTGCAAGGAGCGTCTACTAATATTTTGTCAAAAGAATAGGGTAGGCTTAGGTGTTCTCCTCTTCCTTGGGTCACAAGGGTATTTGTGATTCCAAGCCTTTTTATATTTGAAAGGAGGGAAGTTATGCGATTTCTTTTTCTGTCGTTGGCAACTAAGAATCCTTTGTCTTCCATCTGTTGTGCGATATAGGTGGCCTTGCCTCCAGGTGCAGCACACAGATCTAGTATCCATTCTCCAGGCTTAGGGCCAAGTGCCAAGACAGGTAGACAGGATGACAGGGCCTGAGGATATATATAACCGAGATGATAGCTCAAAAGAGGCCTTTCATGCCGGTATGATAAGATCTTGACAAGTTCAGGAATTGCTGTGTCTTGAAATTTGACCTTCTCCTTTTGTAAAAAGCCCCGTGCCTCTAATAGGTCGATTTTGATGGTGTTGAACCTGAAATATACAGGAAATGGTTTTTTAAGGTGTTCAAGTAGATGTTGAAAATCAGGAATAAAATCCCTGTAATCTTTGAGTAATTCAAGGAATTGGCTCATAAGAAAGCTAGATGCAAGTAAAGGTTACTTATGACTGGTCCTTTTTCTTTTGGCCTTGTTTTTTTTTGTTTTGGACAGGGCTGGGCAAGGGCCTGCAAGAATGCCATTTAGAAAAAAGTGACTTATTTGTTTCGCTGCAGTCCTTACTCCATATTTTTTCTTAGGTGAAAGGACCCAAAATCGAGACATCTCGTCAAGTGCTCCAAAAAAGGCCCTTTTGAATATGCCAGGCATAACATCTTGCCGAAATAACCCTTTTTCTTGCCCTTCTTTTACAATATTAGATATTATCTGGAGATACTCGGCAAACTTTCTATTCCGGTACTCCTTCATAAACTTGCTGCTCTGGCGAAGTTCAACCTGAATTATCTCTGCAAGGTCTTTATTCTTCTCTACCAGGCTTAGATGCTGAAAGGCAAAGGCCTCCAGTTTTTCACAGGGATTGTCTATTTTGGCGAGTTCCTGTTTGACGCTGGCAATGATCTTACCCATCTCTTCCTCAAATATGGTTATGAGTATATCATACTTGTTGTTAAAGTAGAGGTAGATGGTTCCATCGGCAACATGGGCCTCTTTTGCTATCTCTGCAATCCTAGAATTGAAAAAGCCGTTTCTTGCAAACACCTTTATTGCGGCCTGAATTATACGGCCATGTTTATCTGCCACCTTCATAAGGTATTTTTCCTCGTTGAAAGATTAATTAGGAATGGAGGCAGTGAGACCTCCAAAGCCGTTTAATCAACATTTCTGATTGCTTAACAAATGAATGCGTATTCATTCAGATATTATATTTCACCGTATGTTGTCAAGGGAAAAAAGTCACACAGTAAAAGAAAATTGAGTTGCGAATTGTTCAATTGTATATTTTTAGCCGTTTTGTTTTAAGGTTTGCAGGAATAATGCATGTTTTTTCAAAAAAGGCCTTTAATCTTTTTCTCTTGCAGTCGATAAGGATAATGACCAAGCCAATTTAAAAAAGCAGGAGGAATGCAATGAAATTCTCTTTTGGCAGTATCCAAGGGAAGATAGTCTTGGTGATGGTCTCCCTGTTGTTGATTAATGTTATCACCGTGGTTGCTACTTTTTACAAGCTTTCCAAACAGGAAAAAGATAGTATGTACATAGACATGGCAGGCCGCCAGCGGATGCTAACTCAAAAGATGACTAAAGAGGCCTATCTCTTTGCCCTAACCAAGGATAAGAAGTGGCAGGAGGCCTTGTCAAAGACCGAAGCCTTGTTTCAAAAGAGCCTCATGATACTCAAAAACGGTAGCACTGATCTCGGCATGGATCCCACCATTAACGAAAAGGTGGTTGTAGAGCTGGATAGGCTTGCCTCCCTGTGGAACGAATTTAAGAGCAGGGTAGAGCAGGTTGCTACGTCCGAAATAGATTCTAATGCAGGTAAAAGGGCCTTGGATTATTTATCTAAGTACAATATTCCCCTTTTAAAACAGGCGAATGTTGTCACCCAAGCCTATAAAAAGATGGCCATGGAGTCTATTAAACAGCTAAAAGAGATTGAGATCGCCCTCTTGATAGCCGGAGTTGTTATCTTCTGTTTCTCTGTATGGTTCATACATGTACAGGTGCTCCGTCCCCTTAGCAGACTCTTCCCAATGATAGAAAGCATAGCAATGGGGGATCTGAAGGCAAGGGTAAATATCAAGGTAAAAGGTGAGTTAAAGGAACTTGGCGATGCCCTAAATGGCATGGCTGAAAAACTAAACAGGATGGTAAAGAAGATCCAAAAGGATTCTATAGAAATTAAGGGCTCGTCAGAAAAGCTTGATCAGATAAGTCATACTGTCTTTGACAGGGCCACTTCTATGGATGAAATAGTAAATGAGGTGGTGCAGGCCGCTGAGTCGGTTGATGACAGGATCATGTCTGTTACCAGGGCCTCGCAAGAGCTTACCGAGGCAACTACAGAAATTGCCCAAAGTGTCGCCCATACTGCAGCAATTACCAATGATGCCCAGGATAAGGCATACAAGGCAAACGAAGTTATCCAGCGCTTAGGAGAGAGTTCGGACAAGATAGGAAGTATCATCCAGGTAATCAACACCATTGCAGAACAGACCAATCTGCTTGCCCTTAATGCCACTATAGAGGCAGCAAGGGCAGGAGAGGCGGGTAAGGGGTTTGCTGTTGTCGCTAACGAGATAAAAGAACTCGCAAGGCAGACAAGCGAGGCAACCGACGAGATTACCAACATGATTCAGGCTATTCAGGCAGAGACAGGGGTGGCTGTTACATCAGTTGAAGAGATTACAAATATTGTTGGTCAGATTAACGATCTTGCAAATACAATTGCCTCTGCTGCAGAGGAACAGACAGCAACAGTGTCTGAGATCAGCGTGAATATGGAAGAGGCAGAGACAGAGGTTAGGGGTGTAAAGGAGAAAAGCACAAGTACTGCAGACCTTGCAGGGTCGGTCAAGTCTGTTGCTGAAGAGACTGCCAACTATTCTAAGAAGTTAAATTCCCTTGCAAACAGTCTAGAAGAGATGATGAGGAGTTTTAAGACCGCTTAAACCGCCATCTCCTTAGAATAAAAGACAAAAAGGGGGGGACATATGGCCCCCCTTTTTTAGTTTTTGGGGGAATTTTTATGTTGGCCTGAAGGCAAAAGCAGCTGATCTGCCAAAACAAGTAAATGAGACACGTCGGCCTGTAATTATTACTCAAAATGGTGAGCCGCGAGCAGTACTGCAAGATTCATAAGGTTATGAAAAAATGAGAAATGCTATTGGGTTGTTAAAAATTTTTGCCATTTCAGAAGAAGAAATAAAAACAGGTGACGTAATTCCAGATGATGCGGTCTTAAAAAAGCTCAAGACAAATTGTAGTGTCCGATGGATGAGGAATACAGGGTAGCTTGGACCAGGTCTGCTGTCTCTGATCTCGAAAGCATTGAGCTATTCACCCCAACGTGGTCGTTATATCCCCGAGTTACAGGAACAAGGTATTTTTGTGTACTGTGAATTAATAATTTCTCCCTGGAGGGTAATGTATAGAGTGCATGAAAGAAATGCGCATGTAATGGCAATTATTGATTCCAGGAGAAATGTAGAGGATATCTTATTGGAAAAATTAATTAAAATTCAAAAATGGGGGATAACAAGTGGGGTCAGTTGCCGCCAAGGGGCCAACGGAATGGTGGCAACTGACCCATGCGTTAGCCAGCAGATTTTGGCCTGAAGCTTTTGGGCACTATCATTATAAAACGCTCTTTTGCGTTATTCATAATTTTTTCTACTGCCTCTGCCTCTTCCATCTGAAAGGTTGAACGAAGCTCCTCAATGTAAAGTCCAAGCAGCTCTCTGATGTCTTTTACGCCTTCATCAGTAAGTTTTTCCACCTTTACTATCGCACCCCTTGCCAGGCGTCTTTTAATAGAAGAGACATCAAAGTTGTACTCCGGATAAAGACACTGATATATGACCCCACCCGTCATTCCTGCACACATCCAAGGTCCAGGGTCCCCTAGAACAACTGCCCTTCCTCCTGTCATATATTCAAAGGCAAAGCCCTTTAGAAATGCCCTGTGGGCAATGTTGCCCTTGGAATCATCAACAGGCTCGGTGATTCGTCTGCCAAAGACCACATCGGCCCCTGAAAAGCGGATGCAGGCCCTGGAATCCGCCATATTTTGAATGAGAAAGGTCCCTTTTATTGCACCATAAGCGAAACTTTTACCTGTGGAGCCATCTACTCTGTTGCCAAGGTAGTTTATTCCCTTAAATACTCCGATTATACCGCCGTAACTGCCTTTTACAGTGCCGTCTTGTGCTCCACCTATAATGCTGGCATCAACGGCTGTGATGTTGAAGGCGCAAAGTCCATTACCTGGTACAGATGAGGTCAGCCTGATCTTGGCCTTTTTGTCTGTAGAGATGCCATAGCGCCTGACAATCTCTCCTGAGAGATATGTTGCCATTGCCCTGTCCGTACTTTTTACTCCCTGTTCCTTGAACTTCACTACCTTTTTACCTTGCTCAAACTCATCAATTATCAAGTCACTGATAAGCTTGGTGAGGTAGTTGAGAGGAAGGCGCATGCTCTTTTCCTGATCAAAGTTGTCGGGAATGTTTGATAGATCCGGTTTGGCAAGGACACCTGATGCGTCAAGCCTGTCTTGAAATCTGTATTGTTGCAGCAGATCAGTCCTGCCAACCAGGTCTTGGAGATTCTTTTCTCCCATGTCTGCCAATATTTGGCGGACCTCATCTCCAAGGGCTCTCAACAGCCTTGCAAGGTTTTCTGCTTCTATATCAACCTTTCTTGGAGAAAAGCCCTTTACACCCCTTGCCTCTGCCTGCTCTTTGGTCTGAAGTTGAGTGGATATTCCACGAGGGCATTTATCAAGGTGGCACCTGTGGCAGCTTATGCAGCCGACTCCCATGAGGGCTACTGTCCCCATGCCGACCCTGTTGGCTCCAAGCAGAATCATCTTTACTATATCGGCACCGCTTCTAAGCCCTCCATCTGCCCAAACCTCAACCTTGTCACGGAGGTTTGACTCGCAAAGGGCCCTGTGGGCCTCTGACACGCCAACTTCGATCGGAACCCCCACATACCGTTTGGCGTGTTCTCTTGCTGCACCTGTTCCGCCTTCAAAACCGCTTAGGTTCACAATGTCTGCACCTGCTTTGGCAATGCCTACTGCAATGGTTCCCACACCACTGGTAACTGGTATTTTTACCGAAACCTTGGCATAGGGATTGGCAGTTTTGAGTTCTGTAATGATCTGGGCTAGATCTTCAATAGAATAAATATCATGCTGATTTGACGGGGAGATAAGGGTGATGCCAGGCTTGCAGTGACGGGCCTTTGCCACCTGTTCTGATACCTTTTGGCCTGGCAGGTGGCCACCTTCGCCAGGCTTTGCCCCCTGGCCTATCTTTATCTCAAGATAGTCGGCAGAGTTTAAAAGCTCCATGTAGACACCAAATCTGCCAGAGGCGATCTGCTGGCCCCTGTTCTTCCGGTATTTTCCAAGCATATCGGGGATCTCGCCGCCCTCACCGTTCATGCAAATGATGTTTACCTTCTTTGCGGCCTCTGCATAACTTCTGAAAGAATTTTCTCCCTGGGAGCCAAAGCTCATGGCTGCAATGACAATTGGCATGTCATGGTAGCCAATAGATATGTCCACTTGATCCATAGTGAGCCTTTTTTCCTCTTCAGGGAAGACAGGCTTTAAAAGGTGCCTTATTCCAATGGGCATCTGCTCGTCTATCTTCGCCAGGCCCTTTGCCATTTCAAGATAGCCCTTTTTGCCCTCAGCAGTCTGTCTCAATATACGGCCAACCTTTGCGTTCCTGTTTGGTTCACCATAAAGTGGTATTTCTTCCGCTTCCAAGGCCCGCTTAATGCGTTCCATGCCGAGCTTTTCCATTAAATGAAAGCCAAGCCCTACATCCTTTGATTTGCAAAAGCAGGGTACCTTAAATATCTTTTCAAATTCTTCGGTTACGCCAATGCCGGCAAATATGCGGCCATAGCCGCAAAGTTCATGTATACCCATGGTGGACATGACCTTCTCCATACCCTTTTGGAATACGTCTATAGTGTTTGAAATGGTCTTGGGCTTGTCCACCTTGTCATTGGCAAACGAAGTAACCGTCTGCCAAAGCTTATACGGATTTAGCGCGTCCGCCCCCATTCCTAAAAGAAACATGATGTCATGCAGGTTCCTAATGGCTCCAGAGCGGACTATAACGCTGCAGCGGCGTCTAAGATGTTTTTCTTCCAGCTTTTGATTGAGATAGGCCACTGCCAGTGCAGGGTCAATGAAACATTCGTCTTGGACGAATGCGTTGCTATCGTCAAGAAGCACTATGACAGCTCCATTTTTAACTGCATCTGTTGCTTCCTTGCACATGGCCTCAAGTTGGCTTTTTAGCTCCTTGGCCGGGGTGAATACGCAACTAAGCATCTTGACCCTTGAGGGATCGAGGCCGTTTCCTGAAAAGTACGAAAGGATATCTTCAAGCACTACTGAGCCATGATTCCTTGCCAGCCCGTTGATTTTTCCTTTGTCAAGGATATCTTCGAGGCTTTGGTAATCCAAAAGGAGGGGACAAAGGATCTCAAGGCCGGTAGGGGCCTTATCTTGCTCAACAAGTAGACATGGTTTGTCCCCCAGGATGACTCTGGTTGTGAAGTGTTCGGCTTCTCTTTCCCTATCGATCGCAGGGTTTGTAACAACTGCCACGTTTTCCTTAAAAAATTCTGAACAGTTTGGAAGCGCCTCTGGCATAAGGGCAGCCAAGGGGCCAGTGTGTCCCATAGATCCGATAATGTCTATGCCCTCAAGGGCTACACGTTTTCTAAGATCCATATCATATTTTTGCCAGCCAAAGGCCCCTAGGAGATTTATTTCCTTATATTTCTTATGTGGCGATTTCAGCTTTAGCCCTAGGGAGTCTAAGGATGCGGAATCCTTTACCTTTACAGAATCAGACCGGACAAGGCCGTCCAGCAGGGCCAGTTTGGTCCTGCGCTGATGCATGAGTTCCTTTAGCCTTTCCTGAAATTGGGTGTGTCTGTACACCTTTGCCTTTTGGCCAAGGTTGGCCTCTATGGCTATTTTTTCTCCAGGAGCCAATGGAATCGGATCGGTCATGGTATTTTTTATATCTACCACACCCTTTTCAGACGAGAGGAAATACTCATAGTCGCTTTCGCCAAACCATAAAGGCCTCAGCCCTAGAGCATCTACGCTTCCCATGCATATGTTGGCATATCTGGCAACTACGGCTGCAGGGCCCTGTGCAGAGCTGGGAAAGAACCAACGGTAGAAATCAAAGACCTTTTGTAGGTCCTTTTCATAATATTCGACCTCACTGTGTATGGCAGGAAACACCATCTCAAGGGCCTCCATTGGATCAAGCTGGTACATATTGATGAGACCCTCGATTATGCGATTGAGATCCTGGGAGTCGCTTCCTCCCGGAACCGGCTCTATGCCAAGTATCCTTCCGGTGCTTCTTAGGCGTTCGATAGTGTTTATCTCGCCGTTATGGCAAAGCACTGAAAATGGCTGGGCACGTTCCATCGTGGGCAGGGTGTTGGTGGAGTACCTGCTGTGGCCAAGGCTGATAATGGAGGTCAGATTTTTGTCCATCAGCTCTGGAAAGACCCTCGGAAGGAGATCAGGCGTACCTCGCAGCTTGTAGACCACCGAGTCTGGGCTGAGAGAGGCAATGTGGATTTCAGGTATTTCCTTTTCTATTTCCATCTGGATCATAAAAAGGCTTTTCTGTGCCTCCTGGATTGTGGAAAATTCCAGCATTCCTGCTACTTGCCAAAACAGAGGAGCTTCAGCCAAGGCCCGTGGTCCAAGCTCGTAGTTTCTTGTGTTACCTTTTACCTCCAAAAGGAGTTTTATGGATTCCTTTTTAAATATTTGTCTTATCTTCTCAAGGACAGACTTTTCATCTTTCACTATTGAGCATGGAAGCAGAAAGTGGCCCACAAAGAAGCTTCTACTATCTGCAAGATGCCGGCTAAGTCCATCTTTTTCCAGGCGTTTTGCCCAAATTTTTCTTGGTATGTCACAAAGTATGCCGCAGCCATCTCCTTCTCCATCAATATCTCCTGAACGGTGCCCCATCTTTTGAAGGGCCTCAATGGTTTTTGCTATATTTGCATGGGTGCTCCGGCCCCGTTTGTCAACAAAGGCTATAATGGCGCATGCATCTTTTTCCCGGGGATTATTATAGGTTTCCATAAGAAGCAGTATCTCCTTATCATGTGAATTTTTATGGCATTCAGCCAACCCTGAAAGCGTAATTCCCGTTTAGGAAGTCAGGGTGAATATTCGTTCAGACAGCAAGAAAACATATACTTTTCCATCAAATATGCCAAGAGGCATTGGGCAATGGGCGTTTTTGTCACCCTTGGCCAAGGTAGGCCGCAATCACCTCTGGATTTTTTTGGATCTCCTCAGGAGGGCCTTCAGCCAAGAGCCTTCCATAGTTGAGTACCAACACCCTTTGGGAGATCTCCATTATAAGGCTCATGTTGTGCTCAACAAGCAATACAGTAATGCCAGAATCGCATATCCTTTTAATAAGTTGGCAAAGCTCTGCAGTTTCCGTATCGTTAAGTCCAGCAGCAGGTTCATCCATAAGGAGCAGCTTGGGCTTGGCAGCGATGGCCCTTGCCACTTCGAGTTTTTTCAGGATTCCATAAGGAAGCCCTCCTGCCGGCCTGTTGGCATAGTCTGAAAGCCCACAGAATTTTAATGATTCAAGGGCCATCTGTTTTACGTCTCTCTCCTCCTTGATAACAGAGGGCAGACGGAGAGCAGAGGCTATTAGGCCTGATTTTGAACGCAGGTGGCAGCCCACCATGACATTTTCTATCACGTTCATGTTGAGAAACACTTGAAGATTTTGGAAAGTCCTGCTTATACCGAGTCTTGCAATCTTAAATGGTGGCAATGACGTTATATCTTTTCCCTTAAAGAGTATGGAGCCTGAACTTGGCCTGTAAATATTGGTAAGGAGGTTAAAAAGGGTGGTCTTCCCAGCCCCATTTGGACCTATAATGGAAAAAATCATCCTTTCAGGCACTGAAAAACTAAGCTCAGATATGGCCTTCAGACCTCCAAAACGTTTTTCAAGTCTTTTTACCTCAAGAAGGGCAGCCATTGTTAAGCGCTCTCCCTTTTGGCTCTGGCAGACAGTAGCGCCAAGACCTTGTTTTTCAAGGCAACAAAGAGTCCTTCTGGCAAAAAGATCATTATGATCATCAGTATGGCCCCGAATATAAGTACCTCAAAGTCTTCAAAGACGATCAGCACCTCCGGCAGAATAGATAGAATGAACGCACCAATAACAGCACCAAATGTTGAGCCAAGACCACCAAGGACCACCATTGTTACAAGCTCGATAGAGAAGAAAAAACTGAAGGATTCAGGGCTTACAAAGTCCTGTTGATGTGCAAAGAGGCTTCCTGCAATAGAGGCCATAAGGGCCGAAAAGACAAAGATGTGGGATTTTACCTTTGCAGTGTCGATACCCATCATCTGGGCAGCTATTTCGCTTCCATGTACTGCAGAAAGGGCACGTCCCGCTCTCGAATCTGCTATATTCAGTGAAAAGAGCACACTTAGAAGCATGTATGTGCAAAGGACCAGGTACCACTTTATATCCGAGTCTATGACAATGCCCAAAATAGAGAGAGGAGGAAGGCCTGAGATGCCGTCTGGACCCCCGGTCAGTTCGTCTGCCTGAACAAAGAATATATGTACTATTATTCCAAGTCCAAGGGTGGCCATGGCCAGATAGTGGCCCTTTAGTTTCAGAATGGGGCGCGATAAAATATAAGAAAGGATGCATACAAAGACGGATCCCGCCAGCATGGCGAGCCAGGGGTTTATCCCGTACCTGATTGTGAGGATGGCCGAAGAATAGGCTCCAAGCCCAAAAAATGCAGCATGGCCAAGGGAAATCTGACCAGCAAAGCCCATAAGGAGATTAAGGCTGACAGCCAATATTATATTTATGAAGATGGTTAGTCCGACTACTGTAACATAATAGTTATCTGGAAAGACTATGGGCAAGATGAGGCAGATGGCGCCAAAAAGAACAAATCCAGAAAGCCTTTTCATACCCTTTCTGTCTCTCCTTTTCCCAGTATGCCGCTTGGCTTGACAAAGAGAACCAACATTATGACGAGGAAGGCTATGGCATCTTTATATCCTGATGAAATGAATCCTGCCCCTACTGTCTCAACGATCCCAAGAAGAATGCCACCAAGCACAGCCCCCATAGAGTTTCCCATTCCTCCTAGGATAGCAGCACAAAAACCCTTAAGCCCTAGCATGACCCCTGCATTATAGGACATAAATGTAATGGGCGTGACAAGAAGTCCTGCAGCAGCTCCAAGGGCGGCTGAAAGGCCATAAGAGACAAGCAGCATCCTTTTCACATTTATACCCACAAGATATGCAGCCTTTTTGTTATAAGAACAGGCAAGGATGGCCTTCCCCATCCTTGTATGGTCAAAAAAGTATTTAACTGCAAAGACCGTTACGGCTGTGCCAAGCATAACCCACAGATTTTGGGGAAGAATGGTTGCGCTCCCAATTTTTATAGGATCGTTTGAGGTGAAAGGGGGGAGGCCGTAAATCTCTTTTCCCCAGATGAGCAGAGCCGCTCCACGCAGAAATATCGATGCCCCAATGGTAATAATAATGGTGCTTACTACCGTAGCGTTTTTGGCCGGTTCAATTGCGAACTTATCCAGGGCCAGGCCTACACAGGCCGTGACAGCAATGGCAAGGAAAGCTGCAAGTGGATAGGAGAGCCCTGCCTTGAGCATAAAGATTGTGCTCATGGCACCTATCATTACAAACTCTCCTTGGGCGAAGTTTACCACATCTGAGGCGTTATAGATAATGGAAAAGCCCAGGGCAACGAGGGCATAGATGGACCCTACAGTCAATCCGCTTATTATGAATTGCAGAAGTTGGTCCATTTAGAAGGCTCTCCTGGCACAAAAATATTTTTTTGAAAAAGGGCAAAAATTACCCCCGTCCAGGTGTCTGGAACGGGGGTTTTGACAAGCTATATTAAAGAGTTATTAGTAAAGCAGTTTCCAATTACCATTTTCTATCTCGATCATTTTGAATGCGTCTAGGTTTAGTCCAAGGTGATCCGTGGGGCTCATGTTAAAGATTCCACCTGTGCCAATAAATCCGTGAGTTTTTTCGATTTCGTCACGGATTTTGGACCTGTCTATGGTTCCAGCCCTTTTTACAGCATCCACTGTTATGAAAAGGGCGTCATAGGCGTGACCTCCAAAGGTGGAGACCGGACCGTATTTTTCTTCAAACTTCTTTTTGTATGACAAAAGCACCTTTTTCTGTGGATCGTCAGCAGGTAGCTGGTCTGCCACTATGAGAGCTGCAGCAGGTAGCCTTATACCATTTGCCGCATCTCCTGCGAGTTCTATGAATTTTTTTGATGCAACGCCGTGAGACTCGTAAACAGGAAGTTTTATTCCAAGCTGTTTGATGTTCTTGGCAACGATTGCAGGGGCCTTTCCAAAACCAAAGTTTATTATTGCCTGGGCATCCGTTGCCCTGATTTTTGTAAGCTGGGTGGTCATATCTGTGTCGGCATTGTCATACTTTTCATCTGCCACTATCTCAATGCCATACTTCGGCGCAAGTGCTAGGCACTGGGCACGGCCAGACTTATCAAATCCGCCATTCCCAGTGATGAGAGCGACCTTTTTGATCCCCCGTTTTTTCATGTCTGTAAAGATTTTTTCTGCTGCCATCTTATCTGTATGGGGGGTTTTGAAAACCCACTTTTTCACCGGTTCGACAATCTTGATGGAACCGGCAAGGGAGATAAAAGGAACCTTTGCCTTTTCAACTATGTCGATTACGGCCAGGCTGTTGCCAGAGGTGGTACCCCCAATAATTACATCAACCCTGTCTTTTTTGATAAGACGGTTGACAAAGTTTTTGGCCTCTTTGGCCTTGCCTTTTGTGTCATAATGGATGAATTCGATCTTGTGACCGTTTATCCCACCATTGGCGTTTATCTCGTCTATATACATTTGAAGGGTCTTCAACTCGGGGTCTCCAAGGAACGATGCAGGCCCTGTTACTGCCAAAAAGGAACCTATTTTCAAGGTATCTTTGGCTTGAACGTTTGGACTGCAAGTAATAGTTACAACTGATAAGACCGCCAGGATGGTGATAAGGTTTTTCAAGAAACGCATTTCTTCTCCTCCCTCTGAATTTTTATATGTGTTGACTAATACACAAAAAGAGCGCATTTATCAACGCTTAACTGTGGTATCTATATAAAATTTCAACTTTTATTTTATGTTCTTTGCAGCAGATTTGTCTGGGGATCTTGGAAGTCGTGTTGCTGGATCACACGTTTTGATCCATTAAAATCGAAAAACAGCTCAAATATGGCAGCAGGAAGAGCTGGAAAAAAGGTTTTTCATGTGCCATATTGAGGCAATATGGCAACATGAAAAAAACAAAGGCCGTCTTTTCTTGCGATGGCCTAAAATAGAGATATGATGCTAAAGGGCAAATATCCAGATGCTTCATATAAAAAATTTAAATGCCAGTTACGGCCCCATCCAAGTTCTTAAAAATTGTTCCCTTCACGTGGATGAAGGTGAAATAGTCTCTATTATTGGTGCCAACGGGGCAGGAAAAACCACCCTTCTTCTTTCTGTATCCGGGCTTATTGGTTCTGTTTCTGGTGAAATAAAATTTTTCGACCACTCTATCAAAGGCCTATCCCCAGACAAGATAGTGGCCCTTGGTATTGCCCATTGTCCGGAGGGAAGGCAACTTTTCAGCCCTTTGTCAGTATATGAAAATCTGATGCTAGGTGCCTATGCTAGGAAGAATGTTGATGATAAAGTAATCAATGAGGAAATGAATAGGATTTTTACACTCTTTCCAAGGCTCAAGGAACGTATCAACCAGACTGCTGGCACATTGAGTGGAGGGGAACAGCAGATGCTTGCTATTGGTAGGGCCCTTATGGCAAAACCTAGATTGCTTCTCCTGGATGAGCCCTCTTTGGGTCTTGCTCCAAGGCTTGTTGATACCATTATCAGAACGATAGTTGAACTCAACCAAGAAGGCATGACCATATTGCTTGTGGAACAGAATGCCAAGAAGGCCCTCGAGATTTCTCATCGGGCCTACATACTGGAGACAGGCCGTATAGTATTGCAGGGCAGGGCCTCTGATCTTGCAGAAGACAGTGAAATTAAAAGGGCCTATCTTGGTAAGGATTACAAAGACCTATCAGAAAGGTGAAAAGAGACATGGAACTGGACCGTGTAGAATATCTTTCTCCAGATGCATGGAGTCAATGGCATACAGAGCTTCTCCAAAGTACTGTAAACCGGGCATATAACAGGGTTCCATTCTATCGGAAGAGGATGGAGGAGACGGGAATCGGACCGGATCAGATAGGTTCTGTAGAAGATATTGTCAAATTGCCCTTTACTAGTATGAAGGACATTTCTGAAAACTATCCTTACGGACTCTTTTCAGTGCCCCTTCGCGATATCGTCCGTATTCATACCTTGAGAAGCGGCCAGCCGAATCCAATTGCCCTGGGTTATGCCAAGCCAGACCTGAAAAGGAGAACAGAGCTTACGGCTAGGTTTTTTCGGTCCGCTGGAGTAAATGAGGACGACATAGTGCAGATTTGCCTTGATCCGGGCATGTCTCTTCATGGTCAAGACCTTAAAGAGGGGGCAGAGTTTTTGGGGGCCCTTGTTATTCCTCCTGATCCTGTCTCTATCCTCAGCAGAATACGGGTTATGGTAGACTTCAAAACCACTGTTTTGGTTACTACCCCATCGTATGGCCTTTATATGCTTGAGACCTTTAAGGAAAGAAACATGCCTCTTGCAGCCCTTAATCTACGCCTTATGATCCTTTTAGGCGAGACCCTAACCCAAGATGTGAGGGATGTGTTTGTACAGGAGCTTGATGTTGAGACAAGGGCTGCATACGGCATCTTTGAGGCATGTGGTCCTACCATGGCCTACGAGTGTTCGGAAAAACAAGGTCTTCATTTAGCCCTTGATCACGTAATCCCTGAAGTAATAGATCCAGAGACCCTAGAGGTGCTGGAGCCCGGGCGGGAAGGAGAACTCGTTATAACAACTGTTACGGCCAGGGCCAATCCTCTTTTGCGTTTTAGGACAGGAGATATAACAAAGCTGGAAATCAATACATGCCCTTGTGGCAGGACAACTTGGCGTATGGCCCCTGTTAGTGGAAGATGTGACCAAATTGTTGTGGTAAGGGGTGTAAAGATATCGCCCGAGCACGTAAGAAACCTTATCTGTTATTCTACCGGCGGTAAGGAGTTGTCCTTTTTGATTGTGCTCGGCAGGAACAAGCACCTAACCCAGGTAGATATCCCTGTTGCAATTGATGAATCCTTTTTTACTGGTAGCCTGCCACAGCTTCACAACTGGATAAGAGATACAGAAGATCTGTTTCTGGAGTCTATGGGCATAAGGTGCCGGATCAGGCCGGTTGAATATAGATCCATCCTTCCCTTTTTAGAGAAGGGCCATATTATTGTTAGCAATGCTCAATTCCTTGCCGGGAAGTGATTATTGTGCTGACGAATTCTGGAAATGATTAGTGAATGGACAGAGATATTTGAAGGTGCCCTGTTAACAGGGCACCATTTTTGGTTGTTTTAGGCCTTTTCTACGTTTACTGCCTGAGGACCCCTGCTGGTCTCCTCGATATCGAATGTGACAGATTCTCCCTCCTTTAGAGATTTGAAGCCATCTGCCTTTATGCCTGAATAGTGCACAAAGACATCGGACTCGCCTTCGATTTCGATAAAACCATACCCTTTCTTGTCATTGAACCATTTAACCTTTCCTTCTGCCATTTAAAGTAGTGCTCCTTTCAAAAACTTGTAACGATTTTTCCAAAGAAGAAAAGATCCGTTTCAGGAATGGAAACTGAATTCCCGCCTCCCTAGGTGTGAATCAAGTCATCTTTGGATGGCTCAACTATTTTATATTAGCTTTTACGAATAATAAAGTGTTATTTTTTGCAAATGAAAAATTTCATAATTTGTGGCATTAACCTTTAAAGAATTATGGAAAGACCTTGAGAAGGGAGCCTTAAATGATTAATCAATTTTTTAGACAAAGAAGATAATGGTGGTGTAGTTGTTAAGGAGGATCAGCTTCATGCCAATATATGAGTTTTATTGTTCAGACTGTCATATGATATTTAACTTTTTTTCCCGGCGTATAAATGTAGATAAAAGGCCATCATGTCCCAAATGTGGACGGCCTGAACTCGAAAAGAGGATGTCCATATTCGCCATATCAAAAAAACGCAACAGCCCTGAAGATGACAATCCATTTGGAAATATAGATGAATCCAAGCTTGAACAGGCAATGATGTCTCTTGCCTCTGAAGCGGAAAATATTGATGAAAACGATCCGAGACAAGCTGCCAAATTTATGAGAAAACTTTTTGATTCTGCCGGATTGGAGATAGGAGGGACTATAGAAGAGGCAATAAGCCGTATGGAGGCGGGGGAAGACCCTGAGAAAATCGAGGAAGAGATGGGTGATCTTTTAGACGATGACGATATCTTCAAAAATATAGGGACAAAAAAGGCCATAAAAGGGCTCAAGAGAAAATATCTGCCACCTACAGTAGACGATACCCTTTACGAGCTTTAGCAAGTCCTGCGAGCATCCTATAAAATGCCAATATACCTAGACCTCATCAGAAGTCTCGAAGCAAACGGAAAAACAAAACGAACCAATGGCTGTATAAGAAACGGGTATCACTTCATGGTTGGGAAAAATTGAGGTTGTTTTGATCAGTTACTGCAACTAGTAGCCAGTTTCCATATGTCCGTTTCTGGTTCAGAATTGGTGGTGGCACTGTAAATCTGCCATTGCGTTGGAGTGTCGGTCATGTCGGGATTGGGACGCCGGGTTATGAAGCATGTTTTTTCAACGTGCTGGGTCCCATTGCAGTTGGTTATCAGAAGCAATGTAAAGAGTTCCGCATACTGGCTGCCTGCGGCACCTTCAATATATGAAGGCAGACGAACCATGAGGGTGATGTGGGAAATGTCCATCATGCTTGCGACGAAATCATGGTAAGATTGCATTTTATTTTCCCAATAGGCATAGGCTCGCTGGAATTCCTTCCGGTTGATGGCATTGATATAGGAAGCGATGAGGTGTTCGGGAGTATCCCGGCGGTCGTAAACGATTGGAATGGGAAGGGACGCAGGTGGGGCAACTGGAGCCCTGTCTGGCATGGGCAGTAGTTGACAGGCTGAAAAAGCACTAGGAATAAGCAGTAGACAGAAAAAGCAAATGATGAAGGTGTTTTTCATTTTTTTCTGTATCTGATGTAAAGAAAACGATCACCAAAATTCGTTGTTTTTTCTATATCAGATCAATAGAAAAAGAAAGGTGATTGCAGCCTTAAAAGAACATATATTCCAAGATATTTTGTCTTATTTTTAGCCTCAAACCCCAACTAGACTGTAACGATCAAGAAAGATTATATGCCAGGTTCCAAAGACCTATCTTTAGGTAGGCCATTAACTTGCCAACTGTTCTTACAACAAGATTTCAAGCCCATTGAAGCTGGACTCCAAATACATGCTCTACCCCCCCTTTCATCTGCATGGATTTCATCAGTAATTTTATGTTATTCCGGCAAGTTAAGCTGTAGAATGTGATCAAAAATTGCCGATTTCCCCTTTGGCAAAGGTAGCTATAACCCGCATTTAAATAATTAATCTTACCCCTCCAAGCTCTTCTATTCGGTATGGAAAGTGATCTCCAGGAGAGCCAATAAACATGAAGTTTATAGGTATCCCCCATTTTTTTGAAAGCTTCTTGATCAGTTCGGGGGTAAACTTCCCTTTGATCTTCACAAATTCTATTTCAATATCTGGATACTCCCGTTTCAGGAACTCAATATCCTGCTCTAGCTTTTCCAAAAGCTCTTTGTCCTCTTCTTCCATAACAGTAACAATTTTTATCTTTTTTGTGTGCTCGTTCTGTCTTATGTAAAGCAGTACGCGGTTAAGGTTGGCAATATTATCACCCCGGGTAAAAAAGACGAACTCTTGTGACTGTATTCTATCTATTGTTTCATAAATTTTTTGGTTCACCTTGGTAACAAACCTTAAAATAGGCACGAAGAGGAATTCGATGAAGTTGAGTAATATTTCGAGAAGGGCTATTCTGTTAAGCATTATTGCCACAAGCATAATGGTTGGAATAAAATATTCTGCAAAAACAACTATATTCGCGGGCTGTCCTGGTTCCGGCTCTTTGATAATATTACCAACAAGGGCAGCCAATACTGCCGTAAGAGCAATGAAAACTGCTGGCCAACTGGCCCTTTCCGGCCTTGGAAGGGATTTTCTTCTGACTTTTAGGAGTATGTTCCCAACTGCAAACAGGGCCATGACTGATAAAAAGGAGATAGTATAGACGCCTGCCAGTACTTCCACTTGTCCATTGGTGATAAACAGTATCGAGACACACAATATGAAAAAGGCAATAATTATCCTGTAAGAGCTTCCTCTGCGGTTCTTTTTTAAAAAAAATGCAGGGAAAATCCTATCGAGTGTGATTCGTTCTACCAGACCTGTAACGCCAACATAAGAGGTAAGCACAGCACCGCTAAGTACAAGTGCAGCATCTATTGAGATCAGCATGGCCAGCCATTCGCCTCCTGCAGTCTCTCCCATATGGGATAATAGGTGTGCCATATATTGATGCACATCTGGAATAGGAACTATGGCCAAGGCAAGAAAGGCCATAAGTGGATTGAAGATACTTACAGCAATCCACATGTTGCGCAGGGTCTTGGGAAAGACTCCCCTTTGTTGTTCCTCAACAAAGTTTGCAGAACTTTCAAAACCAGAGATCCCCAACATGGCAGCAGAAAATCCCCAGTACAAGTCTTTTATTAGGCTTCCATGGGGAGTTGGCATGTGCCAGTTCATTAGAAGAGTACCGATTCCTTCGTGGATCAGGTACAGGATCACTGTGCCTGCAAGCAAGGTCAAGGATACAAGATGAAATATGAATATGGCCACGGCTACTGCGGCGGACTCTCCAATGCCAAGGATGGTAAGCCCCATGAAGATTGCAAGCAGTGCTATGGTTGCAGGTATAATCTGAAGGGCCGGGATAATCGAATGGAGATAGGCCATTGCCTCAGAAGCGGATATTACCGATGTGGCGATGTATGATAAGAGGGTCAGGCTTGCAGCAAGGGAGGCCATTGATTTGCTGGTTGTGTTGAGGAGTGCGTTATATGCACCACCGTTGAGTGGCAGGGCACCGACAACCTCACCGTAGATTTTTCTAAACAGGTACAAGACTCCAGCCACGATAAGAAGAGCTATAAAGGCATATTTGCCAGATGCCGCAATGGACAGTGCAGAAACATACAGTACCGAAGATGTTATATCGTTTCCGCAAATGGCAGTTGCCTGCAGCTCTGAGAGTTTTTTTGTTTTTGAGGTTTCGCTCATGTTTTTTCTCTCCTGGTAGAACCCCTTTTACATGCGTCACCTGTACAATGCCAGAGGCTTTTTTATCAAACAGATTAAAAATTACAATCGAGTATGTCTTGTTGGTTTCGATAAGAAGCTGACAACTTAAACGTTATTAGACAATCGCATAAGTTTTAAAGTTCTTCAAAAAAAATCAAGATAAGACGATAAAAGAAAAAAAGGAATAAGTTTTAGTAAAAAATAAAATGGGTCCACATTTTACCGTGCTTGACAAATGGAGCCATGATAAAGCTCCATCCCCTTCCAGATCTTTGGACAGAAAGGCCAAAGATTTTTCCGGAAGAGACCTGAAAAAGGCTAACTTTCAAGGCAGAAATTTGGCAGGATGCAATTTTTCTAGGGCCGATCTCCAAGGGGCGATATTCCTTAATGCAGATTTGAGAGATGCCATGTTTATAAAGGCCAATTTGAAGGGGGCTGACTTTACAGGAGCAAAATTAGACAGGGCACATATGGAGCGGGTATATGGGCCCCATGCGAGTTTTGGTATGGCCAGTTTGAAAAGTGCCACCTTTTTTGGCAGTGATCTGCGCCAGGCAGGTTTTGTCAAGGCAGATCTGTCAGGTGCAGATCTTAGGTGCGCAGATCTTAGGTGTGCCCGTATAAGGGAGGCAGATCTAAAAGAGGCCGATTTTACAGAGGCAAACCTTAAAGGTGCGGATCTTTCCATGTGTAATGTGTCAGGGGCCCTTTTCACCAATGCAGATATGAGAAATACAAGGCTTAGGCAAGTGAAGGGATATAGGAGTGCGAACTGGATAGGCGCAGATATGAGAAACATAAACTTTGCAGGAGCATATTTGCTTCACCGTTTTGTAATCGACCAGAACTATATTAAAGAGTTCAAAGAATCTGGAAAGGTTGCAAGGTTGCTTTATTACCTGTGGCTTATCAGTAGCGATTGCGGCAGGAGCATGTCCAGATGGTGTTTCTGGATTGTGGTACAGATACTGTTTTTTGCATGGCTATATTCTGTGGCAGGGGTAGACTATGGTTCTCATCCCACGCCTATATCAGACCTTTACTTGAGTGTGGTGACATTAACCACCCTCGGTTTTGGGGATGTTGTGCCCAAGAATGTGGCTGGCCAAATTATTGTTATGTGTGAGGTGGTTATTGGCTACATGATGCTCGGTGGGCTTTTATCAATTTTTAGCAACAAAATGGCCAGACGAGGAGAATAATAGTGGGTTTTTTTGATTTTTTTAAAAAGAAAAGGAAGGCTCCAGGGGAGCATCTGAAGCAGCTTTTGGAAGACTATGAACTGCCATCTTTTCCTGCCTCTGTAATGAAGGTCCTGGAGATGTTACGGGATCCTGATACGCCACTTTCAGATATATCTAAACTCATTGAAGCGGATCCTGGTATGCATGTAAAGGTGTTAAAAACTGTCAACTCTGCTGCCTTTGGGCTGCCGCGCAAGATTGGCAATATCCAACATGCCATAAGTCTGCTTGGGAAAAACAGATTAGAAGGAATAATTCTCCCAATAGCTGTAAGAAACGCAATACCAAAGACTGAGAAATTGTGTCTTAAACAGCAGGATTTCTGGAGGATCAGTGCCAAAAGGGCCTGCCTTGCCAAGGCTATTGCCGGGGCCTTGCATCCGACCACTCAAGCAGAGTGTTTTACAGCAGGGCTTCTTCAGGATATGGCCATTCCTGTCTTGATACATGTAAAGGAGCAGGAATATTGCATGACCCTGGAGATGTGGAACGAAGATAGACAGGCAAGGCTAGAAGAGCTTGAAAAACAGACTTTTGGCTTAGATCATCAAACAGTGGGTGCGCTTATGGCAGAAAAGTGGCAATTTCCTGATTATCTATTGGATGCCATTTTGTATCACCATAATGGTAGTGCCGGCAGCTATGTCCCAGAGGCTGTGACGGCAGTATCTCAGATAAGATACAGGGAAGGGGAAGAGGAAGCTGACGAGGTCCTTTGCATGCAACAGGTCCTGGAGGAGAGTCTTGGTGTAACTTCTTCTTTTTCCCAAAAGATTCTTGAAAAGGCCATGAATGAGGCAGAAGAATTCTGTGTTATTTTCAACTCCTGATTGGTGTTATGCAACCATCTATTCCTTCCAGAATTCTCTTTGAAACCTGTTTATAACATTTTCAAGCTTTCCAAGCCTTTGCAACCGCCTTCGAAACAGTTCGCTGGTGGGGCCGTTGTGTATCATTTTTTTTAGGACTGGTATGTATTTTGTTGAATCAAGCTCATCAAAAATAGGCTCAAGGGCATTGATCGTCTTTATCAGCATGGACTTCATCATCCTCTTTTCAAACCGTTGTTGATCCACAAACACGCCATCTAAACCATGACGTGCTGCCTGCCACTTGTTGCTGAGGATTACTGCAATGTGCATAGGGAATAACGAGATGCTATCTGTTGAGATTGCGACAACAAGGGCCTGAATGAGTGCGCAAAGTGCCATGATCTGTTGGAATCTTGCTGGAATATCGCATATTCTTATTTCTATAGTTCCAAGCTCTGGGCTTGGCCTCACATCCCACCAAATGTCTCTGGGTTGGTTTATGATGCCGCAGTTTTTGAGCAGATTGACCAACTGGCAATAATTATCCCAGGATTCCAAGGCGTCAGGCATGCCAGAACGAGGCAAAGCATCGAAAAGTTTTGATCTGAATGAGGCAAATCCTGTATCTTTTCCTTCCAGAAAGGGGCTTGAGGCGCTGAGGGCAAGGAGCATAGGCAAAAAGGATCTGAGGTTGTCAAAGACTTTTATGGCAGTTTGACCTGAGTTCAGCCCTATGTGGCAATGAAGACCTTGGGTTATAAGCCTTTTACCTATGACCTGCAGCTCTTTTAATATCTTTTTATATCGCGGATCAGGGTATAATTTTTGGTCCTGGTAACTTGAAAACGGATGGAGGCTAGAGGCAAATATGGAACAATTATACAGAGATGTTGTCCTTTCCAGATATCTGATCGTGTCTTTTAGGTCATCTTCAGCCTCCAGCACACTGTCACACACCCTTGTATTTACTTCAACCATGGATTGAATAAACTCTGGCTTGATCCTGGTTTGCAGGTGGTTGGGTAGGCTGGATATTATCTCAACTGCCTTTGGACATAGGCCAAAGGTCTGTCTGTCAAGAAGTTGAAACTCGACTTCTATTCCAACTGTAAAGTCCTTGCTCTTTTTAAAAGAAATGGCCTCTGTCAAGAAATTACCATCTCCAATAAAGGCGTCATGCCGGTGTTTTTACTAGCTAAGGGCCTTTAGCGCACAGTTTGCAAAAAACGCCGCGCCTATTGGCAGGACGTCTTCGTTAAAATCAAAATATGAGCTATGAGCTGGAGCCTCTACGCCCTTCTTTTTTGCTCCAAATCTTACAAAACATCCTGGTACCTTTTCAAGATAAAAGGAAAAATCCTCACCACCAAGGCTTGGAATAGGATAAGAAAGCACGCCAGCCTCACCAACCACCTCTCTTGCAGCAGTGGTCGCAATTTTGGTAGGCTCTTTGCTGTTTATTACTGGTGGGTAATGCTCCGGGAAAAGGACCGTTGTAGTTACACCAAAGGCTAGATCCACTGCCTTGGCACAGTCTTTTATAATTTCGAAGGCCTGTCTTCTTACTTCATCTGCCGTAGTCCTTATGGTGCCTCTGAGGACTGTCTTGTCAGCAATGGCATTTGGTGCGCTTCCTCCTCGGACTGTGCCAATGGATATCAGCGCTGGATATTGCGGGTTAATCCGCTTATTCAAGGCTGCCTGTAACATCACTACTAGGTTGCTTGCTGCTACTATGCTGTCTGCTGCCTCATGTGGACGGGCAGCATGTCCTCCCTTCCCGTTGACTTCGATAAGGAGTCTGTCTGCATAGGCACACATGATGCCTTCTTGAAGGGCAATTTGTCCAACCTCAAAATGGGTGTCTATGTGTCCTCCAAATATGCAAATGCATCTGTCAAGGCATCCCTCTTCTACCATTCTCTTGGCCCCTCCTTGCCCTTCCTCTGCAGGTTGAAATAGAAGCCGGACCAATCCACTGCGTGGCGTTTTTTCTTTAAGAAGCCGTGCGCAACCAAGGAGCATGGCAACATGGCCATCGTGTCCACAGGCGTGCATAATTCCTGGCCTTTTCGATGAAAATTTTAGTCCGGTCTTTTCATCTACGGAGAGGGCGTCCATATCTGCCCTTACACATACGACCCGCTGGCTGTCCTTTTTGCCAATCTCTGCAACTACTCCTGTTTTGGCTACATTGTTTCTGAAAGGCACATGGAGCTGGTCCAATATAGAACATATATATTTAGATGTCTGTACTTCTTCAAAGGCCGGCTCAGGATGGGTGTGGATGTCTCTCCTGATGGATATCAACCAGGAAGAAAAGTCCCTGGCCTTTAAAAGCAGGTGTTTCCCATAGTCTTTTTCTGGTGTCATGGTGAAGATATGGCCTTTTTTAAAAAGTTTGGCAGGCTAAATGCCGCCTTTAGTATCTCGCAGTTAAAGTAATTAAGTTTGTGATATTCATTTTCAGGTAAAAGGCCGGTCACAAGGTTGTCCAATTGAAAATGGCCAGCTCCAGCCATCATCCAGGACCAATAGCCCCCAGGATATGTAGGAATTGGCGCTGTGTATGCACAGACAAAGCCAAAGCCAGCGTTTTCCATGTCCGTTTTCATCTGTTTAATTATGGCCGTATGATAGATGGGAGATTCACTTTGCGCACATAAAAGTCCACCATCTGCTAGGGCCCTTTGGCAAGTACTGTAAAATTCTTTGGTAAATAGGGCCTTGGCTGCTCCTATAGGGTCTGTTGAGTCAATTACAATGAGGTCAAAACAGCGATTTGATTCCTTCAGTAGCGTGCTTCCGTCTTGGAATATCAGTTCTACCCTTTGATCATCAAGCCGACTGGAAAGAGAAGGGAAAAATTTTTTGGCAGTTTCTACCACTTCTTTATCAATTTCACAAAGGGTTACATGTTCAATTGAAGGATATTTAAGAAGCTCCCTTACAGCTCCACCATCACCGCCTCCTATGACAAGCACGTTTCTGGCGTTTCCATGATAATGCATAGGCGGATGCACAAGCATTTCGTGATAAATGAACTCATCCCTTTCAGTAGTCATGACAAGGCCGTCAAGGAGTAACATTCTGCCAAAGTCTTCTGTTTCCAAGACGTCTATTTGCTGAAACGGGCTTTTGGTAGAGTAAATGGTTCTTTTGCACTTGAGAATAATGCCCGTGCCCTTTGTGTGTTTTTCAGTGAACCACAGTTCCATGCTAGTCCTGAGTCTTCGGTTTGGCCTTTTTATGGCAGAACAGACATCTGTATTTGGGCGGATGCTTTTCGGGAAGGGGCATGCCAGCTTTCTTGGAATGGCATTGGGCGCATTGTTTTTCTGCCAGTTTTTTAGGCATGTCATAAAAAGTGCGATGATTATCGTCATAGGGTAGCTTGGCTGTGGTTTCGGGTGGAGCCATCCATAAGAATATGATGATGGCAGCAGAGCCTGTTAAAAAAAGGATATTGTATACAAGGGTCTTTTTTTTGTTCATCTGCCAAGTCTCTCCTCTAGCAGGGTGGTAATCTTTTCTTTTACCATGTCTTTTCCTTTCCCTTCAGGAAGCATTTGGAACATGGTGTGAATGTAGTTGCGTTTTGCAACAGTGCCAAGGGACTGTTTGTAATTAATATCAAAAAGCCAACTAAGGCGCATTACTATAAAATCAAGCTGGTTTCGTACATGTTCGATCCTGACTATCCTGTCAGCTTTGAATTCATCCAAGGCATCCTTTGAGATGGTCTTGCCTGGGGGAAGGCCAAGATTTATATCCTCTGCTCCAATTCCCTTTCTGTAATAGTCGTCAAAGACCCGTAAAATATCTATTTTGTCTGCATCTCGCAGGATTTTTGAAAGGGTAAGTTTTTGCCCATGGAATCCTTTGGGAACAGAGAGCTTGTTGTGAACGAAAATGGCATCAAGAATATCAGCTTCCTCTTTTGCACCAAGATCTGAAAGGACACCATGTCTCTTTAATACATTGATGCTAAGGGCTGCATGGTCTTCTGATTTTGCATCAAAAAAGGTCTTGTATTTTTTAAATTGTGGCAGTCTTCCAATATCGTGAAACAGGCCGCAAAGCTCGGCAAGGAAGACCTGCTTTTTATCAAGGGATAGCTCTAGGGCAAGTTTCTTTGCAAGTTTTCTTACTCGTTGGCTGTGAATAAGTTTTAGGCCCATTGCCATCCTGTCTTTTGATGGTGCCACAGATATATAGGAACGGGCGTATTCTCCAAACCACTTCTGATAGGCAGCTATTTGCATGGAGGTTTTCATGAGTTACTGGTGCGCTTCACGATTATTATGTCTTCGTCATTTTCTCTTTGAAAGAGCCTTATTTTCCCCCTTTTTGACAGTTCAAGCATGGCCAAGAAGGTAACTATCACCAATAGACGTTCCATTTCTCCAGAGAAGAGTTCAAAAAAACTCAATTTTTTTTGCGATTCAATCTGCCTTTCAATCTGCCTGATTCTTTCCAAAAGTCCAATTCTTGCCTTTTCTATCTCCACGGTCCTGGGAATTTTCGGATTTTTAAGCAGTTTTTTCAAGGCCTCCACAAGCTCGAACACGCTTACAGGGACTAGGTCTTTTTCAAGGATTGTCGAACCTTCCGGGTCAATGTTTTCTGGTGTGCCTGTAAATACGTCCCTTCCTAGAATAGGTCTGGACTCCAGTTTATCTGCAAGCTCTTTGGCCTTTTTGAGCTCTTGAAGAGCAATGGTGATCTGGAGCCTTGGGTCTTCCGGCGCCTGTTCTTGTTTTGGAGGTAGCAACATCCTGCTTTTTATATGAATTAGAGTTGCCGCCATGAGCAGATATTCTGCAGCTACTTCTATGTCCAGTGCTTGGAGAAACTCCAGGTATTGGACGTACTGGGTCGTAACCTCAGAGATGGGGATGTCTGTTATATCAAGCTGATTTTTAATAATAAGGTGAAGGAGCAAATCAAGAGGGCCTTCAAACGTATCTAATCTGACTGTGCATTTTGGCTCCACAGGGCCTCCCTCACCTGGGCCATTGTATTTTGCGCCTCTTTTCTGGCCTTTTCTGCACCAGATTTCAGTATCTTTGGGACTATTTCAGGAGATTGAGAAAAACTATTCCTCCTTTCCCATACAGGCATTAGAAAATCCACCACCGCCTTTGCAAGTTCTTTTTTGCATGCTACGCATCCAAGCCTTGCGGCCTTGCAATCTTCTACAATTTGTGCCAAACGCTCCTTTGGCAAGTAAAGTTTATGAAGGTTGAATGCTATACACCTCTTTTCCGGGTCACCAGGGTCAGATTTTCTTGGTCTCTCCACGTCCGTCACCATGGTCATAATCTTTTGAGTGACCTCTTCTGGTGTGTCAGAAATGAAGATCGAATTGCCATAACTTTTGCTCATCTTTCTGCCATCGAGGCCTGGCAGTTTCGGAGTTTCGGCAAGAAGCGGATCTGGAATAGGAAATATCTCTTTGTAAAGATAATTGAATCTTCTCGTTATCTCTCTTGTTAACTCAACGTGTGGAAGCTGGTCTATGCCCACCGGAACCTTATTGGCCTTATACATAATAATATCTGCTGCTTGAAGGACTGGATAGCCCAAGAATCCGTAAGTGGAGATATCCTTGTCTTTTAGTTGCTGTTTCTGTTCTTTATATGTGGGATTTCTTTCAAGCCAGCCAAGTGGAGTGATCATAGACAATAAAAGGTGTAATTCAGCATGTTCCTTAACATCCGATTGAACAAAAAGAGTGGCCTTTTCTGGATCGATGCCTACGGCCAACCAATCGAGAACCATCTCTGATATGTTTTGTGGAATTTCCCATGCCTTCTTGTAGTTGGTGGTAAGGGCATGCCAGTCTGCAACAAAGAAAAAGCATTCATACTCTTCCTGGAGACGCTTCCAATTCTCAAGCACTCCATGCAAATGACCTAGATGAAGCTTCCCAGACGGACGCATTCCGCTCAAGCAGCGTTTTTTCATGGCTGAAACGATCCTTTCCAATGCCTTTAAATGATAGGGCCTATAAGGAGTCTGTTAGCATAATTAATGAGCGGGACTATAATTCGGTCTGTAACCCCTGTAAAGATGAGCACGAGTAGAATTATAAAGCCATATCGCTCTAAGGCTTCGTAGTGATGCATCATGTTTTGGGGTAGCAGGCCTGCAAGCACCTTGCTTCCGTCAAGTGGAGGCACGGGTATCAGGTTGAAAATGGCAAGCCCGATGTTTATTTGAATGCTTACAAAAGCCATATATAGGATAGGCCTTATGAAATAACTCATGGAGTCGGACAGTCCGGACAAGGGCCCTATTATCGAGCGAAGAATGAAAGCGCTTGCAACAGCAAGCAGGATATTGGAGATCGGCCCTGCCAGGGCAACCCATATCATGTCTCTTTTGGGGTCCTTGAAGTTGAGAGGATTTACAGGCACTGGTTTTGCCCAGCCTATCATTTGAGTTATAAAAAATACCAGGGTTCCAATTGGGTCCAGATGCCTTATGGGATTGAGTGTGAGCCTGCCCATCGCCTTTGCAGTCGGATCTCCAAGCTTCCAGGCGGTCCAGCCGTGAGCCACCTCGTGGACTGTTACCGCAAACAAAATGGGAGGCGTTAAGATAAGTATTTTTTGGATTATGGAACCAATGTCTGTCATGTATTTTTTTCTCCAAAGTGTTTTTTTACGTATTCAATCTCTTGTCTTTTGGAGCGAAGGTGCCCGTCGAGACGCTCCTTTTTTACAGTGTCAAGGATCTTACGATAAAGGGGACCTGGAGTAAAGCCAAGGGCCTTAAGGTCCTTGCCGCTGATTTTGGGCCTTATTTTTGAAAGCTCGGTTATATATCTTGAAATAGTCTGTTTGATCTCTCCGTCAGATAAGGCCATGCAGTAAAGTAGAAATTCGGGGGATCTGTCTTCTAGGAGTTCCACAACCTGGCTATTTTTAAGCGATGGCCTATTTTTCATCTCTTGAATAAGCTTTTGTGCCTCTTCTGATGCAGTCATGATTTCACGAGCCATGCGGCCAGTTAGCCCAAGTCTTTTTATTACCTTTTGTCTTTCCTCAATCGGCAGTTTTGTAACTAGTCCGGTCAGATAGATCTGCCATTTCTTGATCTTCTGGTCTAGAAACAGAAGCTTATACCAGGCGAGGACGTCGTATATAGAATTTAAAATGGCCTTTTCGGATTCTTTAATATAAAGGCCAGGATGAATGGCCTTTAAGATCTCAAGCTCTGAAAGCCTTACAAGGCAAGGTCTGGGGTCACTCTCTTCAAGGATTATCCTTAGCTCTGTAAAAAGTCGCTTAGATGACAGCCTGTCTAGTATCCCTAGCCTAAGGCTGTTTTTGATAAGCCTTAGGGTATGTTTGCCTATTTTGAATCCGAATCTTTGCTCAAAGCGGACGGCTCTTAGCATCCTCGTAGGGTCGTCTATGAAGCTCAGGCTATGGAGTACCCTGATTATTCCGTCCTTGAGATCTCTTTGGCCGCCAAAAAAGTCAATAAGCAGACCGAAGTCTTTGGAGTTTAACTTTATGGCCAAGGTATTTATTGTAAAGTCTCTTCTAAAGAGATCTAGCTTGATGGAGGACAGGGCAACTGTAGGCATGGCTGCAGGGTATTCATAATATTCCCAACGGGCTGTAGCCACATCTATTTTTGATCCGTCAGGAAAGATGACTACAGCCGTGCCAAATTTTTTGTGGGCTCTGACCCTTGCAGAAAAATCTTTGGCAAACTTCTTGGCAAAGGCGATACCATCTCCTTCTACCACAAGGTCAATGTCCAGGTTTGGTCTTTTAAGGAGCAGATCTCTAACAAAACCACCAACTACATAAACGTTCATACCTAGTTCATCTGCGGTCTTACCTGCCTTCTCAAGGAGTTGCAGGGTTGTTGATGGAAGTTGTAAGGCCATAAGCCTTTTTATATTTCTTCTGTTGGCACTTGGAGGGATAAGGGATTCGGGACGTTTTGCTGGATCAGAGCTAAGTACCTCCAGCAGATCTGTTCTAGTAATGATACCGACAAGCTTACCGTCTTTTTCAACCGGGATGAATCTGCGGTGACCTTGGACTATTGCCTGTTGGACCTTGCCTATGTCGTCTTCAGGAGAAAGAGACTGGAATTCAGTTGACATATACTCTGAAACAGGTTGGGCGCCAAGCCCGTGGTAAATAGCCTTTTCTATTATGTTCCTTGTGACAAATCCTTTTATTTTTCCATTAACAGCTACAGGAATTATGGAAAAGCCGTATTTGGCTATGAGGTCGTGTACTTCATAGATCGGAGTGTCAGGTCTTGCCGAGATAACCGGGCTTGACATTATGTCTTTGACCTTTGGACCTTGGCCAAGATGGGAGTAGAGGACGGCTATTAGCTTGTTTTCTGCTTCCGAAAGGGTCATGGCCTTAAGGGATGCCGATGCAGCAAAGGGATGGCCCCCGCCCCCCAGTTCTTGAAGGATACGACCTACATCTACTCTTTTGTCTTTGCTTCTTCCCACTACGATTACATGATCGTCCATAAGGGCCAGGGTGAAAAGTACGGAGACACGCGCCATATCCATGAGTTCATGAACCAGGACAGAAAAGTCATCTATGTACATGCTAGATGAGGATTTGGCTATAGTTACTGGCACATGGCCAAAGTTTACGGTCTGGGCTGATTCCAGGAGATCATAGAGGGCCGAGATATGTTCGGGCGTGAACCGGCTTGCCAAAAACTCTGATACCCTTTTAAGGTCTGCTCCCTTTTCAATCAACCATGCAGCCATTTTAAGGTCTTCTGGCGTGGTGGAAGGGAAGGTAAAAGAACCCGTATCCTCATAAATTCCCAAGAGAAACAGGTCTAACTGTTCTTGAGTCAGCTCTATATCTTCTTTTTTGATGTATTTTAGCATTAACGTGGTATTGGCTCCCAAATTGCCGGATACGTACTTTTCATATTCTATATCGCACTCGTTTTTTTTGTGGTGGTCAAAGACAATTATTTGAAGTGTAGGTCTGTCCAATAGCTGGGCAATATGCCCTAATCGTCCTTTCTGGTTTGTGTCGACTATCACTATTTTTTCGAGACGGGATAGATCCGCATCCTTTAGATTGATGAACAGATTGGCAAGGGGTGAGTTTTCCCTCTCTAGATATTTAAGATATTGTCTTACAGCTTTTTCCATGGCTCCTGGAAGGACTATGGCAGCATCGGGGGCGTAAAGAATGGCAGCTGCAACAGCAGAGGCAAGTGCATCAAAGTCCGCATTTATATGAGTGGTTACAAGAGTTATTGGCTTTGTACAGGGTCTTTTCCGGGTCAAGATTAGGCCTATTCCAAATAATTAAAAAAGGGGCTTTAAGCCCCTATCTTTTTATCAAAGGTTTGTAGAATTTAAAGCTATTTTTTTATCTTATATGGATTTATTGTCAGTACTGGACAAGGTGCGTCTTTTATGACTCCTTCTGCAACGCTTCCAAACATAACCTTTTCCAGTCCCTTTCTGCCATGGGTACCAATAATTATCATGTCTATGCCATTATCGTTTACAAAGTTGATTATGGTATCCACTATGTCTCCCACCTCAATGGCAGTTTCAACATCTCCAATGTCTTCGAGTTGCTCTGTGACCAGTCTCTTCATGGATTTTTCGGCCCCTTCTTTGAGGTCCTTTTCCATGGCTGCATACCATGCAGGTCCCATTTCAAAGCCTGCAAATTCTTCAGGGCTTCTGATAACGTGCAGTATGTAGAGTTTTGCATTAAAGGCCTTTACCATATCTTTAACAAAGGGCATAATTTTGGTCGTGGCCGTTGTGAAATCCACTGGAAATAGAATCTTTTTTATTTCTGGCATCTCTCCCTCCTTTGGTTTTTTTAAGTACAACAATTAAGCAATTGATAATCCCGAATCGTTAATCCTGAATTTATTATCATTATCCATGGGCCCTGTGTCAAGCTAATATCTTTAAAATATTGATAGCATGGGACTTTTCAGGCTGTATTCCATACCTGTACCTTGGGCTCGTGTGTGTCCAAATTAATTTTGCCCCTTCTGTTTTGTTGTTTAGGAAAATAGACTGTTATTTGTTGCCGAAAGGGTGAGGTGGTTTATTGTTGTCTTGAAAATAATGTGCAAAGATGCAGTTTTGGTTTCAGGATGGTGCCAGACGGCCACAAAGTTTTATAGGTTCGTCTGTATCTCAGGAAGAGGGTGGTATAATAAAAAAAGTAATACTTTTACACGGAATATGGACAAGCGGATGGATATTGTATCTGTTGAGGTATAGGCTAAAAAGGGCGGGGCTCGATCCTGTAATCTTTTCTTATCCTTCCATATCAAGGCCCTTTCATGACAATGTAAGGGATCTGGCCCGTTTTGTCAGGGATACAGGTGTCAAAAAGGTCTCCTTCATAGGCCACAGTTATGGGGGATTACTGGTTTGTGGCCTTCTCCGCACTATGACAGAAGGCTCTATGGATTTGGATCTTTCAATTGAAAGATGCATTTTTATGGGCACCCCTTTACAGGGCAGCAGTCTGGCCAGGCGTCTTTCCGGTTCTTTTATTGTACGTATGCTAACAGGCAAGAGCCTTTCGGCGCTGAAAACGGGATGCAGCATTCCTGCCGGGAGCGTATATGCCGTAATGGTGGCCGGTACCATGAATTTAGGTCTAGGCATGTTTTTTATGAATGGCCCTGGCGACGGCATGGTTGCCCTAGAGGATACGAAGGCGCCATGGCTTGATAGATTTTTTGTTGTTAAGACTAGTCACTTGGGCCTGCTCTTGTCGGAAAAGGTCTCAAGGATTTGTGTCAAGTGCCTTTTATAATACGAATGCCAGTCGACTATTTTAACAAAATTGTCATGATTTTTTAATCTCAATCTTACATTTTCGTAATATTTATAGTTACTCCTATTTCGGAATTTCTATTTATTTTTAATAAAAACAATTAGTTATAAATTAAAGTCCAGTTGGTCCCCAATTTGCGTCATGGTCTTTTAAGTAAGAGATTTTTATAAGGGAGGGTTAGTCATGAAACGGGGGAGGACGTTTTTAGGAATCCTTGTAGCCATTATGTTTGTTCTTTTGGGGAGTGCCATGGATGTTTGGGCACATGATGTAGCAAAGGCACCAACAGTTCAATCCAATCTAAGGGCCATAGAGCAGGTCCAGACCCATGCAAACTACCTCTGGACACTGGTAGCCGCGGCCTTGGTTTTCTTTATGCAGGCGGGTTTTGCCATGGTAGAGGCAGGTTTTACCAGGGCAAAAAACGCCATAAACATAATGATGAAGAATATGATGGACTTTTCCATCGGTTCTATAGTGTTCTGGGCAGTTGGTTTTGGCCTTATGTTTGGGGCCACTAGCAACGGCTTCTTTGGTACTACGGATTTTTTCCTAAGTGGCTGGAAGGGACCAGATGGTGACCAGTGGATACTAGCCTTTTGGATGTTTCAAGTGGTCTTTGCTGGAACGGCAGCCACTGTAGTCTCAGGGGCAATGGCAGAGCGTACAAAGTTTGTCGCCTATCTGTGCTACAGTGTTTTTATATGTGGAGTCATCTATCCTGTATTTGGTTCATGGGCCTGGGGCAGTCTGCTAAATGGAAACGGCTGGCTTGAGAGGCTGGGCTTTATTGATTTTGCAGGGTCAACGGTAGTTCATTCTGTAGGCGCCTGGTGTGCCTTGGCAGGTGCCATGATCCTTGGACCTAGAACAGGCAAATATGGTCCAAAGGGTGAGGTTAGGGCCATTCCAGGCCACAATATTCCTCTCGCCGCCTTGGGTGTTTTTATACTATGGCTTGGCTGGTTTGGCTTTAATCCCGGCTCTACAACCAGAGCTGATGTTTCAATTGCAATGATTTTTGTCAATACCAACCAAGCTGCTGCAGCAGGTGCTTTAGCAGCCATGGTTGTATCTTGGATACTTTTTAAGAAACCGGAAATCGGAATGACCCTGAATGGTGCATTGGCAGGTTTGGTAGCCATTACTGCAGGGTGTGCAAATGTGTCTCCTATGAGTTCCATTGTTATAGGGCTGGTTGCTGGAAGCCTTGTAGTGTTAGCTGTCTTGTTTGTAGATCACAAACTCAAAATAGATGATCCTGTGGGAGCGGTATCCGTGCACGGTGTATGTGGTGCATGGGGGACCCTGGCCGCGGGTCTTTTCAATATGGGAGGTAGCTCTGTCAGCTTGGTAACAACCCAGCTAATAGGGATTGCTGCCTGTTTTATATGGTCGTTCAGCACTGCATTTGCTCTGTTCAAAGCGATAGACACAATCATCGGTTTAAGGGTTAGTCTGGAAGAGGAATTGGATGGGCTCGATATTACAGAGCACGGCAGCCATGCCTACAACGATTTTCAGGTAATCAATTAGGGCCGTTAAAAGATCAGTTTGTAAAAAGGAGACAAGGCCATGGAAAAGATTGAGGCCTTTATCAAACCGTTTTGTCTGGATGATGTTAAGGAAGGCCTTTATGGGATAAGGGTTACTGGCATGACTGTTTCTGAAGCGAAAGGTCATGGCAGGCAGAAGGGGCATAAGGAGATCCATCGGGGGGCTGAATATGTGGTGGACTTTATCCCAAAGATAAAGATAGAGATCATCGTCGAGACCAAAGATCTAGAAAGGGTGATCGATATTATCTGTCAGAAGGCCAGGACTGGAACGATAGGAGATGGATCTTTGTGTTGCCAGTTGAAGATGTCATAAGGGTCAGGACTGGCCAGAGGGGAATGGAGGCAATTTAAGTCTCAAAAAAAATAAGCTAAAAGACTAGAAGGGAGAGGCGAAAATGAAAAGAATTGTAACGGTGTTTTTGATGGCGGTGTTTCTTGTGGGAGCTGGGCCGGCCTTTTGTCAAGAGGATAGGCCTGGTGCAGACCTGTCGGTGAGTTTTTTTAGCGCTTACATTTGGAGAGGCCAACAGCTCAGTAAAAATTCCCTTGTTATTCAGCCTTCAACCACTTTTTCATACAAGGGTTTTTCTGCAAATATATGGGCCAATTATGATACAGACCTCTACGATAATATAGAGGCCTTGGACAACCTTACAGAGACCGATTACACGCTAAGTTATGAGAAGAGTTTCGGACCTGTAAGCACATCTATTGGCTATATATACTATGCCCTCGACCAAGCCCTTGATAGCCAGGAATTTTACATCTCAGCCACGATAAACTCGTTTTTGTCACCAACTTTAAGCGCTTACAGGGAGTTTGCTCACTATTCCAGCACTTATTTAACATTGGAGATCTCTCACAGCCTCTCTGTGGGCAGGGATGTAAGCCTTGATGTTTCTTTGCTTGCCAGCGCGCTGTTTTCAGATGATTCAGGGGCATATCCAGATCCTGATGATCCTAATGATGAATTTTCTGGGCTACATCATGGGAAGGCCTCGGTATCCATGTCCATACCAATGTCCACTTTTGTAAGCAGCAAGGCCGCCAGATATTTTAATATAACGCCAGAGGTTGACTGGGTATTCCCGTTGAGTGGGGACGGGTCCAAGGATATGTCCAAAAGGGCCCTTGGGAGTAGCCACAACAATTTTATTTATGGGGGTGTTACAGTGGGTTTTTCATTCTGATCAAGATTTCCCTGATTTCTCTGATTTTAATACCCTTGTTTTTTGGCGGCCCTTGGCCGCCCTTTTTCTTTTCTTAATCTTGCTTGACTGGAGAGAGTTAATACTTACCTTGAAATTATAAAAAGCGAAACGGAACTGTTTAACTATCTGATTTTTTAATAAAAGGGGGGACAAAATGGAAAGACTAAAAACAAGACTTGAAGAAATTATAGAAAAGGCAAAGGGTGCGGAAAAGGCAACCTGTAGGGTCAATGTGTTTAAGCAGCCGGTGAAGTATTTGGTTCATCCAGAAGCAGAAATTACAGAGGAAATGGAGGCCTTTTTGTATACAGCTGATTTTGTCTTTGATATAGATGGACAACACTACACAGTAAGAAAGACCTATGCTACCGAATTTTCAACAGAGTCATTTGAGGCCAAAAAGGCCTGTTTGAACCTTGCAAACGCAAGGTTAAAAGAAGATTACAAGCGCTTAGAGGATGCAGGTATTGAAGTTGAAAAGAAATTTTTTGAAGAATAGCAAAGAATTTTCAACATCGTCTATTTTATAAGTGAAGGGGCCTCAGGCCCCTTTTTGTTTGGTTGATTTTGTTGACTTGTAGTTTTCTTCTTACAGGAACTATTTTTAACGGAAAAATTTTTCCATTCTGTGTAATTTTTTTACCTCACTTTGAGAGCATATAAAAAACAGTCAATTCTACGCCTTTTTAATCTTTTTAATTGTTACATTTATTTATTTTTTAGGAATATCAATTGCAGATGATATAAAAAGAACCGAAGTCAAGGGCAAAGGAGGAGACGCTAATGAAAAGAATTACAGGGATAGGGGTCTGGTTTGGTATATGCGCGCTTTTTTTGTTGGGCCATTTTAGCCTATTAAGTGCAAATGTGGCAGAAATTTCTGTTAGGCTCGATCCGATGAGCCTTGATTATTATCCTCTTATAATAGAGGCTGACGAAGTATCAATAACCATCGAAATTGCAAGTGGTTCTGGTGACATAGACCTCTATGTCAAAAAAGGACAGCCTGCAATAGGGACCACTAGTGATGAGATCCATGCCAATTCCGATTTTGCTTCTGAATCACCCTCTTGGCATGAAAGTGTTACAATAAATCAATCTACCTCTCCTCCTATAGCTCCAGGTACTTGGTATGTATCTTTAGTTAATTTAAACAATTATGCCACTACCGTTACTGTTAGGGCTACCAGCCGGGTAGGAAGTTCTTCCAGTTCTTCTTCTAACTCTTCAGGCAATTCTTCTGCTGGAAGCAGTTCCTCCGGCAGTGGCGGGTCCTCCATGTCAAATCCATCTTTTACGCCCCAGTCTGGATTGTGGTACAATAAGGCAGAACCGGGACATGGAATAGACCTTGAAGTATCCGGCAACAATCTGGCGGCGGTTTGGTATACCTATAATCCAGACCAGACACCGACATGGTATCTTGCCATAGGGCCGTATTCTGGTTCAAAGACATGGACAGCCACATTGAACAGATATCATTGGAATGGCTCGAGTGCCACTCCCACTCCTGTTGGTAATATTTCCTTGGAATTCAAGAATCGCACCCAGGCAATTTTTAGGTGGAACTTGAATGGTCAAAGTGGCAGCGAAACCATGGAACGTTTTAGGATGGCAGATGACATTCCCCAGTCTAACCTGACTGGACTCTGGTACAACAGCGCAGAGCCTGGCTATGGTTATTCCATAGATACCCAGGGCAATACAGTAGCCATTGTGGCCTATTTTTATGATTCCCAGGGAGAGCCTAGGTGGGCATTAAACTCTTCCAGTGGCCAGGATGCCTTTTCAAATGCAAGCGTACCGGCTCTGGTCTTTTTTGGTCCGTGTCCCAACTGTCAAGATTCTGGTTTCCGTTCTGCAACAGCAGGAACAATCACCAGAAATTTTGCAGACCTGACCCACGGAACCATTGGTGTAAACATAGATTTGCCAGCTCCTATGAATTCTGGTTGGAGCAAGCCAGAGACATCGGTCACTCTCCTAAGTACCCAGGTGGACAATAAAGAACTCGAACTGGAAATGGCGGTTGACGATGTCTTAAGTATCTTTACAGATAGTAGTGATGTAATAGATGGCCTGACAGAGGGTTTTGCATCCTTTGATCTATCAAATATTGAAAAGTCAACATGTCCAAAGATAAGTTATGGCGATCTTAGTAATCTCACCTTGTCAGGTCCTATGTATATTCCTTTACAAATAGATTTTGGCTCAGGTTGCACTGATAAGGCAGGTAATAGATGGACTGGAAGCATCAATCTGCCACTGAATATTACTATGAGCACCGACAGTATACACCTTGATAGCCAGCTTGCGGTCCAGAATCTCACTCGAAACGGGGAGTTTTTAGGTAGTGGGTCGGCATCTGTTGTATTGAATCTTGCCACGTCTGGATCTTCTGATTTGTTGAGTGGTTCAAGCAACGTAAACCTCAATCTACAGACAGTAGATCATCAACCTCTCCAAGGACAGATAAACTTGAGGCTCACCAATATCAATATGGACTCCATATCTTCTTTAGGAGATTCTAGCGGATCGTATATTACTGGCCTTGTACAGACACTTGGCAATGGTGGCGTTGTAGATATTACATTTACTAATCTGGTAGTGGCTCAAGATACAACATCTGGAACCGTATCGATTAGGGGCCAGTCCCAAGGTGCTGGCAGTGTGAATATGAATCTTCAAACCAGCAGCGGCCCTGTGGTTGGCAGTTTTACAATAAGCCAGGGTTCATCCCAATCCGACTTTTTCATAAGCACATCCGGCCCTATGACTGTGGCTGATTATCAGATAGTTATGGAAAATCTGGAGATAGATCCTAGCAAGTGTGAAAATACCCCGGTGTCAGGTAGTATTGTGGTGACCAAGGGTGCAAATAGAGGGAGATTTACCTTTGATGGATCTTGTCTTGGATATGTATTTACCAGCCAGTGATGATATTTGATTTTAAAAGAGAGGGGCAAGGGTGTATTTTTGTTACCCTTGCCCCTCTCTTTATGTTTTTAAATGTATTTTTATTCCCTTGCCGTGAGTGTTTATCTTGGCAAACCTTTATGCACAAAGATATCACCAGGATAGCCTATGATAATCTGCCTATTGAGCTGAAAGAGGCCCTTTCTCCCTATAAAGATTCCATACTTTGGAATTCTATGGTCCCTGACTTGATATTGCAGGATTGGCCACATCATGAATGGAACGTTCACCGGAAGCCTAGGGACGAGACGGATGGGCCTGAATATGTGCAGTTGCTTTCTAAAGAACTGATTTCATGTTTGAGGGAAAATTGTTGTGCCATGGAAGAGGTTGCAAGGACCCTTGGCCGTATTGCTCACTATATAGAAGACCTGAACCAGCCGTTGCATACTGATGACTATCTGAATGACAACGACTGGATACATTTATTATATGAGTTTGATCTATATCAGGATAGGGATTTTCTGCATTTTTCTTATAAGGGGAGCGAATTCTGGGACGATATAGATATAAAGGCAATGGAAAGTGCTGCAAGGGCAAACAGGTACTATGCCCCAATTGTGCAGGAATATCAAAATGGTAATGGGCTCGATAGCCTGAAAACGATTTCACAGACTTGTTATGCCAATGCGGTACAGGATGTTATTGATTTGTGGTCGACTGTATGGTTTGCAGCAAAGGCGAAAGAACCCGTCAGGCTGGCTATTGCGGCAAGTCGATCCAGATATTTTCCTGGAGATTTAATGGATTTTTCCATTTCCGCCATTGTTACCAGACCCTGCTTCAGAGGGGATCTCTATGTGACAATAACCGATAAAGAGGGTATGGTTTGGTATCTAACTCAAGATGGAGAAAGGCTCCAAGAGCCTGTCCCCATAAAGAGTGGCTGGAAGCCTAAAACAAGGCTGGAGCCCTTCGTCTTCTCTGTTCCAGCAAATCCTGAGCTTACAGGGGAATCTTTTACTGTTTCAGCATTTACGACCATCTTGGACGGTATTCCATGGTCTTACGGTACAATGACGAGCAATGTTTCAAGGGTCCGCTTGGAGATTTCTTTCACGCCTTGATGAATCCATATTCTATTAAAGATTTCTGAGGACCTTATTGGCTACCAGCACATTCTCGTTTGATCTGTTGGCAAGAAAATCTTTTACATTTTTAATGGTGGTTTCGGCGATGTGTGTTAGGGCCTCTTTGGTGAAATAGGCCTGGTGCCCAGTAACAATGACGTTAGGAAAAGTGAGAAGCAGCAGAAAAACCTCGTCATCAATGATCTGGCCGGAAAGGTTTTTATAGAAAATGTCACCCTCTTCTTCGTAAACGTCAAGACCAGCGGCACCCAGGTGTTTAGACCTAAGGCTTTCGATCAATGCCCGTGTATCTATAATGGCCCCTCTACTGGTATTGATAAGCATTGCCCCTTTCTTCATCATGGCAAGCCTTTCCTCGTTAATAAGATGGTAGGTGTCAGGTGTGAGTGGTAGGTGCAGGGTCACTATATCGGATAGCTTGAGCAGTTCATCAAGCTTGACATAGGTCCCTCCATATTCCTTTACTTCTGGATTTTCTACCATGTCATGGGCTAGGACCCGCATACCAAAGCCCTGTGAGAGGATTCTTCCTACTACGGTGCCGATCTTGCCCGTTCCCAATATCCCCACAGTTTTGCCATGCATGTCAAAACCCAGGAGTCCGTCTAGCAGAAAGTTTTCCTCCTTGACCCTGTTATAGGCCCTGTGGATCTTGCGGTTAAGGTTGAGCATAAGGCCAACGGTAAATTCTGCCACCGAATAGGGTGAATACTTTGCCACTCGCATTACTGTTATGTTTAGTTTTTCAGCACATTCCAGATCCACATTGTTAAAACCTGTACAACGCAGTAGCACGAGCCTTATGCCAAAGGATGCTAGCCTTTCCAGCACAGTTTTGCTTAAGTCATCGTTGACGAAACAGCAAACAGCGTCAAAATTTTTGGCCATAACCACCGAATCGGGCTTAAGTTGCGCCTCTGTAAAATGAAAAATGCATAGGTTTTCTTGGTTTGCCTTTTCAAGAAACTGTTGATCGTATGATCTTGCACTGTAAACCAAAATTTTCATAGCTTTCCCTCCTTGCGTCCTTACAAAGAATCTGGGAAGCACACAAAAAATACGCTATGTATGCCTTATTAAGGCGTCAAGCCTGATATGCCAAGAAAGAAAATGGGAAATCTTTGCTTCCTTGAAACCTCTTGAAGCGTGTTTAACGTAAATTCTAGCAGGTCCTTTGTTTGGTTAGGCTATAGATCAATTTCAAGGGAGGCCCATCATGGCTAATACAAATTCCGCAACTATTTCTCAGAACGGCGAGGAAGCCAAAGAAACCGATTCAAGTTCCCAAAACCGTCAGGTCTCAATGGAAAGACACCTTGACGAAGCCGAACTGGAAAGTTTGTTTCAGTCCCTTCAGGCCAGTCCAAAGGGTTTGACTTCACAAGAGGTACAGAAGCGTCTTGCCCAATATGGTCCTAACACCCTTGAGGAGAAAAAGGTAAACCCGATAATAAAGTTTCTCAGCTACTTCTGGGGACCGATACCCTGGATGATAGAGGTAGCCGCCATCTTGTCGGCCATTGTAAGGCATTGGAGTGATTTTGCTATTATTTGTGCCCTTCTTGTCTTCAATGCAGCTGTCGGTTTTTGGCAGGAATATAAGGCAGGTAATGCCGTAGAAGCCTTGAAGAAGAAGCTTGCTCTTAAGGCCCGGGTTCTTAGAGACGGGAAGTGGCAGGAGGTGGATGCCTCTACCCTTGTCCCTGGAGACATTATCAGATTGCGGCTGGGGGATATTGTGCCTGCAGACGTGGTTTTGCTTGAGGGAGACTATCTCAGCATAGACCAATCTGCACTGACAGGTGAGTCTCTTCCTGTTAGCAAGTCAAGGGGTGATAATGCCTACTCTGGCTCCATTGTTAAACAAGGGGAGATGGTCGCGATAGTAACGGCAACAGGCAAAAATACCTATTTTGGGAAGACGGCCCAGCTTGTTTCTAGTGCCAAGACTGTTTCTCATTTCCAAAAAGCAGTCCTCACAATTGCCGACTACCTGATCTATGTTTCCTTGGCCTTAGTGGCTGTCTTGGTTCTGTTTCAACTTCATAGGGGTGCCCCTTGGCTCGACTTGGTTCAGTTTGCTCTTATTCTAACTGTAGCATCTATTCCTGTAGCCATGCCGGCTGTCCTTTCTGTAACTATGGCTGTAGGTGCCTTGGCCCTTTCAAAGATGAAGGCCATTGTTTCAAGGCTTGAGTCCATTGAGGAGATGGCAGGGATGGATATACTCTGTTCCGATAAGACAGGTACCTTGACCAAAAACGAGCTTACCCTCGGTGAACCTGTAACCATAGGAGCCAAAAACGAAGAGGAACTGATTCTTTATGCGGCACTTGCATGCAAGGAAGAGGATGCAGACGCTATTGACAAGGCTATTTTGATGGCCCTTAAAAAGAAGGATTTGTTAAAAAAGTTTAGGCAGCTACACTTCATCCCCTTTGATCCCGTCAGGAAGCGTACAGAGGCAGAGATCCAGGCAGATGATGGAAGTATTATGAAGGTCTCAAAGGGGGCTCCCCAGGTTATCTTGGCCTTGGCAAAACCAGATGCTAAAACAACCCAAAAGGTCCAAGAAGTTGTGAACAAGTTTGCACAACAGGGTTACAGGACTCTTGGGGTAGCGGTTTCAAGAGATGGTGAAAGCTGGGAGCTTTTGGGCATCTTGCCTTTGTTTGATCCTCCACGCGAAGACTCAGCCGAAACCATCCGTCATGCCAAACGCTATGGGATTTCTATAAAGATGGTTACGGGAGACAACCTGGCCATAGCAAAGCAGATAGCCAAAAAGTTGGGACTAGGTACAAATATAAAGCCCGTGTCTGAATTTTTGGCCGACGGCACCCATGAGACCTTTGTTACGGCTGCACCGGAAATAATCGAGCAGGCAGACGGTTTCGCAGAGGTCTTTCCAGAGCATAAGTTTGCCATTGTAAAGGCATTGCAGAAAAAGAATCATATAGTTGGTATGACCGGAGATGGGGTGAATGATGCTCCTGCGCTTAAACAGGCAGACGTTGGTATTGCAGTTTCTGGCGCTACGGATGCGGCACGGGCTGCTGCCGATCTGGTTTTGACTGCTCCTGGACTTTCAGTAATAGTCAGGGCCGTGGAAGAGGCTAGGAAAATATTTGAACGCATGAATTCCTATGCTATCTATAGGATCTCAGAGACTATCAGAATAATGGTCTTTGTAGTCCTGGCAATGGTATTCTTTAACTTTTATCCCATTACGGCCATAATGATAATCCTACTCGCCTTCCTCAATGATGTGCCCATTATGACCATTGCATATGATAATACCAGGCTAAATCCAGAACCGGCCCGGTGGAATATGGCAGAGGTGATAACTGTCGCAACATCCATGGGAATTGTGGGTATAGTTGGCAGTTTTGGTATGTTGCTTATTGCCTTGGATTGGCTGCATCTAGACGTGACCCAGGTACAGACCTACGTCTTTCTCAAGATGGCCATTGCAGGGCATCTGGTACTCTTTGTGGCTAGAACAAAGGGTCACTTCTGGGAAAGACCTTATCCGGCTCCTATCATGGTTTGGTCGGCCATTGTTACAAAGGTAGCAGGTACGCTTATTGCTGCCTATGGATTTGGTTTGATAACTCCGATAACATGGCCAGAAATAGGCCTGATTTGGGGTTATTCCATAGCCTCTGCCTTTGTAACAGATCTTGTAAAGGTCCATGTATATAATAGATTCGATCAGCTCAGGAGGGGTAGACATAAGTTCCACCTGTTTGTCAGAAAGGAGATAACCCCGCATGCCAAATGGACCAAGAAGGTATACAGGTCCTAAATGTTAAGAGAAGTTCAGGCCATGTGCGGATGTTTTCATAAAGATCAGCGGACCACCCACTTGACCGTGGTCCGCTGCACAGTAAAAGTGGGACGGTTATCAAAAGTCAAACTTCAACCCTTGAAGAGGGATATAGTCCCTGCACTCTGTAATGAAACCCTGTCCATTCCAGGTTGCAAGGTTCTCGTCATCTTTCCAGTAGGGCATCACGTCAGATTTGTAAAATTTGCATTCGAATTGGTTCCCATCGATATGGAGAAAGTCTGGCGGCAGAAGAGACTGTGGAAATCCAAAGGCATTTGCATAAAAATATGAGCGGCCGTTTTCGTTTTGGTCTATAAAGATGTGTCTGAAGCTGTTTCCAAATTTATATGCATAAGTGGGGGCCAGAGGTCCATTAAGCACAAAACGCATGTAGATGAAGGTCTCATCTTGGGCAAGATAAACTTCCCTGATATCGAGTCCCGGGGCGTTGTCACATTCTGGTCCGTCTATGTCAGCATAAACCCTATAGTGTTCTGTCCAATCCCTATAGTCTCCATCAATGGTCATTGTGCCACATTTGACCATTCCTGGTTCCTCGTCGTTGCACGGATGTGGCATGTAAGATTTTGGCTCTTCGTTACTGTGCATGAATTTTTCAAGTGACAGGATTGTGTTTTCATTTATTACTGCCAAGGCCTTATCGGAGCTGGAAAAGGTCAGGGTGATGTTTCCAGAGCCAGGCAATTCTTGAGGTTGTTTATATACTACGCCAGGGCTTTGGCCGTTCCGCCAGGAAGAAAAAGTGCCGGAATAAGTGGTAGCCTTGTCAGGGAATTCTCCAGTAGATGTTAACCACATGGGTGAACCGCCTTCACCATAATTGTACCATGCCAGAAAAATTGTTTCCCCTTTTGCCTCAATAAAGAATCCCATCCCATCGTAAGCAGGATCATACCACCATCCGGTGAGGTTTCTGGAATCTACTAACCCTGGTGAAACTTTTTCCATAAAATTTGTGAGATTCAATGTGCCGGTACCAAGGTCTTTGATTTGCCATTCTAGATTGATTTTTCTCTCTTTTGTATCAATAAGGGTACCGTTTATGGAACCAACCTTTGATGGTGCAGGTGCATTGTAATCGCTGCCCCAGGGCCATCCTGTCCATTTTAATAAGTCACTACTGAAATGAGCTGAGTCTTCAAGTTCGCCGCTTGCTGAATACCATGTGGGTAGGCCATTCGAGTCATAAACGTACCATGCAAGGAACCAGTGGTCTTGACCATCAAATTCAATAGATAGGCCAGTGCCAGGTCTTGCTTCATCGAACCACCATCCACTGAAAAGTTTTTTGGACTTGCAAGAGGTAGAGAAAACGAAGCCTCCACAGTTAGATTCTGCTTGGCATTGATTTATGCAATACTGATTACATTCCGGATATTCCATAGTTCTAGTATAGAGGGTTCCTTCTATTGCAGACGAGTACTTGCTAATGAAAGAACACGTCTCGCATCTACAAAAACAGCAAAGCTCCATCTTTTCCGTACCTGCCAAGGCCTTATGGAAAATTAAAGAAAGAGTCAAGCAACACCCAAATGTAATCCAGCATAGTAAACGCATTTCTCTCCCTTCCCATTTTTAAGACAACTTACCATTTTTTGAGCGTCTTTGCTGGATTTTTCTGTAGAGGCAAGTTTATAAACTTATCCACGCCCCCGTGCGGGGGGCGACTTCGATTTTGGAGGAATAATCGCCCTGATAACCAGTTGGTTCCTCGACGTTCATGTGGATCTCAGGATATGGTCTATTGGAGCAGCGATGAGGTAGATCATGGTGATGAAGGTGTTGATGTTCCTGTATCCACGGGCCCTGGCTCTGGCTGCCTGAAAAAGCCCATTCAGGCTCTCCAGTCTGGCATTGG
>CAZNKP010000023.1:0-34840 GCA_964573805.1 uncultured Desulfobacterales bacterium | reverse complement strand
AACGGCACTGAATCTTACAGATAAAAGCGTTCGTCTGACCGGCACGGTCAATCCGCACAATGCACCTACGCAGGTCCGCTTTGACTACGGTACAAGCCCGGGCTACGGTTCCCATACACCCTGGTTCGATGTAGGAAGCGGCGGAACCGACCTCAATGTGGCCACGGACCGTGGAGGGCTCAGTGCATCAACCACATATCATTACAGGATTGTCGCCAGAAATTCCGGTGGTACTGTTAACGGAAGCGACATGACATTCACCACAGAGGCTGCTGCTTCGAGTTCTTCTTCAGGTTCTGGCGGAGGTACAGCCAGCACCTCGACGGATATAGCGGAACGCTTTTCCGGCTGGTGGTATAACAAGAACGAGGGCGGAACGGGGCTTGCCATGGAAATCCAGGACGACAAGGTTTTCCTGGCCTGGTTTGTTTATGACGATCAAGGCAGGACCTGCTGGTATACAAGCGGAGGGAAAATGGCCAATGAGACCACCTACGTGGGCACTGCTCAAAAATGGAGCGGCTGGCCCTGGGGACAGGCGTATGGCAAACCGGTTCCGGAAACGGTAGGAACCATAACAATCATTCTAAATAAGGGTGATACCGACTCCATTTCCTTTACTGCTGGCGGGGACGGCCTGACCACTTCCAGGATGTTCAAGTCGTTCATGGCGGATTTTTCACCCGGCGAAAAGGATTCCAGGGACCTGACGGGCTGGTGGTACTCGCCGGACTATGACGGCATGGGATTCTTCATAGATGCCCGGGGAGGAAAGCTCGCCATGGTATGGTACAATTACCGCGATGACAAGAGCCCTCGCTGGTGGACCTCAAACGGAGACTTTGCCGATGGCGCACAAACCTATACAGGAACCCTGGATGGATGGAAAAATGGACAGTGCCCCGAGTGTACGTACCATCAGCCTGAGCAGATGCCGGGTGACGGGGGCAATATCTCCATTGCCTTCACGGATTCAAGCCATGCAGCAGTTGCAGCCGGCGGGGTATCATTTAACATCCAGAGGTTTGAAATACCTTAGCCAGCAGATGAGTTCAACTTACACAGGCAAGGGCGTTTCAGACACGGTGGATAGAAAAAGGTCTTGCTTGGAAACTGGAAGTTTTTAGATGCTTCTGGACCGGAACAGAAGGCAGAAAATCTTGCTTTAAGAGGGCCAGACCGTCGTGTCTGCTGCAATCGATGAAAAGGCGGCTGGCCTGTTGGCTGTACCAGATCCTAGCCTGAATTTGAATTCCGGTTTAACCTGGCTGGCTATTTACTAGTGGCCGCATGGAAGCCAAAGGACTGAAACAAACAGAGAAAGACACCAGGCGGACTGGACGTAACAGCGCTTTTTTAAGGTTCTGAAAACACAAACTTTTCTATTGGAAAAGAGGTGCCATTAATAGTAGCATTGCCAGTACTAAAGTCTATAGAAATAGTTAGGCCGGTGTCAAACATCTCAGGCTCTTTGTATGGACATCCGAGACATTGGCCATTTTTCCAGCCAAGGAGCTTCCCGCTATAAGTATATTCTCCTAAAGGAAAATCTCCACTGGAAATGAACCAGGTTGGCTCACCATTTTCGCCATAGTGATACCATACCAAAGCCATTTTCCCGTTACGAACCTCGGTAAAAAAACCCATGCCATTGTAGTCAGGGCTCCACCACCATCCAGTGAGGTCTCTAGGATCTGCCTTTTCTCCTGCAAAGGAAGGCATGAATTTAACCAGGGTTTTGGACAAACTAGCACCTTCAACTTGAGCTGAAAAGGTCAACTCGGGTCCATCACTTAATGAGACAGTGCCAACAGATACGAAAGACGGAGCATGGTAGGTGGTTCCCCATGGCCACCCCTGCCATTCCAAAAGCTCTGATGAGTACGAAGAATTGTTTATGTCTCCAAAAGACGAAAACCATTTTGCTTTGCCATTTTGGTCGTATAGAAACCAAGCCAGAAAGAGCTTGGAGCCTTGAGACTCTAAAGCTATTCCGGTTCCTGGCTCTTCTGGATCATACCACCAACCAGATAATGGTTCATTCAATTCAAAGGTTGAAAGAGTATAGTTGCTTGGAGCTATATAGATATCCGAGGCCCCTATGGCCAGATTGTTATAATAAAGCATGTACAGGGTTGCATATTCTGACGGAATTTCTATGGTCTTCCCTTCAAAGGCAGCCTCTTCCCCATCTGCAATGCCTATCATTACTGGTTTTTTAGAGTCCTTCAACATTCCAGTTATTGGAAAAGGACCACCGGAAAGTTCTATTTCCTCTAGCCCTCTAAAGGCCTTTACAGACTCGATTTCGCCATCAACAGAAAAGGAGACAACGCCACATCCTTCAAGACCGGCTTCGGTTTCATAGGTGACAAGGCATCCGTCATTGGAACAAGAAATATCACTAAAATGACCATACAACTCAAAAACTTTTGCCCATTCTACCTCTCCATTAGAGCTTAAACAAACCAGCAGAGGACGAGATAAATGTTTTTCCTGAGTCTTCGCATATCCGACAAGAAAATATTTGCCATCCCCTGTTGAATCAAAAGACTGGAATTTATAGTTTGAAAAGCCATTTTTATCCGAAAAGTTAGGAGGTTGCACATACTTTTTCCATTCTATTTCTCCAGAGGCATTCAACTTGACAAAAGTTCCGTCGATAAAAGATTCAAAGTTAGCAAGGCATCCACCATCGTTTGTAGGAAGGAGATACGTTAATGTGGTTAGTTGATTATCATAAGAACTCGGATCTGTAAGCGTAAACTCCCTAGACCACTGAACAGTGCCGTTATAGTCTACTTTTGCCAGTACAGAGTTATATTTTGAATAGTTACCTTCTCTTTTTGTAAGGGAACACTCGATAAAAAATCCATCTGGACCTGGATAGGCACTGCAAGATTTTAGTTGCGAATCAATAAGCTGAAACGTTCTTGTGGATCCATCTTGGGCAAGTAGAGTCACTCTTTTATTTTCGTAATCGTAAAGAAGGGCCTTCCCATTGGCAGCGCCTTTAAAAGCAGCTCCGCCAACGTCCCCTTGCCACTGGATTTGACCATCGGGAGAAAACCACATGATTATGTTTGAATCTTTATCTCCCGTAGCCCAAAAGCTTGCGGCGTACAGACCCTGATCATATTTAGCATGACCTTTATAAAAATTACCATTAGGCGTCAATCCACCCCAGACAAGATTTGGTATCAAAGCAATGAATACGGCTAAGAGTAAACGTTTCATGGTCAAGTTTTCTCCTTGCCAGTAGGTGTTGTATCTAAAAAAACTTTAATGCCGAATAATCTGTTTGTAGCGAGACCAGCCAAAAAACACTAAAAGATGCACACACTTCTGATAAAAATCTGGGAAAGCCCAGAAAAAATATAGCTTAATGGGAAGACTTTCCCTATGGATATTTTGGGGAAAATTGTCACACATGTCAAGACTGCACGGAGAAAATCCAACATTCTTCATTTTGCACATGTTTTTTGTCTTAAGGAAGCTCGAGCAGTAAGCTTTTTTAAGAACTTGTTGTGTCCTTGCTGTCCTTGTTGTGGGCTAGATGATGGTTCTGTTCCTCAATCTTTTTCCGGTCTTTAGGCAGGTGCTAAGGTTATTTCTTGAATCTTACCTTGTGGACCAGGCAGTAGAGGGTTGGGACCAGGAGAAGGTTGGCAAAGGTTGCGGCCAAGAGTCCGTAACCAAAGGATACAGCCATTGGAGATAGTATCATGGCCTGGCCCGTAGCAAAGAAGATAAGAGGGGTGAGGCTCAGGATGGTTGTAACAGATGTAAGAATTATGGGTCTCAGTCTTATGGCAGCAGCCTTTAGGAAATGGTCGCGGCTTGGGTGTTCCTTTAGATGTCTTTTAAGAAAGTCTACCATGATGATTGCATCGTTGACGGCTACACCGGAAAGTCCTACAAAACCCAAAAGGGACGTTATTGAAAGATGATATCCCATAACAAGATGTCCAAGAATCACCCCTGCAAAGGAAAAAGGTACGGAAACAAGTACAATGAATGCGTCTCCAAAGGAGTTGAATTGCAAGAGTAAGACTATGAGAATTCCCAGAATAGCAACCGCCCCAGCCATCATTAGGTCTCTAAGGGTACGGTCTGCAACCTTTTTCTCTCCCTTTATTTCTGTAACAACCCCCATGGTTGAAATCTTGTAGAAGGTGGGGCGCAGCTTTTCCATGACCTGACGGCTTGTTGTGACCTTTTTGTCAATGGATGCTGTTACGGTTATCTGTCTTACTCCGTTTTCTTTCCATATCCTTGAAAGGCCCCTTTTGGGTACAATGTCACAGATATCTGTTATATAAACAAGCCTGGACGAGCCAGGGACAGGAAGCCTAAGACCGAGGAAGCGGGCCAAGTCTTTACGATCCTTAAGGTATGTCCTGACCACCACGTCCCTGCTTACATCTTTCATTATCCTTGCAGTTTTTATGTTCAGGTAGTAGGGAATAAGTTGGGAAGCTAAGACGGCCTCTGAAAATCCAAGTTCCTTTCCGCGTCTGTTAAGATGGAGTTCTAGTTCTATCTTACCTGGATCATAGTTGTCGGCAATGTTTTCGACCCCTTTAATTTTTTCAAGGGCAGCCTCGAGCATATGGGCAGCCTCAACCATTTTGTCAAGGGCCCTGCTCTTGTCTTTCCCAGGGTATGAAAAGGACACTTCCACATCTGCTCTGACAATCCCGGCCTTTGGTTTTGTGACTGTCAGGCGTTGTATCTTTATGTCGCTCAGGTGTTTTTCAATGACCTTGACCAGCTCCATGGCTGTGTGCTTTCTTGTGCCAAAGGTGTAGCTTCCAAACATGATGACTGGGTAAACAAAACGCTCGAGGAAGTTTTGAGGGGCAGGTTTTTGAAGGTTTACAAATATCTGAAAAAGATCCTCCCCCACGTCGAATTCCATCTTATCGTTAAAGGAGGTTCCTATATGGGTTGCAATGGAGTCCAGGTCTTCCGGGGGCAGGCAGTCGCGCACCCTTTTCTCGATGGTGGAAACGACCTTTTCTGTATCTTCTATTCCGTACCGAGAGGCCATTTTCCCACGAATATATATTTGATCTGCATCGAACTGGCGAAGGAGCGTAAAGGTCAAAAAAAGTTTCATGGCTATTAGGGACGCAACAAAAATTATCAGCGCACCGGCTATTGCCTTTTTCTTGTTGTCGATAAGTATTCCCAGGAGTCTGTAATAGGCGTTTCTTAGCGGTTCCCAATTGGAAAAGGGGCTTTTGCCAATACCGGTTCGGTAAAGCTCCATGGCATGAACTGGGAGAATGAAAAGAGACTCTATTAGTGAAGCCAGCAGGGCCGTACTTACAAAAACAGGAATTATTTTTAGAAATTTCCCTATGTCTCCACCTACCATTAAAAGCGGAATAAAAGCAGCAACCGTTGTAAAGGTAGCAGCACAAACAGGCCAGAATACCTCGGCAGTTCCTTGAACGGCGGCCTCTTTATGGCTTAGCCCCATTTCCATCTTCCTGTAAATGTTTTCCCCTATGACTATGGCGTCGTCTACCACCATGCCAAGGGCCATCAGGAATGAAAAGAGGGACAGCATGTTTATGGTCTCGCCTCTGTAGTAAAGATAGACGAATGAGATGAGAAAGGCTGTAGGGATGCCAAGAAGAACCGTTATGGATACCCGCAGGTTGAGAAAGAGGTAAAGGGAGATGGTAACGAGAATGAGGCCCACCACTGCAGAGGATTTCACAGTGTTGAGCCTGTTTCTAATATAAACGGAAAGGTCGCTGTAGACCGAGAAATCAAGCCCACTGTACCGTTTTTCCCACTCCTTTATAAGGGATTTTATCTTGTTGGACAGATGAATGGATGAACCCTTGGCGGTTTTGAATATGGTGAGCGAGATGTTCCTGACACCGTTGAAGTGGGATAGGCTTTTTACCTCTGACAGCTCAAGACGTATATCTGCAATCCTCGACAGATAAAGTTTTTTCCCTCCTGTGTGGAGGATTAGCGAATTCCAGAATGCCAGGGAAGGTCTGCCGCCAGGGGTGGCGATGAAGATGTGGTTGCCCCTCTCCTTTATCTCTCCAAGGGGACTGTTGTTGACCCAGGATTTTATCAGTTCCTTGATTTGAAAAGGGGTTATCCCTAATGCCTCCAGGATGTCATTTTTTAGATAGATGTGAATTTCCCTTTTCGCCTTGCCGTTAATGGTAGCCTTTGAAATGTCGGGAATCCTTTCTATCTCCTTCCTGATGTCTTCTGCCACATCTTGTAGCTGTTCTTCAGGTGCGCCGCTGATTGACAGGGTAAGAAGCGGATATTTTTCTATCCTTCTGACTACTGTAGGATCATCCATGTCTTCTGGGAAATCGGATTTCACCCTGTCTATTGCGTCCCTCACCTTGAACAGGGTGTCTTCAACAGGAGTCGAGTCGTCAAGGGTTATGGTAATGAGGCACGATCCGTCCCTGGTCACCGATTCGATGAGTTTCACGCCCTCGATGTTTTGCACCTCATCCTCTATTCTGCTGGTTATGATATCGTCGAAGGTGTCAGCCGAGGTGCCCTGATAATAGGCACTGACCTCTATCTTGTTGGTAGGGATTGGTGGAAAAAGCTCCTGAGGAAGCTGAAAGTAAGAGATTATGCCTGTAATAACAAAAAGAAGGGTGAGAGTGTGGGCAAGGGGACGCCTGTCAACAAAGAAACCAACCAGATGGCTGGGGATGGGCCTTTTTTTGCTTTCTTTGTCATTCATACATATGACAGCTTATCTTATTTATAAATGTAGCTGGACTCTTACAACTTGGCCCCACAGTAAATTCTCTAGTGGTGAAAATACGAGATCAAATCCGTAACTGTAGAGATAGTGGTTGTCAGTATCAATCTTGAGCCTTTCTGCCTTGCCCTTAAGCTGTATGGCTTTACCATTTTTATCTAAGATAGAAAAATTTATTGTTTTTTCCCGAGTCAGCCTTTTTTGAAGTCTTTTGAAGCAAGAAATAGACAAGACAAGGTGTATCTTGGCCTTGGATATGTCAAGAAGCCTTGATAATTTTTCGCCTGGCACCGTACTTTCATAAAGTTCCTTGAAATTTTGGGACACATATAGTGGCCTGTCAAAAAGGGGTCGGGATTTCTTTATCCTGTCTTGGATTTCTGAAATGCTGCGTTTTGTTGCTGCGATTTGGCGTCTGTTGTCAACCATGGACATTAGCGCAGCGTTTACTTGGGCTTCCATATCTTCCACAAGCTGTTGCTCTATGTGTCCTGCTTTTTTGAGTTGCAGATACCTGTTATATTTTTTGCGCACAAGCTCGAGATTCTTTTCAAGGAGTTTTCTTTCCTCTGTTAAGGCCGAAACAATGTCTTTTAGGAGTTCAAGCTGTTTTTCAAGGGCTGAGCAGTCTATCTCCATTATCGGGATACCTGCTGGAAGCATTTGGCCCTCTCTGGCATTGATTTTTATGATAGTGCCCGTTACTTCTGCCTTAATAACATGTATTCTGTATGGTGAATAGACACCAGAAAGGGTGACAGATTCAAGGTTTTCACAGGTTAGGGGCTCCATAGTCCTTCTGTTGATATTCGTCTCTTTGGGTTCCGAGGCCTCTACACGAACAGAAAGGCTCAATAGGCAAAATACGACCAGAACAGACAAAAGACGCGGATCAGATCTCATATCCCCTCGGCGTTATCATTTTTCCATTCCAGACAAAGGTCTGTCTGTTTCCAACTATCAACAACGATTGCATGCCTATGTTCCAGTGATCAGGGCCTTTTTTACATATTTCTGCAAGGCTGGTTATATATAGCTCCTGTCCCTGTCTCATGGCCTTTGTGGCTATGCCTACAGGCGTATCCCCTTTTCTGTGCTTTGCTATTATGTCAAGGGCCCTTGGCAGATGATCCCGTCGTTTTTTACTCCGGGGATTGTAGAATACAATGACAAAATCTGCCTTGGAGGCCGCCTCTATCCTCTCCTCAATAAGGTCCCAAGGTGTGAGAAGGTCGCTTAGGCTGATCACCGCGAAGTCGTGAATCAGGGGCGCTCCCAAAAGGGCGGAACAGGCGCTCAATGCAGGTATTCCTGGTATTACTTCTACCTGGAGCCTGCTGTTTGTTACTCCCATTTTTTTTAATATTTCAAAAACAAGCCCAGACAGGGCATAGATGCCAGGATCTCCACTGCAAACAAGCGCAACCCTTTTCCCAGAAAGGGCAATTTCAATGGCCCTTTGGCATCTTTCCCTTTCTTTAGTCATGCCTGTCTGTACGACTTCTTGCCCTGGTTGTAAGAGTCTGGCTATTAGCTTTATATATGTTTTGTATCCACATATGACCTGGGCCTCTTTAATAGCCTGGAGTGCTGGAGGGCATATCCACTCCTCACCAGACGGGCCAAGGCCAACGATCTTGAGAAAACCGGCCTTGAGGGAGGTGTTTTTACCCATTATGCACAGTCCTCTACAATAATTTGTGCCACAGGGTCCACAAAACCGAATACAGCTTCCGACAAAGGATTCCTGTCAAAGGGAACAGGGCCAAATACCGGTAGCCTGGCGATTTTACCAATTGTCTCCTTGTTGTCTGTCACAATCTCTTCAGAGGTTGTATCAGCTTGGCCTTCGGAACTAATAGAGTTTAGAACCACGGCCTTTACCTTGATGTTTCTATGCCTTAGAGCCTCCAGAGACAAGAGAGTATGGTTGATTGTTCCAAGGCCGCTTCTGGCAATAAGGATAACCGGACAGCCGGATATCCTAATAAGGTCTATTAACAAAATATCTTGATTAAGCGGTACCATGAGCCCGCCAACTCCCTCTATTATCACAACGTCGCAGGTTTGTTCCATCTGTTTTGTTGCCTCTAGTATTCTTTGAGGATCTATTTTTTTGCCCTCCATTGCAGAAGCAAGGTGTGGAGAGGCCGGAAAGGTAAAATTGTATGGGCATGAAACCGAAAGCTTTGAGCCAGGGCCAAAGGATGCCTTTGCTGCCTGAGTCACAATATAGTCTATATCAGGGTTGGATTTGTCACCTCCTGTGCCCGTCCATTTAATCACTCCTATATGTAATCCCTTTTTTAAAAGGAGCGCGGCTATAGAGCTGGTGATGAAAGTCTTGCCTACGTCTGTATCAGTGCCAGCGATAAAAACCGTTTTCACTTTTTGAAACCTCACAGTAAGGTAAGGCCTGCCTCTTTCATAGCATTTTTTATAGATGGCAGGTTCATAGTCTGGACCCTTATATAAATCACTTGTGTTTCTTTTTTGTCTTCAGTGGGCTGTGTGGCCCTTACGAGCCTGATGATGGGTATGTCATTCTTCTCAAGGGTCCGTAATATCCTGTTTATAGTATCTTGTCCTTCTTCCTTGATGCTGACCAATACGCTTCCTTTTTCATAAAGGCCAAATAGATCTCCATAAGCGCGCATTAGGTCCCGAATAGAGAATATCCCTATGACCTTGTTTGAGTCATCGAGTACCGGTAGCGCGCCTATATTTTGCTTCTCAAGCAAGATAAGGGCATCATCTATTGTAGAGCGTAGGCTCAGGCTAGAAAGGCTTGTGCTCATGATGGATTCCACAGTCGAGTTTGCCACCCTACCGAGTATGCGTTTCCTCTCCTGCTCTTCCAATATAGATGATGGAAAGGCAGACCTTATGTCCCTGTCGGTGACCATACCCAGGAGTACTCCTTGCTGGTCTGTAACAGGAAGATGTCTGAATCCCCTTTCTCTTAATATCTCTTTGGCTTTCGGAATTAGGGTATCTGGAAAGATTGTAACGGGTTTTTTTGTCATGTACGTGGTGACAAACATTTTTCCCCTCTAATTCATATTCTTATGGCAAGACCGCCAAGGTATATTTCCACCGAAGGGCCTATGAATTTTAGACTGTATCCCCCTTCAAGGATGCTGACCAGCCTGTTCTGACAGAATTTTTCGGCAAAAACAGCAAGAAACGAGCCTATGTGTCCGAAAAGCCCTGTGGAGTAGGCCAGACCAGACATATCATCTGCTTCATGGCCATCAAATCCTGCCGCGGCAATAATGCATTCTGGCTTGAACTGTTCAATTGCCGGTTCTATACGTTCCTTCAGTGCTTTCATTACAAGAGAGTCTGTGGCTCCAGGCGGTAATGCAACGTTTAAGGTAAAACCTTCTCCAGGTCCGCTTCCTGTATCTTCCTCATAACCAGTTCCTGGAAAGCTAAAGGTGGGATGTTCATGAATACTGGCATAAAAGACCGATTTGTCTGAGTCAAAGACTTCTTGAATGCCGTTGCCATGATGGGCGTCGAAATCAAATATAAAGACCTTCTTCCGTCCGTATCTGTTCTGCCAATATTTGGCAGCAAGACAGACATTGTTTATGAAACAAAAGCCAAGGGGCAGGGACGCCTCTGCATGATGTCCTGGTGGCCGCACAAGGCTCATGACAACCCCTTCAGGCCCTTTTTCAACAAGATCCACTGCTTTTTGACATGCACCTGCTGCAAGAAGGGCGACTTGAAATGTATCGTAACAAATCCTATTGTCTTGATGTCCAAAGGTTTCCATACCCGAAAGACATGCCTCTTCAAAACGCATAACATAGTCCTTTGAGTGGACTGAAAAGAGCAAATCTTTATCAACTGTTTTGGGGTTAACCAAGTCTATTTTATCTTTGAGAGGTCCTGATCGTAGATTCTCTAGTATTTTGACAAGCCTTTTGGGAGATTCTGGATGGTCACCTCCTCCGGTATCGTGGTCGAGAAAGCGGCTAGAAAATATCAAGTTAATCGGCTTAAACTGTGCCATTTACTAAACCTCTAACACGTAACGTACTATGTCAGGATCTTCGGAAGGGACTGTGTTGAATCCAAATTTTCTGGCAATGCTGTTCATTATCCTGTTGTCTTTAAGAACATCCATCCATATCTTTTTCACGCCTTTTTCTTTTGCAATTTGGAGGGTTTTGGCCATAAGTGTCTTTCCTATTCCATGCCCATGCCATGGATCTCCCACTACTACTGCCAGTTCTGCATTTTTGCCATCAGGCATTATTGCAAGTCTGCAAACCCCCATTATTCGTTCCCTGTCTCCTTGTTCAAGGCTGGCTACAAGGGCAATCTCCCTATCATAATCTACCTGACAGTATCTGGCCAACTCATCGTGGGTAAGGTGTTTTTTTAGCTGGAAAAATCTGTTGATAATGGTTTGTTCGGAGAATGTAGAGAAAAGCTCTTCCATTAGGGGCTCGTCTTCGGGTTTGATCGGCCGGATAACGTATGGTGTGCCATCCTTGAGAGTCTTTGTTTCTGTATACTGACAAGGATAGGGACAGATTACCAAATGATCGGGGCATATATCAGCCTGCATTTTTTGCATATCTTTTGGGATTTCATCTTCCAAAACTATTCTTCCGTCCAAACATACGCCTCTTTCCTGGTCAATAAAAAAGGAGTTGATCTCGATCTCCTTTATTATGGAAAAGTCAGCCACTAAAATGGAGAACCGTACAAGAGACTCTTCCAAAATGGGTATTATCTCGTTTTTTTCATGGAGTAGTTGTCTGCCTATCCTTGTCTCCTCTACAAGACGTCTCGCGAGCGCCTGATTTAAGGGCGGTAGGCCCACTGTAGTGTCCTTTTCGGCTTCGAGAAGTTCTCCCCCAAGGCCAAAAACTATTACCGAGCCAAAGGTTGGGTCCTTTTTGGCGCCCATTGCAAGTTCGTAACCCATGCCTAGGATCATTGGTTCTACAGTAACTCCCCTAAATTCGGCTTCTGGCTTGTATCTCTTAAGGTTGTCTGTCAGGATTTTGAATGCCGTTTCCACCTGATGTTCCAGCACATGCAGTTTAACTCCTCCTGCCCTGCTTTTGTTAGGTATGTCTGGAGATTCAATCTTGAGGGCAACTGGGAATCCAATCTTTTTGCCAAGCCTCTTGGCCTCATTTGCTGTCTTGGCAAGAAACATTGGTGTCGTCTTTATCCCGTAAGCCTCAAGGACCTGTTTAGTTTCCCGTTCAAGAAGAAAGCGTCTTCCCTCCTTGGAGACGGCATGAAATGTTGCAAGGGCCTTTTCTCTGTCTGGATGATAGTCTGCAAGGATGTTAGAAGGTGTCTGGCTTAGAAGCTGTTTGTTAGCCTCATAGTTGTACATATAAAGGAAGCTTTTCACTGCCTGCTCTGGGGCTACAAATGTAGGTATTGCGTTTTGGTTGAGTAGTTTTCTTGCAGAGTCCATGTCTTCGCTTCCCATCCAGCAGGCAAGGACAGTCTTGTATGGATGTTTTGACGCAAGCCGGATAAGCTCTTTTGCCGTATCCAGCGGCTCAGTAAGAGGCTGAGGGGTCAATATCACAAGCAGGCCATCGGATGAGCTGTCCTGAAGTAGCGGTTCTATCACTCCTGCGAGCCTTTTAGCAGAGGCGTCAGACAGGCAATCTACCGGATTGGATACCGGAGCCGTTGCCGGAAGGATTTGCTTAATGGAGGATACCGTTTCTGGTTCTAGCTCTGCAAGGCCGCCCCCCTTTCTTATAAGCATATCTATGGCAAGTACTGCTGGTCCTCCTGCATTTGTGACAATGGCAAGCTTGTTCCCTTTTGGGGCTGGCTGTTTGGAAAGTGCTTCGGAAGTATTGAAGAGTTCTAGTATGTCTTCCACCCTTACCATTCCAGCCCTTTTAAATACTGCATCATAGACAGCGTCTTCTCCTGTAAGAAGTCCCATGCGGCTGAAGGAGACAAGCCTTGATTGCTCGAACTTCCCCCCCTTAATGACTACTATTGGCTTAGTGCGTGTAAAGGACCTGGTTGCGCTCAGAAATCTCCTTCCATTTTTAATGGATTCAAGATAAAGGATTATCCCCCTTGTTTCAGGGTCCATTGCGAGAAAATCTATCAGATCGCCAAAGTCCACGTCTATCTGTGCGCCAATAGAGACAAATGTACTCATGCCCACGTGTTTTGATGCAGCATAATCTAGGATGGACGCAGCAAGTGTAGAACTTTGCGAAAGAAAGGCGACCTTGCCCTTGGGCGGTGCCTTGAGGCTGACACTTATATTTATGCCCTTCCCGGGACGTATGATCCCAAGTGAATTTGGCCCAATACATCTAATCTGGTATTGTTTGCATATTTCAGCTATCTTTGACGCGATTTGTTCGCTGTCTTTAGTCCGATGCCTGAAATCCATTGAAAATATAATTGCGGCAGGTATTTTTGCCTTGCCACACTCTTTCAGAACCTTTGGAACGTATTCAGGTGGGCCAGTTATGACAGCCAGATCCGGTTTCTTTTTTATGGTTTTGAGATCCTTGTATGCAGGGATATTGCAAACAGCCTCCCTCTCCGGATCAATCGGATATATTGGTCCGGCAAAACCTGAAGTTATTATGTTTTGAAATAACCTTTGCTCAAACAAGGGATTTATGCCAGGGCCAAGGAGCATGGCAATTGCTGAAGGAGCGAGCAGGTGAGAAAGTGCCTTAATACCCATATAAGGAGTCTCCTTGAAATTTTTCTGTTTGTTTAAACCTTATCATGCATCTTTTTTGTCACAAGGCTTATAATTAAAGAAAGCAGATCGTTGAGTCTGCATTGAGTAATTTTTTATTGGGTTCTAATGAAAAGGCTTACTGTAAAAGGGGTTCGGCAGCACAATCTCAAGGGTTTTGATATCGAGATAGAGCTTGGGACCATCTGTGGTATTTCTGGGCCTTCAGGTGCAGGAAAGTCTTCGCTGGTGTTTGATACTATATACTCAGAGGCCCAGAGACGTTTCATCGAAACCTTTTCCCCCTATGCCCGTCAGTTCTTGGAACGGCTTCCACGGGCGAAAGTCGAGGCATTGGAAAACTTGCCTGCTGCCATAGGAATTGGCCAGGCCAACCCGGTGAGGAATTCCAGATCCACAGTAGCCACACTTTCTGAGATAAGTTTCACCACCAGAATGCTCTTTTACAAAAACAGTGTGGCCCATTGTTCCAAGTGCAATTGCCCCATAATGCCTGCCAGTTGGCAACATGTGTGGGAGTTCCTTGCAGATAAGGCAAGAGAAGGGGCCAGGATCGGATACGTTTGTATCGAAGCCGACAGACAGGGATTGCTAGATTTGGTGCAAGAAGGATATAGACGAATCCTCCAAGGTGGCAAAGTCGTTGACGTGGGAGAATGCACAATCCGAGGTGACGATAAGATCCTTGTTGTTATAGACCGGATTCCCTTGGCAAAACTATCGTCTCAACGGATTCAGGAGGCGGTAGAAAACGGCTTTTCCATTGGTGGAACACGCATTTTAGTAGCTGCAGACGGCGGCAGGCCAAAGCTCTTCTCCAAGATCCCGGTTTGCCAAAGGTGTGGCACAGGAGCAGTTGAACCCACCCTCCTTCTTTTCTCCTTCAACTCGCCAGAAGGCGCTTGCCATGAATGTAGCGGTTTCGGAAGGGTCATGGGTATCAACTGGGATCTCGTCATTCCCGACGCCTCTGTCTCCATAATAGATGGGGCAATAAGACCCCTTGAGAACTGGCATGATGACAAGGCCCTGCTTCTTCAATGGTGTCGCCGCTGGGGGCTCGATGCCAAAAGGCCTTGGAGAGAGTTGACAGATGAGGAACGCAAATGGGTCATTCACGGAAAGGACGAATGGTATGGGTTGAAGGCCATATTCGACTGGCTGGAGACAAAGAGATACAAGGCACATATCAGGATTCTGCTTTCACGTTATAGGGCCTATGAAAGGTGTCCTGCGTGCAATGGAGCTCGATTTGGTCCTGCAGCCCTGGCTTTCAGGCTTGGGGGCAAAAATATTTCAGAGTTCTACAGAATGAGCGTGGACGATGCCCTGAAGTGGGTGGATGGTCTAGGTGTTGTTCTCCATGACAAGGCCTCTCAAAGCCTCTTGGAGGATCTGGGAAGGCGACTGTCCCTTATTCAGAAAGCTGGCCTGGGATACCTCAGCCTTGACAGGCAGTCTAGGACGCTGTCAGGGGGCGAGCTTTCCCGTCTCTGTCTTGCCAAGGGGGTATCGGTGAGCCTTTCAGAAACGCTTTTTTGTCTTGAAGAGCCCTCTTCTGGTCTTCACCCGAAGGATGTGAAAGGGGTCCGCCAAGTGATCGAGGGACTTAGGGAACAAGGCAATACGGTCCTTATGACAGAAAACGACCATGCCATGCTGGCGTGCTGCGATAGGGTGGTGGAGCTGGGACCGGGTTCCGGGATGGAGGGCGGAAACATTGTTGCGGATAAAACTGGCACTGAGGATCTGGCGACCATTGCTCGATTTGACAAAGAGGGCTTAGGCGATGGCATGAGAGATGAAGAGGTGTCTTATATATACCTCGAAGGGATCCGGCATCACAACCTCAAGACCATTTCGTGCAGGTTTCCAGTTGGTCTTTTTACATGTGTCTGTGGAGTTTCTGGTTCTGGAAAGTCGACCCTGGTTGAGGATTGCCTTTATAGAGGAATGCTTCGCAGGATGGGCATTCCATGCGAGGAACCTGGTTCCATGGAACGGCTCGAGGTTCCTGAAGGAATAGAAAAGGTGGTCTTCGTGGATCAGGAGCCCTTGTCCAGGACGCCTAGGGGATGTCCTGGTACCTATCTCAAGGTGCTCGATCAGGTGAGGAAGCTATTTGTTAAAACCAAGGAGGCCAAGGTCAGAGGCCTCAGACCAGGCTACTTTTCCCTGAATGTGGATGGGGGAAGATGCCCTGAGTGCAAAGGGCAAGGGTTTGAGGTGCTTGAAATGCAGTTTCTTCCAGACGTATTTGTTCCTTGCCCAGAGTGCAAAGGAAGCCGTTTTGCTCAAGAGGCCCTTGAGATATCACTTTATGGAAAAAACTTTGCCGACTGCCTAGATATGTCATTGGAAGAGGCGTCACGTTTTTTTTGCAAATATAAAGCGATAACAAGGCTTCTCGACCCTGCCATAGGCCTGGGACTGGGCCATCTGCTCCTTGGTCAACCGCTAAATACCCTCTCCTGTGGTGAGGCCCAGCGACTCAAACTTGCAAGGTGTCTGTCGACAAGAAGTCGCAATACCCTCTTCATCCTTGATGAACCCACAAGGGGACTCCATCCACTGGAAATCAGCTCCTTGGCAGAGCAGCTCTCAGCTCTGAAGAATGCTGGCAATACTATTGTTGTAGTGGAACACGATCTATCTCTCATTCTTTCGAGTGACTGGGTAATAGAACTAGGCCCTGAAGGCGGAGAAAGAGGTGGTGAGGTCCTTTTTCAGGGCCCCTCACCAAGGCTCCTTATGGAAAAGACGCCCACTGCCCATGCGGCCAAAATGCTTTCTCAACCCGAAGGGGACAGGATGACTTCAAGAGGGGAAGAGGTAGACAGGGAGCTGCGCTCCAACACGGATGTAATCCAGATAAGAGGGGCCAGGCATCACAATCTCAAAGACATCGACCTGGACATTCCCAGAAACAAGCTGGTGGTAGTGACAGGGGTTTCTGGGTCAGGAAAGTCTTCCCTGGCCTTTGACATCATATTCAAGGAGGCACAGAGGCGTTACCTGGAGAGCCTGCCTTCCTACATGAAGCAATTCGTCAGACTCCACGAAAGGGCTGACTGCGACGCCGTAAGAGGTCTGAGTCCTTCGGTGGCCATAGAGCAAAAGGCTGCGAGGGGTAGTTCCATGTCAACTGTGGCCACATTGTCCGAGGTCGCCCATTATTTGCGTTTGATGTATACCCACTGTTCCAGGCCGGTGTGTCCAGGGTGTGGATCTGCCATGGAGCAGGGCTCAAGGGAGGAAATGCTAGAAAAAATAACGGAATTATGCAGTGAAGAAAGGCCATTCTACTTAGGGGCGCCAAGGGTGAGGCGCAGAAAGGGGTGGCATCAGAACGAGATAACGAGGGGCTTCAAAACAGGGGCCGATCTCGTCATGGTGGATGGTAGGCTGGTAGCCAGGGGGGATGTGGTGGCGCTGTCCCGTTATCGTGAGCATGACATTTCATGGCTCTGGGGGCCTGTGGTCACCGGTCACCCAGAAATCGAAAGACTCGTGGAAAAGGCTCTAGAGGCCGGCAAGGGTTCCATTTTCGCTTTATTAGGGGATGACACTATAAGGTGGTTCAGCCTCAAGCACTTTTGTAAAAGGTGTGGTTTGTCTATGGAGGAGCCGGATCCACTGCTCTTTTCTTTTCATACCCGGGTGGGCAGGTGTCCAAAATGCCACGGCACAGGCAGCATGGAAGGTGGAGTGTGTCAAGAGTGCAAGGGTTCAAGGCTGAATAGGAGTGCTGCTCTGTGGCAGATAGACTCCGTGTCCTTGGAACGGTTCATGGCCTTGGAGATAGACGAGGCACGACAACTCCTTGGAGATTGGTTGAAGAGGCCTGGAGACTTTGGTCAGCGAAGCGAACTCTTTCTTTCCCTTGCGCAGGAGGTGGATGCGAGGCTTGAGCTCATGAGTAAACTGGGTCTTGGGTATCTCAGGCTCGACAGGGCTGGTAACACCCTGTCAGGGGGCGAGGCCCAGCGCATAAGCCTGTGTGCCCAAAGCGGTTCCAATCTGACTGGTATAACTGTGGTCTTGGATGAGCCCACCATTGGCCTTCATCCCTCTGACAACAAACGCCTCATCAAGACTCTCAAAGACATTAGGGACAAGGGTAATAGTGTGATAGTGGTCGAGCATGATCAGGAGACCATAATTGAAAGCGACTATGTTATAGACCTTGGGCCAGGGGGCGGCAAGACCGGGGGCCAAGTGGTCTTTCAGGGTACTCCAGAGGAGCTTTTGAATGCAGAGGAGTCGAAAACTGCCCAAGGGTTTCAGAAAGGTGAGATCCCACTGTCGGACAGAATCAGCTCAGGCGAGGATATAAATTTCATTACCTTCAGGGATCTTTCACGGAACAACCTCCGAGGGATCGAAGTCACCATTCCTGCAGGAGCCGTCACCGTTGTGACAGGGGTTTCTGGATCTGGCAAGACCAGCCTCAAGGAAGAGATACTCTCGATTCTTGCCACAGGAGATAAGGACAGGATCTTAAGGGGCAGTGAAACAGTTCAGGGTACGCTTCACATCGACCACAATCCCATTGGGAGAAGTCCCAGATCGTGTCCAGCTACATTTTTGGGAATTTTCACCCACATAAGGGCTCTTTTCTCTCGCGTGCCTGCTGCAAGGATGAAGGGCTTCGGTCCCTCGAGGTTTTCATTCAACACAACAGAAGGAGCCTGCCCCAATTGCAACGGACAGGGACAGATAAAACAGAGTCTGGGATTGTTGCCTGACGTCTACGTCAAGTGCCAGGCGTGTATGGGAAGGCGGTACAGACCAGAGGTGCTGACAGTCAAGTGGAGATCCAAGGATATAAGTCAGATCCTATCACTTACGGCTTCAGAGGCACTACAATTGTTCAAGGCCGTGCCGGCCATAAGGGGGCCCTTGAGGGTCATGGACGAACTTGGGCTAGGATATATAGAACTTGGCCAGCCAAGCCCGACCCTTTCTGGCGGCGAGGCCCAGAGGCTCAAGATAGCAAAGGAGCTTGCCAAGGCCAAGGCAGGCGGCAAGCTGTACCTATTGGACGAGCCAAGCATCGGATTGCACATGGAGGATGTCGGCAGGTTAGCCAACTGTTTGGCCAGGCTGGCACAGACGGGTAATACGGTGCTCACGGTGGAGCATGACCTGTCCATGATAAGCAGGGCGGACTGGATAATAGATCTCGGACCTGGCGGGGGCCGCTTCGGTGGCAAAGTGCTGTTCCAGGGTCCTGTTGATGAGTTTGTCAGAAGTGGGCCCGATACGAAGACCAGGATTTGCCTGAGGGAGTATCTATCTAGAGTTAGGGCATGAGCGACTGACTTGAGATTTGTACCTGCCAAAGCACAATATGTGGCCAAAGGCTGCTGGTGTTTCTCAACTCATTGGAGCTTAAGGGGACAGTTTTTTCAAACATCCGTTTGTTTTCCCGGTCTCTTTATTGCTCTTTCGTTTTTCTCTTTTGACACGCCATCTCCTAATGTTTAGGTTAGTTTTATCAAACAAAGGGAGGTGCTGGAAATGGCTGAAAAAAAGACAAGGATTCTGAAGAAGGAATGGAAAAGTTTCCTCAAGGATTTCAATAGAATGAATCAGTACCGCAACGCCGTGGTGCAGATTGGAGACGACTTTATTGTTGGGGAACCAGGCATGCCCCTTCTTGGGATTGACTATGACGACCGTGCCAGGCGAGTAGAAATTTTTCTCGGCACAACTGATCCTGATAATCTTGTGCACCTTGCCCATGCGGTTGATGTGCCAAGGGCTATCTATCTCATAAAGGATGAGGAGGCGATAAATCCGGTGATCGGGCTTCAGATACAGGGCGCTCCTGGTACCGGGATGACGCGTATCAGGTTCCTTGATACGACTTGTGAAGACGGCAGGCAGAAATGGGTTGCCGCAGTGGCCCATACGTTGTATGAACGCAGGGGTATGGAGCCAGGGGCTGATCAGGAAGATTGGTTCCGGGCAGAAGAGATTATTGAGACTGTATGTCAAAAGTATAGGGAACTTTAATGTTTGTTTTTTTGTTTCAATGTCTAAGACGGGTTTTATTTTTACATGAAGCTAGGGGATTCATTTAAACAATCTGGCATTGCATACGATAAAGTCAGAAGTCCCAAGGAGACCATCGAATGGGCGCTTGAAAGATTTTCATCCCTGGGGCAGCCGGTTTTGGAAGGGATAAAGAGAATAGATAAGGGAAGACTGGGAATCCCGGTATTTATTAGTAAATACTCTCCACATGCAACTACTATAACCGGCAGCCAAAAACAAATGGGAAAAGGTGCTTCAGAGGCCCAGGCCAAGGCCAGTGCAATTATGGAAATTGCCGAACGTTACAGCCTGTTTCGTTTCATGGGAAGAGACGAGTTCCAAATAGCTCCTTTGTCAGATGTGAAGGGGCATAGGTTTGGTTTGGAAGATTTGCTTAGGACAGTGCATTTTGACAGGCGGCTTGACCAGAAAGAACAGGAGTTTTTGTATGCCTTTCCCCATCAGTGGATTGCTGGTTATGATGCAACAAAAAATTTAACATCAAAGGTGCCATTTTCATGGATGTGGCCTATTTTTGAGTATAATGGGTCTGCAGCAGGAAACAGCTTGGAGGAAGCGGCGGTTCAGGCCATATGTGAAGTTGTAGAAAGACACGTTTGCTCGGTAATCAGCTATCAAAAACTAGTGACTCCAACTATTGATCTCGCTTCTATTGTTGATGAAACCTTGTTGGGACTCGTGGAAAGGTTCAGGAATAATGGTATCAGGCTTGTATTAAAGGATTTTTCCCTAGGGCTTGGTATACCTACTGTTGGCGCTATTGCTTGGGATCCGTCTACCTATCCAGACAGGAGCGAAATAGTTTATACGGCTGGCACCTCAACCAACCCTGTAAGGGCTGCAATTAGGGCTGTTACAGAAGTGGCCCAGTTGGCAGGTGACTTTGATACGGACGGGAAATATCTTGAAAGCGGTCTGCCAAAGTTTGCAACCCTGGATGAGGCACACTATGTGCTTAATTCTGTAGTTACAGAAGGGCTTGACGAACTACCTAATTGTGCCTCTGATAACTTTAGGGCCGAGGTGGAGCTTCTTTCCAGGGCCCTTAAAAAAAATGCTGATTTTAATGTTTACCTGGCTGATATTACAGATGATGATCTCCAGATTCCAGCAGTATATGCCATGATCCCGGGAAGTCATTTTAGAGACAGGACATTAAATATAGATCTGCCATTTCATATGGCTCGTATTGTTGCCACCGGAGGTTTTATCCAGACAGTTGAGCGCATTGAACTCCTTGATCGTCTGGATACTCTTTATCCTAAGAGATTTGATGTGACATTTTACATGGGACATGTGATGGAGGCATTGGGTGATGCTGAGGCTGCTATTGAAAAGTACAGAAAGGCCCTTGAGCTTTCTCCGCCACCAAGCGAATTGGCTAGCTTGCATTGTAATATTGGTAATTGCTACAGGCAGCTTGGCCAGCTTGACAAGGCGATTTCGCATCTAAAAAAGGCAAGACGGTATGATTCTGGGCTCAAAGAAATCCACAACATTCTCGGAACCTGTCTTTATCAGATGGGTAAATATACTGATGCGATTGAATGTTTCGAACAGGCCATAGCCATTGATCCTGGTTCTGCCATTGATTATGCCAATATTGCCAGTAACTTGCGTAAACTTGGGCTAATTCCTGCTGCCATTAAATGGTACGAGATGGCGCTTGAACTGGATCCATCCCTTGATTGGGCCCAGAGGCATCTAGATTTCTTGCGTAACCAAGACCGTGTGGACAGTTGACCGATTGTGAAAAAAATGAATAGCTATTCAAAAAATCCACTTGTGACAGATCTCCGTTGTTTATAACCGCCTGGAAATACAGATAAATTTTCTTAATGGTTGTCTTGAAAAAAAATTAACGAGCCTTGACAAAGGTTTTTGGGTATAGTAATAAACGGTCTCGATATGCCATTTAGGACATAGAGAATAATCCAAAAGGAGGGCAATATGGCAACTGTAGAGTACAAAGGCAAGACTTATGAAGTCGATGAAGACGGCTTCCTTGTAAGGGGAATGGAAGAGTGGGATGAGGATTGGGTCGAGTACGTCATGGAGCAAGAAGGTATTAGCGAACTGACAGAAGATCATAAGAAAATCATCGAGGTCCTTCAGGACTACTTCAAGAAGAATGGAATTGCTCCCATGGTAAGGATCCTCTCCAAGACTACCGGTTATCCTCTGAAAAAGATTTACGAGCTGTTTCCCTCAGGACCTGGTAAGGGAGCCTGTAAAATGGCTGGTCTGCCAAAACCTACTGGCTGCGTCTAGTCATTCCAAGATTTCGGTTCTTTCAAGGCCCTGAATCTTTGTGGATTAAGGGCCTTTTTTAATGATTTGCTCCTCTTCTGGTTTTCTTTTCCTTCAATATTGTTATATTAAATCAAATCTGGATTTTCAGGCCAACTTCCTGTTTGTTTTTGGTAATATATCGTTGTTGATAATTTGCTTAAGGCAAGCCTTAATAAGTGTTTTGTTTTGTTGGAAAAAGGGAGAGCGGATAATTGAATCGTATGTGCAAGTATGCCGTGTCTAATGTATTTGTGATTATATGGATGCTTGTCTTTGCATATCCTTGTCTGGTTTTTGCAATGGTCTCTGTGACAAAGCTCGTTAATGATTTCCGGCCAGTTATTGCAGAGGTGAAGGAGGCCAGGGCCAAAGAGTTTGTTTTAGACAAAGGTATAGAAGCAGGTATAAAGGAGGGAGACATTTTTGCTATTGTGACAAAGGGGGCGCCTGTCTATGTGCCGGGTACGAGAAAAATAATGGGTTATCAAGAAAAGTTGATAGCCAAGTGTCAGGTGAGCAGGGTAGGCCAAGGCTCGGCCCAATGTGTCTCCTACTATTCAGTAGCCAAGGCCGACGATGACCTTAAAGCCCTGCGTTTTAGCAAGGTGAGGGCAGCCTTTTTTATAAATGATAGGCTAGTGTCTCCTGTGTTTTCAACATATTCCCTGAAGGAAATTTTGCCGAACTTAGATTGGATAGAGCCTTCATCGGGCCCCATGCCAGTCGTGTCTGAGAGTTCTATGAAGGCCTTTGGGATTGATTTGATTTTTAGGCTTAACGATCATACTCTCCAGGTCTATGGACCAAGCATGAAAAGACTTTTTGCATACGAAGTATCGTCTGGAGAAGAAATCCTTGCAGATAGTAATCATCTGGATACCCATCATGTGGATGTGGCCCCTTTGGTTGACAGCGAGTTGTTGATCCTGGATTTTTTGCACGCTGAAGTGGTCGGCTCGTTAAAAGACAAGGTTATCCAGCTGGCCGTGGTGGATCTAGGTGGAGACGGTCGTCAAGAGGTTGTGTATTTGACTGAAAACGGACTCGGTGTAGCACCTTATAGGCACACAGGGCCATCAAGTTTTTACAAGCTTGAAGATTTTGAATGCCCATGTAGTTTTTCTGTTTATAAGGATTGGTTGGTCCTGAATGTAGCCATAGAAAATGCAGGCCTTTCTTCAAAACTTTTTAAATATAAAAATGGCAGATTGCAGCTTGTTCAGAATGAAATCAATCTATGGTTGGCCTTCGCACCTGTTGATTGCTATTCAAAGCAAAGGCTTTTCCTTGGCCAGGAATACGAAAAAGAAAGATTTAGAGGACAAAAGATATTCGTGCTTAGACCTACTTTGAAAGGAATCGAATACGAGAAACAGGCTGAGTTGCCCAATGACTTTAATATACAAAGTGCATTTGCCACACAAACAAATGGGGGCTGCACCCTTTTATATGTGAGCTTTGATGGTTTTTTCAAGGTTTTTGCCAAGGGGATTCATCTTTGGACTTCCCTTTTCCCTATAGTAGAAGAGAGGAAATGTTGCGGTCCTGCAGGGTCGGATTTTATAGTTGTTCGCAATGGAATACTATTTCATGGAACAATGCCGGATGGCTCAAAAGATGCTTGCCAGGGCATTTATTATTTCCCTTTTGATCGCAGATATGCTTTTTTTAGGGCAGACAAAAACCTAACGGGTGAACCGGTTGGTATCTCATTAATAGGAAGCCGAGTTATTTTGGTAGGTGTAACGGCCAAGGAAAAGGCTGGTTGGAAGACAAGGATATACAAATTCGTTTTGAATAGGGCCGATAAATAAAAAGAATCATGAAGAGTCTTGTGAAAGAAAACGACCGTTTGGCTGTTACAAAGGCACCAAGAAAGTTACATATTATTACCTTTGGCTGCCAGATGAACGAATACGATTCACAACGCATGGCACAGATACTTATGGGGCATTATAGCATTACGCCCCATGCAGACGAGGCAGACCTTATTATTGTAAATACCTGTTCAATAAGAGAGAAGGCCGAGCACAAACTTTACAGTCTCCTTGGAAGACTTAAAAAATTTAAGGTTTCTAACCCTTCGCTGAAGATAGGAGTGGCAGGATGTGTTGCTCAGCAGCTTGGTTACAAGCTCTTTCACAAGGCCCCATATGTAGATTTTGTCATGGGCCCTCAAGCTCTTTATAGAATAGAGGAGATTCTTGAAAGACTGGCCCTTGGTGACGTGCATATTCATGACACCAAACTTTCAAGGCGTTTCCAAATACCTTATATAGACGCTCCGTTGCCCAAAAGAGGTGATGTGCGTGCCTATATAACTATCATGCAGGGTTGCGACAATTTTTGTACCTATTGCATAGTGCCCTATGTCAGAGGGCGAGAAATAAGCAGGCCTTCAGAAGATATTCTAACAGAGATAGAGTCCTTGCTGGAGCAGGGAATCAAAGATATTACCCTCCTGGGTCAAAATGTAAACTCCTATGGAAAGGGACTTGAGGAGAGTATTGATTTCCCGGGGTTACTCAAAAAAATCGATAGCGCCTTCCCAGGTATTCGGCTCCGTTTTACAACGAGTCATCCGAAGGATCTTTCTGACGAGCTGATAGAGTGCTTTGGAAGGCTGGGTAGCCTTTGCGAGCATTTGCATCTTCCTGTTCAGTCGGGTTCAGACAGGATACTAAAGAGTATGAATAGGCATTATACCAGCAAGCGTTACATGAAAATGATAGAAAAGCTAAGACGGTGCTGTCCTGATATCACCATAACTACTGACCTGATCGTAGGTTTCCCTGGAGAGACAGACGAGGACTTTGATCAGACTTTGAGATTGGTAAAAACGGTAATGTTTGATCAAGCTTTTGCCTTTAAATATTCTCCCAGGCCAGGTACAGCCGCTTCAAAATTTAATGGCCAGATTGAAGAGATGGTAAAGTCTAAACGTTTAACCAAACTGTTGGATCTTCTTAATGACACAAGTCTTAAGCAATATAAAAGATTTGAGAAAAGGACTTGCCAGGTGCTTGTAGAGGCTCATTCAGGTTCAAGATTGGTGGCCAGGACAAGAGGAAATCATGTGGTAAATATGGAAGGTCCCAGAGATCTTGTAGGGAGATTTATCAATGTTTACATTGAAAGGGCATGTCACCATTCATTGATTGGAAGAATCATACATTAAGAGGTAAGCCATGAAGGCAATCAAGATGACCATTCACGCCATAACCCTAGATCCACAGTCTAATTCTCCTATACTTATCCTGAAAGAAGAGAATGGAGAAAGGACGTTACCAATATGGATAGGCCTTTTGGAGGCTACAGCCATTGCCACAGAAATGGAAAAGCTCGAGTTTGCCAGGCCAATGACGCATGACCTGGCTGTCAACCTGTTAAAGGCCGCAGGGATAAGGTTGGTGCGAATAGACATTACTGAACTCAAAGACAATACTTATTATGCAGAAATAACCCTGGATACAGGAGACAAACTTGTTAGAGTCGATTCGAGGCCAAGTGATGCAGTGGCCTTGGCCCTGAGGGCAGAGGCAGATATTTTTGTGAACGAAGAGGTCCTTAAATCAGCTACTACTGCCGAACCAAGGCCTACAGTGGTTACAGGCGACGAGAAGGAGAAAGACGAGGACAAATGGAACAAGATCCTCGAAGAACTCGATCCCAGCGCCTTCAAATACAAGATGTAGGAACAGGTCATGTTGATGTTTGATCTGCACTGTCACAGCATCTTCAGCGATGGAGAGCTGTTGCCCTCCGAGCTTGTTAGGCGTGTTGAGGTCATGGGTTACCAGGCCGTATGTATTACCGATCATGCCGACGAGTCCAACTTCGAGTTCATCATTACCCAGATGAGAAAGGTTCTGGGTCCAATTAATGCCACATCTAAGACCAGGCTGCTCTGCGGTATCGAGCTGACCCATGTTCATCCCGATCGAATAGGCAGCCTTACAGACAAGGCCAGGCAGTGCGGGGCAGACATAGTGGTATGCCACGGAGAAACTATAGTGGAGCCGGTGGCACCTGGCACCAACAGGGCTGCAATAGAGGCAGCAGTAGATATCCTGGCCCACCCTGGGTTCATCACCATGGAAGAGGCATCACTTGCAAGGAAAAAAGGGGTGCGGCTGGAACTGTCAGGACGCAAGGGGCACAGCCTCACCAACGGCCACGTTTTGAAGGTTGCAAGGGAATCTGGAGCCTCTGTGGTCATCAATTCAGATGGCCATGCGCCAGGTGACTTCATGACCCCGGAACGCGCTAGACATGTGGGAATGGGGGCCGGGCTAGATGCGGAAGAGGTAGAGACGATCTATAAGGACAATATGGAGTGGCTGAAGAAAATTGGCAGGGAACTGTGAGGTTCCCTGCGCCCAACCCTCCCCTTAAAACCGGCCTTAGGTACCTCCTGCCTTTTGGCCCGTTTATTTAATGCTTAAAAAATTATCGGTTTTGTCCTGACAGGTGGTGGCTCTGACTTTAACTGAGTTATATAAATGCTTCAGTAGCTGGTGCAACTGTATCATTCCATTTGACTAAATTATTTACGCTGTTGCGGCCATTTGAGTAACGCCAAGCCGATCTGGTTTCAAGAAGTTTTTTTATGGCCTTGCAATGAATGTCATGACCTGACTTTTCTGCAATTACCTTTGCCCTTATTGGAGCACCAAGAAGATAAAGGTCTCCAATGATATCAAGGACTTTGTGACGGACAAATTCATCAGAGAATCTTAGTCCCTCTTGATTAAGCACACAATGTTTTCCAATAACTACTGCATTTTCTAGAGAGGCGCCAAGGGCCAGACCATTTTCATGGAGCATTTGCACCTCTTTTAGAAAGCCAAAGGTCCTGGCCTTGGCTATCCGTTTTTCAAAGGTTTTCCTGGTTATGTTTGCCTTGAAACGCTGGGACTTAATTACAGGATGAGGAAAATCGATAAAAAAGTCTACATAAAAAGAGTCATAAGGTAGGAATGTGACTTTTTTGTCATTTTGAGTGATGGTAACCTCTTCAATTACTTCGATGAACCGTCTTGGCATTCCCTGCACCTTTATGCCGGCATCTTTGAATAGATATACAAATATTGAGGCACTGCCATCCATAGCTGGCACTTCGGGACCATCTATTTCGACAACGGCATTGTCAATGCCAAGACCTGCAAAGGTGGCCATAAGATGCTCAACTGTGGAAATACGGAAATCTTCACCCCCAATTGTAGTGGCATGGACGCAGCTTATTACATTATGTAGTGTAGCACAAATTTCTGGTTTGCCTGGAAGATCAACTCGTCTAAATTGTATGCCTGTTCCAGGAGCTGCTGGGAGAACCTTCATAGATACTCTGCTACCGCTATGTAATCCTATACCTTCAACTGCAACTGTCTTTTTTAATGTCCGCTGTAGTTCCATATGCTTATCTATTTCCGTCCTTTTAAAATATGACTTTCTGTTAGAATTTGATGTGGCTGCATTAGGTATAGCACAAGGCATGCCATTGTGGAAAGCTTAAAAAGTAAATTAAATCAATATGTTGCGTGGTACTCTCTTGTGAAGAAAGACTTGTGTGTCTTTTGGGACACATGTAGTCTTCTGGTCTTGTGTGTCAAAAAAGACACAACAACAGCTAGCTGGAAAGCCCTAACCGCCTGAGTTGTTTTTCATCTTTGGACCAGTCTTTTAGAACCTTAACCCACAAATCTATAAAGACTTTTTTGCCCCATAAGTGTTCAAGATCCATCCTTGCATAGGTCCCAACTTTTTTAATAAATTGTCCGCCCTTACCAATGATTATTCCCTTTTGAGATGGTCGCTCTACATAGATGATCGCTCTTATTCTTACTATATTTTCATCTTCTTCCATTTCTTCTACCTTGACTGCTGTAGAATAGGGGATTTCTTGTTTGGCTAGAAGAAATATCTTCTCTCTGATAAGTTCTTCGACTATATGTTCCTTGGATTGATCGGTAATGGTGGTCGCATCATAATATTGTGGACCTTCGGGAAGGAGTTTCAAGATTTCTTCAATCAGCCTGTCTATGCCATCCGCATATTTGGCAGAAATAGGGATTACTGCTTCAAAAGGATACATTTTGCTCATTTCATCTATTATTGGCAGGATGTTTTCCTTTGCAACCTTGTCTATCTTGTTAAGGACTAATATGACAGGTTTTTTGAGCCTTTTTATAAGTTCTATTATTGCAAATTCTTCCTTTTTGTTTCGGTTGGTGACATCTACTAGGAATAAAAGCACGTCTACGTCTTCTACAGCCTTTTCGGCTATTTCGACCAGTTTTTTGTTAAGTAGCTTTCTTGGAAGATGTATTCCAGGGGTGTCGACAAATACTATTTGGAAATTTTCTCCTGTAAGTATTCCCCTGATTTGCGTCCTTGTAGTTTGAGGTTTGGGTGTGGTTATAGCCACTTTTTCGCCAAGAATGGCGTTCAAAAGGGTGGATTTCCCTACGTTTGGTGCACCAACAATACCCACAAAACCCGATTTAAAGCCTCGACCTTTGTCTCCTATGTTATCCGAATCCATTTTTGACTAGCTTCTCCTGGAAATACTCAAGCGCCGCCTTTGCCGCTTGCTGTTCTGCTTCTTTTTTACTTTTCCCAGTACCTTGAGATATCTGCTTATTTCCAAAAGATAAACACACTTTAAACAGCCTGTCGTGATCAGGCCCATGTATTTCCACAAGCTTGTAGCTTGGAAGAGAGTGATATTTTTTTTGGATCATCTCTTGGAGTCTGCTTTTGTAATCAACCTTGAGACCCTTTTGGGAAGCAGATACAAGCAGGCCTTCAAATTTTGTTTTTATAAAGGAGTATGCCTTTTCAAAGCCGCCGTCAATGTAAATTGCACCGACAACAGCTTCAAAGGCATCTGCAAGGATAGAAGGCCTTGTTCTCCCTCCGCATCTTTCCTCGCCTTTACCCATTAACAGATATTGTCCCAGATCAAGCTCTTTGGCAAGGATAACAAGTCTTGCTTCACTTACAAGATAGGCTCTCATTTTTGTAAGGTCACCTTCTTTGTATCTGCTGCCAAACTGCCTATAGAGCAAATCACTTATTATTAACTCTAGTACGGCGTCACCAAGGAATTCCAACCTCTCGTTATCCTGTAGGGTTCGACCCGCTTCAGGTAGGTACGAACGATGGGTAAGGGCCTGCCTCAATAATGATAAATTTTGGAATTTATAACCCAGGGCCTCTTGTAGCTGTAGGTACTGACTATCTTGATCTGTTTGGTTCATTAGCATCTAAAACAATTGTTCCAAGGAATCGTTCAGGCCTTGTTGCCTTGTTGCACAGTAAAGGTCTTAAGAAAGTCTTCCTCAATCCGCCTCCTTAACCTGGAGCATGTCAAGGAATCGATTTTTGCCCCCTTTGTTCCTCCAAAAAGGCTTATTTCGGATAGATAAATTTCTCCCTCTTGGTTTTTGATGAGATCAATGTGGGCGTATGGGAATTTACCCCTTTCCATGACCCTTTTGCAAAAGGCCATTTCGTTTTTGCTCAGTTTATATGGTCCGCTTTTTCCACCAAAGTGCAGGTTGTTTCTAAAGCCAGAAGAGTTCTTACGCCAATATGCCTCTAAGTGTTTGTCACCAATGCATATTACCCTGATGTCTAAGGCGTCTTTAATAAAAGGTTGTAATACAAATGGCCACAGAGGTCTTGTTGAGAAGGTTACATGGTTGAATAAGCTTTCGCAGTCAGTCCATTTATTTATCCCAAGTCCACAGTTAGCCCTATCCAATTTGGTGATTACTGGCTTTATATGTCTTTTTGAATATTCATCCATGGCCATTACCAGGTCCTTTTTGTCTGTGATGACCTTTGTGTATGGAATCATGAATTTGACAAATATACGGGCTTGAAAACATTTTGAGCGAGTAGCCAGTTGGGATAGAGCAGATGGAAACAGGATAACCCCCCTGTCAATTAATTCTGTAAAAATGTATTCTTCAAATGGCTTGATGTTTAGTGTGCAAACTACAACATCGCCACTTTTTAGCTTTAGATAGCTCTTGCGGAACTGGGAGTTTGTCCTGATTACAAGCGGGGACTGCACTTTGTCAAAATATCATTTCTGCAAAGCGCCTATAATATTGAGAAAGATCTGCATAACACTCCCCACAGTACAGGTTCACATCACCAAGTACGGTGGATTCATCACTTTGAGGCGTAAAACTGCCATCAGGATTTTGGATGTACTTTGTAGTAATGGTGACTTCTTGAGCCACTTCAAAAAAGTCATGGTCATTTCCACACTCTGGACATACAATCCTTTGTCCAGCTCGGGTCAACTTTCTTGGAAATGAAATCAAGACCTTGCGCCGTTTTTCAGTGCTTTTTTCGCTTTTTTGATTCATAACAAGGAGATTTTTCTGATACATTTTTTGAGTTTGATATTATTTTTACACTCTTTTATGGTTTTTTGGCAATAGCAAAATTGTTTTTAACTTTGGCAGCCTAAACAATAGTCGTGGCAGTTTCTTATACCTGAACCTCCCCAAGGATGAAAATAGAATTTTAGAATTTTTTCGGCTTAGAAGGGGCCCTCAAAAGACTGGTTCTTTGGAAGCCGCCCCTTTTTACATGAAAATTTCATGTAAAAAGTTCATGGAGAGAAGTAAAGGCAGATCCAGCATGTCCAAGGGCCGTCTCGGCAGTAATGCGGTCCATTTCTTTAGTTTTAGCAAGGTTTCTCGCCTCAAATAGGTTTTTTGCTATTTGACAGGAAATGTCTTTGTCGTCAGCAAGGTCTTCCATGTTTTTACTGAATTGTCCAAGGCTCATACTGAAGAAGTCTGCTTTGACCATTGGAAGGGCTGCTGCTATAGCCTTAATTAAAGCGTCTGTGCAAACAAATATCTTCCTTGCACACATTTCGTAGTCGCTTTTTTGAAGGGCGATTTCTGCCTCCTGAAGGTTGATCCTGGCATATTTTATGTAAGTCTTTGTTCTGATAAGGCCCATATCTTTAATTTTGATGACTGTTTGGATCTACAGCAAGAGAGGCAGTCCCTATCATATTTTTATACAGTTTTTTGGTAAGGATTTTATCAGCAAGCTCGCAAAGTTCAAATAGGGAATCCAAGAGGTCGAGCATCTCATCCTGTCCGTCCTTTGTCATGTAACCGAAATCTTCCTCCCAGCGTCCTGACGATAAATATTCCTTAAATTCTTCTATATTTTTGGGGCCTATCATCTTCTTTGTTATTAGGGGAATAAAAGAGAATCTATCTTCTAGAGTTAATATTTGTACTTATAAATTTGTAAAGAAGCTCATCTTTTTTTATCCAGCCAAGTTTTCTTCTGACCATCTGTTCTTGAAAGGCCTTATCTGTGCTGAAGGTCTCTATCTGTTTTTTTATAAGGGCGTTTTCCATGGAAAGATCAGCCACCTTTGTAACAAGCAAGGTTCTATGCTGTTTCATATGCTGAAGTTTCCAGTATCCATAGGGACCAGCTACGCTCCAGAGTATAAGCAACCCTATAATGATTGTTAAAAACAGGTTAGCCACCCGTCTCTTGTTAGATGATCTTCTGCGACTATACAATCGCCTGTTTCCGCCGGTGTAGGATACCCTCAATTTCCCTCCATAAAGCAAACAGAAGTCTAAAACTAAGAATAGACGCCTTTTACCAGTCAAGTCAAGTATTTTTGCTATGTTTCCGCAGTTTCGTAGAGTTTGGGTGTTTCAAGGAGCCTCTTGATGATGCGCTCTTTTCCTATCGCCACCATGACATCGAAGATTCCAGGTCCCTTCAGTTGGCCAGTTACTACGGCTCTCATACCGTTGATGATAATGCCTGGTTTTATCTCAACCTCCTTGGCGAAGGCCCTGACAGCCTCCTCGGTGGTTTCCAGGGTCCATGGCTCTACCTCTTTCAGAGTGTGACCAAGCTTTGGCAACAGTTCCTTGAGCTGGGGATGCTTTAACACGTTTTTCTTGAGCGCCTTCGGGTCCATCTCATAGTCGTCCGCAAAGTAGGCGCGTCCAAGCCTGGCGAAGTCCCGCAAGGTGTGAAATCGGCTTCTTATGAGATCCAGGGTGTTGAGAAACCATTGTCTCCTCTCGCCCTCGTAAGAATCGTCCCAGATGCCCTCCTTAACGAAGTCATCCTTTATCATGGAGGCGATTTCTTCTATTGGCAGGTGCCTCAGCCACCATGCGTTGATGTTGATGGCCTTTGGATCGGTGAAGAACTTCGGGTCCCCCTTTCTATAGTTGAAGATGGAGTTCGACTTGTTTATGCGTTCCAGGGAGAATGCCTGGATGAGTTCTTCCTTGGTGAAGATCTCCTGGTCTGTACCGGGGTTCCATCCCAGGAGCACCAAGTAGTTTACCAGGGCCCAGGGAATGAAGCCCATCTCCCTATACCATTGGACCGACACCACCTCTCCATGGGTACGCTTAGAAATCTTTCTTTTTTGAAGGTCGAGGGTGAGTGGCATGTGGGCAAAGACAGGTGCCTTGGCGCCAAGGGCCTCATAGAGCAGTATCTGCTTGATGGTGTTGGTCATGTGGTCTTGGCCCCTGATAATGTGGGTTATCCTATCGCGTATGTCATCGATCACATTGCATAGCAGATAGAGAGGGCGGCCGTTTGAGCGCACGATCACGAAGTCTTCGATTTCACTGTAATCCTTTTCGATGCGTCCCAGTACCTTGTCGTCGTAGCCTATCTTTCCTGGCCTGTCCGGGACCTTGAAGCGGATGACATAGGGAATGTTCTGTTCCTCCTTCTCTTTTATCTGCTCAGGCGTAAGATGCCGGCAAGTGCCGTCGTATTTTATGTCGCGTTTTTCCGCCAGGGCCTTTTTGCGCTTGGCCTCGAGATCATCTTTGGTGCAGAAGCACTTGTAGGCCTTACCCTCCTCCAGGAGCCTCTGGGCTGCAGCTCTGTGTTCATTTGCGAACTCACTCTGAAAATATGGCCCTTCGTCCCAGTCTATGCCAAGCCAGGTTAGCCCGTCGATTATGCCTTCTATGGATTCTTTGGTGGATCGCTCTGCATCGGTGTCTTCAATCCTGAGGATGAACTTGCCCTTGTGTTTCCTGGCAAAGAGCCAGTTGAATATGGCCGTCCGGGCCCCACCAATGTGGAGATATCCAGTGGGGCTGGGCGGAAACCTTACAATTACTTCTTCTTTTTTCTTTTCAGACATGATTATCCCTTGCTCTTTTTCTTTTTCTGCCGTTCCTGCTGCTTGAATTTCTTCTCTATCTTGGCCCATGTATCCCTGAGGGTTATTGTCCTGTTGAACACTGGCCGTCCAGGTTTGGACTCCCTGGAGTCGGGGCAAAAATAACCAAGACGCTCGAACTGGTAAACTGAGCCGGGCTCTGCATCCTTCAAAGATGGCTCCATCAGGCAATCTTCCTTTACTTCCAAGGAATTGGGGTTGAGATAGTCCAAAAAGGTCTTGCCTTCTTCCTTGGCCCTGTCTGGATAGGGATGGTCGAACAGCCTGTCGTAGAGTCTCACCTCGGCCTTGAAGGCGTGTTTTGCACTCACCCAGTGTATGGTGCCCCTGACCTTTCTCCCGTCTGGGGCGTTGCCTCCTCTGGTTTCAGGGTCGTAGGTACAATGCAGCTCCTTGACTTCACCTGTTTCAGGGTCTTTCACAACGTCTGTGCAGGTTATGAAGTATGCGTAGCGAAGCCGCACTTCTCTGCCTGGTGCCAGCCTGTAAAATTTCTTGGGCGGGTCTTCCATGAAGTCGCTCCGCTCTATGTAAATTTCCTTGGCGAATGGCACCTGCCTGGTTCCGTAGGACGGATCTTCGGGATTGTTGATGGCCTCGAGCTCCTCTTCCTGCCCGTCGGGATAGTTGGTAATCACTACCTTCAGCGGGTTCAACACGGCCATACGCCTCGGGGCAACTCGGTTGAGTTCGTCGCGGACGCAATGTTCAAGGAGGGCCACGTCTACCACGCTTTCCTTTTTGGCCACTCCTATGCGTTCGCAAAAATCCCTTATCGCCGCCGGCGGGAAACCCCTGCGTCTCATGCCGCTGATGGTAGGCATTCGCGGATCGTCCCATCCATCCACTGCCCCTGTATCCACCAACTTGATGAGCTTTCTCTTGCTGAGAATGGTGTATGTGAGATTCAACCTTGCAAATTCTATCTGCTGGGGATGCCACTCTACCTGAAGCGTGTCGAGAAACCAGTCATACAATGGCCTGTGATCCTCGAACTCCAGAGAACAGAGGGAATGGGTGATATGTTCTATGGAGTCGGACAGGCAGTGGGCAAAGTCATACATGGGATAAATGCACCACTTGTCACCTGTGCGGTGATGAGGCACATGCATTATGCGATAGATTACCGGATCACGCATGTTCAGGTTTCCTGCTGCCATGTCTATCTTGGCCCTCAGGGTGCGTTCTCCGTCCCTGAACTCGCCGGCTCTCATCCTCCGAAAGAGGTCTAGATTTTCCTCGACGCTGCGGTTTCTGTAAGGACTTTCCTTGCCAGGTTCCGTGAGGGTACCCCTGTATTTTTTTACCTCTTCAGGGGAAAGGTCGCAGACGAAGGCCTTGCCCATCTTTATGAGTTGCTCGGCATATTCATAAAACTGGTCGAAGTAATCCGATGCGTAATAGAGGTGTTCTCCCCAGTCATAGCCAAGCCATCTTACATCCTCTATGATGGCGTCTACATATTCTTGTTCCTCCTTGGTGGGGTTAGTGTCATCGAAACGCAGGTGGCATCTACCGTTAAACTCCAGGGCAAAACCGAAGTTCATGACTATGCTCTTGGCATGACCGATGTGGAGATAGCCGTTTGGCTCCGGGGGAAAACGGGTAATGACCTTGCCACCGTACTTGTTTGACTTGATGTCTTGAATAATTATATTCCTGATAAAGTTCGAAGGCCTTTTCTTATCTTCCTTCTTCATGGTATCTCCTGTAGGGTTTCTTAAAGCAACATTATAATAATGCCTGATTTAAAAAATAAAAG
>CAZNKP010000022.1:0-88571 GCA_964573805.1 uncultured Desulfobacterales bacterium | reverse complement strand
TTAGGTACATCAAGAAAGACATTATCCAAGATTATTAATGAAAGGGGTTCAGTAACACCAGAGATGGCCCTGAAATTGTCTAGAGCATTTGATACTAGTCCTGAGTTTTGGATAAATCTTCAGCGGAATTATGATTTATGGGTGGCAGCTCATAAATCCAAAGATTGGGAAAAGATAAGTCCGTTAGTAGAGCCATTAGCGTATCAGAATGTCTGAAATTGTTAATAAATCAATAAGTTATGCGCTAACAAGCCGCTCAAGCTGACCGCCAATCCGCCTGCGCTTCGCTTGGCTTCTTGTCGGCAGCTTAGCTCCAATGTCATGTAGCCACGATTTGGGAAAAAATTGAGATGCATACAGGCTTTTGATAAAAGTCATAAATCTATAAACAAAACAAGGATACATTTATCCCATGGTCTTTCTTATCTTTTCGGATAGGTGTTTGATGCAGAAAGGCTTTTGAATAAAGTTTACGCCCTTTTCAAGGATTCCGTGTTTGGCAATGACATTTGAAGTATATCCTGACATATAAAGCACTTTAATATTTGGACGTATCTCTCTTATCTTTTCATACAACTGGGGACCATTCATGCCAGGCATCACAAGATCTGTAAGAAGCAGATCTATTTTATCAGTTTCTTGCTCTGCCTTTTTAATAGCCTCCTCAGGATTTTCAGCATCAAGTACCGTATGACCTAGGTCACTTAGTAAATTTTTCGTCAGATTTCGCACCATTTTTTCATCTTCCACTAAAAGTATCCGCAAATTTGCATTGTCATCTACTATATCCTGACCTTCTTCGTCTATAAAATCGGCCACTTGATTTTCATCATAGGCTGGAAAGTAAAGCTTAAAAGTAGTACCTAGGCCTGGTTCGCTATAGACCGTTATATAACCTCCACTTTGTTTTACAATTCCATAAACCGATGGCAGCCCAAGCCCTGTACCTCTATATTCTTCCTTGGTTGTAAAGAATGGTTCAAAGATATATGGCATAATCTCCTTGTCTATACCAATGCCATTGTCACTGACCGCAATCATTACATAGTTGCCAGGAGTAGCGCCAAGATGATTTTTGCAATAGTCTTGGTCAAGGACCACATTTTCTGTCTCAATAGTCAATCTACCACCATCGGGCATAGCGTCCCTGGCATTTATGGCAAGATTTGTAACCGCCTGGTGGATTTGGCCCGGATCGATTTTTATCATGGCGGGATCTGCATTGGAGTAAAAACGAAGCTCTATATCTTCTCCTAACAGACGATCAAGCATTGGCAAAATCTCTTTAGACAGCATCACGTTAATATTTACAGGCTTGGGACTTATGGCCTGCTTGCGGGAAAATGCCAACAGTTGCCTGGTAATATCTGCTGCACGATTGGCTGCCTTTTCGATCTGTTTTAGATGATGTCTTATTTCTCTTTTTAAATCGTCACGTCCTAAAAGAAGTTGGGCAGAACAGAGTATCACTTGAAGCATGTTATTGTAATCATGGGCTACGCCACCAGCCAAGCGTCCAACACTCTCCATCTTTTGGGCCTGCCTCAGTTGTTCTTCAAGGGAACGCTGTTGCGTAATATCATGTTTTACAGCAATAAAATTTACTATCTTGCCTGTTTCATCAAAGACTGGGGAAATAGAGGCCTTTTCAGTAAAAAGTGCCCCGTCTTTTCGCCTGTTTATTAACTCACCATGCCATGTTTTTCCGTTAAGAATGGTCCTCCATAATTCTTCATAAAAGGCCTTATCGTGTTTACCGCTTTGCAATATCCTTGGATTTTTCCCCATGGCCTCCTGCTTGGAATAGCCAGTTAACCTTTCAAATGCAGGATTTACAAAGACTATATCCCCAACTTCATCAGTAATAACAACTGATTCGTCCGACTGATTTATTGCCTCAAAGAGTAGATGGCGTTCAGCCTCTACCTGTTTACGCCATGAAATCTCTCTTTCTAGCTGTTCATTGATCCTGATCAATTCTCGGGTTCGATCCTGCACCAATCGTTCGAGTTTGCTATGCATTTTAGAGAGGGCTACATGGGCATTGACCCTTGCCAGCACCTCTTCTTGCTGGAAGGGTTTAACAATGTAATCGCGTCCTCCCACTGCAAAGCCCTTGACCTTGTCTTCCAGGCTTCCCATAACTGTAATAAAGAGTACCGGTATATGCTGGGTCTTTTTGTTCTGGCAAAGCCGTCTGCATACCTCGTAGCCGCTCATATCTGGTATACACACGTCAAGAAGTACCAAATCTGGCTGCCGGGCCTCAATGGAGGCCAAGGCAAGTTCTCCTGTAACAGCAAGACGCACCTTGTAGCCCTCGGCAGTAAGGATTTTTGACAGGAGCTGTAGATTTTCCCTACTGTCATCAACCACCAATATTTCTCCTTTTATTTGTCCTGCTTCTGACGATTTGTCTGACATATTAGGTCCTTTTCTTAAAGTTTCCTAAAAGGAACTACATATCCTAATAGCAACAGATGGAGCAGCATCTCGATACATGGAAGTGCGCTGGAAAAAGTTCCTTTTGTTAAGATCCTTATCAAATATCCCCATTAAATTGTATCCATGAAGACTAACGTCTGTGTTTGGAGTAAGCCTATATTCAAGGCCCATAGACAGGAAGATGCTGATGTCAAAGGCCCTATCATCCGAAGCGGCTATTGGAAGAGCAGGACTTCCCACCTTTTCTAAATTGTACCTTGCCATATCCTCACCTCCAGGAAGGCCCCAATAGACGCGTGCGTTGCTATGAAAAGAAAAACGGTTTGTCACATTGTAATTAACAATGAGCTTGGTAGCATTATTTATCCAGTTGGCCAGATCGTTGCCATATCCGTATGGTGAAGCAGATACGTTTTGGATTATCCCTTTGTCGTACAGATCAAAATCTAACAACTTGGTAAAACTATGAGAAAGTCTGGCATCCAGGTTATCTGTATGAATCCTTAAGGTGATATCTAGACCAAATGTTTGGACCAGTCCGATCTTGGAAGTCCTTCCATATGTTGTAATCAATTCTTTGTAAGGAGCGCCTGCAATATCCTTGTCAAAGGCCACTACTTGATGCCTGTTATAAAATGTAGAAAAGCTAATTCCAATATCGCTTCTTGGCTGGAAATTGTATAAGAATTCAAAATTGTCGATGGACTCTATGTCTCCCTTCTTTCTGTCTCCAAGGTGGACAATGTATAGATCCGCATCATCTGCATGTCTTACTGAATGATTATAAATGAGTTTAAATACATTGCTTGCATCTGGAGAATAGACAAGGGCAGCCCTAGGGGAGAACATCCACGATGTGAACCGATGTTTGTCAACCCTTAATCCAGCGATTCCAAGCAGATCACTATTAAACCTAAGTTGATATTCTCCCACCAGAGATATCATGTGACTGTTCCATTTGGTTCCGATTGGAAGGCCTTGGATATTGGAGGGTTCGCTACTGTACAAGAGTCCCTTTCTGCCAAAATTGTTGTAATAGTATTCGGTACCTATTGCAAATTTCTGATATTCAGAAAGCGTTATATGAGCCATAATACGGCCTACGGTTTCGTCTTCGCTCCAGTGTCTGTCATCCATTGGTTGTTGAGGTCTGTGCAGCTTGTCAGGAAGCCCATAATTTATCTGGACGTCACTCAACATGTAACTCAACATATAGTCAAAGCTAAGACACTCATTGATATAGTGTGTGTACTTCCCTAGGAAGGTAAGCTGCTGATTGCCAGCTCCGTTATCCGTTAGGAGATCCGGATGGACATGGATATAGAAATATTGGTCTGCCGGTATGCGTTGGCCGCTAAGGGTATACCGGGCCCATAGCTCATAGTTCTCTCCATCGAGCTGGATATGTAACTTATGTCTTGCCAGCCCTCTAAAGGAACTATCGTCCCTTGGAACCACAAAATTTGGTTTGCTATGTTTTTTGTAAAAAATTGTATTTTTCCCCTGTGTGATGTTATAGGAAAATTTTAGAGGTGCAACATCGTTATCTGCTCCAGGATAATAGTCGGCACCATAGTATAGAAATAATGCTGCATTTTTGCCCAATTCTTTACCATACCGGGCCTCTAAAGAACCAAAATACTCCACACCGCCTCCGCGGGCTGATGCTTCAAAGCCTTGGAAGCTCTTACCATTCCACGTTTCTATATTAATAATGCCTGCAATTGCTCCAGGTCCATACACTGCTGAACCAGGCCCATTAACAACGGTAATCCGACGAATGTCTTCTAACATGGAAAACCATCTTTCAGTAACAGCACCGCCATCGCTGGCCCTAATATTCATGCTCCTGTCATTGACCGTGAGCAAAAGTTTGTTGTTACGGTCGCTTATGATTCCTCTGATGCCAGCCTGATTACCTTGTGTCTTGTACATGTACTGGAAACATGGCACAAAGATATCCAAAAGCTCATCGAGGCTCCTTGCACCAGAATTTTTGATGTCTTGTGCAGTGATTATAGTAACACTAGCGGGGGTCTCTCTAGGATCCGTTGTGCTAAGTGTTGCATAGGCCTCTTCAACGTTTATCTGGGACAAATCTTCTATGTCCAGATTGAGTAACTCGTCCTTACACAATCCTGTTCCAGCCAAGATTTGCATCAGGGCAAAAACTAAGCCCACCTTTAAGCACAGACTATACATTGCCAATCTGCTACGCATTGTCAGGAGCCCAAAGATATTATTTATAAAAAAAAGATTTTTAATGGCATAAAAAGATACATTGTAATTGAAATTGCAATCGAAATCAATCTCAAAATTTACTTTAAGTATTGATGAAAATTGAATATTTTTCATTCAAATGCTAAACAATAACAAACAGCAAAAGAAAAGTTGTTGATTATTTTAGACTTCCAAAAACAATTCACATGAAATTATCTTACTTAAATTTTTTTCTGGTTATAACATTAGTTGTCGCAAAGCCGATTCAGGCATTTGAACATACGAGAAGTTATGATGATGTAGTATCTGCATATATCTATCTTTTGAGCAAGAATACCCAGTGGCCAGATCAAGATTCGTTTGTTGACTTTAAAATAGCTGTATTAGAAAGGGGGAATAAGTTAAGCCAGGCCCTAAAACGTATGACTAAAGGTTTACATCTCAAAGGTAAACCCATCCGGGTCATCAATATTCCAGATTTACTGGAGCTAAAGAAAATAAAAATTAAAGAATTGCAGGTTCTTTACATCTCAAAGAACTTTAGAGACCATCTTGACAGGATATTCAAAATTTTTGGTAGCTCAGAGCCAGTTCTTGTTATAACTAATGAAGTCTCCGATCGATCTGTCATAATGGTAAATCTTTATAGAGACAGAAAAAACAGGATTCGTCTTCAAATTAATAAAAAGAATATTCTGCAAAGGGGCTTAAGAGTCAGTAGAAATGTTATTCTTACAGGGGAAGAAGAGATCGGAGTGAGTAAACTTTATGATGCCTCTATTGAGCAGATGCGCCAGCAGGAAAAACGATTTGAAAAATTAAGGATCACCAATCAAAAACTTGAAAATAAGATAGGGGAGTTTAACAAAAAGATTTTTTTATTAAAGCAAGAGATAAATATAAGGAATAAAGAACTTGGGAAAGCTACCCAAAAGTTGGCTGAAATGTCGAATCGTGTAAAACAACAACAAGAACTGCTTGAGCAAGACAAACAAGAAATAAAAGACAAAGAAGAGGCCTTGGCAGGGCTCAGGCAAGAATATGAGAAGCAAAAGGAGAAAATTTCAGAGCAAGTTAAAATGCTTGAAAGCCAAAAAAGGCTTATTGCAAAACGTGCAGATATACTCAAGGGACAACAGAAACAAATTATATCTCTAGACGCTAGAATCCAGGCCCAAGAAAAAAAACTAAATGAACAGGCCAAACTTCTAAAAAAGCAGACCAGTCTTATAGAAAGACAGGCCACCTCACTGTCTTTTTTAACCCTTATGACCCTGCTTCTATTCGGGTTTGCTGCCTATGTCTGGCATAGCAGACGAGCCTATAAAAGGCTTAGCCTTAGACTAAAGCGTGCCAAAGATGCGGCAGAATATGCCAACCGTTCCAAGACGGCCTTTCTCGCCAACATGAGCCATGAGCTTAGAACGCCTCTTAATGCCATTTTAGGCTTTTCTGAGCTTTTGTTAAGAGACCCAAAACTGTCATTTGCTCATAAGGATACCGCAGACATCATTCACAGGAGTGCTTATTTCTTGTTAATGCTCATAAACGATATCCTTGATTTGGCCAAGATCGAAGCTGGACATATAAGCATAAACAAAGAACCAGTAAACATTAATCTCATCGCCCACGATGCAGTTGACATGATTAAAGACAGGGTCATGGAAAAAGGCATGAGAATAGAGACAGAAAAGATATCAGATATTCCTCAATGCCTCATGGCAGATCCGGGCAAGTTGCGCCAAGTAATGCTAAATTATCTTACAAATGCGGTAAAATACTCTAATGGTGAAAAAATTACATTGAGACTTAACTTTCAAGACGGGAACTTGACCATAGAAGTAATTGATGATGGTCAAGGAATAGCCCCTGAGGACATAAAAAAGCTCTTTAATCCCTTTGTTCAGGTAGGAAGCGCCTCAGACAAAACTGGTAGCGGATTAGGGCTTGCCATTACCAAGCAGATAGTAGAGGCCATGGGTGGAAAAACAGGTGTTGTCAGCAGCAAAGGAAAAGGAAGCCGTTTCTGGGCAACTGTTCCTCTGGAAATCTGTAAATATGAAAACGGATTATGGCATAAGGAGCTTCAACACAGAGTGGTTGGCCTTAGCCCCTCCCAAAGGAAACTCAGGGTACTGATTGTAGAAGACAAGAGCCACAATCGCCTTTTACTTAGAAATATCCTTTCTATTTTAAAGGTCCAGATTAAAGAGGCCCGCAACGGTAAGGAGGCGGTAGAAATATTTAAAAAGTGGCAACCGGATTTTATCTGGATGGATCTTAGAATGCCTGTAATGGATGGTAAAGAGGCAACTCGGAAAATACGTTCTTTACCTGGAGGAGAGCGGGTTGTAATTGTTGCCTTGAGCGCCAGTGCATTTGATGATGAAAGAAACATCATATTGGAGAACGGCATCGATGATTTTGTTCTAAAACCGGTTAGTGCAGAACAAGTTTTCGACTGTATGAAAAGACATCTTTCATTGAAGTACATCTTGGAGGAAAAAGAAAACGAAATACTGATGTCTGAAATTCCACAGAAGAGTCCCAAACAGCAGTACACGCAGCTTGTAGATCTCTTAAAAAATCTTGACAAAGGGCTTGTGCAAGAGCTTCGTCATTCTGTCTTACTGCTTAATTCCCAGGACCTTGAACAAGTACTGGGCAGGATTGGAGAAACAGATCCCAAACTGGCCCAGGCTATCAGAAGTTTTGTACAACAGATCAGATACGATTTAATTCTTGATGCCATAAAAGAGGCATGCAATATCCAGGAATAGGACCATTAGACTCCCGATTTCTCTCTTTGGGCTGCCTCATTTACAAATTTGATAAAGCTTTTGGCTACAGGGGATAGGACACGGTTTTTAGATCGAATAATATAAAACTTACGCCTTATATCTAAACCTACAACTTGTACAGGATGTAGCAATCCGCAAGAGATGTCATCTATAACTGCCCTTTTGGAAAGGAAGGCGCATCCTATTCCTGCTTTTACAGCCTGTCTTATTGCCTCGGTGCTTCCAAGTTCCATGAGAACCTTACCCCTATCCATATTTAGGCCCATTTTTTCAAACTCCATTTCAATGGTCAATCTGGTTCCGGACCCCTTTTCTCTAATAACAAGTGGTTGAGCCAGAACTTCTTCCAAGGTTATGCTTTTTTGTCTAGAAAGCCTGTGATTGTTGCCTACAATTAAGAGAAGCTCATCATCAAAACATTCCTGGAATTGAACTCGCCTATTATTTATTATTGCTCCTACCAATCCTATTTCAACCTCTCCAGCGTCTACCTGTCGAATTACTGCAGCTGTATCTGAAATTTTTAGGCTAATATCCACCGCCCATCTGTCGGCCTTGAACTTGGCTAGTAACTTTGGAAGCAAATACTGGCCTGGGATATTGCTTGCTCCAATATCAAGATAGCCGGAGTTTTCTCCGTTTAGGGCAGCGATTTCATCGATTACAGTTCGATTCAACCTCATTATTCTCCTTGCATGCGGATAAAGTATCCTTGCTGCCCTTGTAGGTTCAAGTCCTTTAGATGTCCGCTCAAACAGAAGCGTTCCGAGCTGCTCCTCTAAGGCCTTGAGGTGTGTGCTGACGGTTGGTTGGGAAAGATTTAGACAACTTGCAGCCTTGGTAATGTTTCTAAGTTCCCATATTATCAAGAATATTCTCAACTGATTGCAATCAAGAATGTGACAAGGGTTCATAAGATTATCTACTCCTGGCAATTAGTGCCATTATCACCTTTGAGAAATTAGTCATTGTTTCCCTTAAAAATTGTCTCAAGAAAAAACAATTTTCAAAATATGAATAGGCTTCTAATGTATCTTTTCTCATGATCCTAATTGTCAAACAAAAATTCTTAAGCTTAGAGGTGGTCATCTGTTAAAATTTCTAAATGACATTTTCAATTGGACAGGATTTGGTTATAAAGGCCTATCCCAGAAGACGCAACTAATAAAACAAGGAGGAAACCATGGAAAGAACCCTTTCTATCATCAAACCCGATGGGGTACGTAGAGGGCTAATAGGAGAGGTAATCAAAAGGCTTGAAGCAGCAAACATAAAGATAGTGGCCATGAAAATGATCCACATGACCAAAAAGGAAGCCCAGGGCTTTTATGCTGTCCATAAAGAAAAGCCATTTTTTGACAGTCTTACTGATTTTATGACATCTGGTCCAATAGTAGTAATGGTCCTCAAAGGGGAAGACGTGATTTCACGCTACAGAAAACTGATGGGTGCTACCAACTATAAGGAGGCCGAACCAGGAACCATTCGCGCAGACTTTGCCACTGATATAGAAAAGAACGTTGTCCATGGCTCAGATGCACCAGAGACAGCAGCTACTGAAATAAAATATTTTTTCAGCGAGCTCGAAATAGTAGGCTAGCTTTTTGGAACTCAATCTTATCAAACTGATAAAAAGTAATATTGAGGCCCTTCCTGCTATAGTATCGGGAGGGTCTTTAATAACCAGCATTGGGGATGACTGTGCCGAATTTTCCCCTCCTGCCGGCTTTGATTTACTCTTTACTACCGATACAATGATAGAAGGCGTCCACTTCCGTCTCTCGTATCACAGCCCTGTTTCCCTGGGAAGAAAGCTTGTCTCCGTTAATGTTAGCGATATAGCAGCGATGGCTGGAAGTCCCAAGATAGCCCTCTTAAATCTGGAGGTGCCACCCAGGTTATCGGACTCCTCTATGAGCTTTTGGCCTTTACTGATCCGAGGCATTGTCGAAAGATTAAGAGAGTTTGGGGCAATACTTGTTGGAGGAGATACTGTAAAGGCAGGTGGTAACAGGCTTGGCCTCACTCTGACTCTAGTTGGTGCAGTAAAAAAAGGTCAGGCCGTATACAGGAAAGGGGCCAAGATTGGAGATCAAATATATTGTTCAGGGTTTGTAGGAGAAAGCGCATTGGGTCTTAAGATCCTTGAAAAGAGACGTATTCAGCTTCCTCTGCCAGTCAAGAGGCACCTTATAAACAGACATCTCAATCCCGAGCCTCGGTTTCGCCTTAGCCAAATTCTTGCAGATTGTGGCGTTACGGCCATGATAGACGTATCAGATGGAATTGCAACAGACCTTGCACATTTGTGTGAAGAAAGTGGCGTAAGGGCAAACATTATTAAGAACAGGATTCCTGTTTCAAGGGCCGTACGGATTGCCAGTTCTGTCCTTGGTATTGATGCTGTTTCAGTGTCTCTTTGTGGCGGTGAAGATTATGAGCTTCTCTGGACTATTCCTCAATCTAGGGCACAGGAGATGGAAAAAAAGGTGGCTAGGGCAATGCATCAGAGACCTTATAGGATAGGTTGGATTGAAAATGGCAAAGGGGTATGGCTCAAAGATGGCGAGAAATCTATTGATGTAACCTTCAAGGGCTATGAACATTGAATCGAAAAGTGTCTGTGAATACTTGGACCTTTCTCCCCTCGGTTGCATTCCTGTAAGGCTCTATTTTCAAAGTGGTAATCTTGTCAAGATAACTCTAGGTACAAGATATCAAGAAGACTTAGAGAATTATCCAAACGGTGTTTATGCACATTTCCTCAGGGGGCTTCTTTCTGGAATGGCGCTTGAGAAATTTACTGTGCCTTTTAAATTAATAGGCAGCCCTTTTCAAAGACGTATTTGGCGCATCACTATGACCATCAGACATGGCCAGACAATGACCTATGGAGAGATTGCAGAGATTGCTAACTGTGCAAGTCCACAGGCTGTAGGCCAGGCACTTAAAAGGAATCCTTTGCCTATAATAGTTCCATGTCACAGAGTTATAGGAAAGGGAGGTCAGCTTACTGGTTTTTCTGCTGGAATAGAAATTAAAAAATTTTTACTTCAATTTGAAAGGATAGCTTCATATGAAAATAGCCATAATGAGCGACAGCCACGACAACCTTTGGAACTTGAGAATAGCAGTTGAAAAGGTGGAAGAGCTTGAAATAAAAGAAATAATACATCTTGGTGACCTCATTTCTCCATTTATGCTAGAAGAGGTCGAAGGTTTTTCTGGAACATTTCACCTTATTTATGGCAACAACAATGGAGACCACATTCTACTTCAAAAAAAGATAGCCTCTTTAGGCGGGTTGGTCCAATTCCACGGATGGCTTGGAGAGCTAGAGTTCGATTCAAAGAGACTGGCATTTATCCACGATCCATTGATAGCAAAGAAACTTGCCAAATCTGGAGACTATCACGTAGTGATGTTTGGCCACACTCACCTGTGGCATAAAGAAAAGATCGGCAACTGTCTGCTTTTTAATCCTGGAGAGTTATTAGGCAAAAAGGAGGCCCCAGGTTTTGGGATACTTGACTGTGAAAGCCTAGAAATAGAACATGTAATAATTGGTACTCAAAAAAGCTAATGCGTAACAGGTATAATCTCCTCCAAGACTCCTCAATGCCTCAATTCATAATCGGTATAGATACCGGGGGGACATTTACAGATTTTGTTATTGTTGACAGGAAAGGTACCCTCAATAGATGGAAGGTGCCCTCTACTCCTTCAGATCCTTCAAGGGCCATAATCCAGGGTCTAAATGATGTGCTTGGCGATTGTTTGGGAGAGCCAATAGAGATTATTCATGGCACTACAGTTGGCACCAATGCCTTTTTGGAAAGAAAGGGTGCTGAAACTTGCCTGATTACAACAAGAGGCTTTGAAGATGTTCTTTTTATAGGACGCCAGGCACGCCCAGCTCTTTATGATCTTTATGCTCAAAAGCCCAGGGATATCATATCCAGAGATGCGGTCCTTGGAGTGAAAGAAAGATGCAATGCCAAGGGAGAAGTTCTCGTTAAACTGGACAGCCAAGAACTGGATAGGTGTGTCGAGTTCATTAAAGAAATGTCAGCCCAAAGTGTTGCCGTATGTTTTTTGCATTCCTATCTAAATGGTGAAAATGAAGAAAGGCTTGGCCGCTTCCTTGAGAAAAAGGGACTAAAGGTCTGCCTTTCATCTAGGCTGCTTCCTGAATTCAGAGAATTCGAGCGTACAAGTACCACTGTAATAAATGCGTATCTTGGACCTGTAGTAGGAAATTATATTAGAAGCCTCGAGAAGAGGCTTCCCAGGGCCTCTATAATGGTCCAGTTGTCTGGCGGTGGCTGCCTGCCTGCAGCCATGGTTGATGATATGGCTGTGGCAACTATACTTTCAGGGCCAGCGGGAGGAGTCCTTGCAAGCCTTGCTCTTGGGAAATCCCTAGGGATAAAAAACATACTCACCTTTGACATGGGAGGGACTTCAACCGATGTATCCCTATGTCCTGGACAACTGGTTTATACCAGAGACTACAAGATCGAAGGCTTCCCGATAAACCTTCCTGTTATAGATGTCCATACTGTAGGAGCAGGTGGAGGCTCTATCGCCTGGATAGACAGGGGAGGGCTCTTGAAAGTTGGCCCTCAAAGTGCGGGAGCAGACCCTGGGCCTATATGCTATGGTAAGGGAGAAGAAGTCACAGTTACAGATGCCAATCTCTTCTTGGGAAGGCTGAGGGCAGATCGTTTCCTGGGAGGAAGGATGGGCCTTCAAATAGACAGGGTCCGTAAAGGGATAGGTGAGCTTGGTTCAAAGCTTGGCTTGACACCAATTGAAACTGCCATTGGAATAATTCGACTTGTAAATCTGAACATGGTCCAGGCCTTGCGAAAGGTATCCATGGAAAGGGGTTATGATCCAAGGGAGTTTCATCTGATAAGCTTTGGAGGAGCCGCAGGTCTCCATGCCCTTTCAGTAGCCCAAGAGCTTGGGATATCAAGAGTCATTATACCGCATATGGCAGGGGTTTTCTCAGCACAAGGGCTTGCATCTTCTGATCTTGTCTTTGAAGCATCAAAGGGATTGTTTTGGAAAAGCAGCATCCATGATGTGCTTGTGCTTAAAAACGCCATTTCAGGGCTTGAAAAAGCTGTGATGACCCAAGCGCGTTCTGTACTTTCAAGACAAAAGCAACAGGTAAATATAAGCTCTTTTGTAGATGCAAGATATCTTGGGCAGTCTTTTGAAATAACAGTACCTTTTAAAGACGGATGGCAGGAGGCCTTCCACAAAGAACATAAGAGACTCTATGGCTATTCAATTTCTCAAGGAGTCATTGAAGTAACGGCAGTAAGAACCAGGTTGCAAGTCATTCGTGAAAGAGAGGGGCCCTTTTCACAAGAATCTCCTGCTGACGATATTCACCTTTTTAACAAAGCTAATCCTGATTCCATTGCTTTTGAATTTTCTGATATAATCTTTGAAAAAGGCCCCAAAAGGGTGGCAGTAATAGACAGAGACGTCATGCCTGCTGGCACTTTGCTGAAGGGGCCTTTTTTAATAGTAGATGATTTCACTACAATTCTCATATTGGAAGGTTGGTCTGTAGCAAAATGTAATAGCCACTTGATTGCCTTTAAGGATGTAATCTTTAATGAAAATTGACAAGTCAGTAATTAATCAGGGGCGTAGTGACAGATTTTCCCAGTTTGTACTCGATGCAATAGACAGTGGCATTCTAGTCCTGGACTCAGAGGGCAAGATATTGTTTTCTAATCCAAAGGCGCAGGAACTTATACAATCGTCGCGTCTATTGGAAGGCCTTGAGTTTTCACTCCTTTTCCCAGATGAAGACAGAAAGATTCTGGCACCTAACATTCTAAAGATAGCAAGGGAGCGTGGAGAATTTCAAGGAGATGTAATGCTCAAACGGATTAATGGGACAGGCTTTATGGCGCACCTTTCCATTGTGTCTTGGCAGGGCTGCGAAGAAGATGCCCCTGTTTTGATAGTGACTCTAACAGATCTATCCAGACTCAAGGATCTAGAAAGACTCCTCCATAAATCAGAAAGGATGATATATCTTGGACAAATGCTTAGCGATATAAGTCATCAGATCAGGAATCCTGTGCTGGCTATCGGAGGCTTTGCCAGACGCCTTCAAACAACCCATCTGGAAAAACCAGAATATGTCAAGGTAATTATGGAAGAGGCTAGCCGTTTGGAACAGCTACTTGATATACTGACCAGATTCATTCAGCTTCCAAAACCAAAATTTTCTATATCCAAGGCCCAGAGAATAATAGATTTAGTAAGTGAGATGGCAAAGGAAATATGTAGAAATTTCCGGGTTGACTTACGGTTTTCCACTATTTATGACTCGGATCATTTCATAGTTACCGATCTCGCCCTTTTAAAGTCAGCCATTGAGCCAATAATAGTAAACGCATGCGAGGCCTACCAAGAAACAAGCCAAAAAGGTGACATCCGTATAGGTTTTGAGCAGGCTGGTAAACCACCATGGAAACTAAGAATTACAGTTAATGATTTCGGTATTGGTATTAGACCCCCGTTTATTGATAAGATATTTTCCCCTTTTTTTACTACTAAGACCGGGCACCTGGGCATGGGATTAACATTCACCAAAAGGATATTGGGAGAGATTGGAGGGAAGATAGAGGTAAGCTCCTCCCTGGGTAAGGGTACAATGGTTGTCATCGATTTGCCTGGCGACAGAAGAAAAGCGATACGCACAACCCTTTTATAAGAGTCTGTAAATATAACATGCCTAGAAAAAAAAGTGGTCTTAGAGAAGGGTTTTCCACCGGAGCCTGTGCGGCAGCTGCGGCCATGGCTGCTTCTATTCGTCTGAAAGAACCTGAAAAAGTCGTTAAAACAGTGGAGGTGCTCTTTCCGGATGGCGTAAGACGTGCCATGAATGTTTTGTGGACCAAAAGTCTTTCGGATACAAAGGCGCAGGCGTGCGTTATCAAGGATGCGGGAGATGATCCTGATGTTACCCACGCTGCAGAGATTTGGGCTACAGTAGAAATCTTGCCCTGCACTGAGAAAGAAAAGGGAATCGAAATAATTGGAGGCAAGGGCGTAGGAATAGTCACCAAACCAGGCCTTGCAGTTGAACCTGGACAGCCTGCAATTAATCCGGTGCCCAGAAAGATGATAACCGAGGCAGTACTTGGTGCAATAGGAGTAAACAAAGGGTGCATAAGGGTCACCATAGCCGTACCAGAAGGAGAACGGCTTGCCCAAAAGACACTTAACAGCAGGCTTGGTATAGTTGGGGGAATTTCCATCCTTGGAACCACTGGCATTGTAAAACCTATATCTGAGGCGGCTTGGTGTGCAACGATTTCAGTATCTATGGACGTGGCTCTTGCAATTGGCCTTGATACAATATGTTTGGCAACAGGTAGAGCGAGCGAAGAGGTGGCTATGAAGGCCCTTTCTCTTCCAAAAGAGGCCTATATTTCAATGGGGGACTATGTGGGCTTTTCCTTAAAAGAGGCGGCAAAGAGACCGTTTAATAGGATCATAATGGCCTGTCAATGGTCAAAATTAGTAAAAATGGCTATGGGTTGGGATCAGACCCATGTCAGGTTTGGACCTCTTGAACCAAAGGCCGCTCTTGAATTTTTAAAAAGGGAATTTGATCTTACCATCAAGAACCAAAAGGATATAAATACAGTCAGACAACTTTTTTTGTTGCTTCAACGGGAGGCAGGTGGACAAAAGACAATAAAAGGGGTGTGCCTATATGCATATAAGAGACTGAAGAAATTTTTGCATAGAAGGCAGGAACTTGCACTTTTGCTTGTATCCTATGATAAAAAGGTAGTTAATAGACTAGATTCCTCTAGACTTTAACTAAGTAATCACTAATAGTCAAAAAGGCCAAGAAGTTTAGGTCCCTCTATAAATTGTTCCTTTGTCTAATAACAGGAGATGGCTTGGGGGACTGGATTATTTTTCACTGTACTTTTCTCCTTTTAACTTTTTTAGGAGAAGCGGCCTTTTCGATGTCTATTATTCTTGTTTCTCCAATGTAATTTTTTACCTTATAGGAGCTTATTGACGAAATCTTTCCAGCGATGTTTGCCATGCGTTCGACTTCGGCATAAATCTTTTCTGCATTTTTATAGTTTGGATCGTCCTTCTTCAGCTTCGAAAGCATCATCCACGCAATACCTGAAATCACCTGTAAGGGTTGATTAAGTTCATGGGCTGTAGCGCCTGCCATTTCAAGAACACCTGCAAGCCTTTCTTTCTCTATTCTTTCTTTTTCAGCTTTCATCTTATCGGTAACATCTAACACGACAGCAATAGCCTCTGGTTCTACGTCTGGACTCTTGAGGCTTGTAATATGCCAGGATATATATCTTTCTCTATCTAGTTTATCGACAGTTTTGATTGTAATTTCTACGTTCTGATTACCTGCCCTAAGCTCATCTATGGCCTGCCTTATTTTGGACTGTTCTTCTTCTGGTACCAGTGTCATGAGTGAGGCTCCAACCATTTCACTTCTAGATCTGGTAAAAAGCAAAAGCGCTGCCCTATTGGCATCAAGGACCTTTGCCTCAATCAAATCGAAACGGATGATGCCTATGGAAGGTGGCGCTTCGGTAAAAAATCTGTAACGGTTCTGGCTACGTTTAATAATTGCAGCAGCTCTGGCAAGTTTTTTTTGTCTTTGAATAAAAAAATAAAGAATAAAGCATAATGTGGCAGAGAGGAGCAAAATGACCAGTGATGAGATGCTTATAAGGCCTTCTATAGAGTGCAAGAGGCTTAGGAAATCATCTTTTTGGGCTATTAAGGCATCAAAAGTACTTATTTGGAAACTCAAGGTAATACTTTTAAATAGTACTAAAACAACTCCAACAACACACAAAAGTAGCAACAGACCCAAAATTATCTCTCTTATAAAGGGCTTGAGCATTTTAAAGAATTTCATAATCAATCCAGTAACTCAAAGGCCTTTTTTACCGCCTCTTCTGGGCTATTAACATAGTGCACATCTGGTAAATTTTCCCATGTTCTGAGTCCTATTACAGGTTTCCACATTTTGAGGGCTAGGGCGATTTCTGACAAGGTGCCATGTGAGCCAGATATGGATATAATTGCTTGGCTCGAACGGACCAAAACTACATTTCGTGCATGGCTAAGGCCAGTCACTATGGGAATCTTTATATAAGGATTGGCTTCTGAAGCCTTGAATCCTGGCAAGATTCCTATGGTAAGGCCTCCTGCCTCTACGGCTCCACGACATGCTCCCTCCATAACACCACCAAGTCCGCCACAAAGCACTATTCCTCCACGTTCTGTTACCAGCTTGCCTGCCTCCCTTGCCAATTCGTAAGTTTCTCTATCGCACAAGCCAGCTCCTATTATCCCTATCCTTGTCCCTAAAAAAGCCATTTTAAGAAAAAATAACCTCCAATAAGAAGTATTGTAAATAAAATGGTAAAAAGATTGAAATAATTTTCAAGAAAATAGCGTACTTTTGGCCCAAAAAAATAAATAGTTGCTGCAACGAGGTAAAATCGCATGGCCCTAGAGACAACAGATGCTATAACAAAGATCAGAAAATTAATACGGAATGCTCCAGCCGTTATGGTGAAAAGTTTATATGGAAGGGGGGTAAATCCACCTGCAGCAACTGCCCATGCCTCGTAATGCTGATACATTTGCCTGACCTGATCGTACTTGTCGGTAAGGTGATAAAACTCTAAAATCTTGTCCCCTACTATTTCCATAAAATAGTAACCAAGCCCATATCCTATAATTCCTCCTATAATAGAACCAGCCAGACATACTGCTGCCCATCTGAACGAACGCTTAGGTACTGCAAATCCCATTGCTATTAACATAACATCTGGCGGAATAGGGAAAAAAGAGGCCTCGGCCAAAGCAAGAAAAAAAAGAAAAAACAAGGCATTCTTGTGGGCAGCCCATCCAAGTACGGTTTCGTAGATCCTTTTTATCAGAGAGGGGAAGAGTGTTAAGGCTCTATCTATACTCGCCATCCATGATCTCCAATGAGCTTTACGAACCGGACCCCTTCTAAATATTTTGTCTCTATTTTGCCGTCTTTTTTAATTATCTTTGTAAGGGTCTGTGAATATTCGTCACCCACTGGCACTACCATAACACCTGGATCTTTGAGTTGATCCAATAGGGGTGTGGGGATTGCAGGGCTCCCTGCTGTAACTAATATAGCGTCATAAGGGGCGTGTTCCTTCCAACCCCATGTTCCATCATCTAGCTTGATCATTACGTTATGGTAACCTAGGCTGTCAAGCACTTGTCGAGCTCTCTGCAAAAGGGCTGGGATACGCTCCACACTAAAGACCTGCCTGGCAAGTTCTGCAAGAATGGCAGTTTGATAGCCAGATCCCGTACCTATCTCTAAGACCTTTTCATTCCCCTTCAATCCGAGTTCCTCTGTCATTCTTGCAACTATATAAGGTTGAGAAATAGTCTGACCACTCCCAATTGGCAGAGGAAAGTCTCCATATGCCTGATCCCGCAAGGCCTCATCTACAAAAAGATGCCTGGGGACCTTTTTCATGGCCTCTAGCACCCTTTTGTCATGAATACCCCTGGCAGCTATCTGGTTTTCAACCATCCGCTGTCTTGCTATACGGAAGTGGTCATTTTTCGGCAACATAATAGATTACCTTTGATACTCTATCCTTATAGAATGTGACCTGTATCACCTCCAATTCCCTCTTGCCCAAGAGCCCTCCTAGAAACGGAATCTTTTTATAGAATGGAGTAATGTCATTGTAATAATACCACTGTTCATCGTCCCTTTCTGTCTTTGTAATATAATCAGGCTTGCCAACCAAATCTATAACCTGGGACTTGGTCTGCCCCTTGCTGATGATAGAAGCATCTACAGCAAGATGATACTGTTTGTTGGCACATGATGTAAGGTATAGAGGGAAAATGCCGATAATAACAAAAAAGAGTAGTAATTTTTTAGATATATCATTCATGAATTTTGTCCCAAAAATTTTTCAAGACAATAATCTATTGTTCAAACCTTTTCAAACATATGTTGTCTATCCCGATCGAGATATTGTACAAAAAGACAAAGGAGAAAAATAATGAGATGCAAAAAGTGTGGCTGGATTAGCTTTGACTACCTTGACGCATGTGGCAAGTGCGGCAAATCTATGGAAGATGAAAAGAGACTGCTGGGAGATTTTGTTCCAGATAGGGAATCAATAAATTGGTTTTCACTTGAAACGGCTCTGCAAGATGTTCAAGCCGAAAGAGATAACCCAGTACCTACTGATCAGCTTTCTGGAATAAATATGTCGGATTTGGTAGATAACACAGGTACAAAGTCAGAAGAAGAAATTGCCCTAGAAGAGGTGGAACTCAAACGAATCGCCCAAGACGAAGAATTTCAAAAGGCCCTAGACGAAATAGCAAGCTAAAAGGGATTCAGCAGATCTCAATAGACAAGCTTGTCTATGGCGGTAAAGGTCTTGGCCGCATAGATGGCAAGGCAGTTTTTGTACCTTACTGCATCCCTGGGGAAAAGCTTCTAGTTAAAATTGTCCAGGACAAAAGGAAATGGGCAGTGGCCAAGCCAGTCGATCTGCTTGTTCCGCATCCGTTAAGGATACAACCTTCCTGCAAGCTGTTTGGACTATGTGGTGGTTGCCATCTCCAACATATTCCTTATCAAGAACAGATAAGACTTAAAAAAGAGATCCTTTTTTCCATAGTTAAAAGGCCATTGAACGTTAATACCGCAGTGAAGGATTGTATACCGTCTCTTAACTGTTTGGGTTATCGCCAAAGGGCGCGTCTCTTTATTAAGCAAAAAGGCAAAAAGGTAAGGATGGGCTTCTATCGTGAGGGGACAAGACGGCTTGAGTCGATAGATTCATGTCCGATACTGACTACTGGAATCAATCTTGCTTTGAAGAAACTGAAAGAGACAATGGTTGATATGTTACATGTTGCAAGGGGATTGTGTAACGTCGTTTTTGAGGAAGATGTTTTCAAAAATACATTTATTACAATGAATTACAAAAGGCAAGATATTATCGGTAGCCTTACGCAATGCCTGAATGAATTTTCTAATATCCTTGGAATGGATTTTAGGATGCTTGATAACCGTATCTATTTTTACAGGGGGTCGGATAGTATCTGTTTTTATAAGGATCAGTTTTTTGCACCTAAAGGATTATTTTGCAAACCAACTTCTTTTTTTCAAGCCAATATGGAACAAAACAGGATACTTGTAAAAGAAGTGGTGCACATGATCAAAGAAACAGGGGAAGATTGTGTTGTTGATTTTTTTTGCGGTTCTGGAAACTTTTCAATTCCTCTGGCTAGGACGGGTTTCAGGGTAACAGGAGTCGAAATTGATGAATCGGCCATCGAAATGGCTAAAAAAAATGCCTTGCTTAATAGATGCTCTGATAATGTAATTTTCTTAAAGGCAAATCTTTTTAAAGACGGGTTAAACTGCTTGCCCATTGGACAGGTGAATACCGTGCTTCTGGATCCACCAAGGGTAGGGGCGAAGGAACTTTGCCAAAGGATCAGCAGTATGAGACCCAAAAATATTGTTTATGTATCATGCGATCCCATGACCTTGGCAAGGGATATGGTTTTATTAGGACAACAGGGTTATAAGTTGAAAATGCTACAGCCAATAGATATGTTTCCTCAGACCTTTCACATAGAGATTATAGCCTTATTTAATCAAGGCTGAAAGATTTGCCTCTTCTGGTGTGTGAATATTTATTGTCCTTCAGGCCATGAATTTGGTTTTTTGATATTATATAGTATCCTTTTAAGGAGTTGATAGGTCTTGCCAGGAGTTGAAAAATTTTTGATCTCATCTATGCTGAACCAGCCTGCTTCAAGGGCATCGTCACGGGCAATCGGAGGTTTTTCCTCACATCTTGCAACGACGTAAAGAATAATATAGTGGTAGAGTAACTTTCCATCATCGTCTTTATAAATGGCATCTATCGCATCAAAGATTTTGCAAGGATTACATAGTAACGAGGTCTCTTCAAAGACTTCCCTTCTTGCGGCATCGAATACGGTCTCTCCAAGTTCTATAGTACCTCCCGGAACAGACCATAGACCCATGGCCGGAGGTTTTCCCCTTTTAATCATGAGTAATCGGTCATTTTCAGATATCACGGCAACGCCAACAGCCGGGATCGGGAAGGTTGGATACCGACATCTGTCTTTTGGGGTTTCTCTGTCCATTGTTTGAAATGCAAAAGCCAAAAATATTTAATATTGAGTTATCTGTTACAAATTTACGAAAAAACGCAGGTACTATTTTTCCTATATGTTAAAGGTTAACATTGAAGTGTAATTTATTTGAAAAATCATAAAATGTAAGAGGAAAATATTATGATTAATCTTGCACTGCTTTATGGAGGAAGATCCGCAGAACGAGAGGTGTCTATTGCTGGTGCCAAGGAGGTGGAAAGGGCCCTTGATAGGCAGAAGTATATGATTTGCAAATACGATGCAGCTACTGATCTTGAGGCATTGGTACATGATGCAGACAGGCTAGACTGTGTGTTTATCCTTCTCCATGGGAAATTTGGAGAAGATGGAACGGTGCAAGGACTTCTGGATCTGCTAGGCTTGCCGTATCAAAGTGCTGGTGTTCTTGGAAGTTCCATTGCCATGAATAAGCATGTGTCAAAGGTGATGTACAGGCAGGCGGGCCTCCTGACTCCAAACTGGATGTATTTCCAAAAAGGACAGGTTTTGGATGTGAAGAAAATACAGGAAGAAGTTGGCCTGCCAGCAGTTGTAAAGCCATGTACCCAGGGCTCGAGTGTTGGTATTGTCCTGGCAAAAGATGAAAAAGAGATGTTAGATGCAGTGGATAAGGCATTTAGTTGGGATCAGGAAATAATATTGGAACAGTATATAAAAGGAACAGAAATTACTGGTGGCGTTCTTGGTCTTGAACGGCTTGACTCTTTACCAATTGTAGAAATTGTACCAGGAGATGATTTTGATTTTTTTGATTACAAAGCCAAGTATACACCTGGAGCCACTAAGGAAATATGTCCAGCAAGACTTGCGCCTGATATAGCTCGAAAAGCTCAAGATATTGCTAAAAAGGCCCATAATGCCCTTAAATTGAGTATTTATAGTAGAACAGATATGATAATCTCTGATGATGGGAAGATTTATTGCATAGAGACAAATACTATTCCAGGCATGACGCCCACCAGTCTTTTTCCGCAGGCAGCAAAGGTTTATGGCCTGAATTTCTCCAATCTACTTGATAGACTTATAGAGTTGGCTATTGCCAGGAAGAGACAGGAAAGGGAAACAACGACAACTGTTGACTAAAAAAGCAAATGTTCCCTATACACAGCGAGACGAGGGCTGAGTCCTATTCGTTCAATGATTGGAAGGCTTTTTTTATAAAGGCTTGCAGCCTCAGAAGGATTAAGGCCTTTTAGGGTCTCAAATTCAAAAGACCTGGCACCTCCACAATTGTCAGGCAGTGCTTTCATGTTTCTAATAAAAAAACGCTCTGGTCTTTTTTGCGCTTCGCATCCTTCGACAAGCATAAAAAGTCCTTTTGAGATGGCATGAATATGCTTTTGGTTCCTTTGCAAGAAGTCTATGGTCATTTGGAAATCATCTTTTGCCTCTCCGGGAAAACCAAACATGATAAATACGAGGTTCCTGATGCCAGCCTCGCTAGAATTTTTGAGGACCTGTTCCATTTCTTCAACTTTGGTCCCCTTTTTCATAAGCTGCAATATCTCTTGCGAGCCAGACTCTATTCCCCAAAGCATGACTCGTCCTCCGGCTTTTTGTATCTTGTTCAAAAGTTTTTTGTCAAAGGCCTTTGTAGGCTTTGCATAGGCAGAAAAGGTAATATCAATTTTTTCTTGTAAGATAGCATTAGAGAGTCTTCTGAATCTAGCAGGCGGGATCATTTCATCAAATATGTTAACATAGGTTACCTTGTAAGAATCACGCAACTCTTTTATTTGTTCTATTGCCCTGTCAGTATTCATTTGCCTGTATCTTTTGTAGATCTTGTGATGGGTGCAAAATGTGCACTTACCCCATGCGCATCCCCTAGATGTCATAAATGGGAGCACGGGAGAGGGAACCATGTACTGTCCAAGAGGAACGTCAGAAAAATCAGGGCAAGGTAATTCATTCATATTTAATGACGGAGGGAAGTCTGTAATAAAATGCCCTGGATTTTTTTGAATTATCACTCCTGGTATCTTATGCATTTTGTTAGACTTTGCAGCTTTTAGTAGATAGTACAAAGGAAGCTCACCCTCACCAGGAATTATTGCATCTACCCATGAAACTTCCCTTATCCTTTTAATTTTTCCTTTTGCTTTTATGGTGATTCCCTTTTTAAAGAGCCTTGCCGGGTCAGGATTGGTGCCGAATCGCGCTCCTCCAAGACATACAAAGGAGCCTGTAAGGTGTTTTATTATTTGGGCAATTGCTAATCCAAAGAGCATCTGTGCATCAAAAAATATAGAGATAGCGCAGATATCAGGTCTAAATTTAGCTACAGGATCCACCAACCTTTGAAAATACTTATCTATGCCTTGTGGAAGTTCTAAGCCGGCCAGGCAGCGTGCAGCCATTTCTTCGATAAAACCGTTAAAAATATTTTCAAAACTCAAAAAAATGGTTGCCTGTTTATGCCACCTTTCTGGCTTTACGGAAGAAAACGGGTGAGATTTAAGAAATTCAAAGGCATTTATGACCCTATTTGTTGTCTCAATAGTGTCCCAGTTATAGAGTCTTAGGCCTATCCTCCCATGTTTCAGATAGTCAAAGGCCTGATAATAGTGACGTAAATTTAGATCGAACACCTTTATCATTGCATCTTTTGCTTCCCTTTTCAGAAAGGCTGCCAGACAAGCTGGACCAAGGGTTGGGGCTGTAGGATGCAACCAAGGTGGTATAATTATAGAGACCTTCATAAGGCCTTAATATAACCAATATATTGCCTGACAATAAATCTAATTTTGCAAATTGCCAAATGGTCTGGTGTAACATGCAATTTTTCGTAATCTTAAATATTCTGGCAAATCTTTTTGCAAATTCAAAAGGGCTGCCATTGCCTATTATCCTGCAGCCCTTTTAACTTTTAAAATGATATTGCTTGGGTCTGTTTTTTTATCTCATAAACGGTAGAAGTTTTGTGTACTTCATGAATACAATAACAAGGGCGAGGGCAAGCATTCTTTTTAAAAAGATCTCGGGTAGCTTTTTTTGTATCCTTGGGCCGACCATGCCGCCACCAATAGCACCGCCGGCAATGCAAGCCGCCATTATCCAGTCTGGCTGATACCCCATAAGTATGTACTTGGCTATTCCGCCAAGAGATGTTGAAAATGCACCTGCAAGGGCAATTGGAACGGCAAGATACATTGGATATCCCATAAATGTAGTCATAAAAGGCATAAACATAAAACCACCGCCAACGCCAAAAGAGGATGCGATCATTCCCATTACTATACCGCCTATTAGCATGGTGAGCGGTTTAGCAACAAAGGTCTCTCCCCAGAATCTCATATCGAATTTGATAAGATTGAATTTATCAAACTCAACCTTTCCAAGCTCTGCTGCCTTACCCGTCTTTTTTGCCTCTTCAACAGCCTTGTTAAATTTCTGTACAATAGCCTTGAGGGCTTTTTTCTTCTCAATGGTGCCGGGAAGAGATTCGTGGAAGAGCTTAAAGCCTATAAGCAGACATATTATGCCAAGGTAGAACTTGTAGGCCTTGAGTGGCAGATACTTGGCAGAAAATGTTGGTCCTATAAAAAATGCACCGATCAAAATACCTATTGCAAAAAAGAGGGCAACAGGCCATGCAAAGCGTTTACTTTTATAATAGTTGATGAGTCCTGTTAGGGGAGAGACCAAGGTAAGAAATAGGTTTGTTGGTTTGATGGTGTTGGCAGCGTTGATTCCAATAGGACCTTTGGTGCCGATCACAGTAATCTGATAGGCAGCAGTGAACAGACCTCCAGCAGCACCCATAATGACAAACAGTACCCCAATTACAAAAGCCCCAAGGAGCACAACAAGAGGATTCATGTAACAACAGGCGGTTTTGAAGTAAAAGGTAGAAGGTATAATCGTGAAGGTGCTTACCTTTTGTCCATTTATCCAGACGGCCATCTTCGTATGTGGGGCGAGATTCTTGTATGGAGACATGCTCATTTCGAACTCGCCTGTTTCTTTATTAAGTTTCAAAGAGACACCTTTGTTCCAATCTTCTTTTTGGGTTTCGTAGTCTGTAAGAATCATTCTTGCATTACCGCCACCAATGGGTCTCTCTTTGGAAACGGTGTTGATGCCAAACTTTTTTTCATGGGTAAAGATTAGAAATTTCCACTGCTTGGCAGAGTTTACCGGTCCGAGTTGGGATTTGACAGCCTCAGGGATACTTGTCCAATTTTTTATTTTGTTGACACGAACCATGAACTTGAATGGCGGAAATGCAAAGGGGCCTGTAGTCTGACCCATTGCAACACTTTTGGGTGTCGCTAGATCTTCCGGTCTGTTAGTAACTACATAATAGGTGGTTGGAATGGCCGTATCCCCAAATTTTTTTGTCAGTTTTTTCCTTTCCTTTGTGCCTGGGGCGTCAGCCGGTTTAAACATTTTGTCTGTGCAAACTACAATATAGATGTCTTTCCCTGGATCTATTTTGCCTTTAACAGTTATGGGCTTACCGGCCTTGACATTTTCAGAGTCAAGTTTTGCATCTAAGGCACTGGCCTGGACTGCAAAGAAAAGCAAAACAACTAAGGACAGACCACTCCATAAAAGATATTTGGTTTTCATAACTCCCTCCTCTTCCCGCTACTTTTAGTTTTCTAACTGGTATAGGTTATGCTGTATCCGTTTGAATTAGATTGAACCACTGGCCAGCTGTGCTCACTTCCCCATTTGAGCTTTTGTATTTCTTTCTCAGTATGTTTTGTCTCTCCCTTTTTTCTACTCTTTGAAATATTATATGTAAGGCTATCCAGTAGGATGGTGAAATCCACATATTGGATGCTCACGTTCTTTGGAACCTTTATGCGGTTTGGCGAAAAGCTTAGTATTCCTTTTATGCCTGCATCCACCAATATGTTGCCCACTTCTTGGCTTTGTTCAGAAGGTACTGCTATTACAGCAAGTTCCACATTTTTCTTTTTTACTAATGCCGGCAACTGGCTTAGAGGCAATACCTCCATTCCGTTTTCCAGGCTTTTACCTATGTTTTTCTCATCAACATCGAAAACGGCCTCAAAGTGATAGCCTTGCTGTGCAAAGCCTGGGTGCCTGAGAAGTGCCTGGGTTATTGGACCAGCCCCAACAAGTATCACGTTTCTCTCGTCAATTACTCCAAGTATAGAGGATATACTTTGGAGCAAGGTGCCAACGCAGTATCCAACGCCCCTGACTCCAAATCTCCCAAAATAAGAAAGATCCTTTCTTAGTTGGGCAGGGTTGACATTTGCCTGGCTTGCCAGGTCTTGGGACGATACAACCTTTACACCTTGCGCTAACAGTTTTTTAAGATAGCGCTGGTATACAGAGAGTCTGATGATGGTAGCTGCTGGAATCTTTGATTTCCTCACGTGTTTTTCCTCCTGTAACGTTGTCGTTGCCATAACTGAGCAACTTCCGTGCCCTTGGGAAGAAATGCTTCCCGTAAGTTTTTTATGAATGATTTCAACTAGTAAAAAATTATGCTCCAGATTGAATTCTAAAAATTAGAGTTATAATGCAGCCTTTTGATTGCAGAATGAATAGATGTAACCTTATGATTTTTCAAGAAAAATTTGAAAAACGAATTTGTAGCAGGCGAACAAGAAATTAAAAATATATCATTTTTCAACAGGTTATCAGGTGGCGAGTTTGTGCGGTTGTGCAAAAGGTGCCTTGTGTATTAAGGGATGATTTTCACAAAAGTGCATCATAAATGTTGCACCAAATTCAGGTTAGGCTGCACCTTTTAGGGGACATAAATTAATATGATAGTCGAAATTTTAATGGAGATGTCTTTCCTGCAAGACGCAATTAGAAATTTTTGCGAGGTCAGAGGTGGTTGCTGAAGTGCAGGTTTAGAAATGTTTTTTCATAAATTTTTCAAGCCTGTCATAGGCCTCATTCAATACCTTTTCTTCAGGAAGGAATACAATCCTAAAGTGTGGTGTCTTTGGCAGGCTTCCAAAGCCGCTTCCGTGTACCACAACAACTCCTGTTTCTCTTATTAGGCGCTTAACAAATTCTTGGTCATCAATATCAAGATCTATGCGTGGAAACGCATAAAAGGCCCCCTCGGGTTCTTGGCAGAATATTCTAGGTATATTATTTAGTCTTTGAACCGTAAGGTCCCGCCTGCTTCTGAGTTTTTGCCTGGTCTCTTTAAGGTGAGCCTGGTTGCCGTTTAGAGCTACCGGGATTGCAAATTGCTTTGGATGGCTAGCACAGAGCCTAGCCCTAGCCAGCTTACGCATTGCCTCAGTGTAGTCTTCGACCAATTCTGGCGCGCCGCTTACAATTGACCAACCGATTCTGAATCCTGGAGCAAGATAGCTTTTGGAAAGGCCATTAAAGGTGACCATCGGTAAATCGTGGTCTAGGGCTGCAATACTTATATGCTCCTTCCCATTTAAGATAAGCTTATCATAGATCTCGTCGCTCATAATGAGAAGGTTGTATCTTTTGGCTAACTCTATAACTTGGAGAAGAGTCTGTTTACTGTAAACTGCTCCTGTAGGATTATTGGGATTAATTAAGACAATAGCCCTTGTTTTGTCATCAATAAGAGACTCCATGTGATTAATATCAGGCTGCCAATCTTTTTCTTCATTGAGAAGATAGGGTCTGGCTTCACCAATGAGCCTGCTAAGAAGGGCATTGTATAGAGGATAGCCTGGAGAGGGAACCAAAACATTCTCCCCTTTGTTTACTAATGCAGACAACGCAAAATCTATGGCCTCACTGGCTCCAGTAGTTATAAGAATCTCATGTGGCTTGATGCCTTTTTTCTGGGCTTCTTTTCTAATGGCCTCTATGGCTTCAGGTACCCCTTCTGATGCACTGTAGCATGTATGATCTCGAAGCATTGCTTCATAAGTGGCGTCAAGTAAATGCCTTGGTGTATGGAATCCGTAAAGTACCGGATCCCCTATATTCAGATATATCAGATCTCCTCCAGATTCCTTACGCCTGTTGGCCTCTTGGAGAATGTCCCTGATGGCATACTCTATGTGTTCTGTTCTGCGAGAAGGCTCTATTTTTTTCAACATTTTTTTTACCAAGTATAAAAAAATAATGCATTTAAACGATCTATGTTTTCACCTATTTAAAAAAGTTGTCAACTGGTTTTTTTAACATATCAATGTTGGCCATATGTAAAATGTTAATGAATGAGATGAATATCATTGATAGCCAATAAAGGGTCACCATTCTATTTATTCTTTCTCTTATATCTATAATCGTAATAATACTTTATTTTCTTGACTCAATACCTGTAACGTGTGAAGGTTTGTCGTAACAATCAAGCTGAGGTTTAAAAATGATGAAAAAATGGCCACCGTGGTCTAGGGATGTCTTTCTGGCAGATTTTCATATACATTCAAAGTACAGCCGTGCCACTAGTAAAGACATGGAGCCTCTTGGTATCAATCGTACGGCCAAGTTAAAAGGCATATCGGTTGTTGGGACAGGAGATTTTACTCATCCAGGATATGTTAGAGAATTGGAAGAGAAACTCGAGCCCCTTGGAAACGGGCTCTTTGTATGTAAAGAGGACCCAGAAGGGACAAGGTTTGTTCTGACAGCCGAAGTATCTAATATATTTACTTGGAAGGGTAAGGGGCGTCGTATCCATACAGTACTATTTGCCCCGGATTTTCAGGTGGTAAAAGAGATACAGAGGCGGCTAAAGGCTATTGGCAATATCTCATCCGATGGGCGCCCTATTTTTGGGTTTCCTGTTAAAGAGCTTGTAAAGATGGTGATGGACGTCAGCCAAGAGTGCTTTGTAGTCCCTGCCCATGTGTGGACTCCTTGGTTTTCATTGTTTGGCGCAAGGTCTGGATTTGATTCGGTTGAAGAGTGTTTTGAAGAGCAAAGTCAGCACATTTATGCTTTGGAGACTGGACTTTCTTCAGATCCGCAAATGAATTGGAGATTATCCAGCCTTGATAATTATACACTTGTATCGAATTCAGATGCCCATTCGCCTTGGAAGCTTGGTAGAGAAGTTAATGTATTTTCCTGTAATATGACCTATAGAGATATAATAGAAGCCATGAAGGAGCCGTCTAGAGGTTTTGTTGGCACAGTGGAGTTCTTCCCAGAAGAGGGGAAATATCATTTTGATGGTCATAGAAGCTGCAATATCTGTTTTTCTCCATCACAGACAAAAGAACACAAGGGAATATGTCCTGTTTGTAAAAGGCCACTTACTATAGGGGTATGCCATCGGGTGGATGATTTGGCAGATAGGCCAGAGGGGTTTGTGCCAGATAACGCTATCCCTAATATCCATTTGATTCCTCTCGAGGAGGTCATAGCCCAGGCCTTTGGAGTCAAGAGCATCACTAAAAAGGTGCATTCACAATATCTGCATTTGATGGAGATGTCTTTGACAGAGTTTGATCTTTTACTTTGGCAGCCAGAGCAAGAATTGAAACGTATTTTGCCTGAGGAGCTTTTTTTAAGGATTATGGCCATGAGACAGGAAAAGGTGGAGGTAGTGCCAGGCTTTGATGGAGTATATGGGAGAATAAGCCCAATTGTTGAAGAAGTATTAGCGAAAAATGGGAAATTTCATAAAGAACAGTCAAAAAGCGGAAAGGCAAGACAAAAGAGCCTCTTTTAAGGTTAAAGCTTTAGGACCCTCGTTATGGCCACTCTGGTGCTGTCAAGCTCGAAAAGTTTGGCCAGTACCTCTGCTGGCTTTAACAGGGGAGGGATTGATTGATCAAGGACCAGTTTGACGATAGTCTTTTCCTTTCCAGAAAGCTGATCTTTGACAAGCGATATCCAACTTTTTATCTCTGGCTCACCTGTTTCTTCTTTGAAAAGCTCAAGGGATAGCAGTCTTTTTTTTAGGTCAACCTTTACCTCCCCTTTTTTCCTTTTTAAACAGATTACAAGTTGATCTATGGATCCTAGTCGTCTGATGGTTTCCTGAACAGATTCTTTGTCTATATCTGATAGCATGACCACAAAAGACTGGATTGACAGGGGAATAAGGGCCTTTTTTTTGGGGATAACCGTTACTTTTTTAAGGCTGATGCCATGGGTCAATTGTGCCATGAGTCTTGTTTTTAGTTCAAGGCCTTCCATGTTGCGTTCAAGTTGAATGATAAGTCTTTCTCTAAGGCTCTCCATTCCAAGGGGAATAGGATTTTCAAACACGATTTTGGGCATAGGATGGAAACCCTTTGAATACGCAACAGGTATCTTTGCCCTTCTTGCAGCCCTGTGAAAAAGCCTCACCATGTCTAAGTGGCCTATAAATCGTGCATCGAAGAGTTTTCGATACTCTATAAGAAAAAAGAAGCTATGGTTTTTGGGGTTGGCGGATTCCTTGTATGCTTTGCTGATTTTAGAGGTGTTTGCGCCTTTTAGAACGTTTTTTATCCTTTTAAAGTCGCAGACACCGCATCCTTGGCAGTCGTTATATCGGCAGTCTGGAGTGTAAATTCCTTTTTGGGATCGGCTATTTTCAAGAAGTAAAAAGGACTTTTTAACCCCAGAATTGATGTGATCCCAGGGGAGGGGAGCCTTTTTGCCTATCGGTAATAGAAAGGTTGGCAGATCAAGTCCTAATTCCTTTGCAGCTTCGTTGTAGAGTTCTGGTTTCATATGATCTGTCCATGCATCAAGGCGCGCTCCTTTGCTCCAAGCCTTGTGAAGCAGTTTGGAGAGACGTCTGTCTCCACGTGAAAAGATTCCTTCAAGAAAGGACTGCCTGGGATCATGCCATTTTACCTTAAAAGCCTTGCCCTTTAGCCCCTCTTTGATAGCCTCTATACGTCTTTTCGATTCCTCAATAGAGATCTGTCCTTCCCATTGGAAAGGTGTCTGGGGTTTGGGCACAAAGGTGCCTATGCTTGCTGTAACTTGTGCAGACCCTTTGAAATTTTTTACATGTTTAACCTGGTCTTTGACCTTTTTTACAAGTTTAACAAGTTCCTCTATGTCTTTGTCTGTTTCACTAGGAAGACCGATCATGAAATAGAGTTTTATATTTCTCCATCCCCTTTCAAAAGCCGCCCTTACAGTGTCAAGAAGGTCTTTTTCTGTAATGCCTTTGTTTATGGCAAGCCTTAGCCTTTCACTGCCAGCTTCGGGAGCAAGAGTTATACCTGTCTTTCTCACTCGCTTGATTTGATCCATTATTTCTGGAGTAAGTGTGCCTATCCTCAGGGAAGGTAGAGATACCGAACAATGTATTTGGGCAAATTCGTCCATAACCCTTGGTACGAGTTCATCTATGGCTGAGTAATCTCCAGTGCTCAGAGACAGGAGCGATATTTCTTCCCAGCCTGTTTTTTCTATTCCTCTTAAGGCCGTATTGATGATTTCTTCTATAGATTTTTCACGGACGGGTCTGTAAATAGTAGATGCCTGACAGTAGCGGCATCCCCTTGTACATCCTCGTGCGATTTCAACTCCCAACCTGTCATGAACAATACGTATGTTGGGAACAAGCGGTGTCTGGATTTCATGAAAAGGGGAAAGATCTGGTATCAACCGCCGTCTTACTTTATTGGGCGCTCCACATTTTACTTCTATATTTTTAAAGGCGCCGTGTTTTTCATAGACCGGTTTATAAAATTGTGGAACGTATATTCCTTCTATGGAAGATAGCCTTTTTAAAAGCTGGCCTTTATTGGCCTTGCATTGCTGGCATTCTTCTACTGTTCTAGCAACTTCTAGAATGACTTCTTCTCCGTCCCCTATAACTATGGCATCAAACAGGTCAGCTACAGGTTCAGGATTGAGGCAGCAACTGCCTCCTCCCAGGATCAAAGGCCAGCGCCCACTAAAGCGTTCCTTGCTAAAAAATGGTATAGAGGCCAAGGCTAGAATGGTAAATATGTTAACATAACAAAGCTCATAAGGGAGGGTTATTGCTAGTATGTCAAATTCAGCAAGTGATTTTCTTGTTTCGAGGCCAAAGATGGGCAGGCCGCTTTTTTTTAAGAGCATTTCCATATCTGTGTCTGGGCAGTAGCATCTGTCTGCCAGGAGGGCCTCTTGTCTGTTTATTATGTCATAGAGTATAAGTAATCCCTGATGAGACATTCCGATTTCGTACAGGTCAGGGAATATGCAGCACATCCTCAGGCGGGTCTCATCCCATCTCTTGTTGCAGGCATTTTTTTCTCCACCTATATATCTGCCAGGCTTGTTGACTAGGCTAAGTATCTCGTGCAGGTTCATCTGTTCGTCTCCAAAAGCATGTTGAGCTCTATCCAGCTTTTAATACGGACAAAGGGTGGTTCTCCTTGATTCCAAGGCTGGTCAAATACAATGGGCTTAAGTCCTGCATCAAAGATGGCCTTGCAGGTCTCCAGGTGATCTTCCAGAAAAAATGTTTTCCCAAGTTTTTTGATTACCCGTGGCTTAATGTCGTGTTGGCCTGTTGCATGGACTATTATCTTGTGTGAGGGCACCTTTCTTAATACTGTTTTTAGCCACTTTTCTATTGGGTCCTTGACAGGTCTTGCAGTTACAAAATGGACAGGGCCGAAGCTTGTAAGGCGAGTAAGGGTCTCTACCGCTCCTTCTATGGGTTTTAGCTTGGTCCTAAAAGGATCTTCAAGGATTCGGTTAATAATGGCCTTTATAGTCTTTTCTGGTAGATCAAGACATTCTTCCAGCCAATAGGATGTAATCTGTTCTTTTCTTATGGCGTTTATGCCAAATTGTTTCTTTGCCACGTATATAAAGGAAGACATGGTGTCTGCCACGACTCCATCTATATCAAAGGCTATATCATTAGGTTTTATCTTTATCATGATGTTTTTTTGGTGTAACTTCATAAAGGCTGCCTTTAAAATGTTTTTGTCTAATAATGGCGTGCAGTTGGAAAATAATTTTCGAAATGGTTAATGCAGTTTATTTTTTGTGCGCCTTGTTTCATAAATCAAAACTCCTAGCTTTTTAGAGGGAGCCCAAACTATTCAGATCAATTTCTCATAGGAGCCGAATATGCACAAGCGCATGCTGGTACTCAGGTTTCCCCCAGAGATTACAGACAAGCCGATAGTTTGCAGCTTGAGCCGGGAATATAACCTCTGTTTCAATATACTCAAGGCCACAATATTGCCGGGTCATGAAGGCATCATGATCCTGGAATTGAGCGGTCACAAAAAACATGTTCAGGAAGGTTTGAAGTATCTTAGGGCCCAAGGTGTTAAGGTAAAGTCGGTAGCTCAAGAGATAAGGCGAAATGACGAACTGTGTTTCATGTGTGGTGCCTGTACAGGCATCTGCCCTACAAGGGCCTTATATGTGGATCAGGAGACAAGGGAAGTGATCTTTGACCCAGATTATTGTAAAGGATGTGGCCTTTGTGTGGCTGTTTGTCCGGTCAGGGCCATGGAGATAAGATTTGCAGCAGAGAAACTCCTTAGTTGAGGAAAATGAAGGAATCAGTTCTGCTGCTTGTCAGTGGTGGCATAGATAGCTCCGTCACTGCCTATATTTTGCTCAAACAGGGGTTTGATGTTCAGGGCCTTTTTCTAAGAATGACAGGACTTCCCCAAGAAGAGAAGGCCTTGGAGCGTACTTTGCGTATCTTGGATCATCTTGGAATCAGGCTCTATGTGGAAGATGTCAGAGACAAGTTCAAAAGGAGTGTGATCGATTACTTTGAAAAAAGTTATCTTTCCGGACTAACTCCAAACTGCTGCTGCATTTGCAACTTGACGGTTAAGGTCCAGACAGGCCTTGGGTTTCTTGAGAGGCTTGGTATGGATATTCTCGCCACAGGCCACTATGCACGTATTCGGAAGGAAGAAAGGCCTCTTTTGTTATCAGGTAGAGATCCTAAAAAGGATCAGAGCTATTTCCTTCATCAGCTTGGAACAAGGGCGCTTGAAAGGATGATCCTACCCCTGGGAGGGATGTTTAAGGAAGATGTGAAAAAACTGGCTGAAAATGTAGGTCTATCACGGTTGGTAGAGAGCGAAAGTCAAGACATCTGTTTTTTTAAAGGAGATTATCGGACCTATCTCAAGAAGAGATCCAAGGTCTTTTCTCAGCCCGGTCCTATAGTGACTATAGACGGCCAGCTAGTTGGTACTCATCAAGGTGTTTGCGGCTATACGGTTGGACAGAGAAGGGGTTTGGGCATCTCTGATGCTGCTCCTTTCTATGTTGTCGAGATTAAGGCAAGAGAAAACGTTATAGTAGTTGGCAAAAAAAAAGATCTTTTAAAAAAGGAGGCCTTTGTAGAAGATATAAACTGGATAGTGGAGCCAGAAGCATATCCTTCTTTAAGATTTTATGTGAAAATAAGGTCTAGGCATAAGGCGGCACCAGCCACCCTGACGTTTCTTGGCAGGGATAAGACAAGGGTCAAAGTGCAGTTTGATGAGGCTCAGAGGGCGATTACTCCTGGCCAGTTTGCAGTATTTTATGCAGGCCAAGTGGTGGTAGGAGGTGGAAGAATTTGCGCGTAGCCTTTTATACCCTTGGATGCAAGGTGAATCAGTTTGAATCTTGGGCCATGGGAGAACAGTTTGAATCTCAAGGGTGCCAGATTGTGGATTGGAGGGAGGAGGCGGATATTTATGTGGTAAATACATGTGCGGTTACATCCAAGGCCGCCTATCAGTCCAGACAGATATTAAACAGACTAAAAAGACAGCGGCCTTCTGCCAAGATAATCGCAACCGGATGCCATGTTCAGACCCAGCCTTCTATGATAATAGAGTCGGTTGGTAGTGGTATCTGTCTTGCTGGCAATGAGCAAAAGCCCCAAATTGCTACTATGTCTTTTAAATATAAGGGTTGTACAGGAATATTTATTACTGATATATCCTTGGCTAAAGAGATAGGGAGGTTGTTGATCTCTAGGCCGCCTAAGGGCAGGACCCGGGCCTTTGTGAAAATTCAAGATGGTTGCGATGCCTTTTGTTCTTACTGCATAGTTCCTTATGCCAGGGGACGAAGCAGGAGTCTGCCTCCCAGGCTTGTTTTTAAGCAAGTTGGCGATCTTTTAGCAAGCGGGGTTAAGGAGATAGTATTAACCGGAATACATATAGGCCTTTATGGACGCGATCTAGTGCCAGAAACATCTCTTTATGGCCTGTTAAAAGATCTTTGTATGGCCTTCCCGCAGATCCGTTTCAGGCTCAGCTCTATAGAGGCAACTGAAGTCACAGATGAGTTTATCCTTTGGGCAAGTGATACGGAAAACTTTTGCAAACACTTTCATGTTCCTTTGCAGAGTGGCTCTGCGAAGGTCTTGAAGGATATGAATAGGAAGTACAGCCCTTCGGATTTTAGAGATCTTATTTTCAGAATAAAGAAACAGATGCCATTTTGCGGCATAGGGACGGATGTAATGACAGGATTTCCAACAGAGACAGAAACAGATTTTTATGAAACCCTTAACTTGCTCGAAAGACTGCCCATTTCCTATGTTCATGCATTTCCTTATTCGCCGCGGCCAGGAACTGTGGCTTCGGCAATGGTTTCTAGGTCTAGCAGGAAGGAGGCAAGAGAAAGGGCAAGGCACCTTATTCGTCTTGGAGATCAGAAAAGAGGAGAATTCTGCCAAGGACTTGTTGGCACTGCGCAAGAGGTTGTAATTGAAAAAAAAATCAAAAAAGGAGCTTTTTGGACTGGAAAAAGCTCGAATTATATGGAGGTAATGGTGAAATCAGACCAAGACCTTGCTGATTCCGTAATAAATGTGCATGTAACAGAGGCAAGGGGAGGAGTGCTTGTTGGTATCCCAAAATAGTTTTTTGATGTCTTTTATCTTTTTAAGAGTTCCTCCACAGTCTCTTTCAATAGAGTGATAGAGTAGGGTTTGGGTACAGCAGCATCGAAACCGCTTTCACCTGCCTTAGATTGCAACTCTTCTTGGGAGTATCCACTGGATACAATAGCCTTGATGTCAGGATCAATTTTTCTGATTTCTTTAAGGACCGTTGCTCCGTCCATGCCGCCTGGTAATGTCATATCAAAGAGCACAAGATCGAAAGGTTGTCCTTGATCCTTAGCCTGTTTGAATTCTTCTATTGCTGCCTTGCCGTTAGTCACAGAGACAACGTCAAAACCTATAAGCTGAAAGATATCAGATACCAAATCAAGGATCATTTCTTCGTCATCTAATACAAGTACTCTTTTGGTTTCTCCCATGATAACTCCTTGATAATAATCCTGACGGATTTGGTAGAGACGATAAAATAAAATTTAGAGTCTTTGTTTACTTGTAATAACGACATATCTTATAAACGTCTTTAAATTATAATCATGATATTCAGAATTTACAGGAAAAAAATAAATTTTGTCCAAATAGTTGAAAAATTTTGTTTGTTGAAAATTTTTTCAATGATTGATTTGCTGATAGCCTATGGAGTTTGATGGTTGAATATTTACGAAGGATCATGCCACATTGGTAATAAAATTAGATAGATCGGAGGTTGCGATATGTTGGTTTTTAAAAAAGCGGGCAAAAATAATACCATCCAAGCCTTAGAGGTGGCCATTGCTTACGCGGTCGATTATAAGATTGGTGAACTGGTTGTTGCCTCTACCTTTGGGGATACCGCCCTTAAGGCAGCAGAGCTTATTAAAAAGACCCAACTTCATGGTCCGAGGCTTATTGTTGTAACTCACAATTATGGTTTTAAGGGAAAACCTGGTCTTGAGATGAGTAAAGATATAAGGGAAAAACTTACAAATATGGGAGCGTTGGTCTATACGGGTACCATGCCGTTCAGGAATATTGGTACTGCTATCAGGGAGGGGCTTGGATATTCTCAGCAAGATCTTATTGCTAATACTCTTCGTCTTATGGGGCAGGGGGTTAAAGTCTGTGTTGAGATTGCTCTTATGGCTTTTGATGCCGGTTTGTTAAAAGGCGATGATATAGTAACTGTGGCTGGTACCGTCAGAGGAGCAGATACAGTGTGTCTTGTAAGGCCGGCTCCGTCTAACAAATTATTCAATTTAAAGATCAGACAGATACTAGCAAAGCCTATGGATTGGTAGATGCCTAGACAATAACTTGGAAATTGGGGAAACGGACATGGGCAGAGATGCAATAAAAATAATAAGCCAGAATCGTAAGGCAAGGCACGAATATCATATAGTTGATACGCTTGAGGCTGGAATAGTGCTCCTTGGGCCAGAAGTCAAATCTATCCGTCAAGGTCGTATTAATATCAAGGACGGGTATGTAGAGATCAAAGATGGTGAAGCATGGCTGCAAAATGTCCATATTTCTCCTTATCCGTATGCCACTAATACATCACGGCCAGATCCTCTAAGGCCTAGAAAACTTTTGTTGCACAAACAAGAGCTAAAGAGACTAGCTGGTAAGGTAAAGGAAAGGGGCTTTACCCTTATTCCCCTTAAGGTGTATTTGTCTGGCGGGAAGGTGAAGGTTGAAATAGCCCTGGCCAAGGGGAAGAAACTCCATGACAAAAGAGAAGCCCTAAAACGGAAGACCCTGGACAGAGAGTTTGAAAAGCGTTTCAAAATAAGATAGAAGGGCCTCGTTTGCAGAGGCCCCTTTTGTGTTTAGGCTATTAAAAAATCAATTAAAAATCTATTTGGCTTCTAACGCCCCATATATATATGTCATCCATTTTTGAGTTACCGCCAGCGTTCTGTATCCATTGAAAATCGCCGGTTAATGCAAAACGGTCAACCACCATAAAACGATAGTATGCTTCTATGTACTTTTCATTGGCTGTATGGCTGTGTGCCTTTTCGTAGTCGTCTGTAAGGATGGTTTGGGCAAATCCAAAGCCAAATGCGTCACCGCCACGATTCCATAATCCTCCATCCAATTGGAATCCAACCGACCAACTTTGATCTATTGGGATAAGGGTCCAGGCATTGTCATCTCCATTCCATAGGGCCCTATCGTCAGTTATGGTCTGGCTGTATCTGGCAAACCCTGTTACGCCAGTAACGATTTCTTGGTCAAAGGAAAGGCCCCAGCCTGATAGGGAATTATCTGCATATTTATGGCCAGCATCATGATCAGACTCTGGGAACTTGGACAACTCATCAATCTTGACATAACGTCTTTTGTCAAGCCAACCATAGAATCTATAGTTGCCTTTTTTGCCAAAGAGTCCTGGCATGATGTTTATTTGACCTATAACCATGCCATTGTCAAAGGGGTTGTGCCAGACAGAGTCGTCACCGTGTTCAGCGACCCCCGCTCCAATCACTTTTAATTCTATTAGATCCAGTGGTTGGGCTCTTAACATGAATGCAGGGCAATAAAAACTGTCTGGTTCAGGGATGTTAATCCCCATGCTTTTAACAAATATATTTGACAGGAATTGGGTGGTTTCATCCCCGGCTGCTTCGTTTTCGTCAAAGAGTACACTAATGTCCATTTTCCCAATATCAAATCCATATCTGTCCTCATTAAAAGAAAATTCATAAAAGGCTTCAGAAATAGTCAAGGCTGCTTGATCTAGACCTATGGTTGTCTTGTAGGAGTCGTAGTTCGGAACACTAAAACTGGGAACGTCATTGTTTAGCCCTTCACCATCTCCTCCCTCGAAATGTACAAAAAATTTGCCCCACTGAGCAAAATCTGCATCGATATTCAAATCGATGGTGTAAGATGCATCTTGAGTAGATCTTATATTGTCGACACTATTGGCATCTCCCAGGGTTCCCATGATGAGTCCTGTGACACCACCGCTGAGACTAAACCTTTCATACCAATGTTGTTCTTCGTCCTGGCCTTTTTCTTCCGCTTGGGCCAATTCAGCAGGTTTTGGTGCCTCTGTTGCCTTTTGGGCCTTGATCTGTGAAAGCTCTTGCTCCACAGCTTGAAGCCGCCTGTTTAGCTGCCTGTTTTCTTTAATGAGTTGCCTTACCAATTCTTCAAGCCCGGCCTCTTTGTTGTTTGCAGTACCTCCAGCCGAGGCCGCTCCGCATAGAAAGAACAGAGAAATAAAGGCCGTTAACATTATTGCTCCTGTTTTCATAACTTCTCTCCCCCCTAGATATTTATAGATCTGCCAATGCCTGTTTTATGTGTCGGATAATGATTTCGTTAGTTATGTGATAAAAACCAAGACCTTTGTATAGCCTTTCTCCATTTATTGTAATTTCTGGACAAGAAACCTTTTTCCCTGCATTTTTAAGCTCCATGGCCCAAGAGATACTACCGTCTTCATCAGCTTTTCTCCCCATGATGTCATTCATGATATGATCTCCTGCTACAAGCATAAACGGTATTATACGTACCTTGTTTCCTTTATATTTCTTTGCCTTGTCTAGAGCATCCTTTCTGTCAGGTACTCCTTCAACACTCCCTAAAAAACAGTTTGGATAGTGGACGGAAAGAAGACGGTCAAAGGCTAGGTAAACTGCTGTGGAAGGTGCGCTATAGGTGTTGGGTGAACCATGACCTGCAAATACGTTACAACCTTCCTCTTTTTTTAAAAAGTCTTTAGATATTTTCTCTAGCAGTTCATGCACTTCTTCCCATTGGGAGATAATGGGTTCGCCAATGGAGATATTCATTCCATCCATGCGGGCTTGATTAAGCATGTGCATATATTCGGCTCCAGGAAAGACATGCAGTGACTGGACTACCGCTTTTCTGTAGCCAGCCGCCTTGAGAGAAGCAAGGACTTCAGGCAGGCTGTGAAGCTGTTTGTTGATTTTTTTCTTTTTATAGATGGCATTCATTTTGTTGCGAATAATTTGCGAGGTAAAGGCCCATCTTATTTCATAGCCAGGAAATGCCTTGCGGATTTCCTTGTCCATGAAATCAAAGGTCTTTTGTGCCTTGGTGCTGGTTCCAAAGGCAGTTAATACTATGGCCGGTTTCAGGTCTTTTTTTGCAGGTTTTAAAAAACGAAGGACCTGTTGGCCTGCCAGTAACACGTTTGTTGAAAACATAACACAAACAATCGATGCCAGCAACATGTTGAACAGGTAAAAAGTGGTCTTCATCATAATTAAGTCCCTCCTTAAGAAATTTTTTGGGGACCATTTAGATTAGGCCATAAGAGAAAAAAGAGCCCGTATCCTGAGTTGCCGGATACGGGCTCCCGTCTTTCCCGCAGCCTTTGGCCTCAAACTGCCAGGTCCCCCGCTGGCAGCTTGGGTTAGGGAACGGTGCTGCAAAAGGTATCCTGACTTGCGGATCAATCTACTCCCTGAGCCTTCCCATCTTTTAATGACAGTGGCACCTTTCAGGTTTCGTCCCCGCTTACAGTGGCGGGCCCGTTCTGGATTCTCACCAGATTCCCTTTTGAAGACCGTAGTGCAAATTCCCTAATATAGGTCTTTGTCATTGTCAACAATCAATCATCTTACTTTTGGGCCTGGAATAAATAATTTTGAGAAATAATTAGCAAAAAGACAGGCGTAAATTTTGTGGTGCGGTGTTGCTATGCAGTACAAGAATTGATAAAAATTGAAATAATACCGATTTCTTAAAAAAGATGAAAGGAGCCTGGTTATGGCAAGAGGATGCTGGATGGATTTTATGATGATTTTTTTTGTTTCATTAATTTTTGTTTCCCAGCCAATAAGTCCTGTTTGGTGTCAGGAGGCAGGAGCGCCTGATCTGCTTGAGGGCGATACCTCTCAAGCACAAGAGGCACAGCCTTCTACTATGGATAGTCTTGAAGGGGAAGGCTCTACACAGGTTACTGCTCCACATACAATTCAGAAGGATGATTCGATGGTTTGCGATGGACAAAAAGTATGTTTTGAAAAGGACACCAAGCAACCGCTGAGGGTGTTACCTAGGCCCCTTTCCAACATCTATAAGGAACCATCAGCGGTTAAGGACCAGATAGCAAGGGCCAACATTCCTGCCTTCAAGCCCTTGTTTGTATTTGAGAGAAAGGAAGTAGATTTTTCAAATCCAGCAGACCCCTCTGGGTGGTACAAGGTTGGTTATTCTGATAAAAAGCCAGACGGATGGATGAGGGCAAAGGACGTGTTCGAGTGGCGTCAGGCTCTTCTTGTCTCTTATACCCATCCAGGTGAACCAGGAGAAGGGCGTTATCCTGTTCTCATGTTCAGAGACCTTTCCCAACTGAAGGAAATAGTTGAGTCTGGACAATTAGAAGAAAGAGCAAAGGCCATTTATAAGGAAATAGAGCAAAAGAAGGTTCCTCCTGGAGTAGTCAGTATGGAACCAAAGAGGTTTGTGGATATTATGGAATCTTTCTACTTATTGCCAATACTTAATTACGAAATGGTAGAAATAGATGGCGACGAGGCAAGGTATCTCCAGATTGCAGCGGCAGTTCCTGGAAAGAGGGGTGCGGATACCTTAAATAATCCAGATTATCTTGAGCAGGCAAGTGCAGATTCAACTACTGCCACAAAAAATCAGGCCCAAAATCTCAAAGTCGACTTGGTGTTTGTTATAGATACTACCAGGAGTATGCAGCCATATATAGATATGACCAGGGAGGCGGTTATTAAGATAACCAGGAAACTTGGAGGTGATTTAAAATCACGCATAAAATTCGGCCTGGTGGGTTACAGGGATTCGGTACAGCTCATTCCACAACTAGAATATACTTCTAAGAATTTTACCCCTCAATTGGTAGACGGCGATACTTTGGTAAAATTGTTGGAGGAAAAGGCAAAGGCCACTTCAGTAGGAAGTCATGATTATCAAGAGGAGGTCTTTGCAGGTATTGATACCGCCCTTAACTCTGCTTGGAGGGACAATGCCCTCCATTTTATAGTCCTTATAGGAGATGCAAGCTCCCATCCACTTGGACATCCTCAGAATACCACGGGTTTTGGTGCTGAGGATCTCTTGAGGATGGCTGAAGATCAAAAGGTCCATATAATTGCACTCCATCTTAAGGACAAACGTGCTGCCAAGGATCACGAGCTTGCAGACGAACAGTTTGGTACCCTTTCTAGGATAAGAGGGGCCGAAAACGAGTCGGCGCTTATAGATATCGATGCATTCAAAAAGGAGGATTTCCAAAAGGCAGTAGATACTATTGTTTCTAAGGTCGGTGATAGGACAAAGATGGTGATTGCAGCCGCATCCAGTGATAAGCCTGTTTCTGTTTTCCCTCCGCCTCCTCCAATGCCTGACGAAGTTGATGAGCAAGATACCCAAGATGTGGCAGAGACGGCAAAACGTGCCTTCGACAAGGCCTGGAATTCCGCCCTTGTAGAATACCTTGGCCAGGAAGCCAATCCACCGAAGGATATAGTTGCTTGGACTATAGACAGGGATCTTGTAGATCCTACTCAAAAAAGTCTGGATGTAAGGGTGTTGGTGACGAGAAATCAGTTGAGCACCCTTGCTCAGACCTTGGACAGTGTAATTAAGGCCCTTAATAAGGCCCAGCTCAGCCAGATTCAATTTTTTGATGCACTTCAGGCTGTAGCCAGTCAAACAATGAAGAGGCCAGAGGATATTGCAAAGGCCCAAACATTGGTCGATACTGGTCTTTTGCCATCTTTTATAAAGAGCTTGCCTTATAAGAGCGACATCATGGCCTTAAGCAACGAGATGTTTGCAAGTATGACTGCAGATGAGCGGGCAGAGCTCTTGTGGAGTCTCAAGGCAAAGCTCAAACAGTACAGGCAGATAACCGAGAGGGTGGACGCCTGGCACAAGCTCAACGATTCTGATTCTGATAGCGAAATGGTTTATCCACTTAATCTGGACTATTTGCCATAGTGATTTATGCCTGCTGAAAGTCAGGTACTTAAGTTAGAGGGTGCCAGAATTGTAAGAAAGAGACAATCTGGCACCACCTTTGAGCTTCTAGTATCTGAATTCTTTGTATGTTCAGGACAGATGACTTGTGTGGTTGGAGAAAGCGGATGCGGAAAGAGTACTCTCCTAGATTTTCTTGCCCTTGTACTTCGTCCTAAGGAACTGGTCAGCTTTAATATCAAAAGGGGGGATGAAGCAATAGACATTGCCTCCATGTGGAGTAATGGAAAGGATGGGAAACTTGCCTGGGTAAGAAGGCATTTTATTGGTTATGTACTCCAGACAGGGGGGCTGCTTCCCTTTCTTACTGTAAGGGAAAATCTCATGTTGCCCGCAAGACTTAAAGGAATGAAAGGGCAGGCCTCCAAACTTGAAAGCATGGCTTCAAAGATGGGAATTGGTAGTTTTCTTCAGGCCAAGCCATCTACCTTGTCAGGGGGGCAAAGACAAAGGGTGGCTATCCTGAGGGCAATGATGCACGATCCCCTTATAATTCTTGCAGACGAGCCAACAGCAGCCGTGGACAGGAAAAGGGCCTTAAAGATAATAGAAGATTTTAGGTCGCTAGCTGCAAGACAAGGTACTGCAATAGTTATGGTTACTCATGATCAAGAGTTGGTTAAGGATGTTGCAGACAGATGGTATTCCTTCAAGCTTGATTACCCAGATGATGGTATCATTCTATCCCGGTGTTTTGAAATAGGAGTGGAATGAAACGTATATTTGCCATAGTTCCAGGGCTTGCGCTTTCAGATCTAAGGCATGAATGGATTTTGAGTTTGTGTCTGATAGTGGCTTTAGCTTCTGTGATCGCTCCACTTCTTATACTTATGGGCCTAAAAAACGGTACCATAAAGACATTAAGAAAGCGTTTGGTAGAAGATCCTGCCTTCAGACAGATACGCCCTGTAGAGACGAGAGAATATCCTGTAGAGTGGTTTAAAAACCTTTTGAAAGATAAGAGGGTGGGGTTTCTCATTCCGACTATTCTTCCTGCCGCCTCGACGGTTTCTGCCATTGATGCAGAAACTGGTAAATCAGTGGTTGTTGATATCGTTCCAACAGGTGAGGGCGATCCCCTCCTTGATGATGCAGGAATAAACATGCCTGGTAAGAACGAGTGTGTTCTAAGTTTTGGTGCATCCAGGGATTTACATGTTAAGGCTGGGCAGATGCTCAAATTAAAGGTGAGCAGGTATAGAAAGGGTAGATACGAATACGGATATCAGGACTGCATGGTTATAGGGATCTTGCCCAAAAAGGCTGGGATGTTGCCTGTAATTTATGCACCTCTTAAGTTTGTGTTGGATGTTGAGGCTTTCAAGGAGGGGAAGGCCGTGCCTTCTAGGGGCTGGAAGGGCAGCTTTTCAAGACCATATCCCAGGTTTGATGCACTTGCAGTGGTGTCAAAGATACCTTTGGATCCTATAATTCAGAATGCGCTTTTGATAGAAAGCGGTCTTGCAAACATAAGACAGGCAGGGCCTAAAAGTATCGATTGGCTTCCAGGCTGGCATCCCAATAGTCATAAGTATCTTTATCTCCTTTCCATTCCTGATTCAGCCGTTGGCCTTTCGTCATACTATGCTGTAAAAAACCGTTTAAGAGGATCAGGCGCTATTGTGTTCCCTGTAAATCATCCACAGAAGCTCGAGATGGGACAGGATACCATAACCGCAGTAGGGCTTTCTGTGGATAAGAAGGTGGCAGAGAGCCTTGGACTTATCCCTGTACCATGGGGCGGTTTAAAAAAGCAGAGGCCTGCCAAGGAACTGTTACAGATAGTGCTTCCTGTAAAATATAAAGACAGGATTCAAAAGGGACAGGAGATAAAGGTAAGGTTCAAGGGGCAAGCAGAGTTTGTGTTTCCTCTTTCAGTGGTTGATTTTTTTCAACAAGACATTGCTATTATCCCTCTTGAACTGTCTGCGATATTGAGAACGAGTATCAATAGAAAGGTGGCCTTTGACAGTGCAAGCAGGGAATTTGTGCTTGGAGATATAGGTTTTAGAGGTTTTAGATTATATGCAGCATCTATTGACGATGTTGAGCCTCTTTATAATCTTCTCAAATCACAAGGGATTCCTGTAGTTGCGCGGATAGAGGCTATTCAACGTATAAAGGCCTTAGATAGCGGCCTTTCCAGACTTTTGTTTCTGGTTGCAGCCCTTGGTATATCCGGGGCAATATTGGTCTTGGTTGCAAGCCTTTATGCAGCGGTTGAGCGTAAAAGGAGCGAGCTTGCCATAATGAGGCTCCTTGGTTTTTCTAGATTCGATATCTTTTTCTTTCCGATATATCAGGCAGTCTTTTTGGCTGGTGGTGCATGTATCGTGGCCCTTTGGGGTTACAGTGCCTTTTCTTGGTTGATTAACCTAATTTTTAGGGCCGAGATGAAGGGAGGAGAGGCGATCTGTACCCTGCCATCTCAAATCCTTGGCTGGAGTATCGCCATAACCCTTGTCTTGGCAGTCTCAAGTTCCTTGGTGGGCGCACGCAGGACTACCAATATTGATCCGGCGGAGGCTATACGTGCAGAATAAAAAATTTTTATACAGTGTGTTTTTTTATCTGGTTGCATTTCTTTCCTTACAGTTGTTTCAGGCTGAAGCAAAGGTACCTCCAAAGAGCCTTTATAACCCCAGGCCAATGGAGGGGGATCTGGAACTGCCCCTTCCAGATGGAAGCGTTATGGTTTTTAGGGAGGTAAAGATACCTGGCAAGTCTTTCTGGGGTGACCAGAGGAGGGTGGTGCAACTAGGTGATGCTTCAGGTGGTGCCTTCGAAGGGCTTCAGAGGCTCCAGGTAAGCGGTTCCTTTCTGGATAAAAATGGTCAAAACTGGGTCTATTACATGGGAAAGTACGAGGTGACAAAGGGGCAGGTCATTTCTGTAGTAGGGATGGACTCTTTCTTAAGGATGAGCAAGGACAAAAACGACAGAAAGATACCCTCTCTTAAGGGAGCTGTTTTAGAAAAGGAACTTGCCAAACCGGTTGCTTTTGTCAGTTATAGGGCCATAAAAGATTTTATCCAGGCTTATAACAGGTGGCTCTTTGAGCCAGGTCATCCAGAACGTATAAAAAGGATGCCAAAGTACAAGGGGACTCCAGGCTTTATACGTCTCCCTACCGAGGTGGAATGGGAGTATGCAGTAAGGGGTGGATGGGACGCCAAGAAAAAGGGAGTTTTTGATCGCTCTCTTCCTTTTCCGAGAAGAAAGCTAGACAAGTATGTTTGGCATTTAAAAAATGCAAAACACAAGGCAAGGCCCATTGGTCTCAGGAAGCCAAACTGTCTTGGATTGTTTGATATGCTTGGGAATGTGCAAGAGATAGTTGATGGACGGTTTCTGCCTGAAATTTGGCAAGGCAAACCAGGTGGTGTGCCTGTAAGAGGAGGAAGCGTGTCGACTCCACCTAAAAGGATACGTTCTGCTCTCAGAAGTGAATTTGATGCCATCGCTTGGGACCGGGAGAAAAAAGTCATGATTGAACGTGCAAGTTTTAATACAGGTTTCAGGCTTGCAATCGGTTCCAATGTAGTGACAGATCCCTCGGTCAAAGAGGAACTCGTAAGCGAATACCAGGCCTATTTGAAGACTGTACGCAAGGATACGCCTGTGGGCAGGAGCCTTGATAACTTAGTTGCCCAAGCAGATACCCAGCTTACTATTGTGAATCCGATTATGGCAAGGCTTGCTAAGGAACATCCTGATCTTGCAGGAGATCTAAAGGCAATTCAGCATTATCTCGATCAGGCAAGGAAGAGGCTGGACGACGCACAGAGACAAAGTGCCAGGAGTCTTGCTCAGGATGCTGCAAGAAACGGTGTGAATTATTCTATCTATCAAGACAAGCTGGTCAGACTTCATAAGTCCCTAGAACTGGCTAAGAAGCTTTCGGATATGTCAACCAGGTACCAAGACCAGTTAAAGGCTATCCAGAAGAAGATAAAGGAGTTAGAGGAAGGCTCAAGGGAACAATTTAATGCCTATAGGGAAAAAATAATGCTTCTTGGCAACTACAGGACGGGTTACATAGACTATGCTATAAAAGAGTTAAGGGGCAGAAAACATTCTTCTAGAGAAGACAAGGTCTTAACTCTTGTTGAACGCCATGCCAGGCAATTTAATAAAGAAAGGAGGGATTATCCTCAGGAGTGGCGAAGGGATTTTGACAAAGTTTTTGGTGCGAAAGGAGGCAAACATGATACTTAAAAGGTCCATGTCTATTGTCGTGGCACTAATTATGTGTGTCCAGTTATGGGGTTGTGCAAATATGTCTGATCAGTCAAGGACCAGGGCAGAGGGGGCAGGTGTTGGTGCCTTGGTCGGTGGACTTATTGGGCTTGCTGCAGGCGATACCAAGGGAGCTATTATTGGAGCCTTAGCTGGCGCAGGTGTAGGATATTTGGTTGGAAACGAGATTGCTAAGAGAAAGGCCAAGTATGCAAGCGAGGAAGACTTTCTCAATGGCGAAATTAACTACTTAGCCCAAATGAATGAGACTACCAGAAAGTACAACATGCAGTTGGCTATGGATATCAAGAAGCTCAACAAACAAGTTAAGTCTCTTCGGGCATCTTATGCTAAGCATAAGGTGAAAAGGAGCAAGCTTGTCAAGAAGAAGTCGGAGCTTCAGAAAAAGATTGCAAAGAATGATCAGATGTTAAAGGAGCTTCAAAAGGAATATCAAATAAATGTTGCCATTCTGGATGAGCAAAAGAAAAAGGGAAAGGAGAAGGATCCCAAAGTTGCAAAGCTTGAGAAGGAAGTAGAGATTCTTAAGAAAAATATAGATGCCCTGCAGAAGAACGCAAAACAGCTTGCAGAGATGGATGAGAGGTTGTCGGTATGATGGCAGCTAGAATATTGCTTATTTGTTTTTGTTTGTTTTTGATTGGCGGTTGCGCTGCCTCTACAGATCCCCACGAAGGGGGACTTTTGGGTGGAATAGTTGGACTTTCTAGTGGAGAATATGAAAGGCGTATTCAGGAAAGACAGGCACGCCTTCAAAGACTAAGGGCTATTCAGGGGGGGCTGCAGCAGGAGACTGCAAGTCTTGAGGCCCGGAAAACGACTCTTAAAAAGCAGTTAAAAGCTGAAAAACAGAGGCTTTCAAGGTTGAAAAGGGATGTCTCTGCCCTTGAACGCCGTATAAAGGGCCTTGAGAGACAAAAAGAAGCATCATCTTCCAAAATAAAGGACCTGAAAGCAAGGCTTGCTGCCCTAAAGGCTGAAATTAAGACAGTGTCTCAGGACATAGATGCCCTTGAAGGTTCTGGTCTTGGAGATACAGAGATTGATATAAGACGAAGGCAGCTAGAGGCCCAAAGAAAGGCCCTTCAAAAGGAGTACGAAAGTCTTCTTGAATTGACCTTGCAGCTTGGCCAGTGAAAAAAGTTCTGTTTATCATCTTACTGCCCTTGTTTGTCTTATCCTTTGACAGCGAACCCTTTTGTTGTAACAAGGGCCTGCTAGCAGAGATCAGGAGCATTGTTAGGGAAAAGTGTGTATTCCCTGTGGATGATAGGCTTCTTGCCAAACTTAACTGTAACCGACTGAATGAGGGACTTAAGAAGATAGATCCCTATGCTAAGTGGTATAGCAAGGAGAGTTTTTCCAAGGCTGATGAAGTTACAGACAAGATCGGAATTGGAGCTATACTTACAAGACAGGGGCGACACTATTGGCTCTTCCCTTATAAAAATGGTCCTCTTTACAAAAAAGGTGTGAAAGGCAGGGTCAGGCTTATTGCCATAGACGGGCACAAGGTTGATGGTCTTCCGTACATGCGAGTTTGGAAGATGTTTTTGGGACCGGTTAATTCAATGGTCCGTTTGGATATAGTTCGAGATGGGAAAAGACACTGGTTTTATCTTGTGAGAAGTCGCTATACTCCAAGCTCTCTCGAATTCTATAAGGAGAAAGGCAAAGTAGTTATCAGGATTTTAAAATTTAATACAAGGCAGACTAGAATCTATCTGCAGGATGAGCTTGCAAGGATTCCTTCTGATACCGATCTGGTTATAGATTTGCAGGCATGTCCAGGAGGCGATCTTTACGAGGCCTTGGATTGCGCAGCCCTTTTCCTTTCGCCAGGGGAGATAATGGTAAGGTTAAAAGATGCCGAAGGAAAAATCAGAGATATATTTGTTCCTAATTCACTGCCTTCTTTTGACAGAAAGGTGAGGATTCTTGTGGGGCCGGATACTGCAAGTGCAGCGGAAATATTTGCCGGTATACTGGCTTTTTATGGAGTTGGGGACCTTGAAGGACACAAAACTATGGGAAAATGCACCTCGCAAAGGCATTTTGTGCTTAGAGATGGATCTGTGCTTAGGCTTTCAAACCTGAAAATTTTGTTTCCAGATGGATCTTCATGTCAGGGCAGGGGGCTTTGGGCAGACGAGAATTGAGGATGTGCTAGGTGAACTTGATTAAAAAAAGAGCTTGTGAAGGCCGGCTTTTTACTCTATTTGGGATTTGTTTTCCAATAGAAAACCGCCTTTGTTTTTGTTCCATGTGTACCTATTGCAAATCTGTCTTCCTTTTAAACGGTCGTAGTAACAGTGAGTAAAACCGTGATCTGTTGGCAGAATAGAGGCTGTGGAAAATTGAGTGTCAGAGCATGGGATTCCTCCAGGATGATCCAGGATAGGCAGTTCTATTACCCGTCCGGAGGCATCGGTAGAAAATATTTTGTAGATATAATTGACACTAGAAAAATACTGCCCAATATTGAAATCTATTCGTCCATCCTTGTTATAATCATGAAAGCACATTTTCCATTGCCCAATCCTAAAAGACATTGGCTCTCCAGGATACCCTTTGTAAAAGAGATTGTTGAGGGGAAGATAAGATGTTTGGCCATTTGCAAAACGGGTTTTTATAAGAAAAAGCCCTTGATATCTGTCGCCGCCTCCAGCCCACATGCCACGGTCATGGATGGGTTTGCCATTTTGCATGATGATTTCCAATTGGTCAATTTTGCCATCCTTATCAAGATCTGCGCTCCACGTCCATCCAGGAGCAAGAGTGCTTGTCTTGCTAAGTTGGCAATATCTGTCATTTGAGCAGCTAACAAAGATAAGGGATATGAATAGTACAGAGATTAAGGCGACCAGAGCCGATTGAGTAATGGATACAGATAGGAAACTTAGTTCTAAAGATTTTCTAAAAGACTTTAGCATAACAAAATGGAGAGGTTATTTATCATGTTAAATAAGTTTAAAAATTTTGATAAAGGTTTTGTCTGTTTTGGTTTGGCCAGGCCTTATTTGTTTGTTTTGGTTATCCAATTCTTTTTGCTCTCTAATGTAAGTGCCTATAATCTGGCTGATCCTAATACATATCTTGATCCCGGGAAAGTGGAAAGGCTTATGCATAAGCCCAACTCTCCTGAAGAGGCCCTTGTCTATTCATTTGTGGACTGGTGTATTGACAGTATAGAAGCTTTAAATTCAGAGGGTAAGGTTAAGGTTGAGACCAATAACAATTATAAGATAGTACACGATGGTGATAGTTATGAGGTTAGACTTTCGCCATTTAATATCCGATTTTCAACCTCTGAAAGACTCGAACTGGAACAGGTGCTGTTTAAATGCAGACCCATGGATAAGGGCCTGCTTGATTTTGTTATTCTTGTGCCAGAAAAGCTCATCTTAAAAAGCGGAAAGGATGTTGATGCTGTAATCACTACTGCAAGACGCGATATCTCGGGGCAGTGGGACAAGGGGATCCAGGACTTTAGGACCTACAATGTGTTGGTGGAGGATTTGGTTGTTTCAGATCCTAAAAATGTTGGAACCTTACGAATTGCAGGAGGCACCCTGAATGGAGTTTTGACTTTTGGAAACGGAGGTAAATGGAAACAAAAGGTAAAAGGCCTTATGAGGGGAGCAGAATTCAAATTGCACGATAAAGATGAAAGGGCCCATTTGAGATTAAAAAGTTTGGGCTTTGAAAGTGACACTGCCGCATCTAATTACCAGGTTTATTCAGATATTAAACGTAAATTGAGGTCCCTAATATTTAAGGAGGATGCAACTGCCAAGGAGGCAGAGAATCTAGTTCATAGGCTTGATGTATTCCTCCAAAATTTTGGCCATGAAAACGCTAGCGCTACCTTGGAGGGATTGAGCTTTCAGACCTCAGATGATAACGCGACGTTTTTTACTGATTCATTGAAAATTAACAGTAGCTATAAAAGAAAACCCGGATCCAAGACCAGGCTTTCCGGCAGTGTTCAGACCGTCCTAACTAATTTTGGTTTTTCTAAAACAGATAAAGGGAGCCAAACGCCTGTTTCTGTAAAAATAGCCCAAATAAAATTGAATAATAAGATTGATACAGGAGTTATCCCGCCAAATCTTTTCAAAAGTATCAACTTGGCTTCAAATGCATCTTCCACAATGCCAATAGATGAAGATAAAAAGGTCGAGTGGTACTTATCACAGGCCATAACCAAGTGGACGGATATTTTGGAAAAGGGAAGCATGGAGATAGCCTTTAAAGATATCCAGGCAATAACCACTAAACTTCCTCCTCTTGCTATTGGCTCTGCATGGATAGGATGTGGTATGGATTTTAGACCTTCCAGGGAAAACGTAGTAAGAATAAATGCAGGATATTCTGATTTTAAATGTCCCAGTTTCAAAGAACGGATAAAGTCTGCTAATCTGTTTTTAAGGCTTGCAAACCTTCCTAGTATATCAGAGTTGTTACCTGGTTCAGACAAGAACAAACAGGGTGATATTGGTGAAGAGGTGGTAAAAAAACTAAAACATACCATTAATGTCAGCACTATGGAGTTGTCTGTTATGGCTTCGTTGATCGGTGTTCCAGCGTCTGCCGCCACCTTTGATATTGATATAAAAAGTGATCCCAAAGCAAAATTTTTCTCAACAGGCTATGTAAATATTACCTTGGAGGGGCCTGACAATTTCATGAAGATTATTAATGCCTTGTATCCAAAACCAGGATTGCTCCAGATGATTGCTGCCGTTACTGCGTTAGGACAAAGACTTGAAAAAGATGGGAAGGTCATAGACCAGCTTAATCTGACTGTAGATAAGAATGGAAGGATCTTTTTGAATAAGAAGGACATAACAAATTTGTTTTTTTCTACAGGTGAGGGAGCCAAGTCAGGCGTGAAATCTTCGTCTCCTTCAGAGCAGAAAGAGGCGCATCATTAAAGTAGTTTCTGGAATCTCATGGTCTTAAACCCCTTAAAGCTTTCACCATTTCAACGGGTAATTGCCAGTCTGTTTTTGGGTATATTTGCAGGGCTTTTTTTGGGCGAGCCTGCTGGAAAGCTTAATATTATAGGGAACATATATATTAAGCTTCTTCAAATGACGGTTATTCCTTATATAATGGTTTCTCTTATAGGAGGGCTTGGTCGGTTAGATCTTAAAATGGCCAAGCTTATTGGAATAACAGGAGGGGGGCTGATCCTTTTTTTGTGGTGTTTAACTGCCCTTACACTTATTTTTTTGCCCCTTGCTTATCCTGACTGGACTTCCGCCTCTTTTTTCAGTACCAGCATGGTGGCAGAGTCGGCCAAAATCAATTTCCTTGATCTATACATTCCGGCGAATCCATTTTATGCCATGGCCAATACCATAGTTCCTGCAATTGTTGTCTTCAGTATATTTCTTGGAGTGGCCCTAATTACTGTTAACAGGAGGGCAGGTTTTATCCTGAGCATGCAAAATCTTAGCGATGCTCTCATGAAGATGGCTTCTGTGGTTGCAAAGACTGCTCCTGTTGGAATATTTGCTTTGTCAGCAGCGGCTGCTGGAACATTGAGGGTGGAGGAGTTAAGCCGTTTGCAGGTCTATCTGTGGGTCTATTTAGCGGCCTGGTTAATCCTTGCCTTTTTTGCATTGCCTGTCCTGGTTGCCAGGGCTACTCCCTTTGGCTACAAGGAGGTTATAAAAGATGCAAGACTTGCAATGATTACGGCCTTTGCAACAGGTACGGTCCTTGTGGTACTCCCTATGATAGCAGAGAAGACAAAGCAACTTCTTGCAAGAAAAGGATTGGAAAGCGAAACCACCATTTCTGCAGTTGACGCTCTCGTGCCCACTGCCTACAGTTTCCCAAGTGTAGGCACCATCCTTGGTATCGGTTTTGTTCTTTTTGCTGCATGGTTTGTTGGTTCTCCCCTTGGGATATCTGATTATCCAGCCTTTTGTATCATGGGTATACTTACTGCCTTTGGTTCCATGGCTGTAGCTATACCTTTTATGTTGGATTTTTTTAAACTGCCTGCCGATCTGTTTCAGCTTTATCTCTTAGGTAGTGTGTTTACCATGCGTTTTGCTACGGCAATGGCCGCCATGCATGGGGTAACAATTTGCTTGCTCGGAGCTTGTGCAATGGCAAGGCGGCTAAGTTGGAGAAAGATGCTGGAGGTCGCGGTAATAAGCCTCGGGATCACTGCCATCGTTATGTTGGTGCTTGGCATTGTTCTTACAAGGGTAATACCCTACGAATATAGTGGCTATAAGACCCTAGTTAATATGGAGCTTATAGGGCCTTTGGCCAAAATAAGAAAGGTTTCTCAAATAGTCCCCTTGTCAGATGAAGAGCGTTCTAAAGATAGGTTAGAATTAATCAAGAAAAGGGGTGTCCTTCGGGTAGGCTATTCAAAGGATAGGCTTCCGTTTGCCTTTACAAATGCCAAGGGGCATGTAGTTGGCTATGATATGGAGCTTGTTCACGCCTTGGCAAGGGATCTAGGAGTGGCACTTGAAATAGTAAAGATTGATTGGAATAGCGTGGATAAAGAGCTTGATAGAGGCGGAATTGATATGGCCGTAGGTGGTATAACTATAAGTCCACAGCGTGCCTTGCGTTTTGTCTTTTCAAAAAGTTATCTAGACGAGTATCTCGGTATAGTTGTAAGAGACTACAGACGTAACGAGTTTTCGTCTTATGATAAAATAAGGGAGATGGAGAATTTGAGGCTGGGAGTTACTCCCTTCCGGTTAAAGGAAGGAGCAGGCCAGCGACTTTTCCCCAATGCCAAGTTAGTGGTTATTAATTCTCCTAGGGAGTTTTTCAAAGGTCTTGTCAAGGGTGTTGATGCCCTGGTTTACACAGCCCAGACTGCAACTGCTTGGACCTTAGTGTATCCACAGTGGACGGTAGTTGTGCCAAAAGGGCTTAAATACGAATGCCCTATGGCATTTGCTCTTCCACACAGGCAGCTGCAGTGGTGTTGGTATATAAACACATGGCTTGAAACCGCGATAAAATCCGGATTGACAAAAAAGGTGTACGATTATTGGATTCTTGGTAAAGAGAGAAAAGATAAGGAAGGCCGCTGGTCTATAGCTAAGGATGTGCTTGGTTGGACAAAATAAAGGCAGTTGAAAATATTGAATATAAGGAAGGATTCTATGGAAAAATATGTAGCGCAAGGTTGGATACTTTACAGGCCAGATAAGAGTCTTATTAAACAGGAAAGTTATGAGATAGATCGTCTGAAAGAAACAGCTCCTCGATACGGATACAGGATACAGGTGGTGAATCCTGATGAGCTATCATTTGTTATTGGAATGGGAGGCAAGCCGGATCTCTTTTTAAAAGGAGAACACGTTGATATTTTGCCTGATTTTGTTATTCCCAGAATGGGATCTGCAACAAGTTACTTCGCCTTGGCAGCCCTTCGTCATCTAGAAAAGTTAGGGGTATACAGTCTAAACAGCTCTGAAGCCATTGCGCTTGCCCAAGACAAGCTTCTCCACTTACAAAGATTATCAGATGCTGGCCTACCAGTACCTAAGACAATACTGGTGCAGTTTCCTGTTGACATCGATCTCATTGAAAAGGAGATAGGATTTCCTACTGTGGTAAAAACAAGGGTGGGGACCCAGGGAAGTGGCGTGCATCTTTGTGAGACCAGGCAGGCCCTTAATGACATTCTTCAATTTGTAGAGGCCAACAATCCAGAGGCAGAGCTTTTCCTTCAGCAGTTTCTACCAGAAAGTAGGGGCAGAGACGTGCGGGTGCTATCAATAGGCGGGCTTATTGTTGGTGCTATGGAGAGGATAGCTGCAGAGGGTTTCAAGTCTAACTATTCTCAGGGAGGCAGAGCAAGACCTTTTGAGTATGGCCCCAAAAATGAGCTTGCTGTGGCAGATACTATGAAAGTCCTGAGAATGGATATGGCCGGTCTTGATTATCTCTATGACGATGAGGTTGGGATGAGGATTCTTGAGGTAAATTCTTCTCCAGGATTCGAGGGCCTTGAAAAGACTTGCGAAGTCGATGTGGCAGCAGCCGTATTCCGTTTTTTAGATGTTAAATTAAAAATTTCTAACAAGTATAAGGCCCGAGTAATGGGATGGCCAGAGCCTGCAGAGTGTCAACCAGCTTAGTAATTGACTGAGTAGTTTTTGCTTATAACTCTTTGGTCTTGATACTTTTTATCAAGATTATATTGACTAAATTTATCCAGATTGTTAATTCTTTCTAAGGCCGCTTCTGGTTTTCGGTCAAAAACAGGGCGTGAGATAAAAACGAAATGCCGATGCCGTTCTGTTGTTGAGAGAACAACTTTTAAAGCCAATTTGGTACGGCCTTTATTTTATTCTTTTTTACGTATTGTAAGTCAGATCTTTAAAAACAATATTTATGTTTGTTGGAAGGAGTCTTAATTATGATAAATCGTTTGCTGTTGAGTGCAGCCCTTTTATTTTTAGTAACGGGTTGTTCTAGTTTAAGGGTAAGTAGTGATTATAATCCTGGATTCGATTTTTCAAGGCTTAAGACCTTTGCTATTGTATATCACAAACAGGGGAATTCCCCCATGCAGCAACGGATTGTTCAGGCGCTGACCGAGGCTTTTAAGGCAAAGGGTTATGTTCCTGTTTCTAAAGACAAGGCAGACTTTTATGTGGTTTTTCATACTAATATAAGAAACAAACGCCAGGTTGTGACAGACTATCAAAGGGTGGGGCTTTATCCCTACGGTTTTGGGACATATGCAATGGTTCCTATACAGCGTGAATACGAGTATAAAGAGGGGAAAATAGTAGTTGATGCCCTTGATCCAAAGACGAGAAATATATTTTGGCGGGGTGTTGCTACTGATCGGCTTCAGTCATTTAAGGATCCTGATGAGAGAATGAACTATGCCCGCCAGGTAGCAATGGAACTTTTGAAATCGTTTCCCCCTGCAAGACGATGATAAGGCCGGGCATTAAAAAGTGAATGGTATGGATTCTCAACGTCTTAATTTTTAAGGACTACGTTTCCGTCTATGATATTTACGGCTATTGATTTTGAGACTGCAAACCATAGCCGTCATAGTGCCTGTGCATTAGGGCTTGTAAGAGTTTGTGATCGCGAAATTGTATCAAAAATAAGGTTCCTTATAAGGCCACCGGAACGAGTTTTTAAATTTTCTTATATTCATGGCATTACATGGGACCACGTAAGAGATATGCCTACTTTTGCTGAATTGTGGCCCATTATAAAGCCCATGATAATGACAAGTGATTTCTTGGTGGCCCACAATGCCTCCTTTGATAGCTCGGTCCTCAAAAAGACCTGTGAGTATTACAGGATCTGCGTGCCTGAGGTTCAATTTAGATGTACAGTGCGACTTGCAAGGAATATTCTCGGCATTCGGTCTGCCAGATTGCCTAATGTATGTCAGTTGTTAGGCATTCCCCTAAATAGACACCACGACCCTCTGGCAGATGCCCTGGCTTGTGCAAAAATAATGCTTCGTTTGCAAGCCTAGAATGATCCATTATCCATAAAGACCTAAAAAGATCCTTTCCTAAGTAACATCCTTTACAGTCAGTAAGGACTTGTTGAAAAGCCACACAGAAAAAGTTAGCAATTTATAAAAGTCCTTTTGCTGTCTGTCGACTCGGCAGTTTGGAATAACTCCAAAAAATCCAGAAAGATTCTAGAAAAAATTAAAAAAATCTCAAAATTCCCAGATGCCGTTATGCCCTTATCATTTTTGAGGTTGGGGTTTGAGCAGCCAGCCCTTTTTGTAATACCTTGTAAAGATCTGGAAGAAAATCTTAAAAACGAAAGATGTCATCAAAGGGCAATAGAAATCCTTTACTAAAAGCTTAAAAAATTCATTTTTCATAAAATTGCCATTGAATTTTTATAGATAATGCCAATTTTATTTTTGTGTGAAAAAAATCATAATTTGTCTAAAAGTTCCTTATTTGTAACAATGATCACAAAATATATTGTGAAAGCTTTAATTTTCTCAATTTTTCTATATTTTTTATTGACAAATGACAAGAATTCGCTAAGCATAAAGGGACAACTGTACTGACAATGTTTTTTGTCAGTGACAAGCCAGAGCCAAGACCAGGGAGTTTGATCAGAAGGATCAAAAAAGCAAAAAGGAGATTGCAGTATGGCAAGTTCTGTTTACAGCATTTGTGGAATGTGTGCAGTCCGTTGCCCGATTCGCGTAGAGGTTGAAGACGGCAAGGTCTCCTGGATCGAGGGAAATCCTAATGATCCAGGTATGGGCACTAGCCTTTGTGCAAAGGGTATAGCTGGAAGAGCACTGCTTTATGATGACGAAAGGCTACAATATCCCATGATTAGGGATGGGGAGCGCGGATCAGGCAAATGGAAAAGAGTCTCTTGGGATGAGGCCTTTGATTATGTTGTGGCCAAGTTAAAGGACATTATGCAAGAGCATGGGGGCAGGGCCATTATGCTAAGTGACAGGGGAGGGCCCTTTGCTGATATGCGTAAGGCCTTTATGAAGGCCCTTGGTTCTCCTAATTACTGCAATCACGACTGTACTTGTGGAAGAAACACGCACCATGCCTCCAAGTCTGTTTATGGCCTTGGTAGAAAAGGCCTGGCTTACGATTTTAAAAATGCAAAACATATTGTGCTTTTTGGAAGAAACATGGTCGAATCCTTCAAGGTGAAGGAAGTTAAGTCATTCATGCAGGGAGTCAAAAATGGAGCCAAGGTCACATATATCGATCCAAGGGCTGCATTAACGGCTTCCAAGGCTACTAGATATTGGCAAATAAGGCCTGGCACAGACTATGCTCTTCTTTTGGCAATTGCCAATGTAATAGTAAAAGATGGTCTCTATGACAAAGATTTTGTAAAGAAGTATGTTACAGGCATCACCAAATTCAAGAATTTCCTAAAGCAGTATACTCCTAGTTGGGCAGAAAAAGAGACAGGTATACCTGCAGATGAGATAGTGGCCTTTTGTAAAGAGATTGCCGCTGATAAGCCCAAAGTTATTTTTCATCCTGGCTGGCATCTTTCCAGGTACAACGACTCTTTTTATGCAAGCCGTATGATTCATATCCTCAACGTCCTGATGGGCAATATAGAGGTTCCAGGAGGACAGTTTTATCCAAAGGCTCCAAAAGATGCTGGTTATAAGGGTCTGAAAAGTTTAGGTGCAGATATACCAAAGGTTGAAGAAAAACGTGCAGATGGCTGCGGCTGGAAGTACAAAAGATTTGATAGTGGGCCTGGCCTTTTGCACCTTATGTACCAGGCAATTGATACTGAAGATCCTTATCCGATAAAGGCATATTTTGTAGTAAGGCACGATCCACTTCTTGCCCTGCCAGATCCTGAGGAGCAAAAGCGAATTCTAAACAAATTAGATCTGATAGTTGTTGTGGATGTAAACTACAGTGAGACGTTCGGCTTTGCCGATGTGATACTGCCGGAATCAACCTATCTAGAACGAGACACCATGATGAGGACAGATAAGGGGTTGAAGCCTGGTTTTAGCATGAGGAAAAAGGCGGTAGAGCCTGTGTATGATACCAAGGCCGGGTGGGAGATATGGACAGAGCTGGCTCATAGACTTGGCAAAGGCAACTATTTTCCATACAAGACTATTGAGGACATATGGAGGTATCAGCTTTCAGATACCGATATAAAGCTGCAAGATTTTGATGAAAAAGGTTTTGTGCAACTTACTAAAGAGCCTATTTGGTATGATAGAGACAAACTAAAATTTCCAACCCCATCAGGTAAGATCGAGCTGTTCTCCAAGCGGTTGGAGGATGAGAAAATTCCTTCTTTTATCCCGTATGAGAGTCCAAAGAAGCCTGAAAAGGGCGAATTCAGGCTCCTTTTTGGCCGCACAGGTTACCAAACCCATGGCCAGACAACAAATAATCCTATCATATCCGAATTGATGGGCACCAACTGCCTTTGGATAAATACCCAAGCTGCCAAAGAGCTTGGGATCAAGGACGGCCAAGAGGTTCAGGTAAGCAACAAAGGTGTCACAGGAAAGATAAAGGCGAGGGTAACTGACTTTATTCATCCTGAGGCTGTCTTTATGTTGCATGGCTATGGACGCTCTATCCCCTTCCAAACGAGGGCCTACAAAAAGGGTCTGGCCGACCAGATATTCATGAAGGGGCTGTTGAAGGTTTGGGACAAGGCAGGAGGAAGCGTTTCTCTTTGTGAGTCCTTTGTGAAGGTCACGCCTGCATAAGGAGGGTATGAGATGAGTATATATCATGTCGATCAGGATATAACTCTTTGTATTGGCTGTTTGGCTTGTGAGGCAGCATGCAAAGATAAAAATAACGTTCCGGCAGGTTCTCACTATTGCAAGATGATACCTGTGGGACCGAGGATGGTGAGGAATGTTCCTGTAGTCAATCACGTCTATATGGCCTGTTTCCATTGTGAACAGCCATGGTGTGTAGATGCGTGTCCTACAGGGGCTATGCAGAAACGTGATAAGGATGGAATCGTATTTGTAGAAGCGGATCTGTGCGTTGGATGCAAGGCCTGCATTAAGGCCTGTCCTTGGGGTGTACCTCAATGGGATTCCAATACAGGTAAGGTTGGAAAGTGTGACCTTTGTAAGGACAGGCTAGATCAAGGCCTAAAACCAGCATGTGTCACAAAGTGTACCACTGGTTCTTTGCAGTTTCTTACGCCGGAGGAGGTATCTGAAAAGAAACGCAAAGACTTTGCCGAACAGATCATGAAACAGGCATAGGATGGCTAATCATGACACCAGGAACCTATATTCCAACTGAATACCTGCCCATATTGATCATGCTTCTATTCGCCACAGGTTTTGGAGTTATTACCTTGTGGGTAGGAAGATTCTTCCGGTTGAGAAGGCCATACGAAGAGAAGCTGGAGGGTTATGAATCTGGTAATCCACCTTCTGCTCCACCGAGATTTAGATTTTCTATTAAATTTTATCTTATTGCCATCCTCTTTGTGGTGTTTGACGTAGAAGCAATTTTTCTCTATCCATGGGCACTTGTTTACGATCATATTGGTATCTTTGCAGTAATTGAGATGTTTTTATTCATATTTTTACTACTTATTGGATATGCATACGCATGGCGAAAGGAGGCCTTGGAGTGGGAAAGATAACCTCCCCAGATGTTGTGCCAGTGGCTGAAGGTATCAAGGTTATACCAGGGGCAAATACGTTTTTGATGCAGTTTGACAAGCTTGTCAACTGGAGTCGAGCTGGTTCCATCTGGCCTGTGACGTTTGGTCTTGCCTGATGTGCTATTGAAATGATGGCTGCTGGAAGCAGCCACTATGATCTGGATCGCTTTGGAATAATTTTCAGAGCGAGTCCAAGGCAGGCAGACGCAATGATAGTGGCCGGTACAGTTACCCAAAAGATGGCGCCAGTGGTGAGAAGGGTCTATGACCAGATGCCTGAGCCAAGATACGTGCTGGCAATGGGAAGTTGCGCCTGTAGTGGTGGAGTTTTTAAGACCTACCATACTGTACAGGGCTGTGACGAGTTTTTGCCAGTAGATGTTTATGTTCCCGGATGTCCGCCACGACCTGAGGCCCTGCTGGAGGGATTGATCCGTCTCCAGCAGAAAATGATGAAGGAGGAAATGAGGTGGAGCCGCTGGAGATAGCCCAAAAGATTAGAGAAAGATTCCCAGATCAGGTGATAGGAATGGAGGAACATCGCGATCAAGTGGGAGTGATTGTGAGAAAAGATCGGATCGTGGAATTGTTGCGTTGGTTACATGATGATCCAGCTTTGCAGTTCAATCATTTGGCTGATTTGTGTGGAGTCGATTACCTTGGGAAAAAAGAGGTAAGGTTTGAGGTCGTTTACAATCTTTATTCTATCCCACTGCAACATGGCATTAGGATTAGGGCGCAGGTTCCAGAGGATGACTGTCGGATTGACTCTGTCACCTCGATTTGGATGGGAGCAAACTGGCATGAAAGGGAATGCTACGACCTATTTGGTATCACTTTTGACGGACATCCAGATTTGAGAAGGATTCTGTTGCCTGAAGGATGGGAAGGTCATCCGCTTCGTAAGGATTACCCGCTTGACGGAGGGGGAAAGAATTGGAGTGGATACGATGAGGTTGTAGAAAAGTCCAAGAAGTTAAGAAAATACGATTTCTATGGAACTTATCAAGATCCTACCAAGAAGACAGGTATAGAAGATGCTAGAGAATAAAGCTCAACTTAGACTTGTTAAAAATGATGAGGCCACCCATGAGCCTTATACCATAGCCATGGGGCCTCAACATCCTGCTACCCATGGAGTGCTTAAGCTGGATCTGGAGCTGGATGGGGAGACTGTATTAGAGTGTAAACCTACGGTGGGTTTTTTGCACAGAGGAGTGGAAAAGTTGGCAGAAAACCTATCTTATGCCCAGACCCTTCCTCTTACAGATCGCCTCGATTACATCGCTTCCATGGCCAACAACGTTGCCTACAGTATAGCTGTTGAAAAGCTCTTAGGTATAGAGGTTCCGCTTAGGGCCAAGTATATCCGGACAATTGTTATGGAAATGGCCAGGTTGACCGGCCATTTGTTATGGCTGGCCACCCATGCCTTGGATATAGGAGCCATGACGGTTTTTCTCTACTGTTTCAGGGAGAGGGAGAACCTCCTTGATATGTTTGAGGAAATTTGCGGTGCACGCCTTACTACTAGCTATACCTGTATAGGTGGAGTGAGGCAGGATGTAACGGGCCATTTTTTAGAAAGTCTTTATGCTTTTACGGAAGATTTTCCTTCAAAGATAAAAGAGTACGAAACCCTGATTGATAAAAACAGGATATGGCTTAAGCGTACTCAGAATGTTGGGGTCGTGTCGGCTGAGGATGCAGTAAGCCTTGGGCTTACCGGCCCGACATTAAGAGGCTCTGGCGTTGATTACGATGTGCGTAAGCATATGCCTTACGATGCATATCCCTATGTGGAATTTGAGGTGCCAATAGGCTCCAAAGGTGATGTATACGACAGGTACCGTTGTCGCATGGAAGAGATGCATCAATCTAATTCAATTATTAGACAGTGCATAGAGGCCTTGCCAACAGGTCCAATTCGCGCTGCAGATGCTCCGGATCTTGTTATGCCATACGGTGCTCAGAAAAAGGTTGTGGCGGATGCGACCTTCTCTTCAGGGATCATAAAGCTGATGCAGGATAACGAACGGTACATTGAAGGCGATGTGTATGTTGCTGCAGAAGTGCCGAAAGGAGAGCTGGGGTTTTACTTTGTCAGTGACGGAAAGGGGGTGCCTTACAGGATGCATATAAGGTCACCATCATATATTCACATAGGGGCCTTATCTTTTCTTTGCAAGGGCCAAATGGTCGCTGATGTCATAGCAATAATTGGTAGTGTAGACGTAGTTCTGGGAGAGTGTGACAGATAAGGATTGGGGGATAAATGGAACTATTATGGATCCTCATTAAAATCGTGATTGTCTTTGCGGTGGTGATGCTCCACGTTATGTATGCCACCTATTTTGAACGCAAGGTTATAGGCCATATGCAGGTCCGCATGGGGCCTATGAGGGTTGGGCCGCACGGTATACTTCAACCAATAGCAGATGGTCTAAAGCTGTTTTTCAAAGAAGATATAATTCCAACCGAGGCAGATAAAAAGGTCTTTTATGCCGCACCCCTTATCTGCTTAATTTCAGCCCTTAGTGCTGTGGCTGTTCTTCCTTTTTTTGAAGGTTTTGCCATTGCCAACATTAATATAGGGCTGCTTTATATCTTCGCCATGAGTTCGTTGGCTTCTTACGGTGTGGTTCTGGCCGGTTGGTCTGCCAATTCGAAATATTCATTTCTTGGTGGTCTTCGTTCATCCGCACAGGTCATAAGCTATGAAATAGCTATGGGATTGAGCCTTGTCGGGGTCATGATGCTTTCTGGTTCTCTCAATCTCACAGACATAGTTCATGCCCAGATGAACAGCCCTTACAAGATATATTTGATTCCTCAGGTTATTGGTTTTTTTGTCTTTGTTGTGGCTATGTTTGCGGAGACCAACAGAACGCCGTTTGACCTGCCGGAGGCAGAGTCTGAGCTGGTTGCTGGATACTGTACAGAATACAGTGGGATGCGTTTCGCACTCTTTTTCATGGCCGAATACATAGGAATGATAGTCATGTCCTGCTTGGCAGTGACATGTTTTCTGGGAGGTTGGAGCGGTCCTTTTGATGTGCCGGGCATACCTTTTTTCTGGTTCCTTCTCAAGGTCTATTTTTTCATCTTTCTTTACTATTGGGTAAGGGCAACGTTGCCACGGTATAGGTATGACCAACTTATGGCCTTGGGATGGAAGGTCCTTATTCCATTGGCCCTGTTCAATATAGTGCTGACAGGGACTATCAAATCCATTTTTGGTTAGTTTAGGCAGGTTGATATGAGAATTAAATACGATACCAAAAAGAAGTTAGCCGAACAGATATTTCTGCTCGAGATTCTAAAGGGCTTGTGGCTCACTTTGAGGAGACTTTTCTCCAGGTCTGTTACCATTCAGTATCCAAAGGAGAGAAAAGAGCTTTTCCCTGGTTTTCGGGGCAAACATGCCCTGATTAGAGATCCTGAGACCAAGCAGGCAAGGTGTGTTGCTTGTATGAGGTGTGTAAGCGTGTGTCCGGCCAGGTGCATTTCTATACGTTACTCTGTGGATAAGAAAACCAGGGCCAGAAAGGTAGAGTCCTACGAGATTAACGCCCTAAGGTGCATTTTTTGCGGATATTGTGAAGAGGTTTGTCCTGTTAATGCAGTGGTGCTTACCGAGGATTACGAGTATTCGGATTATACTAGGCAGCCCTTTCATTTTGATATGGAAAGGTTACTCAATAATTGGGACGAGTTCCTTGAAAAGAACAAAATAGAACCTGACAAGTATCTAAATCCTTTTCTTCGACCCAGAGGACTGCCTGTTGGAGAGTTGCCTGCTGGAAAGAGGATAAGTGTGCCGGATGAATGGACTTATGAGGGCCAGGTGATATGGAAAGATGGGAAGGCCGTATCGGCTAAGGAAGCCGCTTCTAATTAGGAGGGATAAATGGTTCAACTGTTATTTTTTTACTTTGCCTTAGTAGTCATTGGTCTGGGTTTGAGGATAGTGACTGCAAAGAATCCAGTACATAGTGTGCTCCTTATGCTGGTTCTTTTCTTTCATATGGCAGGGCTCTACCTGCTCTTGAATGCAGAGTTTTTGGCAGCTGTCCAGGTCATAGTTTACGCTGGTGCGATCCTCGTGCTCTATCTCTTTGTTCTGTTTCTGGTCAATTTAAGAGAAGAGGTAAAGATAAGTCCATTTATCAGTAAGGGAAAATGGCTGGGTATTGTTGGGGCAGTTGTCTTGTTTCTGACGTTTCTGAGAGGAGTCATAAACTTTTCTCTCGGACCTCATGGGCAGTACACTATTGAGAAGATCCAACAGATAACCCATACCAAGGCAATGGGAGAAGCAATATACACAACCTACATTCTTCCATTTGAAATAGCTGGAATAATTTTGCTAGTGGCTGTTATTGGCGGACTGGCTATGGCAAAAAGGGAAAAATAGGGGGGCAAAAAATGGTCCATCTAAGCTGGTATCTAACTGTATCAGCACTTTTGTTCTGCATCGGGGTATTTGGATTTCTTACCAGGCGGAACATCATAATGATGCTGTTGTCAATCGAGCTCATGCTAAATTCTGTGAATCTCAATCTTGCTGCTATGAGTCACTATATGGAGGATCTTAGGGGACAGGTATTAGTATTTTTTATCATAGCAGTGGCTGCAGCTGAAGCAGCTATCGGATTAGGAATAGTAGTAACACTGTTTCGTAATTATCGTTCAGTCTATACCGAAGACATTACCACTCTGAAAGGATAGGGAGAGATGAACATGCCCATATATTTGTTATTAATTCCGTTTTTGCCTTTGGCTTCGTTCATATTTACACTCCTGTTTGCAAAAAAATTGAAAGATCGAGCCCATTGGCCTCCAATCATAGCGGTGCTTATATCTTTTCTATGTGCCTGCTATGCTTTTGATCAAGTTTTGCACGGTACACATATAAACGCAGACTTATATACCTGGTTTGCATCGGCAAAGTTTAAGGCCTCTGTCGGTTTTTTGCTTGATGAGCTTACGGCGGTTATGCTTATAGTAGTTACGTCTATTAGTAGCTTGGTGCATATATATTCGGTTGGTTATATGCATGACGATCCGGGCTACGCTAGGTTTTTTTCATATCTGAGTCTGTTCACCTTTTCCATGCTGATGCTTGTTCTTGGAAATAATTTTCTGCAGCTTTATTTTGGTTGGGAAGCTGTTGGACTTTCATCTTATTTACTGATTGGTTTTTGGTATCATAAAAAGTCTGCATCTGATGCAGGTAAAAAGGCATTTATAGTAAACAGATTTGGAGATTTTGGGTTTGGACTTGGCATCATAGTAGTATTTCTTGTGTTCGGTTCCGTGCATTATGACACGGTATTTGCCAATGTTCATCAAGCCGTTGGGCAAAGTTTTAACTTTCTTGGAATCAATTTTGATGTGATTTCACTTATGGCAATACTGTTGTTTTGTGGTGCTGTAGGAAAATCTGCCCAGATCCCTTTGCATGTGTGGTTACCAGATGCCATGGAAGGCCCAACACCTGTCAGTGCACTTATACATGCTGCAACTATGGTTACTGCAGGCGTTTTCCTGGTCGCCAGGTGCAATCCCATTTTCAGTCTCTCTCCTGCAGCAATGAATTTGGTGACCATCGTTGGTGCCCTGACATGCTTCTTCGCTGCTACCATAGCCCTTGTTCAGGTAGATATAAAACGGGTTATTGCCTATTCAACCGTAAGCCAGCTGGCCTATATGTTCATAGGTTGTGGGGTAGGGGCGTACGGCGCAGGTATATTTCATCTTTACACTCATGCCTACTTTAAGGCCTTGCTCTTTCTAGGGGCCGGTAGCGTTATCCATGCCATGAGTGATGAACAAGACATACGTAAGATGGGAGGTCTCAAGAAATATCTGCCTGTTACCTACTTCACATTTCTGATTGCTTCTCTTTCCATTTCGGGTATCCCACCTTTTGCGGGCTTTTTCAGTAAAGACGAAATTCTTGCCATGGCCTTTGCTTCACCTGTAGGAGCAGGGAAGTTCGCATGGTTTGTTGGAACAGTAGTGGCTGGTATGACGGCTTTTTATTCTTTCAGACTTATATTTCTCACCTTTCACGGGGAGTTTAGGGGGACCGAGGAGCAGAAGAAGCATCTGCATGAATCTCCTCTTTCCATGACCATACCACTCACCTTCCTGGCCTTGGGTGCGCTGGCTGCAGGCTGGGTGGGTGTACCAGAAGTCTTGGGAGGAGAAAATGGCTGGGCACATTTTCTTGCGCCTGCAGTAGGTCATCCAGAGGCGCATCTTAGTCACTTTACTGAATGGACACTTATGACTATCTCGGTAGCTGCCGGAATTACAGGGATATATCTGGCTTATGTAATGTATATGGTCAAGCCACAAATACCGGTAGAGCTTGTAAGGAAACATCCTAAGCTCTACGATATACTGTTCAATAAATACTATGTTGACGAGTTTTATAATGCCACAATAGTGGAGCCTACCATTAACTGTGGCCGCAAGGTCCTGAGAGGCATTACTGATGGGAAGATCATTGAGGGAGTTGTCAACGGTATACCTGGTCTAATAGGCAAGTTCAGTACGGTACTTGCCAAACTCCAAAATGGAAGAGTTCAGCACTATGGCGGTGTTATGGCTGTTGGTGCCTTCATTCTTCTTTGGATATTCATGTAACCAAGGGGAGGAATAGCAAATTATGGATTACGGATTTCCTATACTTAGTTCCCTGATTTTTTTGCCAATAATTGGGGCTGTGGCACTGCTGTTCATTCCACGCTCAAACGAAGGCGATGTCAGGCGCATGGCGCTTTTGATTTCCATAGTGGAGTTTTTGCTCTCCATGCCTCTATGGTTTCAATTCGATAAGACATCGCATCTGATGCAGTTCGTGGAAAAGCACAGCTGGATACCAGCATGGAATGTTAATTATTATCTCGGGATAGACGGAATAAGCATTTTGTTTGTGTTGCTGTCCACTTTGATAACCATACTTTGTATACTCGTGTCATGGACAGCTATAACAGATAAAGTAAAAGAGTTTTTTGCCGCCTTGTTATTTCTAGAAGGGGCCATGATCGGGGTATTTTGTTCCCTGGATTTCTTTCTCTTTTACATCTTTTGGGAGGCCATGCTTATCCCCATGTATCTTATTATAGGTGTATGGGGAGGTCCTGGGAGGCTATACGCAGCTATCAAATTCTTTCTCTACACCTTGGTAGGCAGTGTTCTTATGCTTGTTGGCATAATCACCTTGTATTTTAAGGGAGGACACACCTTTGATATCTTGCAACTGTCATCACAGGCCTATCCACTCAAGTTACAAATGATACTATTTTGGGCGTTTTTCGCTGCCTTTGCAGTAAAGGTTCCAATGTGGCCGGTACATACATGGTTGCCAGATGCCCATACCGAGGCGCCAGCTGCTGGCTCTGTTATCCTTGCTGGAATATTGATCAAAATGGGGGCATACGGATTCTTGAGATTCTCTATGCCGATGTTTCCCCAAGCTACCCAGGCCATGGCAGGACCAATGCTCGTCCTCTCCATAATTGCAATAATATATGGAGCTGTAATTTGCCTTGGCCAAGATGATATGAAAAGACTCATTGCCTATAGCTCTGTCAGCCACATGGGTTTTGTTACCTTGGGTATGTTTGCGCTCAACTATCAGGGGTTGGAAGGGGCAATACTTCAGATGGTTAATCATGGAGTAGTCACTGGAGCCCTCTTCCTATCTGTAGGTATCATTTATGAACAGACCCATACCAGGGAAATTGCAGATTATGGCGGATTGGCTTCAATTACACCGGTTTTTGCAGGTATGTTTATGGTGTTCACCCTAGCAGCCATAGGCTTGCCTGGGCTTAATGGATTTATCGGAGAGTTTCTTATAATTTTGGGTGGATTTGCATCTCGTACATGGGCAGGTTTCTTGGCTGCTACAGGAATCATTATTGGGGCTGGCTACATGTTGTGGCTGTATCAGAGGGTTTTCTTTATGGAGAAAAATCCCAAGATGGTCTCTTTGGGATTACGGGATCTCAATAGCAGGGAACTGGTTACTTTGCTCCCGATGCTAGTTCTTATCTTCTGGATAGGAATATATCCGAATGTATTTTTAAGCTATATGCATGCATCGGTTGCCCATCTTTTACAACAGGTTAACGCTTCAACTGGAAGTGTACAGGCAGATACCAGTGCCATTGTTGAGTGTGCACTTCGTTTTATAGGAGGCTAGTAGAGACATGGTTACAGGATTTTCACTTCCTATCATTGCACCCTTGGGACCAGAGATATTCCTTGCCGTAATTGGATGTGCTGTGCTGCTTGCAGATATTATCTGGAAGGAGCAGCGTTACGTTGTGCCTATAGTGGCAATGGCAGGAACGGCAGCAGTAGTGCTAATGGTTACTAAGGCCCATGGTATTTCATTCAATGGAATGTATACTGTGGATGGTTTCAGTGCCTTTTTTAAAATAATATGCCTTCTTGGACTAATGTTGGCAGTGTTAATGTCTCTACGCCACCTAGATATCATGGGGGTCCAAAGAGTCGGTGAGTACTATAGCCTCATGATATTTTCCTGCGTTGGCATGATGATAATGTCTTCTGCCACCGATCTCATAGTCCTGTATCTGGGGCTTGAGCTTATGGCATTGAGCGTTTATTGCCTTGTTGGAATTCTAAAAAGCGATCCCAGGGCATCTGAAGCTGCCGTAAAGTATCTGTTGCTCGGTGCTTTTGCATCGTGTCTTTTGTTATTTGGCATGTCTTATATTTATGGCACAACAGGCACAACGGATATGAATGCAATTTCAAAGGCCATGGCTAACGGCGATTTGACATCAAATCCTGCCTTTATGATGGGGTTGGGTCTTGTAGTTATAGCCTTTTGTTTTAAGGTAGCTGCGGCACCATTTCATATGTGGACACCAGATGCCTATGAAGGTGCTATCACACCTGTTACTGCCTTTATGTCTGTAGGGCCAAAGGCAGCAGGATTTGCAGCAATGGGCCGAATACTGTTGCAGGCATTCCCAAATGCCCACCCGGAATGGATGACAGCCCTGATAATAATGGCCTTTCTGACCATGGCTATTGGTAATATCACTGCATTGTGTCAGACATCTATCAAAAGGATGCTTGCCTATTCATCTATTGCACATGCCGGATATGCACTGATTGGCTTTTTGCCAGGTACGTCCGAAGGGGCCTCAGCTACTATGAATTATTTATTCATTTATCTGTTTATGAATATGGGTGCCTTTGCCATAATAATCCTTCTTCAATATAAAGGTATTGTCGGAGAGGCCTTGGATGACTACAAGGGTCTTGCCAAGTCTCATCCAGTTGCAGCAGGACTTATGCTGGTTTTTATGTTTTCTCTAACTGGCATCCCTCCAACTGCTGGTTTTATTGGCAAGTTTAATCTGTTTATGGCAGCCCTACATGCAGGTTATACATGGATAGTCATCTTCGCAGTGCTCTTCAGTGCCATATCTGCCTATTTCTATTTAAGGGTCATAATGCTTATGTATATGTACGAGCCAGAAAGAGAGCTGCAATTGGCACCATCTGGAGCCTTGTCTGCAGTTCTGGCAATTGCTCTTGCTGGAGTCATCGTTCTTGGATGTTATCCGAATGAGATATTGTCCTTTACTACCAAGGCATTACTGGGACAGTAAAGACCTTTCATAAACGCCTTCCAGATTGGGATTCAAAATGGGGCACCTATTATACTACAGGTGCCTCACTAATTTTTAGTCAAGCTTTCTCAAAAACATCCGCATATGGTGAGTTTCAGGCAGGACCAGTATTTTTTAGCGGGGTTAGGCGATCTTGGAATCGATTCGCTGGTTTTGATTTAAATGAGGAAGGATATCAAAATTTAAGCCCAAGTACATTATATACCTGTTTTAGAACTGCAAGAGCTATTTGACTGTGCCAATGCCCTGTTATTTTGGCGATCATCCAAAAAATGAGAAGGGTCGTAATGCTACCTGCAGGTATTACCCAAGGCCACAATTTGAGACCAAAAAAAGAAGAGACGTTTAGGCAATTCTGTTCTGGACAAGCTGAAATACACTCTAGGCAACCAATGCACTCGGGTACACGTATAGTGTTTTTGTTTGCTACCTGAATAGACATTGGACAGGCTTCATGACATTTTTGACAACCCAAACATTTGTCTTTCTCTCTCCTGATTAGGATTGGGCCAACAGATGCCAGTAGTCCCGTGAGGGCTCCATAAGGACAAAGGTATCTACACCAAAAACCCTTAAATAATATAGACAAAACAACAATAAGGCCTATGCTGAAAATGGTAATGTTTGAAGGATGGAGAAAGAAATTGAGCATTATTGCATCTGCTCCAACATTATAGGGAGATATCATAAATCCGATTATTTGTGCTTTATCCATTTCCCAAAGTACAAAATAAAGAAAAAAGATAAGCAAAAGGTACTTGCAACCAAGAAGGATTGTATCTAGCCAGCTCGGCATGGGGAGCCGGAGTTCTGTTTTTTCTGAAAGGCTATCGATAATGTTAGAAACTGTGCCAATAGGACAGATCCAGCCACAAAAGCCCTTTCTGAAGAAAAAAGAAGAAAATAATATGGCTAAAAATATGGTTAGCCCTGCAGGATGTATCCAGTCCCAAAGCCCTGTTAGTTGGAGGTTTCGTAATCCAACAAGTGCACTTATCGGTAGAAAACCCTCAACTGATGGTGGCCTTTCATAAAAGTTGCCCGAATCGGTCGCCCATTTGCAAAATAGATAGAACTTAAATCCAATATACAGGCTAAAAAGCAGATAAAGTGTTTGTATGATTTGTCTGGCTAAGGAAAGCTTATCTTTCGTCATATGATCTGAATTGTTTTTTTTAAGAACATAACTGCTTAGAAGTTTTTTTACCTTGATATAAGTCATCTGTTATGCTGTAATCGTAATGAAGGGTCGTTTTTTACAGAGGACTCTGTTTAAAGTCAAAAATAGGAGCATCGGAGATGAACATTAGTCTCAAAGCTGGCCGTTTGTTCTGTGTTTTTTTTGTATTTTATTTATTATTACCATCTATCTCGTACAGTGAAAATTCTGACATAGATCCAATGGCAGACAAGATTCTTAGACAGATGAGCGAGTATTTGAAAGGACTCGACCACTTTATTATTAGGGCCGAAACCGCCTACGAAACTGTACTTGATACAGGCCAAAAACTCACCTACCTGAATCAGGTTTCTGTATATTTGCAGCGTCCAAACCGTTTGTATGTACATCGTACAGGCATGATAAGAGACCAAGAAATATTTTACAATGGTAAGACTCTTACGATCTTTGGCAGAAAAAAGAGGTTGTATGCAATTGCACAAGTTCCGCCAACCTTGGACAGCATGTTTGATTATGCCATTTCACAACTACATTTGACTGCACCGGGCAGTGATCTTTTCTATACAGATGTCTATGGAGGACTTATGGGGGATGTTGAATCAGGCATGTATATTGGTAAAAACAAGGTTAATGGAATTATGTGTCACCATCTAGCCTATCGTGGCAGCGAGGTCGATTGGCAGTTGTGGGTAGAGGATGGTCCCTGTCCTATACCAAGGAAATATGTTATCACCACCAAGTGGGTTACAGGCGCTCCTGAGTATTCTATGACCATATTGGATTTTGATTCAAAGACACCTATTCCAGGGCCCATCTTTATATTTAAACCCCCAAAAGATGCCAAAAGAGTTGCCTTTTTGACGCCTTCACAGATTGAAAGGCTTAAAAAACATATCAAGGAGCAAAGAAAATGAGACTTATTCTCTTTGTAATAATAACGGGTTGCTTTATTTTGACTTTGCCTGTTGTTCAACATAACAACACCCGTCATGTAATGTCGTTGTCTTCTGGAAAGGCTTACGCCTATTACGGTGTAGGTCGTCGTATTGCCCGGCGGACTGCAAGAAGAACCGCTAGACGTGTAGTCAGGCGTCATTCCTATTATAGAGCACCTGCTGCAGTGGTTTATGGAGCGCCAGCTGCAGCCGTTGCCATTGGTGCAACTTTTGCTTCATTGCCTTCTGGCTGTACATCCTTGGTGATTAATGGCTTGACATACTATCATTGTGGAGGAACCTACTACCAAGCTGCCTATGATGGGCCAAATATTGTATATGTAGTAGTGGATCCTCCTAGATAAGACCTATGAGGCGGCAAGGCAGATTAGATCACGGATTCTTCAATCCTGGATAAACAGTCGAAAAAGACTTTATAGTTTTGTTTTTTATGGTCTATTATCGCAGGTACAATGTCTGAAAATTGACTTATATCCATAGGGCTAAGGGTGGCATCTACTCCTCTAGAAAAGGCATCGTATAGATCGTAACGGTTTCCGCTCAAGTGTATATATATTACTAAAGTGCTTCTTCTCACGTGAGAAGGCATATGGTTTATATAATCAAGTATGGATTTGATGTTTGTATCTGGGTCAGGACCATGTTGATATAGAATTATCATATCAAAGATATTATATCTGAAGTGATGTCTGATATCTGCATCGTTTTTGATTTCCCTTGTCTCGAATCCAAGTTCAGCAAGTTTTTTACCCATCTCTAGCCTTGCCTGTATCTCCTGACAATATATGAGGGCTGTTTTGGCATCTGGATCAAAATACTCAATGGGAGGTTCGTGTTCTTTAATAGGAGGGCTGTTGCTGTAAGATTTATTCTTGATCTGTCTGCTAACCTCTATTTTTTCTTGACATGAGGAGCACTTGACAAAGACTTTTCCTTTTTCTGGAATTTTTGCTTCATCTATATTGTAAATTTTTTGGCACTTGTGGCATCTAATTTCCATATCCTGCTCCTAAAACTGTCTTACATGATAATCTTCGGCTATTTCCAAGCTGCCTATATCAGAGGTCTCTTCACCGCGGGCCGCCTTGATTTTGTCAATTCCTTGACGTACCTTGGCCCTGTTACTGGCATAGGCAAAAGCTGTCTCCTCATCTATCAGCCCTTGCTCAAATATTTCAACAATGTGTTGGTCGAATGTGTGCATGTCATAGGCCTTCCCAGCTTCTATTATTTCATAAAAGCTTTTTCCTTCACGTTCTCCGTTGATAATGGAGTCTTTCACGCGGATGTTGTTTTGCATTATTTCAAATACAGCAATTCTTCCTCCCTGTTTTTTAGGCAAAAGCCTTTGACCAACAATCCATCTAAGAGAATCAGCCAACCTGAATCTAACCTGCCTTTCCTCTTCAGTAGTAAACATGCCAAGGATGCGGTTTATGGTATGACCTGCGCTCACTGTATGAAGGGTGCTGAAGACCAGGTGTCCTGTTTCAGAGGCGTTGAGGGCAATTTCAATAGTTTCTCTATCCCTGATTTCACCAACCAGAATTACATGGGGTGCCTGTCTTAGTGCTGCCCGTAAACCGTTGGCAAAGGTGTCAAAATCTTGTCCTAATTCCCTTTGGTTAAAGGTGGCCTTTTGAGAGTGATGGACATATTCTACCGGATCTTCCAGGGTAATTACATGTGCTGATTCTATGGTGTTTATTTCGTTCAAAATTGCAGCAAGGGATGTGGTTTTACCTGTTCCCGTTGCTCCAGTAAACAGTATTATCCCGTTTTTTTCGCGGGCCATTTTTTTAAAACACTCTGGCAATCCAAGTTCTTCAATCGTTGGTACCTTGTTTTCAAGTCTTCTCATTACAATGCTGTAGGTACCCTTTTGGGAAAAGACGTTGACACGAAAACGTGGACCGTCGTCTAAGCTGTATGAAAAGTCGCAAGAGCCATGTTTAAACAGATCGGCCAATAACCTACGGTTGTTATCTATAAGCGCAAGCGCCAGTTGTTCGGTCTGATAAGGAACGAGATTGCCGGTCTTAAGTACAGGGTCTGCCTTGTGAAGTTTCCCGTCTGCAGCCACCTGACATGGTCTACCTACTGTAAAATTCAGGTCAGAGATTCTAGGATGGCTGGTGAGCATTTCTTGTAATATCTGGTTCAATTCTGCCCTTCTCATTTTATCCTACCTCTGTGAAATCTGCCGGTGCACTCCTGGCATAGGGTTTGAATTTTGATTTCTCGACACATTTGGCATAGGCTTCATCTGGATCGATCCAGCCCTTTTGCAAAAGATCCATTATGGCATCGTCAAGGGTCTGCATTCCATATTTTTTCCCTGTTTGCATTGAAGAAGGTATCTGATAAGTTTTGCCTTCCCTTATGAGATTTCTTACTGCAGGAGTGGCGATAAGTATCTCAAAGGCCACGCATCTACCTGGAATGTCGATTCTCTTAAACATTGTTTGGGATATAACGGCCCTCAATGCGTCTGCCAAAGTAGCCCTTACCTGAGGTTGCTGATGGGTGGGAAAGATTTCAATGATTCTATCTACGGTTTTAGCCGCACTTATGGTGTGCAGAGTCCCCATGACCAGGTGCCCGGTCATGGCCGCTTCAATGGCAAGAGAGATGGTTTCTAAGTCCCTCATTTCACCGACCAGTATAATGTCAGGATCTTCACGAAGAGCACCTCTTAGCGCAGCACTGAAAGATTTTGTATGGGTGCCCACTTCCCTGTGATTTACTAAACAACCCTTGTGCTCGTGTACAAATTCTATAGGGTCTTCAACAGTGATGATATGATCTTTTCTGTTGCGATTTGCATGATCTAAAATAGCTGCAAGAGTTGTGGACTTACCGCTTCCAGTTGGACCTGTAACCAGAACGAGTCCTCTTGGAAGCATTGCCAGTTTTGTCATGACTTCTGGAAGGCCAAGTTGCTCTGCAGTCATTATTTTGCTTGGGATTTCCCTGAATACGGCTCCCACGCCATTTTTCTGCATGAAGTAGTTGGCACGATACCTAGCTAAGCCTGGAATTTCATAGCCAAAGTCTACATCACCTGTCTCTTCAAAATGTTTTATCTTCTCTTCTGGAGCGATCTCATAGAGCATGGCTTTAAGTTCATCATTTTCAAGGGTTTTGTATTTAACCCTTTGTATGTCGCCCCTGATCCTTATAATCGGAGGAGATCCGGCAACCATGTGGAGATCCGATCCTCCCTGTTCATGAAGAAGTTTAAAGAAGGCATCTATTTTTGCCATATTTTACAAAAACCTCCCAAGATGGCTCTTGATTTGCATATCTAAGTTTGTCCAGAGATATAGGGTCCAGTATTTGGGCTTAACCGATCATTCATTCTATCGGCAAGATGGCAGAAAATATGAAAATAAAGAGGTGGTCATGATTTCGAGTGATCAAGCGGTTATAGAGCTGAGAAAGGTTCAAAAGAAATACACCCAAGACATCGTTACTCTGGAAGGGGCAGATCTCTCTATTCAAAAGGGAGAGTTTGTTTTTTTGACAGGCCCAAGTGGTGCAGGGAAATCAACGCTTCTCAGAATGCTTTATAAGGCTGAAGAGCCCACCAAAGGGTCCATAATTATAGATGGCGTTGATCTTTCAAGCCTGTCAAGATCTCAAATTCCTCTACTCAGACGAAAGGTGGGAGTGATTTTTCAGGATTTCAAGTTGTTATACAATAAGTCGGTATTTGAAAATGTTGCCCTTTCCTTGGAAGTCCTTGGTTTAAAAAAGAGTCAACTTGCAACAAGGGTGAAACAGGTCATTGAGGGTGTTGGGCTGGCAGATAAACTTCATAGGAAGGTTGTGCAGCTTTCCGGGGGTGAGCAACAGAGAGTTGCAATAGCAAGGGCCGTTGTAAATAGGCCTCCAATAATTCTTGCTGATGAGCCCACTGGGAATCTTGATCGAAAACGCACCATGGAAGTGGTTGCGCTTATGGAGGAACTAAATGCACGGGGTGCAACCATAATATTTGCAACCCATGATGACGCCTTGTTCCAAAACACCTACAGACGAGTATTGCAACTAAGAAATGGTAAGATAGAGGAAGTTTGAGATGCCATTAGGAATTATTTTTAAAAGGGCCCTAAGGGATATAAGACAGAACCTTGTAACCCATGTTATGACCACTATTGTAGTGGCTCTGACCTGTTTGGTATTCGTTTTTTTCAGCGTTTTTTCAATAAATCTCCAGAGGGTGGCTGACAGGTTTGGTAAGGAGTTAGCAATAGTAGTCTATCTGAAAAAGGATCTCGCTCAGGAAAAGATTCCTTCTCTTTATCAAAAGATTGTCTCCATGGATGGCATTGAAAATGTAAAGTTTGTTTCATCTGAGGAGGCCTTTAAAAGGCTGGAAGGCTATTTCAAGGATGAAAAGGAGATCCTTGAAGGAGTGGATCCACTTTTTCTGCCTCCATCCTTTGAAATACAGATTAATCGGGCCGTATATAATCCAGGCAGGGTGAGGAGCATTGCCTCCACACTTTCTACATGGCCAGAGGTCCAAAAGGTGCAGTATGGCAAGGAGTGGGTGGACAGGCTGGAATCATTTTCAGAAGCAGTCAGAGCCGCTGTTATGGCAAGTGCTGTACTGCTTCTAGTTACGGCAGCCTTTGTGGTCTCAAATACTATCAAACTCACAGTCTATGCCAGACAGGATGAAATTGAAATAATGAGACTTGTTGGAGCCACAAACGGCTTTATACAGGGTCCCTTCCTATTGGCCTCTTTCTTTCAGGGGGTGTCAGGCTCCCTTGCCGCTTTGGTTGTTGGCCTTTTTTGTTACGAATACGTCATTAACATTATTGGCCAGACTGGACTTATCAGAAGCCTTAGTCTTCAGTTTCTCCCCCTTCCTTATATGGCAGTCGTGGTGTTGATAAGTGGAATTTTTTGCATGGCAGGTACGGCCATGGCCCTTAGGAGGTTTTTGAAGTTGTGATGAGGCTCCCTTTCGTTATGCTGTTTATAGTTGTTTTTCTTGCCGTGTCCGTAGGCGCTATGTCGCAGGCCGGTACTGATATCATACAGGATGAGCTTTCTGTTCGTCAGAAAAAACTCTTATCTATAGAAAGATCCATAAAGAGAAAAAAGAGGATAAAGAGACGAATAGAAAAGGAGCAAAAAGATGTGCTGTCGGATATACAGGAACTCGATAGGAAAATAAGTCTGCAGTGGCAAAGTCTCCAGCAGGCCAAAAGGGATTGGACAAAGGCAGAGCTCCAGTTAGACAAGACAAGGAGAGAGCTCGAGTCCATGAGATCTAGGGCTGACGAGCTCAAAACCAATATAGAGACAAGGCTCAATGCCTTTAGGCAGATGGGAGAAATTGGGGTGTTAAATGTGCTTTTTGCAGCAGACTCTTTGCCCAATCTTTTGGCACGTCAGGAATACTTAAAGATGATCGTGAACGAGGATCAGGCAAGGCGTAAAGAGTATGTTGCCTTGTTGAAGGAACTGATTCAAAAGGAAAAGGAACTGAAAGACAGGCAAATACTTCTTAAGGCCGTGTCTGAAAGGCTGGCAAAGGAGGCTTCCCTTCTTGAAAAGAGAAAGGCAGATAAGGAGCGTTATCTAGACTCTCTTAAGAAAAAGAGCAAAAGGTACAGGCGCATGATTGCCCAGCTGCAAAGGGCTAAAAGGCGGCTAAGTCAAGTTGTTGAGGAGCTGACCCTTAAGGCCAAGGCCGCTGCTAAGGCGGCAGAGCCGGTTACTAAAGAGAGCCAGTTTGAGTTTCGTTGCCAGAAGGGGAAATTAAACCTGCCAGCCCCTGGTAAGGCTGTTATATTCAAGTCTAAAAAGCATTCAAAAGGTATGGCTGTAGAGTGTCCTTGGGGGACGGAGATCAGGGCCATTTTTGATGGAACAGTAGTCTTTAATGATTCACTTCCTGGTTATGGGAGGGTTTTCATTGTGGATCATGGTCATGGATACATGAGTCTTATTGCCCAAGGACAGAGTTTCAAGAAAAAGGTAGGACAAGAGGTTGCGGAAGGAGAGGTGATAGGGCTTTCCGGGGGCGGTCCTTGGGTTCCTGAGGGCATTTATATCGAAATTAGACACAATGGCAGGCAGCTTACTGCACCTTACTGGTTTGATCTTAGAGGTATTGAAATAGTGAGAAGATAGAGTAATAGTAAGGCGGTTTTATAATTTCTGAAGATCATTGGTCACCCAAGCCATGAGGGAGCTGAAAATGAAACTAGAGCGTGCAAATATTATTCTTTATCTTCTTTTTGGCCTAGTTGTTGTAGGCATGATGGCACTGACTATATATCTCAATCCAGGGAACTTGGCTGTGGCAGAGGACGATGATAACACTACCTATCATCAACTGAAGCTGTTTTCTCAGGTCCTTGATCTTGTGGAAAGAGATTATGTAGAACCAGTAAAACCCAAGAAGCTCATTTATGGAGCCATTCAGGGTATGCTCAGTTCCTTAGATCCGCATTCGGCCTTTATGAAGCCCGAAGATTTCAAAGAGTTACAGGTTGAAACCAAAGGCAAGTTTACAGGGATTGGGATAGAGATAACTATAAAAGACGGGGTATTGACAGTTGTTTCTCCTATAGAGGGTACGCCGGCATTTAAGGCTGGGATTCAGGCCAATGACAAGATTTTAAAAATCAATGGGAAAAGCACCAAGAACATGACTCTTATACAGGCTGTCAAATTGCTGAGAGGGCCTAAAGGTACGACAGTTACCATTTCCATCTATAGAAGTGGCTGGAACAAGCTTAAAGACGTAAAGCTTGTGCGAGATGTAATACCTATAAAAAGTGTGCGATCCAAGATGCTTGAAAGTGGTTACGGTTATGTGCGTATAACAAATTTTCAGTCTAAAACAGAGAGAGAACTTAGAAGGGCTTTAAAGGATCTAGAAGGCAAGAAGGGCCTAAAAGGGCTCATTATTGATCTTAGAAATAATCCAGGCGGCCTGTTAGATCAGGCTGTTGCGGTAAGTGATGAATTTCTTGAATCTGGGCTAATTGTATACACTGACGGCCGTCTTGAAGATTCCAAAATGCGTTTTTACGCAAAGCCGAACCGTGTTCATCATAACTATCCTTTGGTCGTTTTGGTGAACGGAGGCAGTGCAAGCGCCTCAGAGATTGTAGCAGGAGCCCTTCAAGATAACAGGCGGGCTGTTATTGTTGGGACTCAGACCTTTGGAAAGGGATCTGTCCAGACCATAATTCCATTAGAAGAGGGGGCGGCAATAAGGCTTACTACTGCCCGTTATTATACTCCAAGTGGCAGATCTATTCAGGCCAAGGGAATCACCCCTGATATTGAGGTCCCCTTTGTGCCCCCTGCCCAAAACGAGGAAGAAAAGGATGTCTTTCATTTTATTAAGGAAAAGGATCTTGAAGGGCATCTAAAAGGGGACGGAGAGGATACTGGCAAGAAGGAATCGCATGTCAAGAAATCAGTAGAGAATGATGTTGAGAAGATGTTAAAAAAAGACAACCAGTTAAGAGAAGGACTCCGGATTCTGAAGGCTTTTTATATTTATAAGGAATTAAAGGTCAAAGGAAGCAGTTGATCTGTGTAGGTGTCCTCTATCAGGCGGAACAATAAAAAAAAGACAAACAGAAGTAGCAAGGGCCCTGGATCAAAGAGATTCAAGGGCCTTTTTCTTCATGTAATAGCACTGCTTTTTGTTGGCCTGCCGTTGGCTCTTGTCCTGGTTGTGCCTACACCTCCTGTAAAGCAGATAGAAAGACCTGCCTTTGAAAATTTTTCAAAGGCCCCCAATGTTGTTCATAAAAGACCTATTAAGCCAAAAGGTCAAATCAGGTCCTTGCCTCTTGTGGCTATAATTATTGACGACATGGGTTATGATTATTCTATTGATGAAAAATTTCTGCATCTTCCTGCGCCTTTGTCTTTTGCTTTCTTACCCTACGGTCCAAATACAAAGAGGCTTGCTAAGCGCGCCCATTCAATGAAAAAGGATGTGTTGGTTCATGTGCCCATGGAACCAGAAAACAAATCGATTAATCCAGGTCCAGGGGTTTTGACTTTAAATATGACTATAGATTCCTTGATTGAGACCCTAGAGCAGGACATTCAAGCAGTACCTGGAGCCATAGGTGTTAATAACCATATGGGCTCGCGTTTTACTGCAAATAGAAAGGCCATGAAGTACGTTCTTGCCATTTTAAAACACAAAGGACTGTTTTTTGTTGATAGTAGGACAACCAAAAAGACCGTAGCCTTTGAGTTGGCAAAACAGATGGGTGTGCCGTGTGGTGAGAGGACGGTCTTTTTGGATCATTCTAACGATCGGAGACTTATTGAATACCAGATAAAGCGGCTTGTAAGTATTGCCCAAAAAGATGGTTTTGCCATTGGGATAGCTCATCCATATGTTAATACTTACGAGGTCCTTTATAGGATGTTGCCAGTTATTCAAAAAGATGTCTCTATAGTACCTGTCCACAATGTGGTCCATTAATAAGTGAGGTAAGCATATGAAAGAAAAAGATGGCGCTATCAGGTACGGTCAGAGAGCCATAGTGGAGGCCAAGCTCGAGTCCTGGCCCAATCCATCTCCTGAAAGGGATTATTTAATAGAGATATCGTTTCCAGAATTTACATGTCTTTGTCCGAGATCGGGTTATCCTGATTTTGCAACAATAAGAATAAGTTATATTCCTGCCAAATTTATCATAGAATTAAAATCGCTAAAGCTTTATTTGAATAGTTTTAGAGAGGCCTATATATCGCATGAAGAGGCTACAAACCGTATCTTTTCTGATTTATCAAAGGCCATAAATCCAAAATCTTTAAAGGTGATTGGCGACTTTCATCCAAGGGGAAATGTGCACACTGTTATAACAGTAAAGGAGGGTTGGGATATCAAGAGTTGAGTACAGAGTCCACCTTGGCCTCCAGTTCAGTTTTATCTATAGGCTTGACACAATATTCTTCAGCCCCTAAAGCTAAGGTCTGTCTAGCCGTATCGATTGTAGGATAGCCTGTCAGCATCATGGCTTTAATGTCTGGATTCAGTTTTTTCATCTCCTCAAGGACTTCCACTCCTGTCATTTTCTTTAGTTTTATATCAAGAATGGCGAGGTCTACCTTATTGTTTTTTACATAGTCAATGGCTTCTTCTTCTTCGGTAAAGGGAATAACTTCGTGCCCCTTTTTTTCTAAAATCCTTTTTATAAGGATGCCTGCGTCTTTTACATCATCAAGTACTATGATTTTGGCCATGATTTTCCCTCCCCCAAATCCCTCATTAATTCAAGTGCCTTGATTTATGATTATCTAGATAGTTAACCAACATTGGTATTTTTATTTCATCAAGAGGGTTTTATGTCAACATGTTTTAAATAAGTAATTTTTTTCATCAGCGTTTCTTCCATTTCGTCAATCTTTGCGCCTACAGTGCGCGTTACTCTGTTTGCAAAGGCAGCGCAAAACTGGAGAAAGTCGCCAAAGTCATGTATGTCTTCAAAGTCTTCCCTTAAGCTATCTTCCATCTCTTTTATAAGTAGGTAGCCATTTAACTCTACTTCAGCCCTGACATAATGGGACTCGGGTGTAATGACTATCATCCGAATATCTTTTATATCCTCAACTAATGGGAAAGCCTCGATCTGTTTGCGGACCTCTTCCTGTAATTCTTCAGGAGAGGCTTTTTCAATTAGATATTCCAGGTTTTCTTTTATGAGGATTATGGCAATAATGGCAAGGATTATCCCTACAATAATGGAACCAGCAGAATCCCAATAAGTCTGCTTAGTGAGTTTTGTGAGTATTATGGCTATAGCTGCAAGTAAAAGACTGAGTATGGCGGCGCCATCTTCTAAAAGTACTGCCAAATTGGCAGTATCTCCCTCTTTTCGTTGGCGCATAGCCACAAAAAATGAGTAACCTTCTGCGACGAATGAGATGGCCAAGACCCAAAAGGTCCACTGATTAATTTCAGGTTCGTGGTGATGGATGAGGCTAATGATTCCGTGATAGATGGTCACACCGGCCCCAACGAAGAATATTCCACAGGCGGAAATGAGCCCCCAGACGAATCTTTCTTGGCCGCGTCCAAATGGGTATTCCCTAGAAGGACCTATTTTACTGCGTTTAAGCCCAACTAAAAGCAATGCCTGATTAGCAGTGTCTGCAGCTGAATGAATGGCTTCGGCCAGCATTGAAGCACTGCCTCCCATGATGCCAACCATGAATTTGAGAATACAGACTATCAAGTTTGCGCTGATGGCAGTAGTTACTGCATGCATTTTTTGAGGGGTTTCTCCTTGGTTAAGCTATTTTTTTAAATGAAATCCCATTCTAGACTGTTGCCAACTAAATGGCCTCAGTTTACCAGTAAAGAGGTTGATCTTCCTAGTTATTCCTTTTGCGTCTTTTCTTTTGACTTGAATAGTTAACCTATCTCCCTTTTTTTTGAAAAAGAGTTCTAGCTTAAGATCGTATATATCTTTGACTGGCACACCGTCAACTTTAGTTATCCTGTCACCCTTTTGAAGCCTTGCATCCGATGCAGGGCTTCCAGGTATTACTCTTTCCACTGTTAATTTATTTTTCCCGTTTAGTATCACTCCAAGTTTGGGTGTGAAAGGCTCTCTTAAAGATGGGGCATATAGAAACAGATCCGCTTTTGATATGTCAATTGACGATTCATTAAAAAGTGCTATGGCTTGAGAAAGTGAAGGGAGCCTTTTTTTTACCCTAGAGGGTATCCCATATCCAAATTCTACATGTCCTCCACCAACTATAATTACCATCCTGTAGTCTGGATGCCTTTCAAGATAGGAGGCAATACTATGGGCCATGGTTTCGTCCCAAGCGATCTGCGCCTCAAAAAAATATTGGAAGTCTTGAAGCTCTCCATTCCTGTGGGCTGCATAGACCTGTTTTAGATACCTTCTATATAGTTCATTTTTTAGATTCAGGTGTTTGGGAAGTTGCTTGAATTCTCGATCAGTCAAGCTGACAAGGCCTGTCCTTGCTATTTTCTTTGATATCTCTGTTGGAAGGTTTAGTGCCACTATTGGTATGTTGTTTTCTTTACAGAATTCTACTATGGGTCTGTAAAAATGATAATTGAAAGCCCATCTTTTGAAATATTCACTCTGTTTTAAAAACTGGTGTTCGTTTATTTCACCTGCAAGATATCTGTCTATAACTTTCTGAAAAGGGCGTTGAAACATTTCCATGCCCACTGCCAGAGGACCATATTTGCTAAGTCTTTTAATTATCTCAAGTTGGGCTTGATGAATGCCTTGTTGATCGTGTTTTTCTCCAAGATATACTACTTTATAGTCTTCAAGACCCTGGGCTATTTGATTTGCAAATTTTATTTGGTTTGAAAAGATACCTGCAAGCTTGGGACAGACCTGATTACTTATGCCCTGAACAAATTGGGCCCGCCTCTTTTCACTCAAATTACCATCTTTGAATTTCAGAAACGAATACTGGCCATAATGAGGTAACTTTCTCATTGCCTTTTTGACCTGCCGGTTTGAAGATGCCCTAATTGCCACCACAACTTGGTTAGAATTTAGCGGGTTTTCCCTTGCTTTTACAAGCATCCCATTATCGGGGGTATTTATTGTGCCTGTAAGTCTTTCAAGCCTTCCTTCAACAGAGCCGAGCACCAAGAAGGCCCCTTTCTTTAGCATGGAATGTTTTAACTGTTTTCTCTCAACAGTTTTAAAGCCCATTTTTTTCAAAAAAGAGATAATAGGTGAATATATAAACAACTCCTTTTCATCAGGCAAAATTATGGATTTTTTTTCAGCACCAAATAGCCTGGAAAGAGAGGGAGGAAACTCTTCTTTCTCAAGATCTCTCATTATATCATAGTCAGGATCTATGATAACAAGTCTAGGAGGCAAATTGGTGTTAAGATGCGTAACTTTTTTTGCCTCTTTTATATTTACTTCAAATGTGTAGGCGCCTTTTTCTGTTAATATCTGTAACGGTACTGTCAGAGCATAAGGTAAGGCATTTAGCTGGCTGATAATGCATCTTGTTTCATAATTTCCATCAGCGTTTTCCTCATAGGCGCAATCTGAAATCTTCAATCTTGGTACATCTTTTCTTTCGAGCCACTGTTGGAAGAATGTTTTTAGATCTATTTTTGAAATTTTTGAGAAGATCTTTTCTATATCATGCCATGAGGCACTATGAAATTGATAAGACCTTACAAGAAAGGAAACAGCCTTAAAAAAAATTTTGTCTCCAACGAGTCTCCTGAGCATATGAAAGACCATGGCCCCTTTGTTGTATCCTATGGCCTTTGATATCCTGTTATATCTGCACCTGAAGCCTGAAAGTGAGAAAGAGTTGCTGTGGCCATGAATATAGGCCTTGTACTCAGAAAGTAGATCGTGCCTGTAAAGGGTGCCCTTGCCTTCCCTTTCGGCAATAAGATAATCTGCCAAATATGTGGTGAGACCTTCACTCCAGTTGCCTTCTTTTTCGTTTACAAAGACCGAATTCCCAAACCAGGAATGTGCAAGTTCATGTATTAACGAGGTCTTAATGAAGAATGGCTTGCCAATTATTTGTGTACCAACAAAGGTGATGGTTGGTACGCTGATCCCTATTGGTGCTGGAACTTCAACTACTTGAAAACGTCTAAATGGATATGGAGAGATCAGCTTTTGATATCTTTGGAGCCAAGTTTTCAAAGTCTTGGTGATTTTCTGGGCAAGATAAAGATCCTTCTTTAAAAGATGTACAGAGAGCCTGATGCCTTGATATGAAAATTCATAGTCAAAAAAATGCGCTGCTGCCAGTGCAACCGATTGCCTTGGATGATTAAAGATAAAGCTGTAAAGTCTTTTGTTAGCTCTTTCTTCTGTAACGATCTCATCTGCCTCTGAAATGGCAGTGAAATCTTTGGTTATTTTGATATTTAGTCTGTAAGTAGCAAGATTTTTTAATAGAGGGCACCAACGACCTGTCAGGAAAACATAGTTTTTATTGATCAGCCTATTTTCCTGTTTGAAATTTTCTGTGAAGGGTACTGTAAAATAGATACGGATTTTTTTGCAGGGGTATTTTTTTTCATTAACTTTGCAGAAGAGTTGTCCATCTTTAATCGAATAATCAAGGGGAATTCCGTTTGCAATTTCTACTTTTGATATCTTTATCTGGCCGATTAAAATTCCTTGATTTTTTAGGGCCGATAACCTTGTTGTTGCTATGCCCGTTACGATTTGCTCTTGGGGATTTATTTCTATATCAAATGTCATGTCCAGCTCTGTTTTTGCATGGCAAGGAGTGGAGAAGGCTGTAAACAGCAATATTAGGAAGTTGATATAAAATCGGAGTTTTTTGTTTGCCATTTCGATTCTCCTTAAAATTCCTTAATTTGGATATAAAACGACAAAGATCCCTGTTGCAGCAATGACGCTTACGACCCTTAAGAGCTGACCAATTAATAAGAGAGAGAGTCCGGTGGCTGGTGTGTATATGCCAAGATATCTTGGCAGTTGATGTCTTAGGGCCCTGATTGGCGTAGCTATAATATTTCCAAGAACCAATGCAATAACAGTCTCCTTGATGGTCAATATGCCTTCTTGAAGCATGGCTCCTGCTGCGGCAGCACCTGCAGTAAATTCTGCTATTATACTGAAGACCACTACTGAGATTCCTTCAACTGGAATGGCCTTGATTTGTAGGATATGGGCAGTCATATGTTGTAGTTCCTCAAAGAATCCAGAGAGCCTCAGAAGTACCACTAACATGTAGATTGGTACTGTATACAGGGCAATGGAAGAGAGTCTTTTGGTTAGATATTTTTTGAAAAGCCCTATTATACTTTTCTGTTTCGAACTCGAATCAGACAACGAATTTACATGGCAGGTGGTCTTGGAGGGCCTTTTTAACAGTATCCGACCCGCCAGAATTACAACTGCCGTTCTGATGACAGCAGCAAGAAAGGTTACGGCCATGTAAAGCACACCTGCCTGTTGTACAAGAGGAACAATGATAGCAAATGTTACTGGCAGATGTAAAAAATATGAAGGCAACCCAACATTTAAAAGGGCAGAAAGAAACATCTCCCTTTTGGATATTTTCCCCTCTTTATACGCATTCCAGAGTATTGTATTGGCAGCTATGCCCGAAAGAAATGCGGTAGTGAAGGCTGTAGCGCTCCAGTCACTAAGATTGCCAAGCCTCATAAGCGGCCTGGAAACAGAGGCAACCACATGCGACCAACCCTTTGCCTCGATTACAGCGGTAAGGAAAAGGGTTAAAGCCATTATAGCCATAAGTCTAGTGAGTGGCCCGAATACCCTTGTTCCAATAAATACAATGTCAAAATTGGTTTTCCACAAAAGAACGCATAAAAGGCTTACAGCAAACAAAAGCCATAGCAGGGTATTTATTTTTCGTCTCAAAGCCTTGTTTGTTGAAGACATGGCGGAAGTTTAAGCGTCTTGCATTGATAATTAAAGTGAAAAATTTAAAAATCTTTACTTTATCATTTGACTGTACCATATTTTTCTGCATGAAGATTCTCATTGTGCAACCTACCCATTTTGAAAAGGCCTTTAGCAAGAAGCTTTATAAGTCAAAGGCAAGGGCGCTCGTGCCACTGACCTTGCCTTATCTTGCTGCATTGGTTCCTAAAGGACATCAGGTCATTTTGATAGACGAGCAGATCGAGGAACTCGATTTTGATAAAAGATATGATTGCGTGTTCATTACTTCTACAATTTTGACATCTTTCAGGGCCTATGAGATTGCAGATACTTTTAGACTGAAAGGTGTGCCTGTTATTATAGGGGGGCCTCATTGTACATTTTATTTTGATGAGGTCCTGGAACATGCAGATGCAGTGGTAGTTGGTGAGGGAGAGTGGCAGATCCCTGCAGTCATAGAAGATCTAGAATCGGGCAAACTCAAAAGGAAAATCTACAAATCTGATACACTACACGATCTTAAAGGGCTTCCCTTCCCGAGATATGATCTTTTGAGCCCAAAGGTTTTTTCCAGATTCCCAACATACTCTGTTCAGACTACAAGGGGGTGTCCTTATAGGTGCGAATTTTGTGCTGAAAGGTATCATCTTGGCGAAAGGTATCGAATGCGTCCTGTAGACGAGGTTATTGAAGAGATAAAACGTACAGGGGCAAAACAGATTTTTTTTGCTGATAGCACATTTGCAGGTAACAGGTCAAGAACCATGGAGCTAATGGAAAAGCTCATACCATTGAAAATACGTTGGTCTACCCTATGGAATACTTTCAGATGCCTGGACAAGGAATTCATGAAACTTGCAAAGAGGAGTGGCCTGCTTCATATAAATATGGGAGTAGAGAGTATAAAAAAAGATACCCTGCAGGATATGAATAAAAAGACTACTCCTGCCGATAGGCTTGAAGAGGTAGTCAAAATTCTCAGGAAGCTTGGCATCAGTTTTTCGTTTAATTTGATTTTTGGGTGGGATACGGATAAACTCGAAGATTTTGACGTCACTCTTAATTTTCTTATAAAGAACAAGGTACATGTAGCCTTCTTCAACGTTTTTTCTCCTCATAAGGGAACAGAGGTATACGATAGATACCTGAAAGAGGGTCGTCTTATTGATCCATATAACATGGGTAGGTGGCCGGGTATAATTGCTGAAATCTATCCCAAAAACTATTCCCCCAAGGAGCTTGAAGAGAATGTGCTCAGGCTTTACAGGGAATTTTATTCCTGGCCATCTATGCTAAAGAGATTGCCATTGCCATTTACAAAGGCATACATAGCTTCATGGTTTATGAACTTGCAGGAGCGGCGGCTTTATAAGGGAAACACCCATAGGGCCAACTTTGATGGCATTTAGTCCCTTCCTTGTACAGAAGATTTGAAGTGGTTCCCCCCATTTGGACAGGGTAGATAATTCGCCTTCACTGTGGAAAATATAGAGAGAGCAGTGAAAGGAGAGTGTACAATGGGTAAGAGGGGCCACAGTGCAAAGTTTAAGGCCAAGGTAGCTTTGGAGGCCATAAAGGGTGAGGAGACAGCCAGTCAGATAGCATCTCGCTATGGGATTCATCCAGCTCAGGTCAGGACTTGGAAGAGAGAATTTTTAGCCAATGCTTCTTCAGTGTTTGAGAATTCCAGCACTAGAGAGAAGCAGTTAGAGAAAAAGCTCGATGAGCTTTATAAGCAGATAGGCCAGTTGAAGGTGGAGAGAGATTTTTTAGCCAGAAAGTCCGGTCTACTTTAGATGTGAAGGGTAGGAAGGCATTGGTAGAACCGGACAACAGGGAAGGGCTTAGTATCAGCAGGTCATCCTGGTACTACAAGGCTAAATGGCCATCTGAGTACGATTTAGAGCTCATGAAGGCTATAGATGAGCAGTATCTCAAGACTCCATGTTAGGTAAAACGAAGAATGACTTGTGCTTTAAGAAGACAAGGATATAGGGTTGGCATAAAGAAGGTGAGGAGCCTTATTGAAAAGAATGGGATTAGAGGCGATATATCCCAGGCCCAGGAGAGATTTGAATATCAAAGATCCTAACCAACTCTGGTGTTCAGATATTACCTACATTCCCATTTTTTGGAGGGATACATGTATCTGTGTGTGATAGAGTGACTGGTACATCAAGAAGGTTCTTTCATGGTCATTATCCAACACCTTGGAAGTGAATTTTGTGTTTCCTGTCTTGAAAGGGCCATTATGGACTATGGAGTGCCAGAGATCTTCAATTCGGATCATGGATGTCAATACACCAGTAAAGCCTTTGTTAGCACTTTAAAGAAACACGGGATCAAGATGAGCATGGATGGAAGAGGCCGTTTTCAAGACAATAGCTTTGCAGAAAGACTTTGGAGTAGTCTGAACCATGAACTCATATATACCAGAGAGTTTAAGAGGGTGAAGGATCTGAAAGAG
>CAZNKP010000021.1:0-35452 GCA_964573805.1 uncultured Desulfobacterales bacterium | reverse complement strand
GGCAGCCAGAGCCAGGGCCCGTGGATACAGGAACATCAACACCTTCATCACCATGATCTACCTCATCGCTGCTCCAATAGACCATATCCTGAAATCCACATGAAACGTCGAAGAACCAAATTTATCTAAAAAGATTATATTTTAAGATACATCTAATAGCAGATATTCCATCTTTCCAATTTATCTTTTTACCTTCTGCATAGGTTCTTCCATGATAAGATATGCCAACTTCATAAATTCTAATATCTTTTATTTTTGAAATCTTTGCTGTAATTTCTGGTTCAAAACCAAATCTATCTTCTTCTATTTTTATTGGTTTTATAATCTCTTTTTTGAAAACTTTATAGCAAGTTTCCATATCTGTAAGATTTATATTGGTTAGCATATTTGATAATAGTGTTAAAAATCCATTTCCAACTCTATGCCAAAAATATACTACTCTATGAGCTTCTCCTCTCATAAATCTTGAACCATATACAACATCAGCTTTATTATCTATTATTGGTTTTAATAGTTTTGGATATTCATTTGGATTGTATTCTAAATCAGCATCTTGTATTAAAATAACATCTCCACTACAAGCCTTTATTCCTGTTCTTAATGAAGCTCCCTTACCCATATTTTTATAATGGTATTTTATTATATCTATTTTTTTATTATATTTTGATTGTAATTTTTCTCTTGAACCATCAGTAGAGCAATCATCAACTACAACTATCTCTTTTTTTGAAATGCCGTCAATTTTAGGGGAATTTAATACTGCCTCTAAAATATCATCTAAAATATTATTTTCATTATATACAGGAATAATAATTGAAAGTTTCATTTACAATTTTTCATATCAAGATTTTTCTTTCATTATATATTCGAATGCAATTAAAGAATAAATTATAATGGGTATATAAGCACTAAAAATCATTCTACCTAAGTTTCCACTAAGCAAAGCAAAACCAAAAGATATTAAAAATATAAATAAAAATATTAGATCCGGTAATTTATAAAAATTATATTTATAATTTAAATAAGCTCCATAAACTGCAAATAACAAAAAGAACGAAAAACCATGTATAAAATTAAATATACCTCGAAAAGAAAACAATGATATAATATTATTTTTCATAAAATGAATATGTATAATAATTACGTCAAGAAAATTTTTATATTCTGAGGTAGAGATAATAGAAATAAAATCTATATATTTTCTACTAATTATAAAAAATAAAATAGAAACAATAATAGAAATAATATATTTCGTATTTCTAAACGTATTACTATAAAAAAATGGTAAAAATAGAAATAGTAAAACTGTCTCTTTTGTTAACAATAAAAATGGAGCAAATAAAGATAGCTTTAATAAATCTTTTTTTATCATAAAATAAACGATAACTACAATGGCAAATATATATAAACTATCAACTAATGGCGTTGCTGTAGTATAAACAATAACCCTACTACTTAAAAATATACTAAGTCCTACTAAATTTAATAACGGTTTAAAATTATAAAATTCAAATATAAGATATAAAAAATAAGCACTAAAAGAAATTATTATAAAATTTATAATATAAAAAGATAATATAATAGAAATATTTTTCTCAAAAATATATTTTGAAACATAATTATTTAATTTGCCAGCTAAATATGGCACAATAAACCTATATTTATGAACAGGATTTACACTATAATTACCTTGACTCATTTTAATATAACTAACACTATCATTCATTCCTCTAGGATCTGTTATATCAAAATGTCTAAATTGCTGATACGATGTTCCAAATAAGATGGATATAATAAATAAAAAAACAACGATGTTTTGCTTCATTAAATATTAGGAGACCTCGAAAAATCTTGTTTTACGGCCTTGAAGTCTTCTAAAACCATATAAAACAGCAATGGTACCTATCCATTACAGCTCATTTGGACTGGATATTTAATCCAAATGAACTCTTTCTAAGATATTTATGCTCCAGACGCAAGTAGACTGTAACGTCAAGATTATATACCAGGTTCCGAAGACCTATCTTTATGTAGGCCCTTAACTTGCCAACTGTTCTCACAACTAGATTCCCTGCCCTTTGAAGCTGAACTCCAAATACATGCTCTACCCTTGACCTTATACGTGAACGACTCCGGTTTCCTTGCTTCTCTCGCTCAGTAAGGGGCCTGTTCCGATACCCTTTCCTCTGAATATCCTGTAGCCATATCCCTAAATGCCAAAGATTGCCATATGCCATAGGACCTGAAAGCCGGATCGGCGGCCCACACGACCCCACTGGTATTTTCATCGCCCAGAAGCCCTTTTTCTTACTCAAATGCCGGTCTGAACAACTTACAGTCTACAACTTCATTGAACCTCTTAAAGGGATCGCGTTTGCTATCTATCTTTCCCATACGAAATTCCAGGTCAAACAGGCCTTTCAATCAGCATAAATTTCATCACTATTTGCTATTATTCCAATGAGTTATTATAAAGGTTGTGACCAAAAATTGCCCGATTTTTTTTGATCCTATAGGCAGACAACACGAACTCAACAGAAATTAACTTCGAGTGGAAAAGCTTTCAGTACTATAGTATTATCCATTTTCGTTTCAAAGCTCAAAAAGAGATTATAAGGAGAACTAATATTCAAATGGCTCTCAACGTTACAGAAAAGATAATAGCAGCGCACATAGTAGAAGGACAGATGACTCCTGGACAACCCATTGCCATAAAGATCGACCAGACCCTCACGCAGGATGCCACCGGTACAATGGCATACTTGGAATTCGAGGCAATCGGGATCGATAGAGTAAAGACCGAACTGTCTGTCAGTTATGTAGATCACAACCTCATTCAATCTGACTTCAGAAACGCAGACGATCATAGATTCCTCCAGTCCATAGCAGCAAAATATGGACTCTATTTCTCCAAACCGGGCAACGGAATATGCCATCAAGTGCATCTGGAACGGTTCGCAGTACCTGGTAAGACCCTTTTGGGCTCAGACAGCCATACCCCGACTGCCGGCGGGTGCGGAATGCTGGCAATCGGTGCAGGTGGACTAGACGTTGCCATGGCCATGGCTGGTCAGCCGTTCCACCTGAACATGCCAGAGGTCATAGGGGTTTATCTTACAGGTTCCCTCAACCCATGGGTATCGGCCAAGGACGTTATACTTGAACTGTTGAGACAACTCAGTGTCAAAGGCGGTGTTGGGAAAGTGATGGAATATTTCGGCCCAGGAGTGAGGACCCTGTCGGTAACAGACAGGGGAGCCATTGCCAACCTTGGAACCGAGCTTGGAGCCACCAGTACGGTCTTTCCTTCTGATGAGGTGACCAAGGCCTTTTTGAAGAGCCAGGCGCGGCAGGATCAGTGGATAGAACTTAAGGCAGACGAGGGTGCTAACTATTCAAGAGTAATTGAGATGGACCTCAGCGCCCTAGAACCCATGATCGCATGTCCTTCCTCACCAGACAACGTCAAAAAGGTGAAGGAGGTGGCTGGAAGGCCTGTCGCCCAGGTGATTATTGGTTCATGTGCCAACTCGTCTCTCAGAGACATAACGGTTGCCGCAAAGGCCTTAGAGACCAGACAGATTCACAAGGACGTAAGTTTTGAGATAAATCCAGGAAGCCGTCAGGTCCTGGAAAATGCGGACACCCTAGGGGCGCTGAAGTCACTGATACACGCTGGGGCCAGGATCCACCAGTGTGGATGCCTCGGATGTATTGGCATGGGTCAGGCACCAGCCACAGACACCATATCGCTTCGAACCTTTACAAGAAACTTCCCCGGAAGAAGTGGTACCAAAAATGATCAGGTATATCTTTGCAGTCCAGAAACAGCGGTTGCCTCTGCCATAAATGGCGTCATCACTGACCCGAGGGATCTGGGCCAAGCCCCTGAATTTTCTATGCCTGAAAGTTACGTCATCAATGACAACGGCATCATTCCTCCAGTGGAAGACGGCTCAGGTATCAAGGTTGTAAGAGGGCCAAACATCAAACCTCTGCCGGAATTCGATCCCCTGCCAGAGGACCTCACTGGACAGGTGGTCCTGAAAGTCGGGGACAACATCACCACTGACCACATAATGCCTGCAGGCAGCAAGATACTGCCACTAAGGAGCAACGTGCCAGCAATAAGCGAGTATGTCTTCTCTGCCATAGACCCTTCCTTCCCTCAAAGGGCAAAAGAGGCAAAATCGGTTATAATCGTTGGGGGAGACAATTATGGACAAGGCTCCTCGAGAGAACATGCAGCCCTTGCACCGCGCTATCTTGGGGTAAGGGTCAAACTGACCAAGAGCTTTGCGAGGATCCACAAGGCAAACCTCATCAATTTCGGAATCGTACCCCTCACCTTTGAAAGCCCTGAAGACTATGAAAAAATCGACCAAGGAGATAACCTATCCATACCAGGCATCAGGCAAGCTATCCTTTCCGGGGCCAAGACGGTTACGGTCAGGGACGAAAATGGTTACACCTTCCAGGCACGACTGGACCTGTCTCAGAGAGACAGATTCATCCTTGCCGCAGGCGGGCTTTTGAACTGGGTGAGGGCAGAACTTGCAAAGGACAATGACGAATAGTCCATCCATAGACACCAAAACCGAGCTATACGGAATAATCGGAAGCCCCGTGGGACACAGCCTCAGCCCTGCCATGCACAATGCAGCCTTTGCCAAGGCCGGTATAAATGCCGTCTACCTTGCCTTTGAAACAGACGATGCACTCTCCGCTCTCAGTGCCATGAGGTGCCTTGGAATAAAGGGCTACTCTGTCACCATTCCAAACAAGGAAAAGGTCATGGAGGGCATTGACGAGCCCGACGAAACAGTGCTCAAAATCGGAGCATGCAATACAGTAAAAAATAGCGGCGGGATACTCCAAGGAACCAACACTGACTGGATAGGGGCCATAAAGTCACTCAAGAGGCTCACGGATCTCAGTGGCAAGGACGCTGTCGTCCTCGGCGCTGGAGGCTCTGCCAGGGCAGTGGTCTATGGCCTTGTGAGAGAGGGAGTGAGTGTGACTATTTGCAATCGCACCGTTGAAAAGGCCAAAGGACTTGCCGATGAATTTGGGTGTAAGGCTGCACCACTTAAAGATGCAGAAGGGATAGAGGCAGAGATACTGGTAAATACCACCTCTGTTGGAATGGGCAGGCTAAAGGATTCCAGTCCCCTTTCAAAAAAGGGAGTTGAACACTATGATATAGTCATGGATATCGTTTACTCGCCACTTGAGACGAAACTACTCGGTCTTGCACGATCTTTAGGAAAAAAAGTGATAAATGGCCTGGAAATGCTGTTACTTCAAGCTACGGCCCAGTTTGAATACTGGACTGGGCAACAAGCCCCAGAACATACCATGAAAAAGGCCCTTGAACATGCATCGGACAAAAACAATTGAATTTGAGCTACCAGGCTCCAAAAGTATAACCCAGAGGGCCCTCATCACCTCGGCCCTCGCTTGTGGTGACTCACGCCTTGTTTCGCCTCTGGACAGTGAAGACACCCGACTTCTGAGAAATGCCCTCCGTGCCTTTGGGGTGAAGATAGACGATACCAAGGAAACGTGGCACATAACTGGCAATAACGATAGGATCTTTGCCCCTACAGACGAAATTTTCATGGGCAACAACGGTACCGGCATAAGATTCATGATGTCCTTTGCGGCCCTGGCGAGGGGAGTCACTGTTCTAACTGGAAACAAACGTATGGAAGAAAGGCCTGCAGCTCCTTTGCTTGAGGCCCTAAAACAGTTGGGGGTGAAGGCTGAAAGTATCAAGGGCACAGGTTGTCCACCTGTCCGAATAGAATCTTCTGGCCTCAAGGGAGGCGAGGTGACCCTCTCCGCCTCCATCAGCAGCCAGTTTCTTTCATCCTTACTACTGGTTGCCCCCTATGCCTCTTCTCCCATCACCGTCGCCCTTGACGGAAAACTCGTATCGAGGCCCTATGTGGATGTCACCCTGAGGGTGATGTCCGACTTTGGCATTGAGGTAAAAGAGGAGGATCACACCTTTCTTATTCCCAGAGGTTCTTACCATCCAAAGGATTACGTAGTGGAGGCCGATGCATCTAGCGCATCCTACTTTTTTGGAGCGGCAGCCGTGACTGGATCCAGGATTCGCATCACCAATATGCCTTCAAAGCCCATACAGGGTGATGCTGCATTTGTGGACCTGTTGGAAAAGATGGGCTGCGTTGTGGACCGTTCTTCCAGAGGCACCACGGTCCAAGGGCCTGGGCTAGGTAGGCTAAAGGCCATAGAGGTGGACATGTCCAAATGGCCAGATATCGTGCCTACCTTGGCTGTTGTAGCAGCATTTGCCAAGGGCAAAACCATAATCACCAATGTGGAACATCTGCGAGTCAAGGAAACAGACAGAATAACAGCAGTAGTGAACGAGCTAAATAGGCTTGGCTGCAGGGCTGAAGAACTACCCGACGGTCTGGTGGTTCATGGCAATGGCGGTGCCCTCAAAGGTGCAGTTGTCCGGACCTACGACGATCACAGAATTGCCATGTGCTTTGCAGTGGCATCGCTGCTGGTTCCAGACATTGAATTCGACGACAGGGATGTGGTCCAAAAATCCTTCCCTAAATTCTGGCAGTACTGGGAGAGGCTTAAACAGGAGCTCGATAGGACGGAACATGAAAAGTAGAACCAGCAAGATACTTCTAATCGGTTACAGGGCTACAGGAAAGACTGCAGTTGGACGGGAATTGTCCAGGATGTTGGGATGCCCCTTCAGGGATCTCGACCAGCTCATCGAAAGGGAAGCAGGCACCACCATTGCCAAGATAGTCGCACAGGAAGGTTGGGAAGGATTCAGAAAGCGCGAGCGTCAGCTCTTCGAACAGATGGCCGAAAGCCCCAAAAAATTTGTGTTGGCATGTGGAGGTGGTGCGGTCCTCCATGAAGACGTGATGGAAAAGTTCAGCAAAAAGGCTGCTATAGTATGGCTCAAAGCACCCTTAGATGTGATGTTGAAAAGGATGAGCTCAGACAAGAATACACCAAGTACTCGACCCTCCCTTACGGAAATGGACACCAGACTGGAAATGGAGCAGGTATACAACGAAAGAAAACCCCTCTACGAGAAATTTGCCCACATAATAGTGGACACCAGGGACAAAAGCCCCTTTCAGATAGCCCAGGAAATAAACGAGGCATTGAAGTATGGCTGGTAACACCTTCGGAAAGGCCTTCTGCGTCACCACATGGGGTGAATCCCACGGTCCGGCTTTGGGAGTGGTCATTGACGGCTGCCCACCCAGGCTCAAACTGGATGAGGGGCACATTCAGGAAGCCTTAGACCGGAGGAGACCAGGCAAAGGAGGCCCCATTGAAACGGCCAGAAAGGAACCAGACAGGGTGCAGATACTCTCAGGGACCTTTGAAGGGCTTACCACAGGTACGCCCATAAGCCTACTAATATGGAACAAGGATGCCAGAAGCAAGTCCTATGACCATCTAAAAGAGGTCTTCAGACCTGGTCACGGAGACTATACCTATCTAAAAAGGTATGGCATAAGGGACCACAGGGGCGGTGGCAGATCCTCCGGCAGGGAAACGGCTGCACGAGTTGCCGCCGGGGCAGTAGCCCAACGGATACTCGACCTTTTTGAAATCAAGGTGCTGGCATACACCATATCCATGGCAGGAGTGGACACTGAGAAACGGAACCTGGACGAAATAGACCAAAACAGGCTGTTCTGTCCCGACAACGAAGCGGCCCAGAGGATGGAGAAGGGCGCCCTTGAGGCCAGATCCAAGGGTGACTCCGTCGGGGGTATCGTAGAGATACTGGCCACCAACGTTCCTGCAGGGCTGGGTGATCCGGTTTTCGACAAACTCGATGCAGAAATAGCCAAGGCCCTCATGTCGGTGGGTGCCATCAAGTGCGTTGAGATCGGCTCGGGCCTTCAGGCTGCCTACTCAAAGGGTTCGCAAAACAATGATCCAATATCACCAGAAGGCTTCTTGTCAAACAACGCCGGTGGCATACTGGCAGGAATTTCCAATGGAGAACCCATAGTGGCACGAGCTGCAGTAAAGCCCATACCGTCCATCTCTATGGAGCAGAATACTATCAACACCAGAGGTGAGCCTTGCAAGATAAAGGTGGGGGGACGTCACGATGCGTCGGCGATCCCTAGAATAGTCCCTGTCCTAAAGGCAATGATGCAGCTTGTACTGGCAGACCACCTGTTGAGGAGATTTCAGTTGGAGATAACTGAACAACACCGCCTTATAAGGGACAGAAAAAATGGAAAGCTCATCTAAACCCCAAATAGGCATCATTGGCGGCAAGGGCCGCATGGGACAGTGGTTCCATCGTCTTTTTTCTCAAACAGGACATAATGTACTTATTTCAGATATAGGCACCGAACTGTCCCCAAAAGATATTGTCCAAAGATGCCAAGTAATTATGTTAGCACTGCCAATGGAAGTATTTCCGGAAATGGTCCAACAGGTTGCCCCATTGATACCTAAAGACCATTTTCTAACAGATATTTGCTCGTTAAAGGAAAAACAGGTTGATATAATGCTTAAAGAAAGTCAATGCCAAGTCTGTGGCACCCATCCGCTTTTTGGTCCAGGAGAAGAGAGCCTTGAAGGAAGAAGGGTAGCCCTATGCCCAGGCAGGGGGCAAAAGTGGTATCGATGGTGGAAGGAATATCTTAAAAAAAATGGCGCCTTGGTAGCTGAATTTACTCCTTCAGAACACGACAGGACAATGGCATGGGTACAAGCCTTGAACCATTTCATCCTGCTCTGCCTTGGTAAATCCTTAGAAGAAGACGGCATTGACTTTGGTCATGTCCTTAAACTTGCAACACCAAGTTTTGAAAGACAACTCAACATCGTTGCAAGACTCTGCCTACAAGATCCACAACTCTACGCCACCATCCAGCTAGGCAATCCCTACACTAAACAAGCTATTGAGACATTTACAAAACATGCTCAAAATCTCCAAAAAATACTAAAAGAAAAGGATCGCCAAGGTTTTATAAAGATCTTTAAAGAGGTGCAAGAACTTGGCCCCTCTCTTTTAAAACATTGTAATAGAAAATTAAAGTAGCTGTCAGAAAAATCCAAAAAAACATGTCTCAACAAGTGCCTTCCTTTATAAAGAAAACCAAGGACGGAGTGGTCTTAAAACTCCATGTACAACCAAGGGCGTCCAAAAACAAAGTGGTTGGGCTCCACGGTAATAGACTCAAGATTGCCATCCAGGCTCCTCCCGCCAATGGCAAAGCCAATAAGGCGGTACAACAACTTCTTTCAAAAATTTTAGATCTGCCCAAATCCAACATAGTGCTAAGATCTGGTATTACCAGCAGAAAGAAAACGTTTTTGATCTCAGGTATCTCATCCAGTGAAGTTTTATCTAGATTAAAGATGTAGCTATTTTATCACCAAACACTGCTACACTGCTAATAAAGCATAAAGGCTTTATTGCCGATAGAGATAGAAATAGGTATTCAGCCTACTTAATGGCACTTTTTTTGTAGAGTTCATTCCTAAAAATACAAAAAAATCGAGGTGTTTAAACATGCCGGTTTATGTTTGGGCAGGAATAGACCCATCAGGACAGGAAACAAAAGGAGAAATTGAAGCAAAGGACGAACAGACAGCGCGTCTGCTTCTTTCCAGAAAAAAAATACGTTTAAAAAAAATTAAGACAAAACCTAAAGATCTTTTCGAGAATATCAGCTTTCTTCAACCAAAAGTAAAGACAAAAGACATCGTGATCTTTACAAGACAGCTATCAACAATGATAGATGCCGGTTTGCCACTTGTAAGGGGTCTTGAGATCCTCGCAAGCCAGCAGGAAAATCCCACCCTTAAGAAAATGCTCACCCAGATAAAGACAGATGTAGAAAGCGGATCAACCTTTGCTGATGCCCTGAAAAAGTATCCCAAACACTTTGATAGGCTGTATCGAAACATGGTGGCTGCAGGAGAAATAGGTGGAATTTTGGATGATGTCTTGCGGAGACTTTCAGATTACATGGAAAAAGCTCAAGCACTAAAGTCAAAGGTAAAAAGCGCCATGACTTATCCTGCCATAGTTTTGGCAATATCTGCCGTTGTTCTTAGTATAATTCTTATATTTGTCATACCCACCTTTGCAAAAATGTTTTCCGAATTCGACGCTGCCCTTCCAACCCCAACGGTCATGGTAATCAAGATCAGCAACTTTTTGAAATCCTATTTCTTAGCAATTATCGGCGGTATTTTTGTCTTTGTAATCCTATTTAAAAAATATTATTCAACAGAAAAAGGAAAGCTTTTGATTGACAAACTTCTTTTAAAGGCACCTGTTTTTGGCCCTTTGATAAAAAAGGTAGCGGTGGCCAAATTCAGCAGGACCCTTGGGACCCTTATTAATAGTGGTGTGCCCATTATAGAAGCCTTAAATGTAGCTGCTGGCACAGCAGGAAATAAAGTCGTTGAAAACGCTATCCGTGCAGTCAAAGCAAGCATCAGCGAAGGACGCTCCATTGCCCAACCACTCATGGAAAGCAAGGTATTTCCTAGCATGGTGGTACAAATGATTTCTGTTGGCGAGACTACAGGCGCCTTGGATGCTATGCTCAACAAAATTGCCGATTTCTACGATGAAGAGGTAGATTCAGCAGTCGAAGCCCTTACAAGCATGATAGAGCCCTTTATGATAGTCTTTTTAGGTGGTACAATCGGCTCCATCATTATTGCCATGTATCTACCTATATTCAAGATGGCTGGAGTCGTAGGAGGAGGTTAAAAAGGGGCTATTGCTATCTAGAAAGGGAGAAAAAACAAACCCAAAACCAATATATTTTATAGGAGCAGGACCTGGCGACCCAAAACTCCTTACTATAAAAGCAAGAAAACTTCTGGACGATGCGGATGTTATAATCTATACAGGTTCGCTCGTCCCTGAAAAACTTCTGCAGGGATGCAAGGCCAAATTGTTTAACTCTGCCAATATGCACCTTGAGCAGGTGATGAAAATCCTTACAGATAGCTACAAACATGGGCTGAGAACTGTTCGGCTACATACAGGTGATCCAAGCCTCTACAGTGCAATTGCAGAACAGATTGCACTGCTAAAAAAGGATTCTATACCTTTCAAGGTAGTTCCCGGCGTAACCTCGGGATTTGCTGCCTGTGCAAGCCTTGGAGTTGAGCTCACCATCCCGGAAAAGGTCCAGACAGTTATAATTAGCAGGATATCAGGCCGCACTCCGGTTCCTGAAAAAGAATCCCTAGAAAAGCTTTCAAAAATTCAAGGGTCTCTTATTCTATACCTTAGTATCAACCATATAAAAGAAGTGACTCAACGACTTTCAAAAGGCTACCCTCCAAATACACCTGTTGCGGTGGTAGAGAAGGCTACTTGGCCAGAGGAACGGATTATAACGGGTACCTTAGACGACATAGTACAAAAAGTTGAAGAGGCTGGGATAAAAAAGACTGCCGTAATCATAGTTGGTGAGGCCCTGAAAGGTATAACCGATCCGGAAAGATACCGTTCCAGGCTATATCACAAGGAGTTCAGCCACGGGTATCGCCAAGGCGCCAGACATGATAACGACGACCTATTGGCCACATTCGCAACAGGCGAACCAGAAAGGAAAGATGCCTACATCGTCTATCTTGGCCAAAGTGGCAAGCTCATTGCTGAAACACTTCAAAGGAAACTCCAGTGTCACACTCAAAAAATTTCCTTCAAAAGACTCCAGGCAGAAAAAATCCTGGCCAAAAAATGGCAGAAAATCAAATGGATAATCTTTATTGGAGCATGTCAAATAGCCATCAGGACCATTGCACCACATCTACAGAACAAATATGTCGATCCAGCAGTGGTTACAGTGGACGAGTCGGCAGAAAACGTAATTTGTATCCTATCTGGTCATATTGGAGGCGGTAACGAGCTTGCCCGCGAAATAGCACACATACTTGATTCGAGGGCTGTCGTGACTACCCAGTCGGACCTTTTGGATTTGCCTGCCCTTGATCTTTGGGCGCGTGCAAACCGTCTTGTTCCAGCCAACAAAGATGAACTAAAAAACACCCAGGCACTTTTCAGAAACAAGGGGAGGCTCAAGGTCTTTCTTCAGCGCTTTGTCAGTGCCAGGCAAATTCCGAAAGGCTTCATACTGGTAAACGAACAAGATGAGGCAGACGTTGTGATAGGACCCTTTGTCAGGGATTCAAAGGCTGGCCTTCATCTGGTGACGCGTAACGTCAGTCTGGGGACAGGATGTCACAGAAACTTTTCACCAGCTTCATTGATTGAGATGGCCAAAGACTTTTTGAAGGAGCATTGCATCCACCCCTTTGCAATAGAAAGAATCTGCACCATTGATAAAAAGGCTAAAGAACCAGCAATCAAACGTCTAGCAGAAGAATTATATGCCGAGCTGACCACGTTTTCTGCAGAAGAACTCAATGGAGTTCAAGGCGTCAACGAGTCGGAGGCCGTCTTTAAGGCTGTGGGGGCAAGGGCCGTTGCCGAACCCGCAGCAGTTCTTTGCTCAAACGGCGGCGAAGTGGTAGTCGAAAAACAAAAGTTTCAGGGCTACACATTTTCCATCGCCATCAAAAGGCTGGAGCTACAGCCATATGTCAGGGAGTCGTGATCTATGACTTTGGTTGGATGATGGAGGTGCTAAAACAGATGAACCTGACTGTGTCGGACTAACTGTCGCTTTTGGCCTGTTTCCAGAATCTCAGAACCCGCTTTATGTACTGAATCGTCTCTGGGTATGGAGGAATTCCTCCATATTTCTCAACCGTACCTGGCCCCGAATTGTATGCAGCAAGGGCTGCAATTATGTCTCCGTCGAAACTTTCCATAAGCCAGCTGAGGTACCTGCTTCCACCCCAAATATTCTCGGCTGGATCAAAGGGGTCGTAAACCATGAGTTCACGCGCTGTCGCGGGCATTAGCTGCATTAGTCCAAGGGCCCCTTTAGATGAGACTGCCCTTGGATCTCCTCCTGACTCTGCCCTTATAACAGCCTTTATTAGAGCAGGATCAAGCCCAAAATAACCTGCTGCCCGTTTTATTTCCTGCTCAAAGACATCAATCCTAGCCCTTACGCTGTAGCTGTGCAAACCTTGGTCTCTCGTCCGATAGCCACTCCCGCCATTACCCTTTAAAGTAACGGACTTTTCATCTATCTCTATCTTTGAGAACCTCGAATCAGTTGGCACATTGGTAAAATGATATATACCATTTTTATCAACATAAGAATAAATGCCACCCGCCAAAAGGATAGAATAGGATAATGTGGCAGTTAAAAAAAGGGCAGTTAAAAAAACAAGCTTACCAGGCCGTAACGGCCTGGTAATAATAATTGAAAAAAATTTTTTAAATAGATTTCTTTTACACTTCCTTTTTCTTTCCATCAATCAACTTTTCGGAACCTTCTGCCAGTCACTTAAAAACTTCTCAAGACCAATATCCGTAAGGGGATGTTGTGCCAGTTGGGCTATCACCTTATAGGGGATTGTAGCAATATCTGCGCCCAATCTTGCAGATTCAAGCACATGCATGGGATGACGTACGCTTGCCACAATTATCTCGGTAGAAAAGTTATAATTATCATAGATCTGAACAATATCAGAAATCAATTCCATGCCATCAGTAGAGATATCATCAAGCCTGCCAACAAAGGGACTAACAAAGGTTGCTCCTGCCTTGGCCGCCAATAGTGCCTGAAGAGGAGAAAATACCAGGGTCACGTTGGTCTTTATCCCCAAGCTACCCAAGGACTTGGTAGCCTTAAGGCCTTCTGTGGTCATGGGAATCTTAATAACGATATTATCTGCTAGCCTTGCAAGCTCTTTTGCCTCACTTATCATCCCCTGAGCATCAACACTTACCACCTCTGCACTGACTGGCCCATCTACAAGAGAACATATATCCTTTATTCTCTCTTCAAAACTGCATTTTTCCTTTGCAATCAGCGACGGATTGGTTGTAACTCCGTCTACCATGCCCATCTCCGATGCCTTTCTTATCTCTTCGAGGTTAGCAGTATCGATAAAAAATTTCATTGTTCTTCTCCTTTTAAAAATTTTTCTAATAACCAAACAACTTGAAGTCGATAATAAAAGCAGAACCCCGCGTTCACAACCGGTTTTTGAGCCAAGGTCGCTCATGCTTCACCCAAGGCACAAGATATTTTAAGAATAAAAATGCTGAAAAATCATTATGCTTGATTTAGAAAAACTCTATAAGGGAATAAAAATAGGTGACACTGGTGCGATATTTAAGATTACCAGAGACCACCTTGCCGCTTATATAGAAGGAGTGGATAGTGCAAACATCGTCTCTGTCAGTAGCCTAATGTTGCCTATCCTTAAAGAAGCTGAAATATGCTTTGGCCTTCTTAATCCGCCAGAATTACATGGAAACAAGCTCTTGATCGCAAGGGGAATTGAACCCAGGCCTGGAAGGAACGGTAAAATCAAAATAGTTGCCAAGTCTTTTAACGAAAATAGAAGATCTACAAAAACCGAAAACCCTAGAAATCTTGGTCTCATCAAGAACGTATCAAAGGGAGAAATCATTGCTAAAAGAATACATCCTACGCCAGGAACTCCGGGGAAGGATATCTTTGGAAATGATATAGAGCCGAAGCACGGGGAATGGGTCCCGTTTAAGCCTGGAGAACTTGTTGAAATAATCGATGAAGACACCATGGTAGCTTCATCTTCTGGTGCCATTGTAATAGATCACGATGGCACCATTTCTGTATCAACAGAATGGACAGTGGACGGAGACGTAGATTTCTCGACAGGACATGTCGAGTTTTATGGCAAAAAGCTCGTAATTAAGGGTTCGGTTCTTGGAGGCTTTACAGTCGAGACAATGGGAGATCTATATATTGGATGCAACATAGAAGATGAAACCATTGTCCTTGCCGGAGGAAATATTTACGTAAAGGGCATTATCAGATCCCAAAATACCATGGTAAAGGCTGGAGGCGGCCTTGAATGCGACGCCATAGAATATTCACGAGTATTTGTAGGGAAGGACCTTGTTGTTAAGGATTATATTTTGAACGGAGGATGTCAAGTACACGGCACAGTGACAATGGACCAGGGGAAAGGACTTGTAGCTGGAGGACAAGTCATGGTGGGAGGGTCTCTAAAAGTAAAAACTGCAGGGACCAGTGCAAACGTTCCAACATATTTATCTGCTGGCCGTGATCCCCTTTTGGAGATACACCATAATGCGCTGGTAAAAGAACAAGAAAAGCTATCTGGTAAACTTGAAAAAATCCAAAAAGGCCTATTGAAGCTAAAAAACCTTCAAGCTACAGGCAATAAGCTAGACCCTGGACTTGAAACCGTGAGGCAAAAGCTTGAAGCTGCAGCCTTGGACATATCTGCCCAAATGGAAAGCAACCGAGAAAAAATAAGGACCATTGAAAAAAACTTTGGCCTTATGGAAAAAGCCACCATATCTGTAACTGGGGTCGTATATCCAAACGTAAAAATCAAAATCTGTGATGCTTCCATAAGCCTATCTAATAGGGCAGAAAACATCATCTTCTTTTTTAAGAATGGAGAGATAGGAGCCAAGACTCTAAATTAGATAAGCCTAAACGAGGAATTTCTTTCAGCCCTTATCAAGAAATTATTTCATCCCATAAGTATCTACAGGCCCCATTTCCCTATAAAAGGCTTATTAGCACCGCCAATACAAAAACAAGGCTCCCAGGACCTTTTTGGCAAACCAATTGCTTTGCTAAAAACGGAAAGGAGAAACAGCTATGAATAAAAAATTAATCCTAATCCTCTTTATTAGCATAAACCTTATTATGCCTTGTGGATCATCCGTTCTGGCTGAATGTAAAGAAGGGGTAATCCACAAACTCATTAGAACGGTCTTTGAAATTCCAGAAACGGTCCTGAGATCGTTTCGAGGGCCAAGCTGCAATGATAATGGCAGTGGATTCCCAGAGGTGAGATACCCCGACCTTAGAATGGTTTACGGACCAGAATACAGGCTCAATTCACAAGAAATATATGAACCACTGCCATCTCCACCCGAATATGTAACTTACAAGATCGTATTGCCACAGGGATCAAAGGCTATACATGAAAACAGGACAAATCTCCATGTGTACAGTTCCATTCCTTTTTCTAACAGGTAAAAATAGAGCCAAGACGCCTTGGGCTCAAGCACTAGTCGTCATTCTTTTGACGATCATACTTCTCCCCATGACAATATGGGCAGAGTCTGTCCCTAGCTCTCCCATCGACCAGCTGGCCCAAGAACTTGCAATAAAGTTATCCCAAAATACCATGGCAGCACGTCATCCCCGGACACTTGTTGTAAACATAGTGGATGCAAATCAGCTTCACTGCACATCTCGCTTTGGCCAGATATTGCCTGAAAGGCTCAAAAACTATTTGCAGGCAAACGGCTGGAAAATAATGGAAGCGCGGCGTGCCCTAAAGATCAAGATGCAAAAAGGGGTGGGGCAGTTCATACTTTCTGATGAATTGATGGATTTGGCCAGAAATGTGAGGTGCGAGGCCATACTGACAGGTACGTATCTTTTCCACATGGGAACTGTTATGGTGAACATGAATCTTATACGTTTATCCGACAATGAAATAATCTCTTCGGCTGGTGCCGAGATAGGGGTAGAACCCTGGATATTATCTCTTTTGCAACCACATGGATATGGATGCAAAAGTCCCCGGGCCTTTTTGAAAATAAGGCCTTGGAAAGACGAATTTCTTGAAGAAGACAAATCTAGCTTTTTTAGCAAGGAGGAACAATTTGATGATACATTTTAAATGGAGAGACCTTTTAGTCACTTCTTGTCTGGCAGGTCTTGCTATAGGGATAGGGGCATGTTCCAAAAGCCCTCCCCCATCCCAGCCACCTGTTGTGATTAATGTCAACAGCGGTACTGCAACGGCCTCTAACGAGGCCCAGGCAAAACCAGCTATACAGAATCCAAGTCCAGCATCGGTTCACCAGCAGGCACCTGCTACTACAACGGCTTCGCCCACCTATAACCATAATCAATTTGTCCAAGCACATACCTCTGGATCAGAAAAACAATGTTTCCAACCTGCAGAGCTCGATGAAGCATCCTTTCTAAACATGCAGATACATGAGATAGCCTTGCAACTTCTCAAAAACTTTCGGGACGGAGCAGGCCCAAATGGACCTGTTGCAGTTGCAACCTTTGTTGACTTGAACAACCTTTACAGGACTTCCCCATTTGGCAGGTATATTGCAGAGCAACTCATGGGTGAACTTCAGAGGGCAGGGTTTAACGTAGTGGAAATAAGAAAGGCAGATTCTATAATGGTGAAACCCAAATATGGCGAATACGGCCTTTCAAGGGATATCCAAGAACTTGCCAGACAATCATCGGCAAGATATATCCTGACCGGTACCTATGTAACCAAAGGAAGATACATATTAATAAATGCAAGGTTGGTTTCCAATGAAAACAATCTCGTGGCTTCATCAGGTCTCAAGATACTTAGAAAGGACCCTTTTCTTGAAAAAATGTTGTGGCCCTCTGCCTCTCCAGGCACAGTACCGGCGGTCAGAGTACCAGTCAAAGAACTGGGCTCACTGTCTGAAATGAAAATATTGTCAGGATCTTGACATAGGATTTGAAATATCTAGAGATTATGTCTAGCTTTTTGACTCAAAAGGCCATTTTCTTCTTCCTCCTCCTTTCTCTAACAGGGGCTGGCTGCACTTATACCTCCCCAATTGCACAAGAAAGCAGCCAGCCTCCTGCATCTTTGAAACCGGTTAGTGCAAAACCTAGAAACTTGGCGCTGGTTTCAACCAGTCTGTTTCAGGTGGCCCAGGCTATAGCGGTGCAACTTAAAAACAATGTAAAAGAGGGACAGATTGGAGACTGGCCCTGCATCGTTGCCACTTTTGTAGATATAGATAATTTAGAACATTCAAGCCGCTTTGGAAGAGTCCTCGCAGAAGCCGTAGGCACAGAAATGTTTAGATACGGTGCAGACATTAAGGATGTTAGGCCTGCCAAGGCCCTCTATTTTCAACCAGGCACAGGAGAGCTTATTCTGAGTCGGGACGCCAAAAAACTTGCTGATAGTGTCAGCGCCAGGGCAGTAATAACTGGTACCTATACAGATAGTGCAACCTCAGTCATTGTGAACGTAAGGCTTATAGATCTATATAACGGCAAGGTAATATCTGTGGCTGGAGAAGAAATTGCCAAAACGAAATCTATAGACGTCCTTCTTGGAAGCACCGGTTCCCAGGAAGAATCAGAGCCAGAGCCAACAACCTATGACATTCAAACTCTTTAAGACACTTGTCTATTTCCTTCCTCTTTTCTTTTTAACAGCCTGTGCCAGAAATAACGATTACTTTTCTGTTGAACTAAACAGACAGACCATAAAACCTCGACCCCGACTCAATGTATATGTAATGCCAAAAAAACCAATTAATCTTTCTCAAAAAAAGATATTAATGGTACCTGCCTTCATGGCAGGCAACCAGGAAGAAATATGGGGCGAGTCTGTAACCAGTTTGGTCCGTTCTATTTTGCTTCAAGAAAATGTCTTTGGCACACTTGCATTAAATCCGAATAATCATCAAGATAGACACGATATGCTAAGAATTGCAAGAGAAAAAGGCTTCGACTACCTATTAGAAATAACTCTACCAGGTATAATAGAACCAGCCGGCGATTCACCAGGTTGGGTTGGGCTAAACATTCACATAATCAGCACAAGAAAAGGTTACAGTATTTGGCAAATATATGGTGAAAGCCAGCTTATACCAAGGCCAACTTTCCATGGTTTCTTCAAAAAGGAAGATTACGTACCAGCACCTACTGTAGGGCAAGGCATAGAGGCCATAACTAGAGCTGCTGCCAATATCCTTAAAATCCACTCTGCCAGATTGGCAAACAAGACTTTGTAAATCTTCATGCCACCTCCTAACTTATTCTCCTAGCTTATTGCAGATAGTATCTCCTGGTCGGTTACATCGTTAACAATAACAGTATCTCCTATTCCCTTGGCCAATATAAAATGTACCTTGCCGTCCTTGACCTTCTTGTCCCGTTTCATATTTTCAACTATCACGCTTGCCGGAATAGACTCTGGAATAGAGACGGGAAGATCAAACCGTTTCAGGAGGGCCACGAGCCTGTCAAGTTCCTCTGGAGAGAGCAGCCCCCTTGCAACTGATATCCTTGCCACTGCAACCATACCCATGGCCACAGCAGCACCATGGGATATCTTGTAATCAGAGGCGGCCTCTACTGCGTGGCCTATGGTATGCCCAAAGTTGAGTATTCGCCTGTATCCACCTTCTCTTTCATCCTTGGACACTACCTCTGCCTTTATCTGGCACGATCTTTTTACCAAATAAGCAGTTATATAAGGCTCTAAATTCACCACATCCCACCATTCCTGCTCCAACCGCTGAAAAAGTCCAGCATCTTTTATCATACCATATTTTATGATCTCTGCGATCCCATTCCTAATCTCACTTGCTGGCAAGGTGCAAAGGACTCCAATATCAGCTAACACCAACCTTGGCTGTGCAAAGGTGCCAAGAAGATTCTTTCCCTCTGGGAGATCTACCCCTGTCTTTCCTCCAACAGAGCTGTCAACTTGGGCCAAAAGGGTAGTTGGAATCTGAACAAAATCTACTCCCCTCATGTAAATGGATGCCAAAAATCCGCAGATGTCTCCTGTAACACCGCCTCCAAGAGCAACTAACAGGCTAGAACGGTCGGCTCCAAGTCCTACAAGGGACCTTGCAAGCTCAACCAATGTCCCCATATTTTTTGACTGTTCCCCAGCCGGAAAAGACAAGAGTCTGGCCCCGTCATAACCACCTTGTCGAAAGATTGTCATAAGATCGTGTCCTATGTAATCCTCAACATTAGAATCGGTTACTATAAACGGACCAGTAAAGGGCTTGATTTTCTCAAAATACCTCACTGCATCAAGGAGCAGTCCTGGACCAATCAAAATATCGTAGCTCCGGCCCTCAAGGGGGACTCTTACCTCTTCCCATACATGCCTTATTTCAGACTCTGGGACCTTTTTACACTTACCAAAACCTGCTGTTTGTACCATGATGCAACCAATTCCTTTTAAAATTTCTTAGAGCATAGATAACAACTTGGCCCTGATCTGTTGGGCAGGCACTGCTCCTACTATGGTATCAAACAAGTTGCCATCTTTAAAGAACAACAGGGTTGGAATACTCCTAATCTGGTATCTCTGTGCCACAGCAGGATTTTCATCTACATTGAGTTTTCCAATAAGCGCCCTTGAACCAAATTCATTGGCAAGCTCCTCTATGACAGGGCCTATCATCCTACATGGCCCGCACCAAGGCGCCCAACAGTCAACAAGTGCCGCATTTGCAGAGCCAACCATATTATCAAAATTGGCATCAGTAAGCACAACAGGAGAACGCGGACTGGAAGAAACGGGTAACAATGTCTTACACTTGCCACATATTGGCCTAAGAGAAAGTTTATGTATTGGCACCCTGTTTTTGATTCCACATGAAGGACATTTGATTATTGTGGCATCAGTCATACGACAATTCCTCCCTATTTTCAGATTTTAGATCAAAAGATAGGTCCAAAAAATAACAAAGCAACCAGAGCCAACCAACAAAGTAAATATTTCTCTTATTAGTCTCTTTACCTGCAAATAACCAAGACTTGACACAAAATCCATAAAACAAGTATCTTGCACCTCAAAAATAAAAATAACGGCAAATAGGGAACTGTAGCCAAGCTTGCAGGAATCTCCCAAAAACGTTAAGCTCCTATTTGGTATGGTTAAAAGTAACGGAACAGAATCCGAAGCCCCATCAAATGTGTCAATTGCCAAGCACATTAGGCGTCTTTCAAACAAGGAACGCCTTAAACACTTCTTATCACTTTTCAAACGGGAAGATTCTGTCCTTATCGTCATAGTGGCTGATCCAGACTCTATGGCCTCTGCCTTTGCAGTAAAAAGGCTATTAAGCAGGCGTGTAAGCGAGATTACCATTGTTCATCCTAATCAGATAAAACGGCTAAACAATATAGCCATGCGCGATGTATTAAAAATCCCTCTCCAGTCTTTGAGAGGGATCAAGAGAGATGACTATACCAAGTTTGTCCTTTTGGATTCTCAGCCACCTCATCGGCCGGAATTTACAAATATGAAATTCGATGCAGTCATAGATCACCATCCACTTACTGAGGGATGGACTGCATCTTTTATTGACATACGGGAAGACTATGGCGCAAATTGCACCATGCTTGCAGAATACCTTAAATCTGCCAGGATAAAGCCTTCTGCGGCCCTTGCAACTGCCATGTTCTATGGCATAAAAGTAGATACTCACAACTTTACCCAAAAGGCAACTCCTGCAGATATTCTCTGTTTTCAACACCTCTTTAAGAGAATAAACAAATACTGGTTAAACAAGATAGAACGCTCTGATATAAGAAAGGCCGAGCTTAAATATTTCAGGGCGGCCTTTTCTAACCTTAAAGTACGAAAAAACAGAATCTATGTACACATAGGACGTATCACAAATCCAGACATACTTGTGGTTGTAGCCGACTTCCTAACCCATGTTCATGATATAGGATGGGTTATTGTCTCAGGACTTGCTGGAGAAAAATTGGTGGTAATCTTCAGATGCGACGGTTATAAGAAAAATGCAGGCAAACTTGCAGAGCGGGTCTTTGGCCCTTTTGGACCGGCTGGAGGGCACAAGGAAAGCGCAAGGGCAGAGATATCCATCAAGAACCTGCCGCAAAAATTTGCTTTCAACTTTGACACCACTATGTTGATACAACTTTTTATGAAACATCTAGACTAAGGCGGGGGGCTTTAATTTATGGCAAGGACCTTGGCCATGATCCTGGCTGGTGGAAGGGTTGACGAACTTGGGATTCTCACCTACCTTCGGCCTAAATCTACTGTGCCTTTTGGCAGCCTCTACAGATTCATCGACTTCCCCTTGAGCAATCTTATGTGCTCTGGCATTCAAAGGGTGGGCATACTTAGCCAGTACAGATCAAGCTCACTGGTAGAACATATTGGTACCGGGGCCTCATGGGATATGATAGGCCGACATAGAGGAATCACTATCTTGCCTCCCTTCAAGGCATTGCAGGCTTCAGACTGGTACAAGGGTACAGCCGATGCAGTCTATCAAAATCTCGATTTTATTTCGTCTTATATTCCAGACTACGTATTAATCCTATCTGGCGATCACGTATACAATATGGATTACAATGAACTCATCCGCTTTCACGAAGATATGGATGCAGATGTAACAGCAGCCTTTGTAAACGTTCCCCTTTCAGGATGTTCACGATTTGGTCTTGGACAAATTGCCCATGACGACCCAAGGGGTGGAAGACTAATCGGATATGTGGAAAAACCAGAAAAACCTATATCAACATGGGCATCAATGACTATTTATCTTTTTAATTATAAGACCTTGGTGGAAGTGCTGCTAGAAAATGCAACAAAGGAATCGCATGAATTTGGCAAAGATATAATCCCGGCACTGGTATCTTCTTATAAGATATATGGATACAAGTTTAATGGATACTGGGCCTATTGCCGAACCATTGACGAATACTGGAAGGCAAACATGGATCTTCTTGGTGATCATCCGAGAATAGACCTCAACAAATGGTGTCTCCGCACTAACTTGGATCACGAAGCCATAAGAGACAGAGGACCAGCAATCTTTGGCGCAAATCCGCAGGCTCAGGGAACCGTATCGAACAGCCGCCTGTATCATGGAGTAAGAATAGAGGGCCATGTAGAAAGATCGATCCTATTTCCTGGAGCACACATTGGAGAAGGCGCAGTTGTAAAAGACTCCATCCTGTTTTTTGATACCCAGGTTGGGCCAGGAGCAAAAGTCTATAGAACCATAACGGATATAGGAGTAAGCATAGGTAAAAATGCTCAAATAGGCAAAGAAAGTGGGAAAATCCTTACAGTGGGCATGCATGCCCAGATACCCCAAGGTCTAGCCATAGACGAAGGCTCTAGTATCCATCCTAAAACTATTGCTCCAAACTTCACCCAAAAAAGCTATCCTGCAAATTCCGTCATTGGCCGTTGCTAGAGCATTTGATACAGTCTCTCCCGGATTTTTTTGCCACATAAAGCATTTCATCTGCATTCTCAAGGATTTTTTTGACATCGGTATCAGAACTTCCTTCAGAAAGGCCAAACGATGCACTTAACCTTATTTTTATCTTACCACCCATAGCGACAAAAAGGGCACTTGCAAGTCTATTTCTTAAATCCTCAAGCCTCTTTCTAACAAAATCAAGACGGTATCCTTGAACAATTACAGTAAATTCGTCACCCCCGTATCTATAGACCGCCCCCAAATCACTAAAATGCTCCTTCAGCAATAGGGCGAATTGCCTAAGAACGGCATCGCCAACAGGATGCCCATATTTATCGTTTATATCCTTAAAGTTATCAAGGTCTGCAATAACTATACAATAATACGGAGGGCCCCCTTCCTGACTTTGGCATGACAGATGCTGGAGATCCCTTTCCCATGCTCGCCTATTAAGGACTCCTGTAAGAGGATCTTCATGGACCTTTTGGACAAGCTCCTGAAGCATGTTCTGTTGCCTGGTGATATTTTCTATCACCAAAGATAATTCTTGCACAAACTCGTTACTACAATTCTTAAAAGACAAGGCCGTATCAACGACCTCTTTAAGCCCACTATCATCCATCAGCTTCAGATGACTATTAAGGATATCCAAGTGCCTCTCCATTCGGCCGAGCTCCTTACGGGCATCTTTGTCAAAATTTTTGAGAAAGACCCGCGCCTGGCCTATTCTTTCGCTCGCTTTTAAGATGGCAGTCCTCATGGTGACGGCCTGTCTTTCGCTGTCTACCCGCACCATATCGAGCACCTCATTCTTACCAAGATGAAGAGCAGCCTGTTCAAACTCCTGCTCGTAACACCTAGGCAGAGGAGGTGTGTTACTCCCCACCAGATTATGAAGACATAATCTGGCTACTTCACAAATATCCTTCAATGTATCTTTCCACCTTTTGTCATCTTGTTGAGATTTGTAGGCAAGCTGACTGTCGTTCATTCCTCCAGGACCCTTTTGCATTCGTTTGGTCCTCCTGTAGAACGACCTGCAACCCTGTACGGATTCTTGTAGCTCCTAACCGGGAACATACCAAAATACAGGCTATTCCAAGGAAGACCAGTATTTTTTTTGAATTCTAAGAGCCTCTTCCAGGCCTTTTATACTTACATCGGATTTTTTCAGATCATCTACAATATTTTTCTCATTTTTTTTCATTTTTCGTGCAATTGCTCTTAAAACCGCCGCCACGCCTTCACTTAGACCTGTAAGATCATATCCACCCTCAAGGCAAAAGAGTAAACGCCCGTTGCTCAGCTCATCAGCAAGGTCCAGGAGTTTTGCTGCCAAAAAGGCAAAGCCATTTGTATCAACCCTCATACCACCAAGGGGATCTCTTTCATATATGTCAAAACCTGCCGAACATAGAATGACATCTGGTCGAAACTGCTTTGCTATCGGATCAAGCAACCTATTAAATACTGAGGCAAAATGCTCATTCCCTGCACCGGGCTCCAAAGGACAGTTGACTGTAAAACCCTCACCCTTACCTTCTCCACACTCTGTGGCCAAACCCGTTCCTGGATAGTATGGAAACTGATGGGTTGAGAAATACAGGACTCGATTTTCCTGGTAAAAACTGTGCTGGGTACCATTTCCATGATGAAGATCCCAATCCACAATCAATACCCGTTGACAGCCAAGCCGCTTCAAACAGTAATGTGCACCAAGGGCCACATTATTAAAAAGGCAAAATCCCATGGCATGATCCATCTCTGCATGATGACCAGGAGGCCTGATAAGGGCAAATCCACCTGCAAAATCGTTACTGAAAATGTCATCTAAGGCTGTAAACACACCACCAACTGCGTAACAGGCGCTCTCCCAAGACCGTTCAGATGTTGAAGTATCTGGGTCAAGCTGATAATGAGAAATCCCAGCAGTTCGTGCTATCCGCTCGATATAGGCGGCGGTATGATTCCATGCCAGCTCCTGACGGGTAGCCATACGAGGAGCCCTAACCTTATAAAGGGCCTTGATATCATCCTTTTCAAGACGCTTATATATGGCCTTTAGCCTCTGCGGAGACTCTGGATGGCCAAAACCTGGATCATGTTCTAAAAAAATATCATCCTTCACAACTATGGCAGACATTTCTTGCATCGACAGTATCCTTTCATAAAGGCATCTTCTCTTTTGTGAAAAATCACCCTGTTTTTCCTAGCTGTACTCCTGCCAAGGGGACACCAAGGCCTGTGAAATCTCAAGGATCTCTTATTTCCTATGTAATATGGCTCTCGAGTCGTAAACTCTATTCCCCATATCCCTCTTTTAAACATTATGGCACTCTTTTGTGCAGCGAGAAGACGTTTAGCATATTTGTCTGGCCTGGAAAAAAAACATACATGGGCCAAGCCGTTTCTGACAAGAAGCTCACTGACAAGTTTCCCGTTCAGCAAGAAAACATGGGCCAAGACCCTGCCAAACCGGTCATAGGGCCGCTTATTTGAAACAAGAATTTCTATCTTCTTACCCTCCACCAGACCCTTATTAAATCTGGCTGCTACTCTCCCAAGAGGCTCGCCCTTGCTATCTTCGTGAGGAATCTCAGGGGCGTTTATCTCTTTGTATCGGACCTTTCTTCCATCTCTAAGAATAATGGTGTCTCCGTCTATCACCCTTTTACAAAAGACCCTTTGCCTGTCTGCATTACCTTGGCCTGTGCAACCAAAGATTATCACCGACAAGATGGCTACTAAAAACCATAGACGACAGATTTGGGCCGAACAACACTGCATATTTTTCTACTGTATTAACTTCTTGCCTGTTATTCTCTTGTAGGCCTCGAGATAACGTTGTCTCGTTTTTTCAATAATATCTTCCGGAAGCTTAGGTGCTGGTGGCCTTTTGTCCCAGCCGATGGATTCCAGGTAATCTCTCACAAACTGTTTATCAAAACTCGGTTGCGAACGGCCTGGCTTATAAGAGTCAAGCGGCCAGAACCTTGACGAATCCGGTGTCAACACTTCATCAATAAGACAAAGAGTTGAATCAACGAACCCAAATTCAAACTTTGTATCGGCAATTATTATTCCTCTTGAAAGGGCATATTCAGCAGCATCCTTATAAATAGAAAGACTCAACTCTCTGACCTTTTCTGCCGTTTCTTCTCCAACTATTTGACAGGCCCTTTCAAAATCTATATTTTCATCATGCTGACCTATATCCGCCTTTGTAGAAGGGGTAAATATCGGCTCTGGTAATTTTTCAGACTCCTTTAGCCCTTCAGGGAGCCGAATGCCACACACCTTCCCTGTGCGTTGATATTCCTTCCAGCCTGAACCAGTTATATAACCCCTAACAATACACTCAATCGCAAGGGGTTTGGCATTTTTCACTATCACGCTTCTCCCTTGCAAGATCTCCTTATAAGGAGCAAGCTTAGCCGGGAATCTATCCACATCCCACTCTATAAGGTGGTTAGGAACAGTATCCCTTAACCTGTCGAACCAGAAAAGCGATATCTGAGTTAAGACCTTGCCCTTGTCTGGTACCGGTTCATTGAACACCACATCAAAAGCAGAAATTCTGTCAGTTGCCACCATGAGTATATTGTCTTCACACCTGTAAAGGTCCCGCACCTTGCCACGGTGAATAAGCTCGAGTTCCTTTATGTCTGTCTGATATACCGTCTCCATATTGATCTCCTTTCAGCTCACCGAAATCATGAAAAACAAATAGGATAGGGCTGTAAATATGACAAGAAAAGCCACCATAACCGCCCTCCACAAGGGCACCATGCCTTCAAATTCCTCTGCAGCCAACCGATACAACACATAATTACAGGCGACCACAGAACTTGTCAGGATAAATATATTCATAACAGGAAAGGTAACTGCTGGCACTTCAAAGGTCATTTCCATAAAAGATTCGATGGAAAACTGTCTTCCAATGGTAGGAAAAAAATCAGGTGCATATCTCACTGCATAGTCAAGCCTGTAAGCAAGCTCCCCTGCAAATGCCATCGGAACCAAGATAGGCACCATCGGCGAAAACTTACCAAAAAGCTCGTCCTCTGTAATTCCAAAAGACCACGCACCTAATCTAATAATAAAAAAGATGTAAAAAAAACCAACAACCAACAGACCAGAGTAAATCATCATGGTCTCAAGACTGTTCAACTGCCTTAACCATGGGAAGACAAAAATACTGTCTTCAAAGAATCGAACCAGTTGCGACCCCATAAGAAAAGGTATTATGTAGGAACAAGTTATAAACCTGCCTTTATTTAAAATTAGCTCCTTAAAAGGGCTTCTAAAGTTCAGTTTGGGAGAATCTTTGTCGCACAAGGCAAGACAATGTCCGCAAATAAGGCAATCCAGATTGTTTCTCACATTGAAGGCACCAAGATATACTGGGCAACCGGTACGCCCGCCAATACCCTTTTTGCATGCAAAGGTCTTACACGTCTTACACTTTTCAAAATCTGGACGAAACTCCAAGATCGACAAGGTCGAACCAACCCCTATGAGTCTTCCCATTGGACATAGGTAACGACACCATGCCTGTTTTGGGAAAATCATGGCCGTTATCGTTGCACCAGCCAAGATTGCCAAAATCAAAAGTGCTGTACCCCTTGGAGAATCCTTGATTCCTGTTGACTCTTCTACCCATAGAATCAGACATAAAAGGGCCAATGACATATATGGAGAGTTTTTTTTGATAAAACGAGGAACCTTTATATTAAGACTAAGGCCAAAAGATTGGGCAAGCCGGCCTGCACCAGGAAATGGGCAAAAACCGCACCACATCCTGCCTACAAAAAACCAGGTCAGAACGATGGTGGGCCACCAGATACCCCAGGACAAATAAAGTATGCAGTTTCGTTTAGGGTCTTGTGGCCCAAAGAGACCGGCTACGATTATGAAAGCAAAGACCAAATCTCCAACCGTGCGCAATACGGCATGGAGCCGTCTTCTTTCAAAGAACTTCTTGAGGCCCGGAAATACCTCAAACAGGTCAATGGTGTCATCAGGGGTCCTGTCAAATACTATCTTTAAGGCTCTTTTGACAGACAAATTACACTTCTTCCCCTTTCAAGGTGGCCTTTTTCAAATCAGAAACGAATCTTCCGACTGTCTCTACTGCACCAGTACGGCCTTTTTTGACAAAGGTATCATGGAGCATCTTTACTATGGCACTCCCCACTATAACTCCGTCTGCAACATCCCTAAGCCCCCTTACCTGCTCAGGCCTCGATATGCCAAAACCCACTGCCACGGGTTTAGATGAACAGGCCCGGGCCCTCTTCAGCCCATGGGCCAGTTCAGGGGGAAGCTCAGTGCGTGCCCCTGTTATTCCAAGAACAGAGACATAGTAGGTGAATCCCTTGGATGCCTTCACTATCTTCTTGAGCCGTCTCTCCGGTGTATTGGGAGCAACCAGCAAAATATTGGCAAGACCTGCATCTCTGGCCTCTTTCCTCCATTCATCTGCCTCTTCCAAGGGAAGATCTGGTATTATGGTTCCATCTATACCCACTCCTGCTGCCTTGGCAGCAAAGGTCCTAAGCCCCATCTTCAACACTGGATTATAGTAGCCCATTAGCACGAGGGGGATTTCAGTCTCTTTCCTTATGCGAGTTACTAACTCGAAATAGACCTCTGGATTCATACCGCCTTCCAGGGCGCGAAAACTGGCCGCCTGAATGGTGGGGCCGTCTGCCAAAGGATCGGAAAACGGCATACCGAGCTCCACTATGTCTGCACCCATTTCAGCCATGTTCACCACCACATCCACTGTGGTGTCAGGATCAGGGTCTCCCGCGGTAACAAAGGGGATCAATGCACATTCGTTGCGCTTCCTGAGCTTTCTAAAGACCTTGTCAATCCTATTCATCAGCCTCACCCCCCTTGAATATCTGGCGTACCGTGGCCACGTCTTTGTCCCCCCGTCCTGACAAGTTTACCAAGACAGTGCTGCCCTCTTTCAAAGTAGGAACCAACTTTCTCAGATATGCGATGGCATGGGCACTTTCAAGGGCAGGTATGATGCCTTCGGTTTCAGACAGGAGTTTGAAACCTGCCAGGGCCTCCTCGTCGTCGATTGTGTAATACTCTGCCCTTCCAGAATCCTTGAACATGGAATGTTCAGGCCCGACTCCTGGATAATCCAGGCCTGGAGCTACAGAGTGGGCTCCCTTTATTTGACCCCACTTGTCTTGCAGAAGATAACTCATCGTCCCGTGAAGCACTCCAGGTTCTCCGCAGGTGAGAGTAGCCGAATGGTGTTCCGTGTCGATACCATGACCAGCCGCTTCAATGCCTATCAGCCTCACGTGGCTGTCTTTGGCAAAGGGATAGAATATACCCATGGCATTGCTGCCACCTCCCACGCACGCCACCACCACATCTGGTAATCCCACACCGATTCGCTTCAATTGGGCCTTGGACTCCCTGCCAATCACACTTTGAAAGTCCCTCACCATCATTGGATAGGGATGAGGACCCACAACTGAGCCAATAATGTAGTGGGTGGTCTCGACGTTGCTCACCCAGTCGCGAATGGCCTCATTGATGGCATCCTTCAAAGTCTGGGTCCCAGAATCCACTGGTATTACCTTGGCTCCGGTAAGCTCCATGCGAAAGACGTTCATGGCCTGGCGGACCGTGTCCTTCCTTCCCATATAAACCAGGCACTCGAGACCCATGAGGGCTGCCGCTGTGGCTGTTGCCACTCCATGTTGCCCTGCCCCGGTCTCTGCAATTATACGCCTCTTACCCATCTTCTTGGCCAGAAGTATCTGGCCGATGGTATTATTTATCTTGTGAGCTCCTGTATGGGTGAGATCCTCGCGTTTCAAGAAAATACGGCATCTCCCACCCAGTGCCTTGGAAAGTCTCTTCGCCTCATACAATGGTGTCGGTCTTCCCACATAGTCCTTCAAAATCTGATTGAACTCTTCCTTGAAACGCCCATCTCTCCGGGCCTCTTTGTAGGCCTCTTCCAACTGGGTTATGGCTGGCATCAAGGTCTCTGGTACGAATCGGCCTCCAAAAATCCCGAAATGCCCCCTTCTGTCAGGCTGACTTACAAACTTTGCTTGTTTCACTTTGATGTCAACTCCTTAAAGAATTCACACAAATTAAAGAATAATGCCTCAAGAGGCCTTGTGCACTCTGTATATAAATTCTTTCACAAGTTTATGGTCCTTCTTGCCAGGAGAAAGCTCTACACCCGAACTTACATCCACTCCGTATGGCCCGACCCTCTCTATTGCCTCTCGAACAGTAACGACGTCCAGACCTCCTGCAAGGATGACTGGAGAAGTTACACTTTTAACAATCTCGGATGCAATAGTCCAGTCAAAGCGCTCTCCCGTTCCACCATGTGCCTTGGGAGACCATGCATCCAGTAATATTGCTCGAACTGCTCCCATGTAAGCCTTTATCTCGTCAATGGCAGATTCGTCCTTCACCCTAAAGGCCTTGATGGCGCGCTGCCTGAAGCTGGCACAGTATTCCGGTGGCTCCTGGCCGTGAAATTGAAGCATGTCCAGCGAGCAAAAATCCCTAATTTCAACCACCTTGTCCATGGGTTCATCAACAAAGACTCCAACGGTCTGAACCAAAGGCGGAAGAGAAGATATAATGGAGCGTATCTTCTCAGGTTCCACATATCTGGGACTTTTTCTGACGAGGATGAATCCCAGGGCATGGGCACCTGCCTCCACTGCTGCAAAGGCATCTTCGATACTGGTTATGCCGCAAATCTTTATTCTGGTCATTAGGACCTTTGAATCCCCTTCAATTCCCTGATCTTCTCTTGGCGGTTAGAGGCCTTTACCAAAGTTTCACCTATCAAAACCCCTTGAATGTTACCCTCCATGAGTCTCTGAATGTCGTGATAATCTCTAATACCACTTTCACTCACAACCGGAATGGATTCTGGAATCACTCTCCTGACCCTCAAACTCGTATCAAGGCTTACGCTAAAATCCTTGAGATTTCTGTTGTTGATGCCTATAAGGTCTGAACCTGCATCCAAGGCCCTTTCTGCCTCGGCCTCGTCATGGACCTCAACCAGACAGTCGAGACCTCGTTCCTTGGCGTGATGCAAAAGCTCTTTCAATAACGAGGGTTCCAAAACGGCACAAATGAGCAAAATAGCATCTGCACCCCACAGGTCTGCCTCTTCCACCTGAACGTGGTGTATCAGGAAATCCTTTCTCAGAACCGGCAAATCGCAACCCTTTTTCACCGTCGCTAAGTATTCCAGCCTGCCCTGAAAAAAATCCCGATCGGTGAGAACGGACATTGCATCTGCTCCTCCTTCCTGATACTGCTGACAAAGGAGTTCGGGATCGAAATCTGGGCACAATAACCCCTTGGACGGGCTGGCCTTTTTGGCCTCTGCTATCAGCCCCAAAGGATTCGCCTTGATCAAACTATCCTTGAAGGGTCTTCTTGGCCCTGGATCTGATGCCGGAGGCCTGATGCCATTTTTCAGAAGACGGGAAACCTCGTCCCTCTTTTTCTCCACTATCTTTTCAAGGATATTCATAAAAACACCTTCATAAAAACAGCCAGTTGCCCAATAGTCTTCTCGAATTCACTAAAAAATCCAAAACCACCTCAACAACATTCATGACAAAGCCTCAAGGTCTGAAAGATGGCAATGGTCAAGAAACACTGTCATTGGTGAGGGCAACCAAACCCTCTAGAACCTCGCTTGCACGGCCAGAATCTATGGCCTCCTGGGCAATGGATGCAGCCTCAATCAAATCCTTGGCCTTGCCGGCCAAGAATATGGCCCCTGCCGCATTCACGACTACCATATCTCTCTTGGGACCCGGTCGTCCCTTTAGGACCTCCAAGGCGATATGAGCATTTTCACTGGGACTTCCTCCGGAAATCTCAGACAAGGGCGCCTCTTCAAGGCCAAAATCCTGGGGTGTAATCTCAAAAGTCTCGACATAGGTACCATTCCAGTAGGCCACCATGGTAGGACCTGAAATGGAAATTTCATCCAGACCTCCATAGCCATGGACTACCCAGGCCTGTCTTGCGCCCAACCTTCCAAGCACCATGGCCATGGTTGCACACAGTTTCCCGTCATATATGCCCATTAATTCCAGTTCAGCAGAAGCTGGATTGGTCAGAGGACCTAACATATTGAATATGGTGCGAATACCCATTTCGCGCCTTGGCCCAATGACATTTCTCATGGCTGGATGCAGGCTAGGCGCAAATAGGAAACCAAGTCCGATCTCATCTATGCACCTTTCAACAGTAGCCGGGTCTACATCCAGTCTCACCCCAAGGGCCTCAAGAAGATCGGCGCTGCCGGATCTGGACGACACGGACCTGTTTCCATGCTTTGCCACCTTGATCCCTGCTCCAGCCACAACGAAGGCAGCAGTGGTTGAAACGTTAAAGGTGCCTGCAAGATCGCCTCCTGTACCTACGATATCGAGGATGTATTCCCCTTGAGCTCGCCGTGGTGAAATCCTCAAGGCCTTGCTCCTCATCACCTTTGCTGCCCCAAGGATCTCTTCCAGGCTCTCTCCCTTCATGCGAAGGGCAGTGAGCAGCGCCCCTATTTGGGCATCCGTGGCCTTGCCCTCCATAAGCTCATCCATGACTGCCTCCATTTCAGCAGCAGTCAGGTCATGCCTTTCCACAACCTTTTTTAGTGCATGGGCTACAGCAGACATAAGTCCCTACCTAGTCTCCAAAAAGTTCTTCAGCAACGCACCACCTTCTGGAGTTAAAATAGACTCGGGATGAAACTGCACTCCCTCTATCAAAAACTCTCTGTGCCTGATTCCCATCAACTCGTCCCTCTCTGACCATGCAGTGGCCTTTAGGCAGACAGGAAGACTCTTCTCCTCCACTATCAAAGAATGGTAACGCATGGCCTCAAACGGATTGGAAAGCCCTCTAAAAACTCCCTGCCCATCATGTCTGATCATGGATGTCTTACCGTGCATGAGCCTACCTGCCCTTACAACGTTCCCTCCAAAGGCATATCCAATGGACTGATGCCCTAGACAAACGCCGAGAATAGGAATTCGACCGGCAAAATGCCTGATGGCCTCTACAGATATTCCTGCCTCCTTAGGGGTGCAGGGACCTGGTGATATGAGCAGATGAGATGGCCTGAGTCTTTCCATCTCTTTTATGGATATCTCATCGTTCCTGAATACCTTAAGTTCTGCACCCAGCTCTCCAAGTACCTGAACAAGATTGTACGTAAAAGAGTCGTAATTATCTATGAGGACTATCATATGTTTTTCTGCTTCCTAAGGATTAATATAACGTGCCTTTCTTTACATATTCAATAGCTTTCATAAGGGCCTTTCCCTTATTAAGGGTCTCTTGCCACTCGCGATCAGGGTCGGAATCCGCCACTATTCCAGCACCGGCCTGCAAAAACAATTTATCTCCCTTTTGACACAGGGTTCGAATGGCTATCGCCAGATCCATATTACCTGCAAAGTCGAAATATCCTACGGCCCCTGCGTAGGGTCCGCGTCTGGCGTGTTCAAGCTCCTCGATGATTTCCATAGCCCTTATCTTAGGAGCGCCAGATACAGTGCCAGCAGGAAAACAGGCCCTGAATACGTCGAACATGTCCAGGCCCTTCCTCAACCTGCCTATGACATTGCTGACGATGTGCATTACGTGGGAATAGCGTTCGATCACCATGAAGTCTGTCACCTTTACCGAACCCATCTCAGCCACTTTACCCACGTCATTCCTGCCAAGATCCACCAACATGACATGTTCGGCCTTCTCCTTTGGGTCGGCGAGAAGCTCCATTTCCAAGGCTATATCTTCCTCATGGGTCTTGCCCCGAGGACGCGTGCCAGCTATTGGACGAAGCTCTATAAGATTGTCAGTAAGCCTAACAAGTATTTCTGGAGAAGAACCTATAAGAATTTCATCTCCGAGCTTTAAATAATATAAATACGGAGACGGATTTATCCTGCGTACCGCCCTGTAAAGCTCAAAAGGTGGAATAGTTGAATAACCAGAGAATCTCTGAGAAAGCACCACCTGTATTATATCACCAGCTTTAATATATTCCTTGGCCTTTTTTACAGCCTTTATAAAAGCTCCCTGTGATACTTCGGGAACCAATTGCGCTTCCAAAGAACCAGATTCAGTACTGGGATAATCGATTCCCCTTCTGACTAAATTGATTATACCATCAATCTTTTGCAGCGCATGATTATACGCAACCTTAGAGTCTTTCCATTTGCTTGTTTCAATATTTACAATAATTTTCAGTGCCTGTTTCAGATTATCAAAACAAAGGATTATCCTAGGAAACATTAATAGCGCATCATTGAAACCGGTATCATCTCTTAAACGTTCTGGAAGCCGTTCAATAAACCGGACCATATCGTAACCAAGATAGCCTACAGCCCCTGCAGAAAAACGTGGCAGCCCAGGGATGGACACCGCTTTTATCCCTTTAAAAAGTTCAGCTATATATTGTATAGGATCAGAAACTCTTTCTCTTTTTTCAGGTTCGGTACCTATTTCCTCCAAAATAACTTGATCGCCTTGAATCTTGATGATCTTGCCCGGATCCAGACCAATAAAACTATATCGTCCCCACCGTTCTCCACCTTCCAGGCTTTCCAGTAAAAAGCAATAATCTCCACGCGCCACTTTGGAAAAAAGCGAAACAGGAGTATCAAAATCGACAGGGATCTCCTTGATCACAGGTACTATATCATAACAAGAAAACAGCCGATCAAACTCGCTCTTATCTGGCAATGCTTTTTCTTTTGGCATACAGTTTCGACCTCGTTTAAAAGTTCTGTACTTTTAATATGGATTTATAGTTGATTCAATGAAAGAAAGTCGAGATCCTTTTCAAGGGTTTTATCCACACAAATTGACATGGTAGTGTTAACCTAGTTAAATTGTTTATTTTACCTAATGGGTTTATTACTTTCACCCAAATGACGGTAGTGTGTAAAAATTTCAACATGGGACTACATAGACAGCTTTGAAACTGGCTTCAGAAAAGAGATGTCAAAAAACTTTTTGAATAACAAACGCATAGTAATTACAGGTGCTTGTGGCACGGTTGGATCAGAACTGCTGCGCCAGCTCCTAGAAGAAGGATTTGATCCTGCCGAGGTGGTGGCCTTGGACAACAATGAAAGTGCGCTTTTTTTTCTGGAGCAGCGTTTTTTAAACTATAAAAACGTCCATTTTTCCCTTGCTGACATAAGAGACAGGGATAAGCTTTGCCGCAAGTTTGAAAATATTGACGTTGTCTTTCACGCTGCT
>CAZNKP010000020.1:0-177101 GCA_964573805.1 uncultured Desulfobacterales bacterium | reverse complement strand
CCAAGCTTTCTTATAAAGCTTTTTCAGGAAAAGAGATACTTCATACCAAGGATTGACAATCTTGAGGCAGGTGAAGAGCTTCTTGAAAGCTTTGACATAGACAGGATATATCCTGAAACCCTGCTCTTTCAGACAGGATATCTTACAATAAGAGAGAGAATCCAGAAAAGGGAAGGCATAATCAAGTATCGTTTGAGCTATCCAAACCTTGAGGTAAGATATGCGCTGACAAGCCACATTCTCACCTATTATCTTGAAGACCTGACCACAAAGGAGCAAAACCTTGATCTTGTCTATGAAGCCCTTGAAAGGAATGATCTAAAGGCCTTAAAGGAGGCCTTTAAGGCCTTTTTCTCATCCATTCCCCATGACTGGTACAGGAAAAACGAGCTATCAGGCTATGAGGGATTTTATGCAAGCATCTTTTACTGCTATTTCACAGCCCTTGGCCTTGACGTTCGTGTAGAGGATGCAACAAGTCACGGAAGGCTTGACATGGCAGTGATCTTTAATGGCAGGTGTTATCTTTTTGAGTTCAAGGTGGTTGAGACAGAGCCAGAGAAAAAGGCCCTTAGGCAGTTAAAGGAAAAGGCCTATCATGAAAAGTACAAAGGAAGCCTTAAAGAGATATGGCTTATAGGGGTTGAGTTCAGCAAAAAGAAAAGAAACATTGTTGGCTTTGAGGTAGAAAGGGCATAAAGGTAAAAATCAAATACAAAGGAATGCAAGACAGCAGGTTGCATCCTCCAACACTGTCATTGCATTCCTTATAGACTTACAAACAACATCTCAGAAACCATATTTGAACAAGATAGAGCCGCAAAAAGTATAAGCGCTTGTATAATAAGTTACTTTTCAAACGGTATCTTCTCTAGTTCTTCTACAGGGCACTCTAGATCTGCTGGCATCATTTTGGAGCCAGAAAATGCGCCAGATATAATAGCATCAGGGGCCTTGAAATCATTCCAAATAGCAATATAGAGATGGACCATGATAAAGAAAATGAAAAACCAATTCAAAAGATAATGTATAAGACGGGCCTGCTGGGGTGTTCCAAAAAGCTGGTGTCCCAGCTTGGCCACAAGCGGTGTCTCTGGATACAACAGATAGAGGCCTGTCAATCCCATGACTACACCACAAATAAACAAGACAAAATAAATAGTGCCAGCCAATACCGTGTGGCCCATCCGGCACTCGTGTTCATCAGTTAAATAGAGATAAAATTTGATATTGTATATCAATGACTTGAGATTTCTCTTGTTAATGGGCAGAAAATCGCTGGGGCGTTCGTACTGATTGCCTGCGAAAAAAAGATAGAACCTGACAGCCAAGGCACAAATAAAAAAATAGCCAGCGGCAAAATGCCAGTATCTTAATGTTGCCATGATGTAAAGTGGTTTAAATTCTGCCCATTTGGTGGTGATAGGTGGGTAATGTATGTAAATACCAGTAAGTATCAGTATGAAGGTACTAAAAGCAAGGGTCCAGTGAAAAAGTCTTAGGGTTCCACTCCAGACAAAAACCCTGTAATAGAGCCTTGGTTCTTTTCTAATCATGATCTGCCCTCCTTTATCAGAGCACCTTTACCTTTGAAAATTCCCTCTTCTCAGGATCGAGAAGATGCACGGCGCAAGCGATACATGGATCAAAGGAATGAACGGTTCTGAGGACCTCTAGCGGTCTTTCTGGTTGTGCAACTGGATTACCCTTTAACGACGACTCATAAGGTCCCATAAAATCCTTTGAACACCTTGGGCTCACATTCCAGGTTGAAGGAACCACACATTGATAATTCTTTATTCTGCCATCTTGAATTACTATCCAGTGGGAAAGTGCTCCGCGAGGCGCCTCATGAAAACCAAATCCCCTTATCTCGCCTGCTGGGAACTCAGGGGGATTTTTATAGGGATAAATTTCAAGATCGCCCATACCGATATTCTTTATCAGGAGATCCAAATGCTTCAGCGCATAGTCTGCAAGCATAGAGGCCCTAATGGCCCTTGCAAGATGCCTCCCGGGTGTTGACTGCAAGGCACTAACACCCACATTTGTTCCCGCTATGGCAGAAACTTTTTTCAAGGTTGAATCCACCCATTTTTTTGTTGTTTCATGTCCACTTACATACCCAACAAGGACTTGGGCAAGGGGTCCTACTTGCATGGGCTGTCCGTTAAACCTGGGTGCCTTGGCCCAAGAATATTTCCCATCTTCTTGAAAATCTGTATAATTTGGTACCGTCTCTTCATTCCAAGGATGTCTGGTCCAGTCGCCTTTATACCAGGAATGCACAACAGATTCTGCAACGTTATCCCTGAAATATTTGTCATTAAAAGAAACAATAGGAGTAAAATCCTTGAGATCCTCTCCGAAAATGGTACCTCCTGGCAAATCAAATCGTGTGCCTTTGGAGTCAAGGGGTAAATCAGGTACAGCAAGATAGTTGGTCACCCCCTTCCCGTAGGCCAACCAGTCTTTGTAGAGGGCACCTATTGCTATTACATCTGGGAGATATACTTGATGGACAAATTGCCTGACCTCCTGAAGCAATTGACGAGCCTGCATCAGCTTGTCCATATTCAGGGTTGCAAGATTGTCCAGATTTATGGCAAGGGCCACTCCCCCTACAATTACTGTCTGAATATGTGGATTCTTACCTCCAAAAATGGCCACAACTTGATCGGCCTTCCTTTGATAATCAAGGGCCTGCAAATAATGCGAGACAGCCATAAGATTTGCTTCTGGAGACAGTTTCATTGCCGGATGGCCCCAATAACCGTTGGTAAAGGGACCAAGTTGGCCGCTCGAAACCAAGGCCTGAAGCTTGGCCTTTACAGCAGCAAAACGATTCTTACCGTTATCAGGCCAATTTGAAATGGAATGAGCAAGTTCTGCCGTCTTGCCAGGATCTGCATCCAAAGCAGAAACCACATCTACCCAATCGAGAGCAGAAAGTTGATAGAAATGCACGATGTGATCATGCATTGCATGGGCACACAATATAATGTTCCTGATGTATTGGGCGTTTATTGGAATACCGATGCCAAGTGCGTTCTCAACAGCCCTTACAGATGCTATAGCATGAACAGTGGTGCATACACCACAGATTCTCTGACAAAAGGCCCAAGCGTCCCGGGGATCTCTCCCCTTTAGTATGACCTCGATACCCCTCCACATCTGAGGGGAAGCCCATGCGTTGGTAATTGTGCCACCATCTACTTCTACATCTATTCTCAAATGGCCTTCTATTCTAGTAATTGGATCAACAGTGATCTTGGTAGCCATTACTCCCTCCTATTCTTCCTCTTTCTTTCCGGTGGAACATCTCAGGGAAAAGAGCTTCTTTCCTATTCCAACAGCTGCATGAGCAGCTATGACTGCTGCTGCCCCTCCAACAGCAACCTTGCCAATCTCTTCTGCCTGTTCCCTGATACCTCCGCCAACCGGTATATAAATGCCAGGCAGATGTTTGTAGATGGGTGTCATGGTGTCCCAAAAACCTGGTTCTGTACACCCCATGCAACCGTGTCCAGCCCCCACAGGCCAAGCACCTATATTACAAAAACGCTCTACAGAGCAGTTGGAATATGTGACAGGACCTTTACAGCCCACCTTGTAGAGGCAATAACCCTTTTTATGGCCAGGATCTCCAAATCTTTCTACAAAGCGGCCTTCGTCAAAATGGGGCCTCCGTTCGCAATGATCATGTATCTTCCTCCCAAAGGCGAACTTGGGTCTGCCTAGTTCGTCAAGCTCTGGCGGACGTCCATATGTAAGTATCTGAACTACAGTAGCCAGAAAATTCTCTGGATTCGGAGGGCAACCCGGTATATTGATGATGGGCCTTCCTTTTATTAGATCCTGGACCCCAACAGCACCAGTAGGATTGGGCTTTGCCGCCTGAACGCCTCCAAAGGCTCCACAAGTACCTATGGCAATAATAGCCTTGGCCTTTGGGGCAACCTCGTTTAATATTTCCATGGCGGTTTTGCCCCCGATCTTGCAATAAATTCCACCATCCTTAGTAGGAATACCACCTTCTACTACACATATGAACTTGCCTGCATTTTTATCAACAGCGTTATGGAGATTTTCCTCTGCCTGTTTTCCAGCAGCTGCCATAAGGGTCTCATGATAATCAAGGGATATTAGATCCAAGATCAAGGTAGCTATATCAGGACGCGCTGCCCGCAATAACGCCTCTGAACATCCGGTACACTCCTGGAAATGGAGCCATATCACAGGGGGTCTCCTTGGGGACATGGCCGCTTCAACCATCTTGGGCACCACATCTGGAGACAGTCCCAAAGTTGCAGCAGCAATGGCACACCCCTTCAAAAAGGTCCTGCGGCTGACTCCTCCACCTGCCAATTCAATTTCTTGCTCTTTTTTAGCCATCATTTGCCTCCCGTTTTTTAAAATTCCTCCTAATTAAGAAAACAACATATCACAATCGTATACTTATTATTTTTGATAATAGGGAAAACAAAGAAAGAGAGGTAAAGATCGATATCAATGTCTTTCAGACAGATCAAACCACTGACAGAAATGCTGGACGGCAAATCCCATATACCCAACGAGCTGGTTACTGCCCCATCACTAGGCATTGATAACTGCCAACGTGCGCAAACAGGCCTTACAAAGGTCTTATCCAATGCCCCACCCATGGCATAAAAAACCGGTTATTCATGGACATTGACAAATCAGAATAACTTTATCTGCCCATGAAAGGCCACAAAATGAAAAAAACAAGACCATGTTACTAAACCATGTTAGCATTACATTTTATTTAAGTCAATTTCCCCACTTTTTCTTATTAAACTAGTTATAATATAACTTACAATAAACTGAATTGGATTTATATAAAAACTATTTTATAGAAAAGAAATAAATTCCCCGGATGCTTTATTTATTTCTATCTATGTCTTATAAAACCAATTACCGCTAACTTAACCTAAGCCAAAAAACGGAATAAAAAATACTCTCCATAACTGGATAATAAAGGTGGACTTTGAACCGGGCCTCTCTGTCTTGTATCTGAGGTCAGCGTCCCTCAAAAGGGTTTTTCTAAGGAAATGTGTTGACAGCCCTTTGGTAAACGTATCAGTATTCATTCCCTGCAAATAAAAAAATCTGGTGACGAAATGGTAAATTTTGCCCAAAACAATAAAACATTATCTTTTGAAAGAGAGCTAAACTCTGCCCAGTACGAAGCCGTTATGCACAAAGAAGGCCCCTTGCTTGTAATTGCCGGTGCAGGCAGTGGCAAGACTCGGACCCTTGTATACAGGGTGGCAAGATTGATAATGGATGGAGCTGATCCGTCGTCAATCTTGCTTCTTACCTTCACGAGAAAGGCTGCAGCCACCATGCTGGAACGGGCAGCTGCTCTTGGAGGCCAAGAATGTCACCGGGTGCATGGGGGAACCTTTCACGGATTTTGTCATCGCATGCTTAGAAGGCATGGCCATCTTATTGGATTTCCTCCTGGCTTCACCATAATGGATCAATCTGACAGTCAGGACCTTGTCCATCTTCTTGCCAGGCAACTTGAATTTTCAGGGAAAGGGAAAAAATTTCCATCCAAGAAGGCCCTCTGCACCATATTCAGCAAGGCTGCCAATTCAGGTGCCATGATAGATGAGATCATTCAAGGATACTATCCCCATATGATGGAGCATAGCCAGGCCATTGCCACGATTTTTCAGGCGTACAGGGACTATAAAAAGATCCATTCCCTGATGGACTACGACGATCTTTTATTGCACTGGCTGCGAATACTAAAAGACTTTCCTGATGTGCGTAAACTCGTATCCGAAACCTATACAAACATCATGATAGATGAATACCAGGATACCAACAGCACCCAGGCCGAAATAGTGAGGTTAATGGCCCAAGGCCACAATAACGTTATGGCAGTAGGCGATGATTCACAGTCGATCTATTCGTTCCGGGGAGCGAACTTCAAAAACATACTTGAATTTCCCAAGATCTTTCCAGGCACAAGAATAATTAAACTGGAAAAAAACTATCGTACCACCCAACCAAATCTCGACTGCACAAATGCCATAATTGCAAATGCTAGACAAAAGTTCACCAAACATCTCACCGCTCACAGGCAAGGTGGTTCCAAACCTGTGCTGTTTATAGGAATGGATGAAGATGAACAGGCAAAATTTGTTGTAAACACCATAAAAACTTATCTTAATAAAGGCACAGAACCAAGAGAGATTGCAGTCCTTTTCCGTGCTGCTTTTCACTCCTTTACCTTGGAAACCCATCTTGGACGGGCCGGTATATCTTTCGTAAAGCGCGGTGGAATGAGACTGGTTGATGCAGCACACATAAAGGATGTCGTGTGTCTTTTAAGAATCCTTATAAACCCCCTCGATAGATTGAGCCTTAACCGCATACTTTTGCTAATAGACAGGCTAGGGCCTAAAAGTGCCGAAAAAATATTTGAAACCTTGATAAACTCCGACAATGGCCTTGTGGCCCTATCAGAATTCAAAGGACGCGCCACTTGGGTAAAAGAGGTAAAAAGACTTGGCGCCAAACTGTTAGACCTATCGAATTCGTCCAAAGGGCTGAAGCATATATTAGAAGAACTCATCGCATGGTATAAACCCTATCTCGAGTCTCGTTATTTTGACGACTATCCTAAAAGGCTACAGGAACTGGAACATCTAAAGGCAATTAGCGAAAACTATCAAGATGCCATCGAATTCCTGTCTGACCTCGCCCTTGACCCTCCAGAAACGGACGCTGATGACCCACTGGCGGATAACAAGGTTGTTCTTTCCACCATACACTCTGCAAAAGGTCTCGAGTGGAAGGTGGTCTTTCTCATATCCCTATGTGAAGGCAGATTCCCTTCCCATTTTGCAGAGCACAGACCAGATGAAATAGAAGAGGAAAGACGACTCTTCTACGTTGCAGCAACAAGGGCCAAAGACAACCTCTATCTCTGTTATCCAAGTTTTGTAAACATCCAGGGAGCAGGGCTTATGCCTGCTAGGCCCAGTAGATTCTTGAGTGAAATTCCAGACACGCTTATTGACATAAGACGCCTTAACAACGACATTAGAAAGGAGACCTCGAAAAGACGAGCCAATCTCAAAGGCGACAATAAAGCTGTGCAAAGAGAAACCAAATCTCAAAAGGCCAGGATTTCCAGCCCTGACACAAGAGCCAGTGGGTTTAGTCCAGGTGACAGGGTCCGCCATTCTATCTTTGGGAAAGGCACTATCCTCCAGGTTATAGACAAGGTGAGGGTAAAAGTACTGTTTGATGCAGCGGGCGAAAAGACCCTTCGCCTTGATTTTACCTCCCTTTCTATAATATAGGCTTCATGGCCTTAATTTACTGGTCTAAGAGATAATAACTTATTTTTGTTGACAATATCCACATGAGTGAAGAAAAATAGCGCCATCAAACTAACAAAGGGGTTCGTATGGCTGAACAATGTAAGATCGATCAATCGGATATATTTATTAAAGTACCCTGTTTTCTGACAGGCAAGTTGGTACTAGATACAGACAGGGAGAGAATACGCCAAAAAATTGCCAAGTTTATGGTAAATGAAAAGGGCTACAATATAGCTGAATTCCAACTTGATAGGGAAATCTACATTGAGGCCAACAACGAAAAGATAGTATCCTTTGTAGACCTTGTTGTTAGAATAAATGACCGTTCCCTAATGATAGTAAGATGTGCTCCCGGCTCTGTAATTACCAGGGAAGCAGGTACGGTTGCTGCTGCGCGCTTGCTAGAAAAGGACTATATAGTTCCATGGGCGGTTCAGGCCAACCTGTTCGATGCCTCTTTTATAGACGTAAAGAAGAAAAAGGCCATAGGGTATGGCTGGGACTCTATACCAACGAGGGCCGGGCTAATAAAAATGACATCTGACTGGCCTCCACCCAAGCTTCCCCCCAATAGGGCACCTCTTGAAAGGCAGATACTCTATTCCTACGATACTCATGGGTGAAGGTCCAGATTTAAGACGTTGGGTGACGTCTTGATTTGCAAATAAAAGTGACCTCCTCACTGCTATTAGCCCTGTCGGCCCTGCTTCTTTACAGCGCCTTTCCAATCTATTCCTTCTGGCCTGCCGCATTTGTCGCCTTTATACCCCTTTTGCAGGCAATAGAAAGGGCACAAAACCCAAAAACCGCCTTCAAGGCTGGCTTTATATGGGGGCTTTTTTTCTTTTCTATGCTTTTATGGTGGCTGGTCCCGACCATATCTACATATGGCAAGATTCACTATCTATTGGCAATACCTGTTGTGTTATGCCTGTGTTGCTATTTGGCCATTTATCCAAGCATTTGGGCCTTTTATGTTAAAAAACTCTTCCTTTCTAAAAGATACGGCCTTGAAACGGCGCTTGCTGCATCATGCTGTTGGATTGTACTGGAAGCAATAAGGAGCATATTACTTAGCGGTTTCCCTTGGGGCCTTCTGGCCTATACCCTAACACCCGTACCAGTCCTTATCCAAAGTGCCGATCTATGGAGCGTCTATGGGGTTGGATTCCTTATAATATTTTTTAATGTAGCTCTCTTTGAAGCATCGCACATTTTAAGGGCCGGCCCCAAAAAGAAAGGGATATCCTGGCCATTTATAACCCTTTCTGCTGTCACTGCCGCAATTCTGGGCATCTACTTTTTATATGGATTTGCAACCCTCCCCCAAGACCCCAAACCATCTATCCGGGTTGCGGCTGTGCAAGCTGCAATAGACCAAAACCGTAAATGGGCACCCGAGCTGACCCGTTTTACAGTGGATACATATATCCATCTTAGCCAAAAGGCCATGAAAAGCCATCCTGATCTCAAACTTGTCGTATGGCCTGAAACAGCCATGCCCTTCTATTTTCAGGAAAATTCGCTCGTAAAACAACAGGTGCTGGAATTTGCCCGCAAAAACGGTCTTTACATACTGCTTGGGAGCCCTTCGTATACCTATACTCAGGAGGGGAAACCCCGTTATCTTAATAGTGCCTATATAATAGGCCCCGACGGGACTGTGCTTGGCCGTTATGACAAAAACCATTTGGTTCCCTTTGGCGAGTATATGCCCTGGGGGAAACTCACGTCATGGGCAAGACGTTTTCTTCCCACTGCCGGGGACTTTGTGCCTGGAAACAATCTCAGTCCATTAAAGGCAGGTCCTTTCAAAATAGGCACCATGATATGTTTCGAGAGCATATTTCCAGAAATAGCGAGGAAAGAGGTGATTGCAGGGGCCAATCTCCTTGCAGTAATTACCAATGATGCCTGGTTTGGCCGCACTGCTGCCCCTTGGCAACATGCAGACATGGCCGTATTTAGAGCGGTTGAGACGAGAAGATGGATTATACGCGCAGCCAATACCGGTGTTAGCAGAATAATCTCTCCCAAAGGTGAGGTCATTGTAAATTCGCATCTTTTCTGTCCAGAGTTTGTCTCTGCTTTAATTAATTTAAACAAGAAACAGACCCTTTACGTAAGATACGGTTCCATGTGGTTTGTTGCCATTAATTTATTAATTGTTATTTTTAGCTTCTACAGGATAAAAAACTAGAAAAATTACACCGGCTGTCTCTAAAAAACACTCATGGCATTATTATCGTTGCTGACAGCTAGACATATTACTTCTTAAAGAAAGACAGGAGGCATAAGACATGGCATCAAATAATAGAACCAGTGTACATGTAGATATTCAGGAATTGAAAGGAAGACTTGTAGATGCCAGAAAAAAAATCGATATGCTAAGAGGTTATCTTTGATGGACAAGATACCAAGGATCGTCTTGCAAAAATAGAGAAGGCCTTACTCAAACCCGACTTTTGGGACAGCCCCAATTCTAAAGACATCCTCAGAGAAAGATCTGTCCTTACCAGGCAACAAGAGACTATAAAGGCCCTCTCTTCCACCCTCGAAGAGCTAGAGCTGCTTCTCGAAATGGCTCAAGAAGAACATGACGAGGCCACCCTTCTTGAAGTAAGGCAAGATCTCTACAAGCTTGAAAAGGCCATCAGAAAGGCCGAACTCCAAAGACTCCTTGGAGGTAAACACGATATAAGCAACGCTATAGTAACTATCCATCCAGGGGCAGGAGGAACCGAGGCCCAGGATTGGGCAGATATGCTTCTTCGCATGTATCTTAGATGGTGCGAACGCCACAATTTTAAGGTGCAGATGCTGGACCTCTTGCCTGGAGAAGAAGCAGGAATAAAAAGTGCCACCTTCCTAGTTAAAGGCGAGTTTGCCTATGGACACCTGAAGTCAGAAGCTGGGGTTCACAGACTTGTTAGGATTTCGCCCTTTGATGCCTCTGGTAGACGGCACACATCCTTTGCTTCGGTCTTTGTGGTTCCAGAGCTTGACGAGTCTATCGAGATAGACATAGACGAAAAGGATCTTCGAATAGATACGTATAGGGCAAGTGGAGCCGGTGGACAACACGTGAATAAAACAAGCTCTGCTGTTAGGATAACCCATGTGCCTACTGGGATAGTAGTCCAATGTCAAAATGAAAGAAGCCAGCACAAAAATAAGGCGATAGCCTTGAAGATTCTAAAAGGAAGACTCTACCAGCTTGAAAAGGCGAAGAGGGAGGAAGAGAAACAAAAGCTTCATGACCAGAAAAAAGAGATCGGCTTTGGCAGTCAGATTCGTTCCTATGTACTTCATCCATACCAGATGGTAAAAGACCATAGAACCAATGTTGAGACAGGAAATGTCAACGATGTCCTTGACGGTAACATAGACAGATTCGTTGAAGCCTACCTGCTGGAAGAGGCTGCAAAAAGGGCTGCCTAACATGAATGTTTCATGTGCAACCTTATTAAACAAACCGTATCTCTCCGCTTTCAACTGTAAAAATTTCTCCATGGCGATCCAGTATCAGAAAACCCTCTTGGGTAATTCCACGTGAAACACAGATGGCGCCCTTTTCTTCTTCAAGATCTCTGCCATAAAGAACCTTCTTGTTGCAAAGGTCTGAAAGGCTCTTATACTGTGTAATGATAGGATTTTCTGCTTCACTGAAGGTCAGTCCTTCCCTTAGGCATCGGGCTTCCCATTCATGAAGTATGGAAAAGTTGAAAATAGCCCTGGCGATAAGGTTGATGCCTGCCTGATAAATTGGCCATTTGCGTCCGGATTCAAGTTCTACAGAGGTCGCAGTTGCCATAAGCTCCCTCGGGAAGGATGAGATGTTTATGTTTATGCCTATGCCAAAAATCATATATTCTTCCTGCGTCTTAGGAGTAGAGATGGTCTGGCTAAGGATGCCGCATACCTTTTTGCCACAAACCAGGACATCGTTTACCCATCTAATCCTGGCATCGACCCCAAAATCACGCAAGGCCTGACAGGCGGAAAGACCCAAAGACAGGGGATAAAGCAGCCGATTTTGGGGAATCAGTTGAGGGAAAAGGCTTATGCAAAGATAAAGCCCCCCGGCGGGAGACCACCATTTCCGCTTCATCCTACCCCTTGCCATAGTTAGAGAGTTCGCCCACCAACAGGCACAAGAGTAATAGGAACGCCCTTTTTGGGTCTGTTCTAGGATCTGGCTTTGGGCCATGGGCATGAGCCTTGAGACCGTCTCCCAGAAAAAGATCCTTTCAGGAAGGCCCCTTGCCCTCAAATAGGCACTTTTGACAAAAGAAGTATCGAGAGATGTATCCGATGCCAGCGAGCCTATTAAAATGCCCACCTGTTTTTTTATCTCTTTTTCGTTAAAAAACATTTTGGCCACCACTCCCACTATGTTGGACAGATACGACACAGTGATTAAAGTAATTTTGAAAATACAAAGATAAGGCCACATGCCTTAAATACTACTCAAAAAAGGAGCGTTGCCATGATAATTAGACAGCCAGCCGTGGCCAATCAGTTTTATACGGGAGATCCATTGGCCCTCCGTAGGGAGCTTTCCCAGTATATACCTACAACTATACATGCCCATCCTGCAAGAGCTGCCATATGTCCCCATGCAGGTTACATATACTCTGGTCATGTTGCAGGAGCAGTATATAGCCTCATCAAAATACCAGAACATGTTATTATTCTTGGCCCTAATCATACTGGCTATGGCTCCTACGCCGAGATAATGACAGAGGGAATATGGCAAATGCCTATGGGAGATGTACCTGTAGCTTCTTCCTTGGCCAAGATCATACTTGCAAAAACAGACCATCTGACTGACGGTTATCAGGCTCATCTTTACGAACACTCTCTGGAGGTCCAGATACCATTTCTCCAGTATCTCCAGCCTGAGCTAAAAATTGTACCCATTTGTCTTGGACCAATAGAGCTAGAGGCATGCCTGGATATAGGCAAGGCTATAGCAGAGGCAATTTCGGAATTTGACCATCCGATCCTCTTGGTGGCAAGCACAGATATGAGTCATTATGTCCCAGCAGAAGTAGCACAAAAACTAGACGGCCTGGCAATTAAAGAAATATTAAGGCTTGATCCTGCAGGGCTTTACAACACAGTCAAACAGTACGGAATATCCATGTGCGGATATATTCCAACTGCAATAACCCTGGAGGCCAGCAGACTTCTTGGTGCCCAACAGGCGGAACTGGTGAAGTATGCAACATCTGGAGATGTAAACGGAGACTATTCAAGGGTAGTAGGTTATGCGGGTTTTGTAATAAGGTAATTCCACAAAAACAAAACTTATGTTTCCACATATTCAGAGACAATTTCACAAAAAAGCTCAGGCGGGTAATGGTAACAAAAAATCATGAAAAAAAAGTAAACATATTACTCATAGAAGACGACCCTGTAATTACTGAATTCCTGTGTACTGGTCTGAGATACGAAGGCTATAGGATAACGAACGAAATAACAGGCGAGGCAGGACTTGAGGCATTGAAACAAGATACTTTTGATCTGGCCATTCTTGATATAAAGCTTCCAGATATAAATGGATTCGAGATATGCCGAAAGATTCGATCAAGAGGGATCGATACACCAATACTTATGTTAACTGTAAAAAAGGACATCTCCGACAAAGTGAAAGGACTGGACAGTGGAGCAGACGATTATCTTACAAAACCTTTCAGCTTTGAAGAACTCCTTGCAAGAATTAGGGCCCTTTTACGGAGAAGCGGTAAAAAGCAGGAAACTGCAAGACTCCAAAATGCAGGTATTAGTCTAGATCTTGAGTCACGGCGTGTAACTGTACACAAAAAGGTGGTGGATCTTACCCCAACAGAATTTGGATTACTTGAGCTTTTTATGCGTCATCCATATAAAGTGTTTACAAGGGATACTCTTCTAAATCGTGTACTTGGTTATGATTTTGATGGCGGGAGCAACATCATAGATGTACACATCAGTCATTTAAGAAATAAGCTTGGAGACAGGCCTCCCCGTCTTCTAAGAACCGTTTATGGTGTGGGCTATGCATTTTATCCAGAAAACGAGCCCGAGTGAAATTTTAAAGGCCCTTTCCTTAAGAACTAGACTCGGATTCCTATACGCAGCCCTGCTTACTATTTCCGTGCTGATAGTAGGATTTGGCTCCTACTGGAATATCTGGCAATTGTTTATCAACAACAAGAGCGAACATCTACGAGCAAGGGCCAAACCAATAATTGAACATTGGCTTAATGATAATGGTTTAGCTAACTCTGCCAGACCATTTTTGACAGCCGAAAATGCCATGTTGCTGGCCAGAGATCTTACATCAAGAGATTCTGTGGCAATCATTCTTAACAAGAATGGCGAAATAGTAGCATCTGGCAAACGGCTTCCGGAAGAACCCCAGAGTCCTCCTCCGCGACTGCCCGAATTAAAAAAAGCCCTGGACGGAGAAAATGAGATTACCTATTGCAGCAAAACAAATGGGAAGCCAGTGCTTGTAATGCTTATCCCTCTGAGACCAGCCCCTGCTAGTTCACACATCTTTGGAGTAATCCAATTGAGCACAACGTTGACTGATATTAACCAAATTCTATTTAAGCACGCTGCCATGTTGATGGGACTGGTAGCCTTCGTTATGATTTTTGGTACCTTAGCGGGTTATTGGTTTACTGACCTTAGCTTGAGGAATTTACAGTCCCTTTTAACCGTCTGCGACCAGATAAGCAAAGGTGACTTTTCCAAAAGGGTCCCCGTTAGCAATCCCAATGATGAAACAGGACAACTTGCAATTTCCTTTAATCAAATGCTTGATAAGCTCGAGGCCGCATTTGCTTCCCAACAACGGTTTGTGGCCAATGCTGCACATGAACTTTTTACCCCTTTGACAGGAATTAAAGGCTCTCTAGAGGTATTGCTACGGGGGGCCCAAGATGATCCTGCAGCCACTGCACGTCTGGCTAGAGGGATGTACAAGGAAGTAAAGCGCCTGATAAGGCTTTGCGATCGGCTTCTTGGCCTGTCTAGGCTAGAAGGCCCTTACAATATTCAAAAAAAGGAGATCGATCTCCACAAGTTTTTTTCAGAATTTATGTCACAAGCCAAACTTTTGGCAGGCTCTCGTAATCTTATATTAAAATCAGGGCCTGGGGTAAGGCTACCGGTAGATCCTGACATTCTAAATCAGATCCTCCTGAATCTCGTGTCAAATGCCCTCCGCCATTCTCCAGAAGAAAGCCCTGTGGTTTTGACATGGAGACTCAAAGCAATGCAAGTTGAAATAGAAGTCGCTGACCATGGAGAAGGTATGGACCAAGAAACACTTGCCCATATATTTGAGCCTTTTTTCAAGGGAAAATCCAAAAACATAAACCATGGAAAAAGGAGCGGCTTAGGATTAGCATTGACAAAATCCATGGTAGAGGCCCATGGAGGTTCAATCCATGTTATCAGCAAACCCAATATAGGCACTAGAGTTATATTTAGCTTACCCATAGAATAACTCGTATTTTACTCCTGCATCCTCTGTTGCCTTTTCCAAATTTTCTTAATCTTATCTTCATCTTGTCTTAAAGACTTCTTAAGCCTTGATAATAATTATTAAATTTAAAAGTTGCTTAACGGATTATGATGGCTCGTACAGTATACCAAACAAAATGGGTTTTCCCCATTATTGCCCCCTTATGCGTTGGAGGATGTGCACCAGGACCACCCCCGCCTGTTCCTCCAGGGCTTTTGGCTAACTTGTTCAACTTATTTCTCTTGGGGGTAGTGATATGGGTCTGTCTTTGGAGTCACAAAAACAAGTCAAAAAATAAGGGACCGAGCACAGAATATCTTGCAGAAGCCCTTAACGAAATCAATGAAAGGCTTAACGTTCTTGAAGAAAAGATAGAGCAGATGAGAGATTCAAAAAACAGAAAGGAGGAAAAAAGATGAAGATTTTGATATTCCTTGCCTTACTTACATCGCTAACAATAGTTTCTCTGTTTGCTCAAAAATCTACAGCCCAGGAACCATCTCTACCGCCATTATTAACTGCGAAACAGCCACAAATGCATCCGGCTCCCCCTGAAACGACTCCGTTGGAACAGCCTCCTTCAACCGTAAAAGCGCACCCACCAACTCCACCCTTAAGACCTGGAGCACCCCTGCTTACTCCTTCAAGCATCAAGGAGTTATTAAAGAATGTAAATACTGCGGTAGCTACTGCTGAAAAGGTAAAAAACCACCTGAAACCCGGAAAGGTATGGATAAGAAAAGGACCCGCTGGCGAAACAGAAATCAAGGCAGGTGTGCTATATCAAGGGAGCGTTGCTGCAGTGCTGAATTTCAGCCCTGTAGATGGCTCTGTTTTGCCTTTGGGTTTTCATGTCCGAATCGCTGAAAATAATATCAAATTGGAACAAATTCAAAATAACCTTGCCAACTTACTAAATAGATTGCAGTTGCTTCCTGCTGCCGAATTTAGAGAGCCGGAGGCTAGCTGGATATTTCCCTTATGTCTTGATCATAGCATCGTTGCCCATCTAAAGATTTATTTTGATGGTGTTTACGTTGTGCCTGATTATCCAGCAAATCAAGAAATGATCTATTATGGTAAATAACCCCATACGCAATCTGCTCTATCTTTTCAAAAGAAATTTTGTTATCAGCTTGCTTGTCATAGTTGCATTTGGGCTGACTTTTTTATTGAATCAGCCCGTCTCTCTGCTTCCATCTTTAGTTGACTGGAATACCATCATAACCCTGACAGGGCTGCTTTTGACCACCAACGGCATAAAGGAAAGCGGCCTTTTTTACCTGCTGGCTTACAGAATTTCTCAGAGAATCAACAATAGGCAACTACTGTGTCTATTCATTACCTCTCTGGCAGCTATACTGTCCATGTTTTTGACGAACGATATCGCCCTGTTTATCACAGTGCCTCTGACCCTCAATCTCCAAAATCTCACAGATGACGATTATAGCAAACTTGTTATCTTTGAAGCTATTGCTGTAAATGCAGGTTCTTCTCTAACTCCGATAGGAAATCCACAAAACATTTTTTTATGGCACTTATGGGGCATCTCGTTTCCAGCCTTTGTCAAGGAAATGGCTCCACTGGTGATAATAATGGCCTTATGCCTGGTAGTTATGGTGCTTGTCTGCTTTCCTCCTCAAAAGATACAGATAACAAACAATCAAGAGCACAAGGTACATAAAAATCTGTTTCTTTTTTCTTCTATATTGTTGACATTGTTTGTGATCTCCATTGAGATGGACATGGAATTGTATTTTCTAGGCATAATCTTTTTACTCATGTTCTTTATACGAAGAAAAATCATTTTTGAAGCCGACTGGGGCCTGATTTTGCTTTTTGTTTTTCTTTTTATAGACCTAAACCTCATTTGCAAACTAGAAATTACAAGACATTTAATAGATATGCTTAATCTAGCAGATATTGAAACACTTTTCCTTTCAGGGGCATTTTTGCCACAAATGATAAGCAACGTGCCATCTGCAATTATTTTAGCAAACCATTCCAATAACTTTAAATTGATAGCTTATGGGGTCAATATCGGAGGTAACGGCCTATTGATTGCCTCTTTCGCAAATCTGGTGGCCATGCGCTTAAGTAATAGGACATGTAATTATTTTACCTTCCATCTATATTCTATTACCTATTTTTTAATCACCTTAATTTTGACCTGCTGGTTTTTGTCATAAGTTCCGTTATTGCTTCATCAGTAACAATATGACGTTTCAAACTTGTAGGCTATACCCAAAACACGAGGGGACAGTGCAGGGATCTCTCGGCTGCCCCCTTGCCTATCCGGGCAAAAGCACATAGCCACCCTTGCCCTTACATCTCTATCTCTTCCCAATCTAGCCTGGCATCGAGCAATATATCCATGCCATCAAGTAAGAGTTTGCCTGCATTTGTAAGTTTATCCGACTTTACATACATGAGTTTTCTAAGGGCCAGAGCAGTTTCGTTTACCACCTCTTGATCAAGGCCGCTGTCCCTTTCAGCCTGCTTCCAATTTATCTTGCCGTTTTTGGTATTTTTTTCTGCTGCCGCAAGGAGCCGCAACATGGCAGGGGTGACATGAAATTCCATGCCTTCGGGTACTACAGACATTGCCCTTTTAAATGAGGCACCAGCCTCTGTAACCTTAAAGAGCCCGCCTGGTAACACATCAAGAAGACCGTTACCCGTAAGTCTATCGAGTGCAGAGTCTATTTCCTGCCTCGCCATCTTCGGTAAACAGGAGACTATCTGCTCCAAAAAAAGGCCACGCCAATATGGTATTGCATCTAACACTCTCCTTTGCTGACTATCAACTGTTGGAAGCCTCTTTATAGTTGAGGCCAGCCTAGCAAAGAGTCTTCCAGACTTGGAAGGAAAGGCCTTGCCAACAAATCCTTCCTTTTCTGCAATATCTATCCAGGTATCGTCAGGCGAAAGGTTTTCCATCCTTGTGGTGGTTATAGCCATTACTGCACGTGCCGAGACTGATTTGTAGCCTTGGCCCTGACGATCCTTGAGCACCTCTTTCCCAATAGGTGTCAATTCGTATACCAATGCCCCCTGCTCTATTCTTTCTGCCTTTATAAGCCTATAACTTTCCAGCACGTAAAGAGACTTCTGGGTTTGGCCCTTGGCTATTCCCTTATTTTCCATGAAATTTTTGAGCGTCTTGTTGTTGGGAATGATTTCTGGATTGTCTTTATTCTTGCCCCAAAGCTCCTCTATGGCCTCCAGTACGTTAAAATCTTTATCTTTTATACATACAGAAGGATTAAATACTATTGGCGCAACATAAAGAAGCCTTGCTGCTGCATAAAAGGAACGCCCTGCAGGAAGAAGTTGGCCTTCTTCGTTTATTGCACCTATTGCCTGAAGCTTGGTGATTGTTTCCTCGGTATGATCGTCCCTTAGAACAAGCGACAAAAGCTCGTCATCAAGAACATTTCCTGGTGTCAAGCCCTTAAGAAGAGCCGCCCTTATCTGTTGTCCTCCTCCTGTAAGGGAATAAGAGTTCCCGTAAGGCAAAGAAAAAGCAAGCAACCTCATGGCTTCCAATTCGTAGATATGGTTACGTTCAAAGGGGAGTAGCGACTTTTTCCCAGGACCGGGAGGACATTTGCGCAGTCCATCTAGCAGAGGCTTTGTAAGAAATATTTGGGGAAGGGCCTCATCATAGGCCTGAAGAATAGACTCTGCTATCGGGAGAATCACACCATCTTCTGCCAATCCACGTTTTTCAAGCTCGGATGCAATTTGAGGTTGGCTCTTTACATTCCCTTGAGCAAGCCTAGCCACTTCTATCATTGAGATCACTTCTGAACCTATGAATTTGAAATTGTCCTGCCACTGGTCTATCTGGCCGATCTTTCCGAAACACTCATCCAGTGCCTCAGCTATCATATGACCAGGCTGTGAAAGTTCAAAGGTCTCGTCCTCCTCAATTATGAGTCCAGCCAATTGTAAATGGCTTAAAAATTCAAGATCATCCTCTGTCAGCTCATCCAGTGCCTTGTCGAGAGGAAGGCCTTGGGCCCATTTCTCTTTAAGTCTCCTCAACAACAAGGCGTGTTTCTTGGTAATTATCATGAACGAATCCTCCTTACCGTATTTTTTTATGATATCTTTACAAGAGATTGAACAAGGGGTTTAGGCCTAATAACCTCCTATTGTACATCAGAGAATAAACACTCTTTGACAATTGTCCATAAAATTAGGGAGGAAAAGAATGTTTGATCCCAAAATTTTTTTGACAGTATTCGGAACCGTGTTTCTTTCTGAGCTTGGAGACAAGACCCAGCTTGCTACTTTTCTCTTTGCAGTAACAAAAAAAGGAGCAGCATGGAGTGTATTTCTGGCATCAGCAACAGCCCTTGTGCTTTCATCGGCATTAGCCGTTGTAGCTGCAGGGGCTGTATCGAGATATCTGAATCCTTCGCTGATACAAACGATAGCAGGCATAGGATTTATTATTATTGGCATATGGATCTTGATAAATCACGGTTAGTTTAATAGAAAAGTTTGTAAAGACATAAAACAATAAGATAAAACAATAAGGAGGTAACTTAGTGGGCTCTTCAAATAAAATCAGCATCTTGAAGATTGACCTTTCTAATAACAATATTACACGCCAAGAGCTTGGGTCAGAAATATCGAGAAAATTTATAGGCGGCAGAGGAGCAGGAACGTATCTTTTAAGCATTCTGTTAAAAGAAAACGTGGATCCCTTTTCTCCTGACAATCCTCTGATTTTTGCTACAGGGCCCCTTACTGGCACATCAGCCCCCACTGGTGGCCGGTACATGGTCCTGTGCAAAAGTCCGCTCACTGGCCTTGTTGCATGCTCAAATTCTGGGGGGCAATTTGGCGCTGAACTCAAACGTACAGGAATAGATATTCTTTGTATTACAGGTAAAGCCCAAAAACCAATTTATATTGTTGTCAGCGAGGAAGGAGCAGAGCTAAGGGACGCCACAAAACTTTGGGGCAAAGACACTCACTTTACTACCGACGCAATAAGGAAAGAGCTTGATGCTGAAACTGCTAAGATAGCCTGTATCGGTCCTGGAGGAGAAAACCTGGTACGCTTTGCATGTATTATAAATGACAAACACAGGGCTGCAGGACGATCAGGAGTTGGTGCTGTTATGGGTTCTAAGAATCTGAAGGCTATCGCAGTTAAAGGTTCTAAAAGGCCAGAGCCCCATCATAAAGAGAGGTTTCTAGAAATAGTCAAGGCAAGGGTAAAGACGCTCCAGGATCATCCTGTCACAGGCCAGGGCCTTCCTGCCCTTGGGACGAAAGTCCTTGATAATATAATCAATGAACACGGGGCCTATCCCACCAAGAACTTCCAAACCGGCGTATTCGAATCCGTAGAAGAGGTATGTGGAGAGGCCTTGGTGGAAAAAGGCTATCTGAAGAAAAATAGGGGCTGTTATGCGTGCCCTATAAAATGCGCAAGGGTTACAGAGCTTCCAACCAAGGCCAAGGGCGAAGGGCCTGAGTACGAAAGTGGATGGGCACTGGGAGCTGCTGTTGGAGTAAAAAATCTCATTGCCATTACAGAGGCCAATTATCTGTGTAATCTCCTAGGGCTTGACACAATCTCATGCGGGCTGACTATTGCTTGTGCTATGGAGCTCTTCCAAAAGGGATTTATAAAAAAAGACGAGCTTAAAGGTGGACCTGCCATATCCTTTGGAAGCGGCGAGGCCCTCGTCTTTTACACCAAGCAGACAGCTTTTAAAGAGGGATTTGGAGCAAAGCTTGCAGAGGGCTCCTTGCGCCTTGCCTCCAGTTATGGAGCAGAACAATACTCCATGTCTGTAAAGGGACAGGAACTGCCAGCCTATGATCCCCGCGGGGTACAAGGCCAAGGTTTATCTTATGCCACCTCTAACAGAGGCGGATGCCATGTAAGGGCATATCTTATTGCTCCTGAAGTCCTTGGCATTCCAGAAAAACTAGATCCACAAGCCACAGAAGGCAAGGCCCAATGGGTCAAGATCTTTCAAGACCTTACAGCAGTAATAGATTCTATGGGAATGTGCCTTTTTACATCCTTTGCCCTTGGTGCCGAAGATTATCAGGCCCTCTTAAACGCATTCACAGGTTTCGAGTACTCTTTAGAAGAGATGATGGAGTGTGGAGAAAGGATCTGGAATCTCGAACGCATACTGAACATGCGTCTTGGCATGAAACCAGGCTCAGACACCCTTCCCACTCGTCTTCTTAAAGAAGCTATGCCTGAAGGGGCACAAAAAGGAAATACCGTGCGCCTTGAGGAAATGCTGCCAGAATATTACAAAATTAGGGGTTGGGATGAAAATGGCGTACCTATCCAAAATCTTTTGCAAAGGCTTGGCATTGACAATCTCTAATGGCCATTAAGGTAAAAATATTCGGGGTCCTAAGACTGCAAAGCGGCATAAGGGAATTAGAGTTGCCATTAGGATGGCAGGCAAAAAGCCTAAGGAAAATTTTAAATGCACTCGGTAAACTAAAAGGGCTTGAAGAACTTGCAAGATTGAGCGATTCGGATTTTCCATCCAAGGATCTGGCATTTATCATTATGATTGATGGGAAAAATTGTCTACAGATTAACGGTCTTGATACCCTTGTGAAAGATGGACAGCTCGTTGCCATTTTTCCACCCAGCGCAGGAGGATAGCCTATCTTTTCAAGGCAAATTCCTATAGTTGGTAAAACGGGGCAAAAAAGGCTTGAAATGTCTACAGTTACAGTGGCTGGACTTGGAGGCTTAGGTACGGCTGTCTGCATAAGTCTTGCAAGGGCTGGAGTGGGACATCTTGTCCTTATTGATTTTGATCATGTAAGACAAAGTGATCTTAATCGTCAGATACTTTACTGTACAGAAGACATAGGCCTAGACAAGGTGGAGGCAGCTGCTAAAAGGCTTCTTGATATAAGACCATCTCTCAGGTTGTCTCTTATTAAAAGGAAGATTACAAAAGAGACCTCTTTCCCCTTTGAGGATAAAGGAGCAAAAATAGTGGCAGACTGCCTTGACAATCTGCCTTCCCGTTTTGTCCTGGATAAGATGTGCAGGGATGCTGAAGCTGTGCTGATACATGCTGGTATAGACGGCCTGTTTGGCCAGGTAACCACTATATTGCCAGATTCTTCAATAAGACTTGCGGACATTTATGCTGGCGTAACCCTTAAACATAAATTCTCTACAGCTTTATGCAGCAGTTGCATGGTGGTAGGAGCCATACAGGCCCTTGAGATAATAAACTATATCTTAAAAGGCCGGAAGGGGCTTGCCTTTGCTGGCAGGCTTTTGAGTATAGACCTTTACAATTTTAGCCTAGAAAGGCTTATTTTAAGCTAATACCAATGCTAGCAAATGGATTTCAGATACATACATTGTATTCCTCTATGTACTATCTAGTGATGATGAGCCAAGCCACAAGCAGTACAAGTCTTCCTTTTTTCAAGAGGACATTCCACTATATTCCAGCAAGGAGCGTATTCTAATAATCTTTTGATCCCTGCTATACTTATACCTTGATCATGAATCATATAACGTATGCACTTTATCCATTGGATGTCATTGAGAGAATAGTAACGCCGCCCAGCCTTTCTAAAGGGTTTCACCAGGCCTTCTTCTTCATATATACGCATTGTCCTGGGATGGATTTCTAGCATAGCTGCTGCTGTTCCTATGCTGAAAAGCGGCTGTTCAGGATCTATTCCCTGAAACTCTTCCTTGGCTACAGTTGCCTGTTGATTGTGTATATCCCAAAGGCCCTTACCATGTTTTATATCTTGTTTATGTTGCTTAGCGGTCCTCATGGCTCTACCCCTTTCAGGCAGGGGGCATCCCCCCTGCCTCCAAACTTCTAATGTTGACTGGTTTCGGTAAATACTTTGCCAAAAAGTCTCTCTCCAGCAATGAAACCTGCAAGGCACAGGGCTATAGCCCCGGCCACTATGATCATCTCGCCTAAAGACGGAATGTAGTCCAGATACTTTGGTAGGTTGTCCCATCCGTAAAAGACCGGCGTCTGCTGTCCGGCAACAACCAGATCGTATCTTTGAATAAATGCACCGACAAGGGCCATCAGTGAAGCTGCAGCCATAGCAGATACATTTTTCATCTGGGTCCCTACAAGGATAAACAATGGAAGCACAAGCCCAATTACCGTTTCAAACACCCAGAAATTCATAGACAATGGACCAGTTAAGAGATTTTCTGCTGCCAACCTCGCAAACTCGTTACCACCAACAAAGAGTGAAATGAAACGCCATATAGTTGCAACTATAAGGAGAAATATTGTCAAGGCCAGCACCTTGCCAGCCATTTGGAGCCCAGAAAATGTCTTTTCGTCAAGATCGCTCCCGCGCATTCTGTTAGACAGATGGGTAAAAAGTATGATTGCTGCTGCACCGCTCATAAAGGCCGAACACAAGAAATAGACAGGAAGCTGTGCACCATACCAAAATGGCCTGGATGACAGGGTAGCAAATACGGCACCAAGATTGGTATTAGCACCTACTTCTGCCAAGGCACCTGCCACGCCTATAGCCAATGCAATCTGCCACTTTTTTGTCAATATGGCAAAAAATTCTACAAACATGCAGCCAACAGCCAAACCGTAGAGGGTTCCCATCCACCAGATATTTGAGGAAAAATTGGGAGAGATTATGTTGTATAGCAACATCCTGTGAGGGCTCTCAAGCTCGAGCCCTATGGAAAGAAACGCAGCCAAGATTGTAACGATCGACAGAAAAACGGCCCTGTTCCCAAGGGTAGCAAGCTTATTACCACCAAAAGAATGCCCAAGAGCTGCAAGCAAACAAAGGCCTGTGGAAGTAATAGCGAAAAAGGCATAGGTGGATATCAATATACCCCAGGGGATTTCCCTTGTAACGCCATAGACATGATGATGGCCAACCACAAAGGCATAAATACCAGTAGCAACTGCCACACCTATTATGCCAAGACAGACAAGAAGCACCATATTAATCCTTGGTTTTGCGAGAGTCGGTTCCGCTAGTGTTTCCATTGAAATGTTAAGTGCCATGATATATACCTCCCTTTTTCCAAAAATTTTTAACCATACCTAAGCCGTCTCTGGCTCATCCATGTCCTCGCTGCCCCCAAGGGACATGACAGCCATAAATGCAGGAATGGCAGAGAACGGTCCAAGAACTACAAAAAGCAAAAAACTTAATGTGAACCAGAACCCCTCTGACAGGATCTCTGAAGGGGTCAAGAAACTGCTTTTTCTGCCATTGCCGAGATGAAGTTTTTTTGAAATGTTTGTAAGGGCGCTCATTTTTTATGTCTCCTTTCCACATCTTCAGGCCGCCACCTGAGTGAAGGGCTAAGGGAAAGGGCCGCCACCCTTTCCCATCTCTTGTGTCCCACTCATAATCGAATAGTGCATTAGGCATGCCAACAATGTGCAAGCTATCGTATCAACAACAAAAGTATATAAAAATTAATAGCTTAGCGAATTAAATAATTTTTTATTGAATATTTTTATAAGATTTATGTAAAGTTTTTGGTGTCTATTAGGCGCAAAATACGCCTTCTCTCAAAATCAATGAGGCGCAAAATGCGCCAGCGAACAGACCTGCTTGATACATCTAATTTTTTTATTTTTTGCCTGAATTTGCACTGACAAAGACGCACTTACACCAAAAATTAGCACGAGCAACGAACCCAAAACCCCACAAGCCAAAAAAATGGGCTTAATTTTAGCCCTCACCACTTCTACTCCAAACATTCAGGCAATTTAATTCCCTTAAAATTCAAACAGTTATAACAACAAAACAAAAGTACTTATCTAGCAATAATAAATTTCCGTGCATGTTTTGTAAAAAAATATATTCATTATACTTGACAATTATAATTTATAGTGTTAGTGAGTTTGTTAGCTTGCTTTTATGGTTCTAATGATTCTTAACCAAAACGTTACGATACAAATAGGGAGGTGATAGCTTGAAAAAGAGATAATTACAGATCCCTACCTTGTGACTTGTCTCTTTTCTGTATTTTCACGGCAGGCCGCCACTTGCCGCAAAACCAATAAGGAGTGTTATAAAATGAAGGGTATCTTGTTTTTGGTCTTATGGCTCAGCTGCGCATCGCTTCATACATTGTATGACCTCAAGATCAAACCGTTTCTACAACGCAAAAAGGATGAGTGGGGAGCACCCATAGACTAGCTGGGTGTTTTTCTTATTTTTTCTTAAAAAATCTTGAAAGGAGTCTGTGTCCCATGCCCAACCCAACTGATATCCACCATATCAAGGGCTACACTTTTACAACTGACAGAGGAGTAGGATTTAATATAACATTAGTGATCCTTGCCCTACTTTCTGCAACAGGGGTCGCCTTTGGACTTCATGCCCTGTATGTTGGTCATGATCATGTTTATGGAGTATCACGCCAAGTACCATGGGGTCTGCTAATTGCTGCCTATGTATTTTTTGTTGTAACCTCCACAGGCCTATGCCTTGTATCCTCCCTTGGACATGTATTTGGATTTGAAAGTTTTCATAAAATAGGCAAGCGCGCTGTCTATCTAGCCATTTGCACCATTATCAGCGGATTTTTAGTCATATCTTTCGAAATAGAAAATCCTTGGAGAATGGCAATATATAATATCCTTTCACCCAATCTTACATCCAATATCTGGTGGATGGGTACTTTATATGGTGCATATCTCTTTTTTATGGTGTCGGAGTTTGCGCTACTGGTTAAGGGAAAACACAAGGCTGCTGGAATCCTGGGGCTCTTGGGAGTCATAGCAGGGATTGCCGCCCATAGCAATCTTGGAGCAGTATTTGGCCTTCTAAATGGCAGAGAATTCTGGCATGGTCCATACATGCCTATATATTTTATAGCCTCGGCCCTCATGTCCGGCTGCGCCGCAATCTTATTCTTTACCTATATAGCTCACTGGACAAACAATAAACCCATTGATACAGGGCTTAACGCCTCACTAAAGGCAACAGGCAAACTGGCAATGTTTCTTATGGCAATTCTCATGTTCTTCGTGACATGGAAAGTGCTCTCTGGCATAGCAGGCAATCCTCCTGGCAAATTCGAGGCCATGATGACCCTTATAAAGGGCAGCTACTCTACAAACTTTTGGATCGGAGAGATATTGTTTGGAATGGCCTTGCCATTTTGTATCTTGCTAATCACAAGGTCGGAGTCTCCCAAATGGGCCTTTGCAGCAGGCCTGGTGTCAATGGTGGGGATTTTTTTGATGAGATACGATCTTGTGGTTGTCGGACAACTGATCCCCTCTTTTCATAGCCTTGGCATCGAGGGTCATAAGAGTGTGTTGACATACTGCCCCAGCTTACATGAAGTAGTTATAACCGTTGGGGCAATGGGATTTTGCGGTCTGATGTTTCTGTTAGGCGAACAGTTTTTTAATGGCCATGAAAGTCATTAGGAAGACTTTGAGGTGGACCATGAGATATTGCAATCTGCATCACAATCCGAGCACACGATTGTTGGCTTCAGGACATGTTTCTAAAATATTGCAAATAAGCCCTGCCACACTAAGAACTTACGAGCTAGAAGGGCTGATAAGACCAGAATACAAAAGGGGCAAAAAAGGCTACAGCCATGAACAAGTCGGATGGATTGCGTGCATCCGCCACATAGTTCAAGACAAGGGCATAAGCATACCTGGATTAATCCGTCTTTTAAGGCTGATCCCTTGCTGGGAAATAGCAGAATGCCCGCCAGAGATACAAAAGGAATGCAAGGCATGTAGATTTACAATGAGATACCTGGATAAACCCATTCCATGGCCGCACAATATCTTGATCGACCAAGCCATTAATTAAGACATCCGCATCCATAATAATCTATTTTGCAGGGGTCTGTCAGGCCCCTGCATATCTTAAAAAAAAGTTTCCCTCCTGCAGGAAATAATTTTTTCTACGCATCAAAATCGACACATATATTTGGTAGCAAGCCAAAATCAAGATTTGCCCCAAAATATCCTATTCCACTAATAGTATTCCGAACACAAACCAACCATACTTGAAATTGCCCCAATATTATAGACGCAAAGTAAGCCCTGCATCAAAATAAACGGCTTGTTTTAAGCCTATCTTTTGGGCTTTGATATAACTTATAAATTATATTAAACAGCGAGTTTTAACTTTTTTCTTTTCTTAACGTTCTATTTTTAAAGACAAAAATCCAATCTGCTTGTGAAAAGCAGAATAACCAGCACCGGTTTGGTCCGGTGGTTGCAGAACTCATCTTGCTTTGAGAAAAGGGGCACTTTTTGCGTTGCAAATAAACAGAAAGGCCCCAGGTGGCGGCCTGGAGCCTGAAAAATGAGCGCCCTTCAGGGAGGATAAAAGATATCCTAATTTTTAGAAGCCTAATCTTGTTTTGTCAAGACAAAATAATCTGAAAGAGGAGGATTCAACATGGCCAACGGAATATCTGCCTTAACTGCTTGGATAGAGCCTAGAGTAGCAAAACCAGGGCTCACTGCTGCCGCTCTTGCGCTTTTAGGAGTGGTTGGCGTAGTTTTGGTAATCGGAATTTATGGATTCTTTTTTGGTCACGAACACCTGTATGCAGTTACTCGGGAAATTCCTTGGGGCATACTGATTTCCAATTATGCGTCGTTTGCAATTATTTCAACAGGTCTGGTGCTCATAGCTGCCATAAGTCACGCCTTTGGAGGCAATCCTCTGGCTCCTTTGGCAAACCGGGCAGTTTATTTGTCTATAATAACTATATTCGCAGCCTTCCTATCTATTGGGGTAGAACTCGAAAGTCCACACAGGATGCTACTCTATAATATTATATCTCCAAACTTCACTTCTAATATTTGGTGGATGGGTACCCTTTACGGCCTGGCTGTAGGATGTATGCTTCTGGAATTCTTTGGCATACTTACTGGAAGCTGGAAGATGGCCCTTTATATAGGAGTATTGGGTGCATTGGCAGAAGTGGGGGCAAATTCGAATCTAGGTGCGGTATTTGCGACCTTGGCTGCCCGTCCTTTCTGGTACGGAGCCCAACTGCCTGTCTTTTTTCTTTGTTCTGCAGTTATGAGCGGCGCTGCATGTATAATCCTGTTTACCCATCTAGCCTATAAGATAAGAAACGAAAAAATGGACGAAAAAAATCTTGTTGCCCTTAGAACAGCGGGAAAAATCTTGGCCCTCACCCTTTTTCTTATAGCAATCGCCATTACATGGCGTTTTATTGTGTTAATGACAGATGGAGAAACAGCCAAGCTAGCTGCTGTAAATTTACTAAAAGGACCCTTGGCTGCGAACTTCTGGGTATTTGAAATAATAATCGGATTGGTCTTGCCTTTAGTACTTTTGGTAGGCACACAGTTAAACAACTTGATGGCCATGTCTACGGCATCTTTGATGGCACTGGTTGGCGGATTCTTCCAGAGGTATGATCTGGTTGTTAATGGCCAAACCACACCTGTATTTTATGGCTGGGACAATTTACCAAGTTTTATGCACTATATGCCTTCACCTGCTGAACTCCTTGTAGTGGCAGGCTCTATCTCATTAACCGTTGCAGGTTTTCTGCTGGGTGAACGTTTTTTTGGCAAAGTTTTCTCTGTTAGCGAGCATTAGTAAAAAAACTCAAAAAATAGTTTTCAAGGCCAGCTTCTAAATCATGGTCAATAGCAGGCCCTTTAAAGAGCTAATTAAAGGGCCTGCTTAACTTCAGCTCTTAAATAAAAGAAGGACATGCCAATCGTGCCAGAAAGGGACATTCAAGCCGTCAAAAGCCAAGAACGGTTAGAAAAATCATCTAGAAACGGAAAGATAGATATTGATACTGGCTTTGAAGGAGTAGAGCCAGATAAGGCCATCTTCCCTATTGGAACGGCAGCCTCCATGCTAGAAGTTCATCCTAGGACCCTTAGAATCTATGAAGATGAAGGACTAGTCAAGCCAAGCAGAAGAGGGGGGCGTCGTTACTACAGCCTAAATGATATCCAGTGGATAAAATGCCTAAGACACATGATTCACGATCAGGGCATAAGCATAGCAGGAATCAAAAAACTCATGCAGTACACTTCATGCTGGAGCATTGTGGAATGCCCTATGGAAAAAAGAAAAAGGTGTACAGCCTATAAGTCTTCAGGCATTGGAATGAAAACTGGAGATTAGAATAAGATAAAGGAATATTAAACACTGCCCTAAAATTTTCTTTAAAAAAGCCGCAAGAATCCTAAATGACTAAGTTTCTCGATTAACAAAAGACCAGGATTGGCATTTGACCTTCGCCTCCTTACAAGCCAATTAATTTCTATTTGGGAGTTAAAACCACTTAGTGTAAATAAGGCCGCGAAGGGCCTTGATCTCAGCCTCATCCACTGCATTGCTGTGGATGAGGCAGCCTCTGACAAGCGGCATGGTCATTCCACAATTTCTGCCTTTTATTGTCATCTGAAGAGTCATGGAAGGTGTCTTGATAAGCTGACAATGGCGGTCATTACAAGGTCTTCATATCGCGAATAGAAGAGAGCTTTTCAAGCTCAAAGAGCTTGGAGGCTTTCCAAGTTTATCAACTTGGCCTCAAGCACGATAAAGGGTAGTAACAACTTGAAAACAGGGCAAAAGGCCTTGAAAAATAGACCAGAGCGTCACAGGAACGGGATACTGCCCGATAGAGCAACGACTATACCAATAAATGGGCTTTCCCAGAGAGCAATGGCAATGGCGCGTTGATACAGGAAATCAACACCTTCATCTCCCTGATCCACCTCATCGCTGCCCCCCAATAGATAGACCACTATCATGGACTCCAATTAAAAACGTCGGGGGAGGCAAAATTTTGGGCTAGGAACCTAAAACTTAAGTTGATAAACTATCTGAAATTTCTGCTGGTTTCCTGGCTTATTAGCAAGAGAGGGAGCAGAGCTGTATCTGTCTCCGAAATCGTTCCCGAAATCCGTAAATTCATAATCAGCGAGGATATAGTTGCCATGGGAAACTTCTATAGTTCCTCCAGCTATGTAAAGATTATAGTGTGCATCTTTTGCAACCTGATTGTTCTTATCTCTATCTACATGGTCATAACGAAAAAACAGATTTAACTTCCTATCCAACCAAGAACTCATAGGATATACAGGTGGCCTTACATTTACAAAAAAAGAGTAATTCTCCGTCCAAAGGGCCTTTCCATTCCTTTTTAGCCACTTACCGTCTTTATTTCCCTCTGTGACAAAATACTGAGCCGTAAAGATGAATCTAGGATGCTCGTAACTAAGAAAACCCATATGAACTTGGTAGTCTGGATACCCTTTGTTTATATCCGATTTCTCGTTTGCTTTCCCATATAGTCCAAAGTAACTTAGCTGGAGACCTGGCAGGGATTCGGGAAGGGGCCTTATAGTTAACCTCCCCTCAACCACTTTGTTGGAATTGTTTTCCTTTGAATGATAACCACTGCCATTATAAACACCTATATGCCAACTTCCATACCGGCCAGCATAGTGAGAATTGCCTGTATTAACCACTGCATCTTCAAGTTCTCCTCCCCAATTTCCGTGTAAGCTGATACCAAGGTCTGCAGAGTTAAAGATCCCTGCCCTTTCAATCGCCATAGTGCCTTGACACCTGTAAGGATTTATGTGTTCTTCAAAGTCTAGCCAAGGGGTATGTCCAAGTCCAACTTCTGCCTTCATCTCCGTCAAAATGCCAAGGTTACCAGGCCTAAACAAGGCATAAAGATATTTAAGCCTTGCCTTCCAATCTCCAGCCTCGTCTTGATGAACGTCATAAGTAAGATGTCCAGCAAGCCAAGGGGTTATGGTTTTATAGACTCTAAGATAGCCACGTTTTACGGTAAATTCATTGTAACTCTTTTGCCCACCTAAAGGGGCGGCCTTCTTTCCGATGCTATAATCAAGATAGGCAAGCATTTTAAATTTTAACCCTTTAAGGTCTTTTGTAGTTGTCTCTTCCCTAATCTCTTTAGTAAGCTTAGATCTCTGCCTCTCCTCATCAGCCATAGCCTCTCTCTGGATTTCTATTGCCTCTCTCTCGGTAAGAATCCCCTTTTTTATCAATACCTTGAGTAAAGGATCATACTGACCAGCCATGGCACCTCCTGCAGTAAAGAAGAACGCGCTCCAGATTACCATCCCAACAGTAGTCAAAAACAAAATGTCTCTTTTCATGCGGATGCCTCCTTTAAGCAGTTTTTTCGCACTTTCTGCCGTTCTCTGAGGCTCTTACTTAACAAGCCTTCTTTAGCTTTTTATTAGCTGGAGATTAAAAGACTGTTAGATAAAGATAAGCGATGGGCCAAAAGACCAATGTTGATTTGATTAGAAATGTCAGATAATTAAATACTAAAGTAATCCTAACATCTTTCTAACATTTCGGATTTATATTTTCCTGATATAGGCCAATAAGAAAATTCTTTGGCCAATGTGGAGAAAAGGAGGCAAGGTATTATGATAAAAACTATTGGAATCGCTGTTTGGGCTGTCACTGTAGCCCTTTTAGGCCTACAAGTTAATGTGGCACAAGCCAATAAAGTAAAGACCATATCAGGCGCAGGAGCAACTTTTCCCTATCCTGTCTATGCCAAATGGGCTGCAGCCTATTACAAACTTACAGGGATCAAGCTCAACTATCAGTCTATAGGATCAGGGGGGGGAATAAAACAGGTCAAGGCCAAGACTGTGGATTTTGGCGCCTCAGATGCACCTGTCAAACCAGAAAATCTTGAAAATTGGGGACTCACTCAGTTTCCTATGATAATGGGCGGGGTGGTTCCGGTGATAAACCTTCCTGGCATAAAACCAGGCCAACTAAAAATAAGCAACAAGACCTTGGTTGATATATATCTTGGAAAGGTTAGAAAATGGAACGATCCGGCAATTACTTCAGAAAATCCAGCCCTCTCTTTACCAAGCAGAAATATAACCGTGGTTCACAGGGCAGATGGCTCTGGAACTACATGGATTTTTACTAACTTTCTCTCAAAGGTAAGCAAGGAATGGAAAGAAACGGTAGGGAATGCCAAGGCTGTAGCATGGCCTACAGGCATTGGAGGAAAGGGCAACGAAGGGGTTGCCTCATATGTTAAGAGGATCAAGGGCAGCATCGGTTATGTAGAATACGCCTACGCCCTTCAGAACAGACTGACATATCTGAGGCTCAAAAACAGGGCCGGAGCATATGTTGAGCCAAACATAAAAACCTTCCAGGCTGCTGCCGCAAACGCAGACTGGGAAAAGGCCAAAGGCTTCTACGTAGTCTTAACAGATCAACCAGGTCAAGACAGCTGGCCAATAACTGGTGCAAGCTTTATTCTCATGCACAAGGTCCAAGAAAGGCCTGAGGTGGCCAAAACCGTACTTAATTTTTTTGATTGGTGTTACAAACACGGCCAAGAGATGGCCGAAAAACTCGATTATGTTCCCATGCCTAAAAAGGTTGTTGATCTTGTAGAAAAGGCATGGAAAAACGAAATAAAAGATACGGCAGGAAATCCTGTCTGGCCATAGGGGGAACCCATATAAGACAGATCTTGCATGGGCACTTGACAGCCTTATCGCTCTGCTTTCTTGAGATACATGATTGCGTAAAGAACGGTTAAATGTTAAGGGTGCCCATGACTTTGAATTTATAGGCATTTTGTATATATATGAACAAGCTGACAGGGCATATAAAGACTTCAACAGCACGCTCTGGCGTCAAAGGCCGCATTCTTGACATACTCTTTGCAAACGGCACTAAGGCATGTGCCATAATGGTATTTGCAATAATTGTGGCTATAATATTATCTCTATTTATTGGAGCCTGGCCTGCCCTTAAAAAATTTGGCCTTTCTTTTATTATAAGCACCAAATGGAATCCCGTAACAGAAGAATTTGGTGCCCTAATATCTATATACGGGACTGTTATTACCTCTATAATAGCTATGTTTATTGGCGTGCCGGTAAGTTTTGGCATCGCAATTTTTATTACCGAACTATGTCCAACCTGGCTTAAACAGCCTATAGCTACCGCCATAGAGCTTCTTGCTGCTATTCCTTCCATCATATACGGAATGTGGGGCCTCTTCGTCTTTGCCCCCTTTTTTGCTGATCATATAGAACCTTGGATTTCCGACACCCTTGGAAACCTGCCTGTAATCGGGCCGCTTTTTTCCGGTCCTCCCCTAGGGATCGGAGTACTTACTGCCGGAATAATCTTAGGGATAATGGTTATCCCCTTTATGGCTTCTGTGTTCAGAGACCTGTTCGAAGTAGTTCCTCCGGTTTTAAAAGAGTCTGCCTATGGAATAGGTGCCACCACTTGGGAGGTAATAAAAAAAATTGTCCTGCCCTATACAAAAATTGGAGTCGTAGGAGCCATAATGCTGGGACTTGGCAGGGCTCTTGGTGAAACGATGGCTGTGACCTTTGTTATTGGAAATGCAGACCGGCTGGAAAAATCATTACTGATGCCAGGCAACACCATCTCGTCAAGCCTTGCAAACCAGTTCACTGAAGCGGTTGGTGAAATTTACACCTCTTCACTCATTGCCCTTGGGCTCATTCTATTTTTTCTTACCTTTCTGGTTCTAGCTCTCGCTAAGTATCTTCTTGTAAGATTAACCCTCAAGGAGGGGATCAAGACGTGAGCAGATTAAAAAATATAGATGCTGGCCTTTACAGGAAAAGACGGATTGTAAATCTGATGATCCTATCCACTTCTGTTCTCACTACCCTTTTTGGCCTGTTCTGGCTGATATGGCTCTTAACAACATTATTTCTTCACGGATTTAAATACTTGGACCTGTCAGTTTTTACACAGCCGACACCTCCTCCTGGAGAAACGGGTGGTCTTGCGAATGCCATTGTTGGCAGCATTTTAATAACGTTAATGGGCGTTGCGCTTGGGGCTCCGGTTGGAGTGCTGGCAGGCACCTTTCTGTCCGAATATTCAATAAGATCACGGATGGCACCAATTATAAGATTTGTTAACGACGTTCTTCTCAGTGCACCTTCTATAATACTTGGTGTCTTTATCTATGAAATAGTGGTCGTGCCGACAGGACATTTCTCTGGCTGGGCAGGTTCTTTGGCACTTGCCCTTATTGCCTTACCAATTATTGTACGGACAACCGAAGATATGTTGAAGCTCGTGCCAAATACTGTAAGGGAAGCAGCCTGTGCCCTTGGAGCTCCAAGGTGGAAGGTTACAGTAGCCATTGTCTATCGTGCCGCAAGGGCCGGTATATTTACTGGTATTCTTCTGGCAGTGGCAAGAATAAGTGGTGAAACTGCCCCCCTCCTTTTCACAGCTCTAAACAACCAATTCTGGAGCACTAGCCTAAACGAACCGGTTGCCAATCTACCGGTGGTGATATTCCAATTTGCCATGAGCCCTTACGAAGACTGGCAAAATCTGGCTTGGGCAGGAGCACTTCTTATCACAATTAGTGTCTTGACATTGAATATTATAGTAAGGACCCTTCTTCGCTCAGGCAAGTAGGAGTCAAATACTACAGGCGTAAAAAAAAATGGAACAAAAACACCCGAACACCCCCAACAACAAACAGACACTTTTAGAACAAGGTTTTGCCTCTATCAAGGGTATAGACTCCATAGAAAGGACAAAGGGGCCTTCAGCATTTCCATTGAAGATACAGGTCAAAAATCTTGACTTCTACTATGGCCAATTTCACGCCCTGCATTCAATAACTATGGATATCCCAGAAAAAAAGGTTACTGCCATGATAGGGCCTTCTGGATGTGGCAAGTCTACGCTTATTCGCTGTTTCAACAGGATATATGAACTTTATCCAAAACAGTATGCCACTGGTCAAATAATCCTTGATGGCAGAAATATCCTGGACCCAAAAGAAGACCTAAATCTTCTTCGGGCACAGGTTGGCATGGTTTTCCAAAAGCCAACCCCGTTTCCCATGTCTGTTTACGATAATATTGCATTTGGGGTGAGGCTTTACGAACGACTTTCTAAAGAGGAAATGGATGAAAGGGTTGAATGGGCCTTAAAAAAATCTGCCCTATGGAAAGAAGTAAAGGACAAACTCAAACAGATTGGCACTGCCTTGTCTGGTGGACAGCAGCAAAGGCTTTGCATTGCAAGGGCAATTGCAGTAAAGCCAGAGGTAGTGCTTCTCGATGAGCCCTGTTCTGCCCTCGACCCTATTTCCACTGCCAAGGTTGAAGAGCTGATAGATGAACTGTCTGCAGAATATACCATTATTATAGTTACCCATAATATGCAACAGGCAGCACGCGTGTCTGATTTTACCGCCTTCATGTACCTTGGCAGGCTGATAGAATTTGACAGTACCGATAAGATGTTTACCAACCCTAAGAGGAAAGAGACCGAAGACTATATTACAGGACGGTTTGGTTAATCTGAAAGCGGAAGGAAGATTGTAAAGGTGCTCCCCATGCCGGTCTTGCTTTTGACCTCTACTGTGCCTCCATGGGCCTTGACAATGTGCTTTACAATGGCAAGGCCAAGGCCAGTACCTCCTAATCTTCTGCTCCGCGCCTTGTCTACCCTGTAAAAACGCTCAAAAATATGCTTGATATCCTTTTTTGAAATACCACATCCTTGATCCTTTACATCAATCTTTAAGATGTCGTTTTTAACAGAGGAGCTAAGCATAACGGTGCTGAAATTCGGGCTATAGTTAATGGCATTTATCAGGAGATTTGTCAGCGCCTGTTCCATTAAGAGTCCATCCAGGCCCATCTGAAATTCATGATCGTGACATTTGACCAATATCTCAATAGACTTTTGCCTTGCATGGGGACGACAGGTTTCTGTAACCCTTTGGAATAATGCAAAAAGATTTACAGGATTCTTATTTACTACAGTCTTCTTGTCAGCTCTCTCTATCCGTGATAGGGCCAATATATCCTCAACAAGATTTTCAAGCCTTACGGCCTGTCGATAAATTATTCCTAAAAATCTTTTTTGTGTTTCCTGATCTTCAACCCCGTCCATCAACGTTTCTGTATAGCCCTTGATAGCAGTAACCGGCGTCTTGAGCTCGTGGGAAACATTTGCTACAAATTGGCGTCTGGTGTTCTCCAGTCTTTTTAACTTGGTTATATCATCCATGACCACGAGTGCCCCTGTTATTGCACCGGTCCTATCCTCTGTCAATAAGGCCACCTTGACCAAAAAATGGCGTTTCTCAAGACCATCCTTTCCCGAGTATAAAGGAATCTCAACAAGCCGATCTTTTTTACCACTGAAGACATCTTCCATAATCCTGCGAAGTTCCAAGTCCCTAAAGAGGGCAACAAAAAGCCTACCTGATACCACCTTTTCTCCTATATTCATCACCTCCTCAGCAACCTTATTCATAGTGACAATTCTCATCTTATTATCAAGAAGGAAAACCGCCTCTTTCATGTTTCTAAATAAGATGTCCAGCCTCTCAAGCCGCTCTTGACAGTCATTCAGTTTGCCAGCCAAAAGGTCCAATACACTTACAATATGATTTCTGAGTTTCGACATGGACTGATTTGGAATGGTTAATCTCTTAAGTTGGCTGCTGGCTCCAGCAAGATTCTCCAGCAACTCCCCACGTGTCACATGCTCCAATGAGCATGACATATTTGTAAGATGCCTGCGAATTCGAATTCCAAGGACTTTTGAGAGAATCAGAAAAGAAAGGAACAAAAGTATAATAGACCACAATATAACAATTTCCATCTCCCCGCCTACAGGTTCAAGTTCTCTACCATTTATCCCAACCCTGACAACACCTGCAATTTTACCGTTTATACAAAAGGGGGCGGTTATGGCATAAAATAGCATGTGATTGGCCCCATGTCTTTGCCAGCCGAACCATCTACCCTTCTCAACGTTAACGTTCATCTTGTCAGCCAAATCCGCAATAGAGCTCCACAGAAGATTGCCAGAATTATCGTAAATGGCCACCCATCTATTTGTTTCAAGAAATGCTGTTTTCAGGCTCGGACTTTTGGAAAACAAATTGATGTTGATTGTTTTAGCATGACCAAGTAATGCACAAACAACAGACGCTTCAAAACTCAGCTCTTTTTGCACCTGTTCAAGCCGAAGATTCTTCATCCCCTGATAGAGAAAAAAGGCAGATACACAAAGAATAAAGACAAAAACTGCCAAGCACCAAAAATGACGTTTCAACCCCTTGATTTCAAAGGTCATGATTCTCCTGTCTTGAGCCTGTACCCCACCCCTCTGACGGTCTCTATAAGGCATCCCGCCTTGCCTAGTTTCTTTCTAAGGCCGTGAATCTGAACATCAACCGCCCTTGCGGTAACTTCATATCCGCTGCCTCTAATTTCATCTATTATCTGCTGTCTGGAAAAAACCCTTTCAGGGTGCATGGCAAGGAATTTGAGGATGTTGTATTCGCTTATTGTAAATTCTATCTTTGCACCATTTATGGTTACTTGATGAAGATCTAGATCTAGCACAAGCCCCATAGGGAGAATAATTTTCGACTTTTTAGGCCCTTGTATCTTCTCTAACCCTTCTTTGCGTCTTAAATGGGCCTTGACCCTTGCAACCAATACCTTTGGGCTGAAAGGCTTAGTTATATAGTCATCTGCCCCAGACTCTAATCCTTTTACAATGTCATCCTCTTCAGACTTTGCAGTAAGTATGATGATAGGTATGGCAGAGCCTCTGGGATCTTCACGAATTAGTCTACAGACATCAAGACCACTTTTGCCAGGGAGCATGATATCCAGAATTATCAGATCAACATGTTCTTGGCAGAATTTTTCAAGGCATTCGTCCCCATCGTCTGCGCAAAGGACAAAAAAATCTTCTTTGATTAAATTAAAGCTAACAAGTTGCTGGATATCTTCCTCGTCTTCCACAACTAAAATTGTCTTTTTAGGCATAAGAAATTGTTTAAAACAGTGGATTTTTGCCTTGAGATAATGTTAAACTTTTTTATTTAAAGCAATAAAAAAAACAAACTTTAATAATTATTTAAACTAATATTAACATAACTCTAAACTTTGTCTTGTAGCCTTGCACACTAAAAATGGAGGAAGCCATGACACCTCATCGCTACACCTTTCACAAACAGCTTGACAAACTCTTTGAAAAGTTTCTCGGGCTTGGTGCCCTTGTAGAAGACAGGATCAGGAAGGCGTGTGAGGCAATAAGGACTGGAGATGAAAAGCTTATAACCTTTGTCTCCTCGTCAGATTATGAAATTGATGAGCTAGAAATTGATATTGAAGAAGAATGCCTGAAAATATTGGCTTTGTATCAACCGGTAGCTAAAGATTTGCGAGTGGTTATAGCCATAATAAAAATCAATAACGAACTTGAACGTATTGGCGATTATGCAGTTAGCATAGCGAGAAGGGTAAGGGATCTTTCAAAGGCCAAGGTCAAAATGAAGTACAAGCCTGACTATGACGATATGATCTCTGCCGTGTTAAAGATGTTCAAACTTGCGCTAGACGCTATTACATATCAGGACAGCGATATGGCCCATCGGATATTCATCCTGGATGATGACGTGGATAAGCTCAGGACTATACATTATAACAGGGTGATAGAAGAAATACAGAAACAGCCTGAGGCGGCAAGATATCTAATTGACTGCTACATCCTTGCAAGACACTTGGAAAGGATTGCAGACCGGGCAACAAATATAGCTGAAGAGGTTATCTATTTGATAGAAGGCGAAATAGTTAGAGGAGAATTCGCCTAAAAATTCCCCTACCGATCATGAAAGATTTAAAGATCGCCCTTACAGGAGCAAGTGGTTTTATTGGGACACATCTTCAGTCTAAAATAGATCGGCTAGTTGTTATCCATCGTGATGACTCTCTGGAGAGCATACACGTCAAGCTGCAAGGTGTTGATGCAGTAATCAACCTTGCAGGTGCGCCAATCATTAAGAGATGGACCGCGTCATACAAACAGACCCTCGTGTCAAGTCGAATCAAGATCACAAAAAAACTTGTCGAGGCCATGAAAGGCACATCTGTAAAATACTTCATTTCGACATCTGCAACAGGCATCTATCCAGATAATAAAGAGTGCGACGAGTCATGTTCAGACCTTGCTGATGACTTTTTGGGAAGGCTTGCAAAACAGTGGGAAAGAGAGGCACTGAAGTGCGAAAAAAATACGGCAATCCTCCGTTTGGGAGTTGTATTAGGGAAAGAAGGAGGGGCACTGAAAAAGATGCTCTTGCCCTTCAAACTTGGCCTTGGTGGTCCAATAGGGGACGGATCTATGATAATGAGCTGGATAGACATAAAAGACCTTATACGAATCTATGCCTTTGTTCTTGACAAGGGGCTTACAGGCATTTTCAATGCAGTAAGTCCAAGGCCTGTAACCAATAAGGAATTTTCAAAAGCCCTTGGAAGAGCTTTGAAAAGGCCAGCGCTACTCCCAGTTCCAAGCATTGCCCTACGGCTTTTATACGGACAGGCAGCCTCTGTTCTTACTGCCTCAAAAATAGTTTATCCTTCAAGGCTCTTGAAAGAGGGGTTTCACTTTCGATATCCTGAGATTTCAAAAAGCCTCTATCACATTTTCTCCTCTTGATTTTTCTCCGCTGGACTTTTTAAAAAACTGCATACTATCAGACAGACTTACCCTTTCTATTAACAAGACTCTTTATTACATTTTATTGTATGAATCTTTTGTACATCGTTTCAAAAAAAGGTTTTGACTTAACGCTCGGAAGGTATCTGCAAAATTACTGCAACGTCTTTTTTGTAACTAATCATCCTACAGACCCCCTCTTTTTCAGGTCAAATAATCAACATCCTGTAGATGCACTGTCTCAAGCTCCCCGGTATCCTAAATTAGCACCAGATTGGATAGACCATCTTCAATGGCAAAAGACCCTGGAAGAGGTGGAGTGTTACCGGCTTGCCCAAGATCCCATAGAAAAAAAACGAATAAAGGACTTCTTTTTGAGCTATCTTGGCTTTCTTTTAACCGTTTTTGAAAAAAACAGAATTGATGTGTGCCTTTGCCATGAACGGGACTTCCTCGATACCGCCTGTGCACAGCTTGCTGCTAAGATATTAAATTGTCCCATTTATTATCTTTCAACTGGCTTTTTTCGCGGACAGACCCTTAGCGTTGCTCCAGAAAGAATTAGATTCACCGATTGTGAAATTTGGGAAAAACGCATCTCGCAAAAACTCGATCCACCTGCAATGCTGCAAGACCTTCCTATGTCACGTCTTTCAGACCAGTCTGTATCGACTCCTTCAGCCATATCACTTTGGTTGGCTAGACTAGGGCTTATCCTTAATCCAGAAAAAAAGAGATATTTTTCTTATCTAAGGCCTCAAAGGCCCTTCTTAAACAAACTCATTCACAAATATAAAAAGCATAAGATATGCTCATACAAGCAGAATCCGAAACCCATTAGGGAGCCATTTATACTAGTACCCCTTCAGGGCAACGAAGTCTTGAATCTGGTTCCCAATCCACTAGGTATCGTAAGTATGGAGCATCTTTTTCAAGTGATTGTTGAGGCTACAGAACTACTTAATAGAGACAAAGGTACGCACTTTAATGTAGTATTAAAAGAACATCCCTTTAGGCCGTTTGTAATAAGCGAGGATTTTGCACAAAGGCATCCAAAGGCAGTCTTTTTCAGAAAATATGACATGGCCAAGCTTCTAGAGAAGACGTCAATGGTGGTTACCTTCAACTCTCTTGCAGGTTTTGAGGCCCTACAAAATAAAAAACCGGTAGTAATGCTTGGTCCTCTATTTTACAGGTTAAAAGGTCTAGTCCATTGGCCAGAAAGCCTGGAAGATCTCTCTGGGATAATGTGGCAGGCCCTTAATACACCGATTGATGCCCAAAAGCTGGACCGTCTTATCCGTTATCTGAAAATCAGATACGAAGTAAAAGCGAACAGAAAAAATCTAACAGATCAAGGCATGTATCATATTGCAAGAAAGGTGCTTGCCAGAAACGAACAATAGTTGGATAGGGATACAAGTTGACAAAACAAAAGGCAAAAGAGCCCATCTTTACAATAAAGAAGGCCCTCAATATAACGGCCTTTTTGTTTCTGACCCTTATGCCGTTTGGTATAGGTCCTACGGCTCGTTACATTCTCTCGTTTTTGGTTGCAGTATTTTCAGCCCTCTTTTTTAAAAAGTATTATGCCCATCCTGATAAGGAAGTGGCAAGAATGAAATCTTTGTTGGTTAATCCTATCTTCCTGGGCCTCATGTTATGGAACCTTTTTGCAGTGGTTTCTATATATTTTAGTCCAGAGCCGGATTATTCTTTACGAGTTTATCTTAGTGAATTTTTTATAAATTCTAGCTTATTTGCAACCCTGTCACTCGCCCTGGCGACGAGCAAAAACTGTCCGTTAAAATGGGAAAACATCCTCTTTGGGACAAATCTGGTCTTCTTGGCCAGCTATCTTGGCATCATGGGTGCCTGGCTGCTATTTCCCCACAACCTATTTTGGGGTGATCAAGAGCTTATAAATCGCTTTATTGCAGACAGAATGGATATCGTCTTTGAGTTTGGGAGAACATGCAAACTCTTTCAAGGCATTCATCATACAAGCATCTTTTTAGGACTTATGATAGCTTTTTGGAGTATTTCCCCTTTCAAGAAACCTTCGGTAAACTTTATATTTCTTTTCGTCAATTTTTTAGTGCTTTTTACTACAACAAGGAGAGGGGCCATTATTGCTTGTTTGCTGGGGCTTTTTCTTTCGTATAAGCTTACAGCCCGTAAAATTGCGACATTACCAGCTATAGCAATTCTCTTTGTGGTAATTGCGATCCTTGGAACAGTCATCGGCTCTGGAGCAGGGAAACACTTTGTGCGAGAAGATTGGCATCTTATTTCAAAAGGAAAGATAGAAGAGGCCCGGCATCTTGGTGGCTCCATACCATTGAGAATCACCACATACAGGGAATTTATAAAAGAAATAGCCCAGCATCCCTTTTTGCCTAGAGGACTTGGCAAAAAATTCATAAAAGAATATTGGCAACAGCTTGTCCAAAAAGCAGGCCTTCAACACGGCCACAACACCTTTATCAATCAGGCCTTTTATATGGGCATCCAGGGAGCCCTGGCACTTATGGCTATAATAGTTAGCCAGTGGAGGCTTTTTTGGGCAGCGCTGATAAAACAGAAAGGCAAAAATGAAGAAAGGCTTTTTATTGTTGCCCTTGTCTTTTTGTTAATCTATTGGACAACCAACATGTTCACGGATGTATTCAGACATGATTCGGCGTCCCTTTACTGGTTTTTTACTGCGGTTGCCACAGGACGGGCGCTACAGGTAACCGTTAATCCTGACACACAACATCCTGCACAGCCCTAATCCTCAAATAGCGCCTCGACAAACTGATCCGGATCAAAGGGCCTCAAGTCATCCATCTGCTCACCAATGCCAATGTACTTTACAGGGATCTTCATTTCATGGGCGACGCTAGCAACTATACCCCCCTTGGCAGTACCATCAAGCTTTGTAAGGACGATCCCTGTCACGTCAGTAGCCTCGCAAAAAGTTTTGGCCTGGCTGAGTGCGTTTTGCCCAGTGGTTGCATCAAGAACTAAAAGGGTTTCATGTGGAGCCCCTTCCACCTTTTTTGATATAACCCGCTTAATCTTTTCAAGTTCTTTCATAAGATTTACTTGGGTATGAAGTCGGCCTGCGGTATCTACTATTGCCACATCTGTACCCTTTGATTTAGCAACTTCAAGACCGTCAAAAACCACTGCTGAAGGGTCTGCCCCTGCCTTCTGGCTGATCACCGGTACGTTAAGCCTTTGACCCCACTTTTCAAGCTGCTCCACAGCAGCTGCTCTGAATGTATCGGCTGCAATAAGCAGTGTCTGCTTCCCCTCCTGTTTATACTTGTATGCCAGCTTGGCTATAGTCGTAGTTTTACCTACACCATTCACACCTACTACCAGGATAACAAAGGGCTTGCTGTCAGTCTCTTTAATCTGGCTGCCATTTTGTCCTTCCTTAAATATTGCCTTTATCTGTTCCTTGAGTCTGTTTCTCAGGGCATCGGGATCTGAGACTTCACCACTGTCAACAGCTTGCTGCAACTTCTCTATAACCTGTTGCACAGTGCCTATACCCATATCTGCCATCACAAGTATCTCTTCTATCTCTTCTATCAGCTCGGGATCGATCTCTTTTTTTCCAAGAAAAAGCTCATCAAGCTGTTTAATAAAACCGCTTCGCGAACGCGATATCTTTTCCTTCAACCTCTTGAACATGTGCCTCTTACCTTTCCTTTCAAAAGGGTGCTTGTGAAAGTTTATTATTGACAGATATAAACATACTCGTATTTAATAGCAACAATTTGGAATTAAAGAAATTATCTATAAAATAAATTATTCTTTCATGGAGGGGCTTGTGAACAAATCAGATCTTATTGACGTCTTGGCAGAAAGATTAAATATTCACAGGCAGTTGAGTGAATTTATTGTAAATTCTATATTTGATGACATGACCGAGGCCCTGGTAAGGGGTGAAGGGATTGAAATACGTGGCTTTGGCTCTTTTTCTATTAGAGAGTATAAGTCATACATTGGCAGAAACCCCAAAACAGGGGAAAAAATAAAAGTAAAGCCCAAAAAGCTGCCGTTTTTTAAGGTGGGTAAAGACCTTAAAGAAAGGGTCATGGCAAAGGCAGGCACCTAACCTGCCTCTGAAACATCCACACCAAGAAGAATTAATGCCGCAGTAGTAACACCTACCTGGGGACGTAAACCGCAAGAGGGGCTGCGGCTTTTTACTATGGCCCTCTTTATATCAAAAAGCTTGACAAGCCTTTCGCATTCTCTGGCTCCTTGGAGAAAATTTTTAGTAACATCTGTCTTTTGTCTTACAGTCAATACCTTGGCCTTACCTGCAATGACATCAAACCCATCACCCCCGGCAATGTAAGATGCAGCTCGTGGGGTAGGCAGCCCTCCAAGTTGTTCCGGACACACAGGAATGACATGGGCATATTGGGCCAAATTTATGATTTCCTTATTTGGCCTTGAAAGACCATCATATCTGCAACAAATACCTATCAGACAACTGCTGACTAAAATCAAAACAGATTATCTCCAGTAAAAACTACCGAATCCTCATTCTGTTTTCTTTCCTCAATAGTACCTATTAGAAAAGGTTCCTCATGCAAGGCCTTTAGTTGCAAGAGCACTTCCTGGGTTTCAGAAGAAGGCACGATAAGCACCATACCAATTCCACAGTTAAAAGTCCTTAGCATTTCCTCTTGGCTTATCTTCCCTTCATTCTTCAGGAACTTAAAAATAGCAGGGACATACCAACTGCCCAAGTTTATCACAGCCTTACATGATTCTGGCAAGACCCTTGGAATGTTGTCTTGGAATCCTCCTCCAGTAATATGAACTATTCCATGGACCTTGAAACTCTTTAATAGGTTCAGGACTGTTTTGACGTATATCTTGGTAGGCGTCAAAAGTATTTGCCCAATACTGCCTCCAGGAAGCTCTTCTATTATATCTGTCACCTTAAGAGACAGTTGACCGAATAACAGCCTTCTGACCAAAGAATAACCGTTACTATGCAGCCCTGATGAAGCAATCCCTATTATCTCATGGCCTACACCTATTTCTGATCCGTCAATAATCTTGTCTCTGTCTACAACTCCAACAGCAAAGCCAGCCAAATCGTATTCGTTTGGTGGATACATACCTGGCATCTCTGCCGTCTCGCCACCAATAAGGGCACATCCTGCCATCCTACACCCTTTGGCTATGCCCTTTATCACATCTATGGCAACATCCTCCTCCAACTTTCCTGTAGCAAAGTAATCGAGAAAGAATAACGGGGCTGCCCCAGTTACTACTATATCGTTGGCACACATAGCCACCAGATCTATCCCGACCGTATCATGTACACCGGTCATGAAAGCGATCTTGAGCTTGGTCCCCACCCCATCGGTAGACGAAACCAGCACAGGATTTTTGTATTTTTCATGATCCAAGGCAAAAAGTCCTGCAAACCCCCCTATTTCTGTAATTACTCCCTTAGTATATGTAGAATGGACCACATCCTTTATAGAACTCACAAGACGATTTGCCTTGTCTATATCTACACCTGCCTCGGCATATAAAGATTTTTTACTCACAACCTCTTCTCCGTTTGAAAAATCCAGATTCCATTTTATCACAGGCCCTATATATGATATTCTTCAAATAGAGCGGCTGCAATCCCTATGAGTAGTGCAGCAAATCAAGTAGTGCAACCTTAATCCATTGCAATGAAGACAAATTTTTCCAAAATACCAATAGGACCCGATCACTCTATGGAGAAAAAACTCCAATGGGCACAACATATCTATGATAGCTTTTCCTCCCGTCTATTAAAAGACAAGACCGTTTGCTCTCTTCTTGAAAACTACAAAAAAAGCATTGAAGAAAGCTGGCAAGCCATGCGGGACACAGGAGTGGTAAAAGAATGCACCCGTTGTGCCCTGGAAGATGGAGGGAGCTGTTGTGGTAGCGGCATAGAAAACAAATTCGATGTGGTTAACCTGTTGATAAATCTACTTATGGGTATAAAACTACCTTCAAGTCCCTGGGACCCTACCGGTTGCTGGTTTCTTGGTGAAAACGGATGCCAAATTATGGCAAGACATGTAATTTGTGTAAACTTTATGTGCAAAAGACTTTATGAAGCACTAACCCCGGAAAAAATAAAAAGGGTGCAGGCAGCCATGGAAAAAGAGACTGAAAATGCCTTTATCCTTGAAGAATATCTGAAGCTTTGGTTGATAAAAAATGCCTAATCAAGACATCAAGCTACATGAAAAATGGATGCAAGAGGCATTGACCCTTGCAAGGATGGCCTTGGATAAAGGAGAATTCCCTGTAGGCTGCATCTTGGTTAGCCAAGATAAAATAGTGGGCAAGGGCAACAGAATAAACAGCGGGGGCAAGACACAAAATGAACTAGACCATGCAGAAATATTAGCTCTCAGGGACTGGGTCGCACATGGAAAGCCTGGTGAGAATTTGATAGCCTATTCCACACTGGAGCCATGTCTTATGTGTACAGGTGCGCTTCTCATAAGTGGAGTAAATCATATAGTATTTGCCTATGAAGACGTGATGGGCGGGGCTTGTGGAATGAAACTTGGTTCCATATCCATCAAGGGGCAAAATCAGGGGGAATATTCTATATACAAAAAGTTGATAGTAACACCAGGGGTATTGCGACATGAAAGTCTAAAGTTATTTCAAACCTTTTTTCTGCAACCCGATAACAATTACTTAAGGGGGACCCCTCTTGAGCAGTATACATTAAAAACGTTTTGAGATATGAAAGCCATAAATAAATCAGGTAAGGCCATCAAAAGGCGCACAGTCCAGTTTAGTCCACACTCCAGGAACCTGTTTTTCCATATCCTAACGGCATGTAATCTAAAGTGCGCCCATTGCTATATCAATCAAGAGCAACATGGAACCAGAACCCTTGATGCAGATACGATCAAGAAATGGCTTGATCTTTTTTCTCGTTCCAACTCTTCAAAGGCCATAAAGGATGTACAAGATACCAATGTCATCTTTCTCGGTGGTGAACCCACCCTGAACCCTGCACTGGCCCTAGGGATAAAAGAGGCCAGGAGACTAGGCTATGCTTCGGTTACTGTAGACACAAACGGTTACTTGTTTCACAACATCTTGGAAAGGGTTACCCCTGAAGAGGTAGACTATTTTAGCTTTAGTCTTGATGGCTCCTGCCCTGAGGTAAACGATGCCATTCGAGGAAATGGCTCCTTTGACACCTGTACAGCCGGGATCCAAAGGGCCGTTGAGCTTGGATTCTCTGTCAGTTCTATCTTCACGGCCAACGCTGGAAATATCCATGACCTGCCTAACATGCCTGAACTCTTAAAAAGGCTTGGGGTGAGCAGATTTTTTATTCAGGTTATTGGCATCAGGGGGAAATCCGCCAAAGGTAGAGGGCCGCTACTCCAGCTCACCAAACAAGAATGGGAATCGATTGTACCAGAAACTGCACAAAAGGCCGCTGAATTGGGGCTTATTTGTCATTATCCAACGGTTTTCCTTTCAAAAGATGGACCTTTCGAATGTGCAGGTCTTGTGGCTGAAAACTACTTTGTTTTTCCAAACGGGCGGGTGTATACCTGTCCCTTATGTGAAGACTATCCACTTCATTCATATGAAATAGAGAATGGTAGACTAATCAAAAGGCCACCAATTACTGAGACAGAGCTGTTTAGCCTCAAGATTCCAGAAGGCTGCGTAATGAATAAACTCCTTCATCCTGGCAACCTCTCCTATGATTCTAATGGCGACCCCCTTTATAAAATAGCCTGCTGTATGTTAAAGGAAGAAATATCCATTGCCTAGACACATTAGAATTAAGAGTATGCAAACATGCACGACGAAAATAACTTCAAAAATTGTTACAAAAAGCTCATATATTTTATTATAAGTAATATTCCATTTACAGGCTGTTGAAACTATAATGGTATTGCGTTAAAACTAACATGTTATTATTTCAAAATATTTCAATTTTTGTGATTGATTTTCTATTGCCTTGAAATAAACATATTCTGAGAGCTTATTTGCAGGGCAGCCATTTTAAAGCAATAGGGGAGATTGATGAAAATCCTTGTCACAGGAGGAGCTGGGTTCATAGGGTCAAACTTGTGCGACCTGCTTTTAGAACAAGGTGAGGAAGTTGCCATAATAGATGACCTTTCTACAGGCAGTCTGGACAACATTTCTCATCTATTTGACAATCCCAGCTTCAGTTATGTCATTGACACCATACTGAATGAAGATATCATGGATAAACTCATATCCTCCTGCGACTGCATAGTACACTTGGCCGCTGCAGTAGGGGTAAAACACGTCCTTGAAAATCCGCTTTCGTCCATTGAAACAAACATCCTTGGAACGGAAACGGCCCTGAAACTGGCAAACCGCTATCAAAAAAAGATATTGGTTGCATCAACTTCGGAAGTCTATGGCAAGCATATGCATGCACCCTTGAAAGAAAATGACAACCTCATATATGGTCCTCCAAGCACCATGAGGTGGAGTTATGCAGCAAGTAAACTCGTAGATGAATTTACGGCTCTAGCCTATCACAGAACCAAAAAACTCGATACAATAATAATCAGGTGTTTCAACACCATCGGTCCACGCCAGACAGGAATGTATGGTATGGTCGTGCCAAGGTTTATTCAGCAGGCCCTTAGAGATGATCCTATCACTGTGTATGGAGACGGTAAACAAACCCGCACCTTTACCTATGTAGGAGATGTCGTTAAGGCAATTTATAAACTGATAAAATGTAAAAAAGGGGCCGGAGAAGTGGTAAATATAGGAGGCACCGAGGAGATAAGCATAGCTGAGCTTGCCAATAAAATAAAAGAACTTGTAGGAAGTAACTCAGAGATAGTATTCATTCCATACGACCAGGCATATGGGAAGGATTTCGAGGACATGATGCGGAGGGTTCCATCCCTTGAAAAACTCAAGTCACTTATAGGATTCATTCCTGAGACACCTTTAGACCAGATACTCAAGTACACCATCGAATATTTTAGGGCAAGGGCTGCGTAAGATGGCCACCATGGTGGCAGAATTGGTTGGTTATTTTCTTTTATCGTTTATTCTTAGCGCAACGTTTACTCCAATTGCCATACTGTTTGCCCAAAAAACGGGCTTGGTTGCCATGCCAAGACAAGACAGATGGCACGACCAACCTACAGCCCTTTACGGTGGCACAGCCATATTTATCGCGTTTATCATTCCCTTTATCATTGCAAGCCCTGTACATGAAAACGAAAATCTTTTGCTTATAGCAGGTGGATGTCTTTTTTTTCTGATAGGCCTCCTTGACGACTTCTTTGAATTTACTCCACAAAGCAAATTCCTAGCTCAACTGGTCTGTGCAGTATTGCTTGTTGGCTTTGGCCTGAAAATTAACCTTCCAGGATATCCGGTAACCTCTATATGTTTGAGCCTATTTTGGCTAATAGGCATGGCCAACGCCATCAACATATTGGACAATATGGATGGGCTATCATCTGGTATTACTATGGTGGCCTGTTTCTCCCTTGCTGGATATGGACTGATGTTTGGGATCTTAAAGTTGATCCTGCCGTCTGTCCTTCTTGCAGGTGCCTGTCTCGGTTTTTTTATATACAATTTCAAACCTGCAAAAATCTTTATGGGAGATTGTGGAAGCCTCTTTCTCGGCTTTATGTTAGGAGGCCTTGCAATTGTCAGTACCCATATGCATCAGGCAAATATCCCAGGGGGGCAGGATTCTCTTGCTGGTCTCTCTAACATTGTACTTATGATGGCAGTCCCTATATCGGTGCTGATTATACCCATCTTCGATACAGCCTTTGTTTCATTGTCCAGACTCCAAAGCGGACGAGCCATATCTCAAGGCGGGCGAGATCATACATCCCACAGGCTTGTACTCCTTGGATTATCTGAAGAACGAGCAGTCCTTACCCTTATGATAGCTGCGGCTGTGGTATCTGCTATAACCCTATATATGGCAGCCCATTCAATGGGGGGACTGTTGGCCGTGCTAAGTATCACTGCTGTGATCTCTATATTTTTTGGGGTCTTTTTGAGCTATCTAAACAAGGACGTCTACGATGGGAACGAAAACAAGAAGCGGTCGAGAATAGCAGGAGCAATGGCCATGATATTAAATAAGCGTCAGATACTACAGGTCTGTATCGATCTATTCCTGCTAACAGTTGGCTACTATTCTGCCTATCTCCTAAAGTTTGACGGACAGATAAGCCCATTTAATCAGGGACTCATAGAAAAGACCCTCCCACTGGTACTGGGAGTCAAGGTGTGCTGTTTGTGGTTTTTGGGCCTCTACAGGGGCCAGTGGCGCTTTGCAAGCTTGGACGACACATTCAAGATAATAAAGGCCACTTTGGCAAGTTCCGCTATCATTGTGGGGGTCTTGGTCTTTGTCTACAGATTTCAAGGCTTCTCAAGGGTGGTCTTTTTCCTAGATGCCATTATGACCTTTCTACTCATTGGCGGTATCCGCTTTTTGATGCGGATGTTCAATGAATATTTTATTAGACAGGCAGAAAAGGGACATTCGATTCCTATTCTTATCTATGGTGCTGGAGACGGTGGGGATTTGTTCCTTAGAGAGCTTAGAAAAAGAAGAAATCATGATTATCTCCCTGTTGGTTTCATCGACGATGATATAGCCAAACAAGGGCAAGAAATTCACGGTGTGAAAGTTATCGGTACCGGAGACGATCTTGAAAAGATAATAAAACGTCACGGTGTCAAGATAGTGTTTATCTCTATTCTTTCGTCGCCCTTTTCTCTTTTTGAAGTAATAAGAGACAAGTGCAAAAAACTTGGTGTCAAATGCATACAAATGAGACCTCTCGTCTCATTTGAAAAAATTGACCCGAAACGAACCGGGACAACGGTCCAAGTCTTATCTATTAAAAGGGATTAAAGAGGGGGCTCCATGAAGGTAATCTATCCAAGCTTTAAGATTCTTGATGAATATTTCCAAAAAGGAAAGGTGCTTGAGCAAATAGAGCGCTGTGGCAGGGTATGCTATAAGAGTGAAGACAAAATAACTGAAGAAAGTGCCATCCCTTTTATTAAGGGCATCATTAAAAGGGGGCACGAATCTGTAATAGAGATGGCTAATCTGGTGATGGAGGTAGAGGCCCCGCAGGAAAGACTTTTTAAAGATTTTTTTATTCACATTCCTAGATTTTGCCAGGCATCAAGGCTTACAGAGAATCTTTATTTAATCTCTGGCAATCCCCGCTCTTTTAGAGATCTTGCCAGACGATTGCCTAACGCCCCTTTGATCTGCGCCATAAAATCTGAGTTGCAACGCCACTATCCGGTCTTATTTGAAGACCTGGAGACAGCAAGCCAAACAGATTCCAAGCTGAAGGTCAGGCTCCTTTTGCCAAAAGAAGTTGACAACCTAGAGACATCACTTCTTGTAAAACACCGTTGTCTCCTTACGCATATTATAGTGAACAGGGCCGTAACTCATGAACTAGTCAGACATAGGGTCGCCTCTTATCTCCAGGAATCTCAAAGGTACTGCCGATATGGTGAAGAAAAATTTGGTGGACAAGTGACATTCATAAGGCCTTGCTTCTTTGATGAAGGCACACCTCAATACGAGCTATGGGAAAGGGCGATGAAAGAAACCGAGGCTATTTACCTGGAGTTGCTGAAAAACTCTTCTCCTCAAGCCGCAAGGACTGTGCTTCCAAACTCGTGTAAAACAGAGATAATGGTTCATGCAACACTTGAAGAGTGGCAACATATATTTAGACTCAGGGCATCAAAGGCTGCAGACCCATCTATGAGAGAGATCATGCTTATGATGCTGCCGGAATTTGCAAAGAAATTTCCAAAAGTCTTTGAAGACATCTTAAAATCTGTGGACCAATAAAAAAATATATGCAAACAGATTTTCTAATTGTAGGCAGTGGCATAGCGGGTCTGAGCCTTGCGCTAAAATTAGCCCAACATGGAAACGTCCTTGTTGTCACCAAAAAACGGCACTCTGATACTGCAACTAGATTGGCCCAGGGAGGGATTGCATGTGTACTTGGCAATGACGATCACTTTGTTTTGCATGAATATGATACAATCCTTGCCGGAGATGGACTCAGCCATGAAGATGTGGTGCGAGCTATAGTAAGAGACGGCCCCAAACGTATTAAAGAGCTTGAAGAACTCGGGGTAAAATTTAGCAAAGACGATGATGGCCAATATGAGCTTGGCAAAGAAGGAGGGCACAGTAGAAGAAGGATTGTGCATAGCGGTGATTTTACAGGGCTTGAAATACAACGAATCTTGGTGGAAAAGGCCATCTCAAACCCCAATATAGAGATACTTGAGGACTTTGTAGTAGTAGATCTCCTGACCTCTTGCAAGATAGCTTGTAGCCAGGATAAGGCCTCCGGATTTACTAAAGGGGACCGCTGTCTTGGCGCATACGTTCTTGAGGCCTCCAATGGGAAAATACACACTATACTTGCATATATCACTTTTTTAGCAACTGGAGGTGCCGGAAAGGTCTATTTGTATACCAGTAACCCTGACGTGGCCACAGGAGACGGCATTGCCATTGCCTACAGGGCAGGTGCAAGAATCGCCAATCTAGAGTTTGTACAATTCCATCCTACCCTTCTTTATCATACAAAGGCAAAAAATTTTCTTATATCAGAGGCGCTTCGTGGAGAGGGAGCACGGCTTATAGACTGGCAAGGCCATTCATTTATGGAGCGCTATGATCCTGTTAGAAAAGAACTTGCGGGGCGGGATGTTGTAGCCAGGGCCATTGATGCGGAACTGAAGCGCACAGGAAAAGAATGTGTTTATCTTGACATAAGCCACAAACCTGCCGACTTTATCAAAAAAAGATTTCCAAATATCTATAAAACGTGTCTAGAGTTTGGAATAGATATAACTAAGGAGCCCATTCCTGTAGTTCCTGCAGCTCACTATATGTGTGGAGGAGTGGTGACAGATATTTGGGGACAAACAGATCTGCCTGGACTTTTTGCCGTTGGAGAAACTGCCTGCACAGGCTTTCATGGGGCTAACAGGCTCGCATCTAACTCTCTTCTAGAAGGAATGGTCATGGCCCACCGGGCAGCCAAAAGAGCGGTTCAGCTTCTGACGAAATTTAAAGCTATGCCTCACGTGGACGTGCCTCCATGGGATTCTGGTGGTGCCGTAGATATGGAAGAAGCAGTCCTCATATCCCACAATTGGGACGTTATAAGAAGGCTTATGTGGAATTATGTGGGCATTGTCAGAAGCTCGAAAAGACTTCAACTGGCCGCCCAGAGGCTAAAGCCAATTTTGAAGGAAATAAATCAGCATTATTGGGACTACATAATAACCAGGGATTTTCTAGAGCTTAGAAATCTAGCCATGACGGCCCAACTAATCATTGAGGCTGCATCCTCTAGAAAAGAAAGCCGAGGAGGCCACTATGTCCTTGATTATCCCTCAAAAGATGACTGGAACTGGCGCCGTGACACCCTTCTTCGCAGGAGTTGATTCAAGGGCCAGCCTGAAATAGACTCCATCTGATGCAAAGGAAAAAATGGGCTGTCATCTTAGTGGCCGTTTTGGCCTGTTTCATTTTTCTGTTTCTTTTCAGACACAGGATTCAGGATATATTTGCCTGGGGTCTAACAATCCTTGAAAAGCGGGAAACTCTTAGAGAATTTGTACTCTCTCTTGGACCATTTGGTCCTATAGGCTTCATTTTGCTCCAGGCCCTTCAAGTAGTACTCTCTCCTATACCAGGAGAGGCTACAGGTGTGGTGGGAGGCTTTTTATTTGGGAAATGGCTTGGTCTTTTTTATTCTACATTAGGACTCAGCCTAGGTTCCATACTGGCCTTCTCGATCGCTCGACACTTTCGCCGTCTTGTAGAGCCTTGGCTCAAGAAATCAGAGTGGTACTGGAAACTGGAAGGCCTATTGGAACATCAGGGGATCTTTATCTGTTTCTTTTTATATATATTCCCAGGATTTCCCAAAGACTTCCTTTGTTACTTCTTGGGACTTACCAGAATGCCTTGGCAGATCTTTGTATTTATATCCTCAGTAGGCCGTATACCAGGCACCCTTATGCTGAGTTGGCAAGGGGCAGAAATATACAATGGAAACTGGGCAGGTTTTGTATCCATACTTGTTATCACCTTGGTAGTTGCCGCACCGGCCTGGTACTACAGGGAAAGGATCTATGCCTGGGTGGAAGCCAAAACTAGGGAAGAGCTAAAATGAACATCTGTTTTCTCGACTGCTTTTCAGGCATAAGTGGGGATATGCTGCTAGGGGCCTTTTTGGATGTGGGCTGGGAAGAAAAAGAACTATTAGAGCTTCCCCGAATACTTGGATTAACAGATACCCGGGTTTCTGTAAGACGTGTCCAAAGAGGAGGCCTGTCTGCAATTAAAGTAGATGTAATACCTGGCAATAACGATAGATCTTGCAGAAACATAAAACAAATTAAAGACCTTATCGACCGCTCCTCTTTGCAGCAAGGTATAAAAAATCGGGTTATAACAGCCTTTGAAAGGCTTGCAGAAGTAGAAGCAAAGGTTCATGGAATTGGAACCGGTGATGTCCACTTTCATGAAACCGGGGCTGTAGACGCAATAATAGATGTAACCGGCGCTTTTGTTGCCAAGCGTTCTCTTAAAATAGACCTTGTTACCTGTTCCCCTTTGCCATTGTCGCGCAACTTTACCAAATGCGGACACGGCATCATTCCACTTCCTGCCCCTGCGGTTGTTGAGCTCTTAAAAGGTAAAGAGATATACTTTGTGAGAGAAGAAAAAGAGCTTGTTACCCCGACAGGAGCCTTACTTGCAACAGAACTTTCAGATAGTTGGTCAGAGCTTCCAAAGATGAAAATTTTACATACAGGCTATGGAGCAGGCACATGGGAACTCAGAAGCAGGCCGAATCTCTTGAGAATCATCCTTGGGGAAAGAGATACTCTTGATGCACTTTCAGACGAAGTTGCGGAATTGTGCACTGTTGTTGACGACATGAATCCGGAACATATTGGCTATTTTATGGAATCGGTTCTTGATAAAGGGGCACTTGATGCCTGGATCTGTCCGGTATTTATGAAAAAAAACAGACCCGGCTTTGAGATACATGTCCTTTCACGACCAGAAGACGCAAGCCTGATATCAGGCTTTTTTCTTTCAAATACCACTACAATAGGAGTCCGGATCAAAAGAACTGCCCGCATTGTCTTGCGTAGAAAATTGGTGCATATAAAAACTAAATGGGGAAATGTGGCTGCTAAAATTATCACAAGACCTAATGGCAATGATATTGTTCCAGAGTTTGATCAATGTAAGATGATATCTGAAAAATTCGAAGTGCCAATTGCCCAAGTATACGAGGAGGTTATTGTTTGTGGCAGGCAACATCCAAAGAGAAGTAACAGAAAAGATTAGCAGCACTCTTCCTCAAAAGGTATGTAGATTTTTTGCAACAGGTTTTGGTGTTGGCTACCTTCCAAAGGCTCCTGGAACAGCAGGGGCCTTGCTTGGTATTCCTGTAGGGCTTGGCGTAAATCTTACCTCAATATGGACATCGCTTCTTCTACTTTCATGCCTTGTTGTATTTTCATGCATCTGTGCTCATATAACAGAAAGATCTCTCGGAGAGGAAGATCCGCAGGTAGTAGTTATTGATGAGATTGCTGGCATGGCCATCTCTTTATGGCTAATTCCTGCATCGCTTGCCTCAGTGGCAACACTGTTTCTTCTTTTTCGCCTGTTTGACATATATAAACCTTTTCCTGTAAAACAGATGGAGGATGTTTTCACAGGAGGAGCCTCTATAGTTATGGATGATGTCATGGCAGGGATTATAGCAAACGTGCTTTTCCGGGTTGGGGGTTTGATCTTATCATGATTGGGGAAATCATAGCCATTGGTGACGAACTCGTATCAGGAAGGATTCTAAACACTACAAGCAGCTTTGCTGCCTCAAGACTCTTTTCTGCAGGTCATCTAGTGAGAAAGATCACCATCGTTGGAGATGATCCTAAAATAATCAGAGAGACCCTGCTTGAGGCAATTACTAAAAACGAGTTTGTAATTGTCAGTGGTGGCCTTGGCCCCACCACCGATGACATTACAAATGAGTCTGTATCCAAGGCATTGGGCCTTCCTCTAGAAAAAAATAGCCAGGTGGAAAAACAAATAAAAGAGATGGAGGCCCGTTTTGGCGAACATGCTCCAGACCAGTTCAAACGTAAACTTATCATGCTGCCAAAGGGAGCAAAGGTCCTTAATCCTAACGGACATGCAGCAGGATATGAATTGAACTACAGTGGAGTATATCTCTTTTTTCTTCCAGGGGTACCTGAACAGTTGCATACACATCTTATAGAAAGGGTATTGCCCCGCTTAAACGACTTGGACAAAGACAGACCCTATGTATTTCAGCAGGTATTCAAACTCTTTGGTCTTACAGAGACCGAAATAAATATGAGGCTTGAGGAAATGCCAGTATCGAACAGGCATGTAAAGTTCGGCTATTATCCTGTCTTTCCAGAAGTGCATGTAAGTATTACTGTAACCGACAAGTCTAAAAACAAGGCAGAACAACTCCTACAAGAAGCTGCAAGAACTATCCGGACCGAGTTTGAAAAATTCATCGTGGCTGAGGACGATGACGGCAGTCTCCCGGCCACCCTTGGCCAGCTCTTAAAGTCAAAAAATTTTGTACTCTCAGCAGCCGAATCGTGTACAGGAGGTATGCTAGGAGAAACAGTCACCTCGGTTGCTGGAAGTTCAGATTGGTTTGACAGGGTGATGGTTACCTATAGCAACAAGGCGAAGATGGATCTTCTTGGAGTTTCTCCTAAAACACTTGAACGGTATGGAGCGGTTAGTCGCCAGACCGCCCTAGAGATGGTGCAAGGTGTCAGAAAAAGGGCAGGGAGTCAGTGCGCTCTTGCAATTACCGGGATTGCTGGACCAGGAGGTGGTTCCCCTGAAAAGCCTGTTGGCACCGTTTTTATATCAATGTCTGTGGAAGATACCTATTTGGTTCATCGTTTCCTTTTTCCTGGCACCCGTCAGGAAGTAAGAAAACTTACTGTGGAAACGGCCCTGGACTGGCTCAGGAGATTTTTAAAATATGGTTCGCTGCTTCCTGGCTATAAACCTGTCGACTGAAACGGAAAAATACCTTTCAAAGTCTATCGAAAGATTCAGGCTCATCTATCACAAGAAGGTAAAATGGGTTAAACCCAAAAATTGCCATATTACCCTAAAATTTCTCGGAAATGTTAATGAACATTTGATTGTAAACCTAAAACAGCAAGTCAAAAGGGTCTCCAGTAACTGCAATCCTTTTGAGATCGAGCTTAGCAGAACAGGCGTATTCCCGAATCTAAAAGCTCCAAGAGTGCTCTGGTTTGGTCTAAAAGGCGAATTAGCTACTTTAAGGCAACTTCAATCGGATATCGATCAGAAGCTTTCAGTTCTTGGTTTCGAGCCAGACTGCAGAGCTTTTACTCCTCACATTACAATAGGAAGGATAAAGGCCAGATCTCTGAAAGCCCCTGACTTGGAAGACTTTTTAAGGATAAATCCGCCTCTGCTGAAGACACTGGTCAAAGAGATCCACCTCTACCAAAGCATACTACATCCAAGTGGCCCAGAATATAGATCCATTTCTCAGTTCCCTTTAATAAAAGGCCATTAGAATTTCTTTAACTTAGGGTTTCGATCTTAATCATTCCCTTTTTTTTTGAATACATTTGTCTGTTTAAGTTCTATTTTTTTATACCGAAAAGAAAAAGAGAGAAATTTTTCTTTTCGGGAGAAGATATTGTCAAAAGATAACGGAAAAAGGGCAGTTAGCCTTGGTAAGGCCCTTGTATTTAAAGCCGATGGCAAAAGCTGGGCTTGTGAACTGAACAAGGTAAGGGAAATAGTCCGTTTTGCTACCATCACATCGTTGCCCAATTCTACCCCCAAGGTAGCAGGAGTAATAAATGTTAGAGGCGAGGTGATTCCTGTAATTGCCTTTTGGTCTGACGGGCATGTAGGTCATGCTAGTCGTTCCAAGACAGTAGTCATTCTCCAGGCAGGACAGGAATCAATAGGGCTAAAGGTGGATCGGGTATCTTCTATCGAAGATATTCATGCCTATGATCTTGGGGACGGTGTGGAAGACAAGGCGATATCAGAACCAGAGATAGTATCATGCCATGTTTATCTTTCGAATTCTGGAGTTGCTCCAATGGTTGATGTGAGGCTTGTAATCGAATGCATCAAGGCCCAGGCATCGCAAAAAGGCCATGTCTATAACAAAGATATTCGTGTTTCTTCAGTGGCAGGAGGAATCCAATGATAGATCAATTAACAACTTTAAAAAACATGAAAATTCAAAATAAGGTGTTGTTTTTGATATTTTTGACAGGTTTGGTGGCCATGGCTACACAGGCCTATCATTTTTATTCAATCCATAATCTCCTTAAAAAAGACGGTGCTAAGCAACTTGAACTTGTGGCCATGGGGATTGCCGAATCCTTTAACAGTTACTGGGAAAATAGGCAAAATGATGTTGAAACCCTGTCGTCCTTAGACGCCATTAAATCTGCAGCAGTTGAAGGCAACGGATTTTCTGGGGCGAACAGCCTGCTTTCCAAGATGGCTACAAAATATTCCTATTATAGTGGCCTAGTTGTCGTGCAAGGGGGCTCTGTAATAGCTGCTAACCGTTCATCTTTCCTCGGAAAACGCATACGGTTGCCTTCTGTCTCTAGCAGCAAGGCCCCAGCCCTCATAGGGCCAGTTCAAGATCCCTTTGGTAAGGGTCGGAAAGTCTTTCTACTAATTAAGGACATAAAAGCCGCTTCTGGTCAAAAGGCATATGTTATAGCATCTATTTTGCCCGATTCTTTAAGCGCCCATCTGCAAAAATGGGGTAGTGGCTCCCAATTTCTGATCTTGGACGGCTCTGGTATCATCGTAATGGCAGCAACCAAGGATCAAATCGGCACAAAAGCACCTGATTGGTTATGGGCTGCCATCAGAAACGCCTCTACAGGAGCAGCTATAGTTGAAGGAGACGATGGCAATATAGCGGTTGCATCCCGTTATGTGGAACAATGGAAAAAACTAACTAACAAGGATGGCTTTGCCGTATCTTTTGTGGCAGAGGATGCACTTTTTTCATCAATGCAAGAACTTCTACAGCCAACCCTAATCGCAAATGGTGTTGTCTTTCTTATGCTTCTTCTCTTGGCATACTTTCTGAACAAAGATGTTGCCCGACCAATTGTTGAGGCAGCAACATTTCTTAATTCTACTGCCAAAAATATGGACTTAACCAAGAGATTGAAAGTAAGGAGCAGAGACGAAGTTGGCGAGATGGCAGAATCAGTCAACAAATTCTTGGCAAGCTTGCAAGAGGCGTTCAAAGACGTTATCAAGACTGCCGCCGAATTCAGCGAGGCAAGCTCAGAGGTCTATGAAGTTGCCAAACGCATTACAGAAAACGCCACTCAGCAGGCCCAAAGGGCTGATGACGTCCGCAAGAGAATGGCATTAATGGGCCAGACGGCACAAGAGGTTGCTTATCATGCCGAATCATCTGCAAAGTTGGCCAAAGAGGCTGCCCAAGTCATTGAGGAGATGGCTAGGACTAACGCTCAAATTACAAAGGTATCTGCCCAAAACAAAGAAGGTGCAGAAGGTGTGGCCCAGACTGTTGCGGCAATGGGAGATACTGCCAAAAAGGTACAGGAAAGGGCCGTTAAGCAATCTGAAGCCGCTGAAAAAACAGCTAAGGCCCTTAATGATATGGCCACTGAACTTGAAGAAATGGCCAAGGAAGCAAACAATGCCGCTGCCCAGGCAAAACAGACCTTAGACAGTGCCCAAAAAGGACGCGCTGCAATGAGCGAAACAGTTAAAGGTATGCAAGAAATTGCCAGAAGCTCGGAGCAAGTTAGGGAAATCGTCGATCTGATCTCTGATATTGCAGAACAGACCAACCTCTTGGCCCTTAACGCAGCTATTGAGGCTGCCAGGGCCGGTGAACATGGCAGGGGTTTTGCCGTTGTTGCTGAGGAAATCAGAAAGCTTGCAGATCGTACCAGCGAGTCCACCAAAGAAATAGAAAGCCTTATCCAGGGCAGCCGGGACAGCGTTGTTAAAGGACTTCGGCTTGCTGCAGAAAGCGAAAAAACCCTTGGAGAACTCCTAAATACTGTAGAAAATAGCAGTAAGGTTACAGTAGGCATCGCTGCCATATCAGGTCGCCAAAATAAGTCTATCCAGAGCCTCTTATCATCCATGGAAAATCTAAAGCTTCAATCTGGCGCTATTGTGGATATGACTAACAAACAGGCAGAGAGACGACAGCTTGCAGAAAAGGCAATATTGGAACTGGAAAGACTAAGTGACGACATCAGTTCTATTGCCAACTCCACAACCCTCACCACACGGACAGCAGTTGAAACTGTTGATAAGGTTGTAATTAATTCCAGTGAAATAACAAACCGTACCTCAAAACAGAAAGAGAGAAGTTCTGCACTGCAAAAACTTATGGATACAGTTGCTTCTGTTGCACTCCAAAATGCCCAAGGAGCAGAAAGGGCCCTAAATTCTATGGAAGAATTACAGGTCAAGGCCAAGAAGGTAGAGAAGATTATAAGAAAATTTAAGGTCTCATCTTTTCAATAAGGTATAAGGAATCGAGAATCCAAGGCTGCCTAAAAAAATCATAACCCTTGGCTCAGTGGCAAGACATAATTTGAGAGAATTGCCTTTACCAGGGTTTTAAACTGATCAGCCGGAGGTACTTCCAGTACGTCCGGCTTTTTTATGGATATGCCACAATGTCTTTTTGGCCTTATCCTATGCAGTAAATACAAAAGCAAGAACAACTAGGGTGAGCATACTCTGGACTTGATTTCACTAAGGCTTATGTATTCGTATATATCATCAAAGGGCCTATTACTAGACAGGCCCGCATTATCTGCCGGAAACAGGTCATTTTGACAACCATAGTCTAGTATTCCCACCCGATTATGTGAGGCAAGACCGCTTATCTGTCTATTATAATCAGGTCCTTTCGAACCGATAATGCAGACTATATTGTTTAAAATGTTGGAATTGGAGCATACTCCTCCTCCAGAGGCTTGATAAAAGATTATACTTAGCAGGTCAGAATCACCCAAATTAACACTACATATATCTCTGTTTGGAAGATTTGGATCGACTATCAAAAAAATGGGGTTCCCCCAAGGATCTAGCCTGTGAGAAAGCGCATTTATACTCGAAGGAAGCTTACCATTGTTGATCATGGTATAACCAATAATTTCGTCCCTAGCCCTTTGTACTGTATCTCTACCGTTCTTGAGCTTATCTTTTTTTATCATGCTCATCATTAACGGGGCCAAAGTCCCAACAATTAGACCAACAATCACTAATACAACTGCTATCTCTACTAAAGTGAACCCTTGGCCTTTATGGGCATACTTCATTATGGATCTCCATATCGGATGACATGATATAAACGTCATCTCCTGAGGTAAAGTCTACCAAAGTACCGCTCATATAATAATCGAAATGCCTGTTGGGTCCTGCACTAATAACTATCCATGCAACCGAATTTCTAGTATCTCCAGGAGCCACTTTTACACTTAATGTTCCGCTTAATGGCGAAGAACAATTCATCCCATTGGTATCATGAGCATGTAAATATTTTAGTTCCAAACCCCATGGATCATTTTTTTGACAAAATTTTGAAAAATATTCTGTCCCGGATATCTTTTTGGCCATCACAGTATAGTCTGTAAGACAGTTATTAACAGTTTTGAGGGTGTTTTTGGCTGCCTGTATCTGCCTTCCCTGTGCAAGAACGCTCCAGGCTGCTACAGCTACCCCCAGAATTAGGCCAACAATCAATAGGAATATGGCTAACTCCACAAAGGTAAATCCCTCACTGTGGCTTTTCTGCCTAAAAAGGCTGCTCAAGGTTCACCTCTTTTGAGGGCTAGTATGCCGTTTCTTTGGCTCTGATGAAAGCTTTAACCTGCTTCAGATTATATATTAGGTCATTGTCTCCTGGTGAGATGTCAATCGCTTGTTCCAAGATGTCTTTGGCCTCTTGATATTCTCCCTTTTCCATAAGTATAGCTGCCAAGTTGTTGGCTACCAAGGGATTATGAGATTTATTCCATATCTTTTTGTAAAGGGCCAAGGCCTGATTCTCTAGGCCTGATTTTCTAAGCTTTTCAGCACGGTATAAAAGACGTTTTTGTCTACTATTGAGAATTAACGGATTTGCCACCAATGGTGCAAGTACCTCTTGAGAGGCACTGCGATCTTTTAATGTTAAAGTAGATGGTAAGGGATTAATATCTGATCCTTCATTATGTTTTTTCTTAACCTTTTGTCCTGCACCCTTTATCTCTTTGAATGACGAGGCTATATTATGAGTATCCACCTTTGCTGTTTGTTTTCCAAGGCCTGTCTTTGTTTTGGAGGCAGATACAGAAGAGTTGTCTGTTTGAACCCTAATAGTAGTCTTAGCATGGTCAGCTATATTTGCTTGATATACAGGTGTTTGAACTTTATGTAAGACCTGATTCGAAAGCTCTGGCCTTGACATCTTTCTAAGAATAAGAAGCGCACCAAGGCCTATTGCTACTGCCAAGATAACTATGAGGCCTGCTGATACAAGGAGCCTCTTTCCCTTTGGTTTTGTCTTGGCACCAGCATCATCTACATCTAATAATTTAGGGTCGAATGGCGATTCTACCACTACCTGACTGGTATTTGCCTCCAGGCTGTTTATGGCCTCAAACAGTTTGCTCATCTTTTATCACATCTATTTTTAATATAATAACTAATTCAACCTTTCTATTTGTATTCTGTTTAAAACTAAATGGGAGACTTAAAAAACCAGGCAGACGCGAAAGGATAGGAAGGCCTGTGGTATTTTTACCACTTCTTTCCTCAATTAGTCCTCCAAGTATCACTAAATCTCCAGAATGGGCCCTAACAGTAGTGGCTGCCTCCCTAAGATTTACCACTGGGAATGTATATAGGTTGCCATCTGTAAGCTCTCTTTGTTCCAAAGAGATTATGTCACTTTTTATAGGAACCATGTTCAAGGTTACATTGTCTTTATCATCTATGATTGGGGTAACACCAAGGAGGATACCGTTAAAGATAGAGGCAATTTCTGCATTTGGAGTCTCGCTCCGGAAGCCCTGCTGTTGATCCACCATAATCTCAAACTTACGCAAATAGGAAACAGACTGTCCAACGCTGATCATGGCAGGTTGTCCATTTAGCACCTTAAGTCTAGGATTAGAGAGCGTTTTAACATTGCCAAATTGTTCTAAGGCCCTGATTACTACAGACAGGTCATAGTAAGGATTGGTTAAGGTGATACCATACATGGTGGATTCTCTAAGGGCACCTTCCAAGAGCTGGCTACTTAACTGAAAAGAGGTACCTTTGGGATGAATAGGGTTATCGCTGGCATTTATAGTTAGCCGCCTCCAATCTATTCCAAGCTCTGAGCTTTCATCCAGAGCAACCTCTATGATCCTGGCCTCTATCAGCACCTGCCTTTGATACTTCTCTTTTAGGGTATTAATATAGTCTTCGATTCTTTGGACCATCTTTGGCGGACCTTGGACCAACAAAGTTCCAGTGTTGCGGTTCAAAAAATACTTTCCCTTACCCTCAAGATAGGCCTTAACGGAGTTATCTATCTCTTTGTAAATATCAAGGGCTCCTGGCGCGGTTTCACCACTGATTTCAAAACTTCCAGTAAGAGGAGTTGCGATCTCGCCTTCCCCCTGTGCAGTGATACCCTGATTGGAGCCTCCTCCACCTCCTCCTGCTTGGCCTCCAAGGACATCACCTCCAACAGTGACCTTGGCCCTATGGGTAGAGGCAATAAAATCCAAATTGAGTATCTTCTCCACAAAACCCAGTATATAAACCGTTCCATCTCTCTCTTCCCAGCCAAGATTCGCTGCCCTGCAAACTGCGTTCAGCACCTGTCGTACCGGCTGTTCCACGAATTCGGCCGTAAGCTTCTTGCCTTGGGAGAGGGTAGCTACTGCTGAATCATCTATTACCAGATTTAGACCAGCAGCATGTGCCAAAGCCTGAAAAATAGACCTGTAATCTTCCTGTATAAACGAGAGGGATACCAACTGGATATCCAGAGGTGAAAGTTCCTTAAATTTAGGTTTTGGTTTTTTTAAAGATGCTCTCTTTATGACAGGAGAACTTGGATCTGACCTTTTAGACATCAGACAGTGAGAAGGTCTTTTATTAGGGGCCTTTCTTTCTTTGGGAATGGCTACAGAGTCTGCCACTTTTGGCTGTAAAGCACATCCTGAGATTAAGGAAAAGAAACCAAGGATAATAATAATCGCTAGATATCGATACAGATTAAACGAGCGCCTTTTTTGTTTTCTGATGGCTAGCTGTTTTGTGCAAGGAAAAGCCATTGTCCCCTACCTTGTCTTTCTATTAGAACCTTTTCTTCACCAATGTACTTTACTTGGAAATCGGGCCCCTTTTCTCCTTCTGTATAAAGTTTTCCGTTAACCTTGCACATCTTGTGCCTTTTGTTGATAATAATCATGGTCAGTTTTAGCTGTGGCAATTCTTCTGCCTTTGCTCCTGTGTCAAGTTGTGACAATTCAAAAGGATCTTTCACGTTAGCATAGCTAAGATGTTTATGTGTGCCCAAAAATGACCTTGGGATCATATCTTGTGGAAGCATTCCAAGGGAATCAGCAGTTATCTGCTCATTAGCAATGTTACTTATTGGCCTAACCCATAAAGAAGCATATATGACCACTATAGAACCAATTACCAGGCAAGTAACTGGTGCTGCTTGTAGGATGCTCTTTTTTACATACTCTATTGACATAGACATAAAAGCCTTCCTCGAATTTCAAAACCAGGACGTCCTTTTGCCTTAAAGGCGCCTGTTGTATCATTGGACTGATCCGTTGCCTTAGAGTCGGGATGAATAGTGTTGAATTGGGTAAGGACAAATATTCCTCTTTTGTGGTACTTTTGTTGGATTTCTGTATTGAGAAGCTCTAAGCGGCTTAAAAGATCTGAAAATTCGATAGGTCCAAACTCTAAGCTTACATCTTCCCAGTGATAGTTGAGCTTCTGTGCTGACATAGAAGACAAAAGGGATGCTTTCACCCGGTTGTATCTTTTGACCTTTCTTTCAAGCCGGTCAAGCCTTGTAAGCGTTTGCTCCAGCTTTTTGATCTCCTCTCTCAGATTTCTGATCTTGGCATAAGTGCTCAGATTCCAGTAGAGTGCTCCTAAAAAGACCATAACAACTACAATTTCAATGACAAAAGACAATCTTGGAGAAAGAAACCAGGAAATTTTCATACACCTTCTCCCAAAATTTCCAGGCGGCAAGAAAGTTGGCCCTGACCTGTATCTTCCTTATATTCCATTTTGATATTACTCACTTCAAACTTGGCTCCAAGGAGGTCTACAGTTTTTTCAAGTCTGGTTTTCACCTGCTGAAAATCTCCAGATGTCAAAAATCTCAACCAGACAGTTAGTGGCATGTCAAAAAAGGCCTTGTCTGCCTCATGGCCTTCGAGTTGAGACGCGGATTCTTGAGAAAGCATCTCTGGACTAGGAGCTTCTGCAGGTGACTGCATATTTTGATCTGGCTTTCTATCTATCTTGATCTCATCTATAATAACGTCCTCTGGCACACTAAGAGCCAAAGAATATAGAAGCGCATCTAAAGGAGGTTCTTTTGAAACGGAGTTAATAACCTTAAGAACATGGGCCACCGAGCTTGCTTCATCTCTTCCTGGCATCTTTTTTATCAATTCTGTCTTGCGATTTTCTACAGAGGAGTCGAGCTGCTGAAAATCAGCCAAGACCTTCACATGTTGATTAGAAAGGTATAGCCCTGAAGCACCTAGGATTGCCACGCCACTCAAGGCGACAAACACAGCCACCTTATTGATGTCTTGGATAAGATAAGAAAAACGAAGATCTTCTGGCAAACAATCGAAACTTTTAGGGACAAATAGGGCCCCTATAAGTTGGGGGAACCGCCAAACTATATCATGATTTCCTCCTGATACAAAATCGAAGTCGGGTCTCCAAATCTTTTCCTCCCCTAATTTATCAGGAATATCCAATTTCTCTTTGCTGAAAATGAGCGTTTTTTTGACACTCTTATTGAAACGAGAGTCGATAATTTGGCGGACATTGAAAACTGCCTGAGCTATTATGTCGAAATCTACAAGTTGATCATCTATCGGAGATATCTGAGAATAGTAGGGAATTCCCTTTTCAGTAACCAGGATCTCAAGATAAGATTTGTCAAGTATACATGATATTATAGGCTCGTCTGTAAGCTGTCCTGCCAGGGCAGCAACAGCCGCCACATGGGTGACACACCTATTTATCCTAAGTCCTGTACCGGTCAAGGAAGACAAAACATTTCGGATATCCGTTTCAGGTAATGAGATAATAACAAAGGAATTGAGACTGGAATCCTTATCAAGCAAATACGTACAATGATGTAATATGGTGTCTTCTGCCCATGGACCTACAGGCCGAACCCTTTCATCGATTTGGAGCATTAGAAGCTCTTGCTTCATAGGAGGAAAGGATTCTGTTGATATGGCAATCCTCTCAGAGTGGATAACCAATTCCATCTTATCAAAAGGAAGCTCAGAAGGACTTTTACAGGTAATCTGCTCTAAGATCTCGAGTCTTGGGCCTGAAACCTTGACATGCAAACAGTCAAATTGACCTTTGTGGTCCTTCTGGACAATCCACTTCTTTCTTTGAAAAGGTATTAATCGCACTAAAACTCCTTTCCACCTGCTTCTTGAGCAGCCAGCCTTTAAAGGCTTCCCCTTGAGAATTTTGGGCCTGGACTCTAAACCACTTACCCTTTTCTTCTAAGACCATAAGTCCGTGACCTTTCTTGACAGTGGTAACAACATGGGAAGTTTTGGCTGGTTGGGCATGAATCTTTACGCTCTTGACAGAAACCTTGACAGGAAACATTGCTGAATCGGCCTTGGTAATCTCAGCTTTAACTGGCAAGGGACCTTCTGTACGATGTAATATATTGCCAGAAAAGAGCAGAAAACACAGAGCTGCTCCTACACCACAACCCATGGCTATAAACCCCAAATTCCTACTGATGGCAGCCAGCCTTGCCCCTGAATACGACCTAATCTCCTGCTGAAACACAGGCTCAGGCAATGTAGACATGGCATCATGGAGATGAGAAGGGGTAAGAACCATGGAGCCAGAAGCGGCAGCCATAAGAAGCACCCTGTCCATGGCCCTGTTTATGAGCCTTGGCAGCCCTCTAGTGTATTTATGTAATTCAGGGAAAAACTGTTTTGAGATTCCTAAATCTCCCACTCCAGCCCTAGATAAACGAAATTGAACATAGTCTGCAGTCTCTTGCTCTCCAAGGGGAGCAAGGATCTCATTTATGACTATACGCTGTGTAAGCTGACAAAGCCTAGGGTCTGCAAGAAGAGAGCGTAGCTCTGGCTGACCAACAAGCAGAATCTGAACAAGTTTCTTCTTTCTGGTCTCTATATTCGAAAGCAACCGTAACTGTTCGATGGTTTCAAGTGGTAGATCCTGGGCCTCGTCAATTACTATGACTATACTCTTTCCCTCTTTGGCCAGAGCTATTATATGCTCCTGAAAATCTTTCAGAAGAAGGGCAAGCTCCCTCCTTTCAGGAGTTATAGGAATGTCTAACTCCTCTAAAAGCAGAGTTAGAAGCCCCCTAGGACTCACTGCAGGAGTCACAATAAATGCTGCCTGTTTTTCCTCGGGAAGATCCCTTAACAACAAACGCAAAAGCATGGTCTTCCCAGTGCCTGCCTGACCGCTAAGCACCATAAAACCTTCCCCTCTGCTTATGCCATATTTCAGGATCTCAATGGCCTGTTTGTGGGCCTTGGACGGGAAAAAAAAGTCAATATCAGGAGAAAGCCTAAAAGGCGGTTCCCGGAAATGAAACCACTGCAGATAATCGGTTACATGCTGTGCCATTTATTTGAGACTCCCCATCATGTCATATATTGGACCAAGTAGACCCATAACTATGATTACAAATATTATGCCAGCGAATATTATGAGCAGGGGTTCCAAGGTCTTGGCCATGGAATCCACCATCCTGTTTACCTTTACCATATAAAAATCTGCCAGTATCTTGAGTTGTTCAGGCATATGGCCGGTAGTCTCTCCCACTTTTATCATACGGAGGATAAAGGCCTCGAAAAACGAGCACTCTCTAAAAGCCTCGGATAGAGAAAAGCCTGAAAGTACCAGTTTCTTTACCTTAGAGATGTCTTTCTTCAATATCTGATGAGTAATGGCGCCCTCCATCACATCAAGACTTCTAATGACATCTATGCCAGAAGCTGTGAGAAGGGCCAGGTATTCAAAAAAGAATGCCAGCTGGGAGGCCTTGATTATTCTCCCGACAAGTGGCACCTTAGACCACAAGGTATCCCAAAAGAGCTTTAGCTTTTGATTCCTGGATGCCAAAATGCCAAAAACAGTCAAAATAACCACTGTCGTTGGCAAGACGAACCAGTAGGCCTTAACCCCTTCTACAACCGAAAAAAGTATCCTTGTCATAATAGGGAGCTTTTTTAGGCCAAGACTTTTGAACAACTCAAACAACTTTGGCAACACATAGATAAGCCAAAACGCCAAAGCACCAATCATGGCTGTCAAAATTACGACAGGATAACTGAGGGCCCGTTTGGTCTTATCAATAATTTCTTGGACCCTTTCCAGATGGTTGGCAGCATCCTCAAGGGTCCTGTCAAGCTGTCCTGTCTCCTCACCGAGACGGGCGAGAACTATAACTATGTTTGGGAAAATAGACTCATGATGGGAAAGGGCCTCGGAAAAAAGTTCTCCAGACCTTATTCTCTGTACAAGGTCCTTAATAACGATCCTGAACTTTACTGCACCTGGTGAATCCGCAATATCTTGTAGTGCCTCAACCAAAGGTACTCCTGCCTTCAGTACGAGTGCAAGATTCCTGAAAAATTCTGCAAGTACACCACGCTTTATCCTGACGGGAAACAGGCTTCCGAACCTGAATATCTTTTTTTTATAGTCAAGCAGTACGTAGCCCTGATCCCGAAGGCTCCTATAAAGCTCGGCAGAGGTCCCGAATTGGCCTTCATCAACTATCTTCGTACCGTCAGGGGCAAGGGCCTCATACCTGTACCAACTCATCAGCCAATCACCCTCCTTACCTCGCCAGGACTTGTTACTCCGTTAATTACCTTTAGTCTTGCCTGCTCTTTAAGAGGCAAGAAACCTTCAGAATGGGCAGTGGAAAGTATCTCGCTAAGTGGTTCGTCTCTAGCCACCTGTTTCAGCAATGCCTCCGAAAAACTAAGGATTTCCGCAACAACTGTCCTGCCCATAAAACCGGTATTCCTGCATTGACTACAGCCCTTTTCTCTAAAGATTTCTGTCTCAGGTGGTATATCCAGGGCTGCAGCCTCCTCAGGGGTGGGACGAGAAGGATTCTTGCAATAAGGACAAAGTTTTCTTACCAAACGCTGGGCAATTATCCCTGACAAAGAAGTTGAAAGCAGATAGGGAGAAATATCTAAATCTTTGAGCCTGGCCAAGGCCCCTACAGCGCTGTTAGTGTGAAGGGTGGAAAGGACAAGATGCCCTGTAATGGCAGCCCGGGTTGCAAGGGAAGCGGTTTCGCTATCCCTAATTTCGCCTACCAAAATCACATCTGGATCCTGACGCAAAAAGGTCCTGATTGCAGAGGCGAAGGTATACCCAGCCTTGGTGTTGACTTGGGTCTGTCTTATCATTAAAAATTGGTATTCAATCGGATCTTCAACTGTAACTATATTTTTCTCTATGGCATTCTGGCGCCTCAAGGCTGCATAAAGTGTTGTTGTTTTTCCACTGCCGGTAGGACCAGTTATGAGCACGATACCGTAGGGACGAGAAAAAAGACGCTGAATAAGCCCAAGCTGTTCCTTATGGAAACCAAGTTGTTCCAGGTTTAATAGGGATTCGCCCTTGGATGGCAAAAGCCTAAGCACCATGTTTTCTCCAAAATTTGTCTTTACTGTAGACGCCCTGATGTCAAAACTGTCTCCAAGAAACTCGAAGGACATCCGGCCGTCCTGGGCTCTCCTCTGTTCGGATATATCCATCCCCGCCTTGACCTTAAGGTTGGTTATAATCTTGTTGTGGATTTTAAAAGGGAAAACATACTTTGCCTCTAATACCCCATCTATCCGGAACATAATCCTGCAAGAACGATCACTTGGAGTGATATGTACATCTGTAGCCCTTTGTATAACTGCCGAGGTAAGAATAAGGTCGGTCAATCCGGTCATGTCTATTTCCATACCGGATCTTTGGCTAGCCATCTGAATAATCTTCAGAATCTCTTCATCAACAGGATGTTCAATAAGATAGTAATATCGTTCAACCAGCTTCCTGATTTCTCCCTCCGCGGCAACAAAGAGTCTGGCCCTGAGTCCTGTTGCCCTGAGTATTATCTGGGTAGCATTGAGATCATAGGGGTCTGCCGTTGCCACCTCTATTTCATTACCATTTAAACGCAGGGGCAAGATTTGCTGGGTCCTTGCAATATGCGAGGGCACCTTTCTCAAGGCCTCTTTATTTGCCGAAAAAGACTTGAGATCTATATAGGGGACACCTGTCTGTTTAGAGAGAGCAATGGCAAGCTCCGAATCGGTAATTATACCCAGACGCATGAGGCATTCGCCGAGTTTTTCCCCGGTTGCCTTTTGCTCGGCTAAGGCGAATTGGATCTGTTGCTCGGTGACAAGGCCTTGTTCTTTTAAAAGTGCTCCAAGTGGTTTCTTATTTCTGTTCATAGATACAGACCCTTGCTAGCATTTGGACAGGTATTTTGAATGTGGCCGGACCTGCCTTCTAGCAGGTCCGGCATATGAGGAGGAGGTGGTTGGTGGAAAACTAAAACTCTACAATCCAAGCGGCCCTTACATAGGGTGTGGAGCTGGCATCAGGCCATTGGCCGTTATTACAGGTCTCTCCAGGAACGACAACAAAGGAACCTGATGCACAATTTGCAACCCCATCTATCATCTTATCCAGGGCGATGGCAAAGTCTGTAGGTATCCTATCGATCCTCAGATAGTTTCTATACCTTCCGGCAAAGTTTGCATAATAATAACCTACCCAAACGGTCTGCCTGGCATATTCGCCATCTAGAGAAATCTGGCCAATGTTCAATCCATTTGGGCCACATTCGGTAGATGTAAGGTTGCTTTTTACTAAAGAGCATACATCTATTCCAACACTTTTTAGGGCATTGATGATATTGCTTCTGTTTGTTCCATTGTAAAGACCGATATTGTCCATCCAACCATTTGGGTTAGTACCAGTTCCCCCATTAATGGTTCCATCCCCCAAGATTCTTCCTGTCTTATCATAATAGGAACCGATCATCTTGTAATGGGCAGCAAAAAAGGTTTCATAGGCATTCTTGATCTGGGCAGATTTTATGAGATCCCGTCCTTTCATAACAGCGCCTATGATGATACCAATAATTACAAGAACTATGGCCATCTCTATCAATGTAAAACCTGCCATCTGGCTTTTAGATTTTGAGAAAAAGTTTTTTTTTAAATAATTTTTCATGAGAATCTTTAAGCCTCCTTTAAAAATCCTTATTTTCATTAAATCCATCGGATTTGCCGCTTTTTTTCTTAAATGCGAATGCAACTTTTTATTTTTTATCTGCTTGATTAACAGGGCGGTTATTAGACGAAATGCCCCCTTTTTGCTAAAATTTTTTATTACACGATCAAAAGGAGGGAGGTCATGACTGAATTAAAGGACTACCAAGGAGATGAAGGATTCCTGTTTGAGATAATCAATGCCGTTCCCTCGGGCATATTTGTAACAGACCTGGATAACAATATACTTATTATTAACAAGGCGGGGGCAGAACTAGTTGGCAGAACCCCTGGAGACTGCTTCGACCGCAAGTGCTACGAGATATTCCATACACCAATGTGCCAGACAGATCAATGTACCTGCAAGGTAGCCACGAAAAACAATACAGTCAATCAAGGACAGACCACTTTAAAAGTAGGAGAGAAAGAGATACCCATCGAGTTTGCCAGCCGCCCTATAAAAAATCATCAGGGAGAGATAATAGGTTGCGTTGAACATTTCATAGACATTTCTGACCGTCTTGAAAAGGAAAGGCTCATCCTCAGGCAGCAAGAAGAACTCTTAAAAAAACGTGATGAAGACATCCGCCACTTGCAAGAAGAAATCCTTGAACTTTCCACGCCAGTTATCGAAGTATGGGACGGGGTCTTGGCGCTCCCGCTGGTTGGTACACTTGACAGCCATCGGGCACAATCCGCAATGGAAAGATTACTCGTTACAATAGAGTCAACACGCGCTCCCTTTGTTATTATTGATATTACAGGGGTACCCAATGTCGATACTGCTGTGGCAAACTACCTCCTCCAGACAGTTGATGCAGTCCGCCTTATGGGAAGCGAGGCGGTCCTGACAGGAATCTCTTCACGTATTGCCCTGACCATGGCCCACCTTGGGGTCGATCTTGGTACCATAAACGTAAGGAGCCGCATGGCAGATGGACTCCATTATGCCATGCAACAGATAACCAAAACGCGCCAAAAACAGGTAAAGGCCATTAAGGCATTGGAAGATAACCAAGAACTCTGAGGTCTTGAATGAAATCTTTTTCAATATTTCATCTTGGTAAGATCCTCCTTGTGTCTCTTCAAGAGGAAATAGACGATGCACAGGTGCTTCAACTTCTGAAGGAACTAGCAGAAAAGGTGCGGGCCACAAATTCAAAAGCTGTAATTGTAGATCTATCTGATGTAGAAGTAATAGATACCTTTCTTGCAGAAAATATACAAAAGCTCGCCTCTACCATGGGACTTTTCAAAGCACAGATAGTGGTGGCAGGCCTTGGAGCTTCTGCAATTGCCGCCTTGAAAAGTTTTAACATGAGTTTTGGACACAACCTAAGATTTGCACTTGATGCAGAACAGGCGCTTGGGAAACTGGGACACAAACTAATAAGAGTTGACTGATACAGTAAAAAATAAAATTTCGATAGCCAAAAGGTGTACACCTGTATCTAGAAATGTAGGACTAACAAAGGCCAGAAAGGTCTTAAGGGAGCTTTTTTCTTGGCTGGGTCTAAAAAACGAGATGAAACAGGCTGAAGCCCTTACCATCTTGGATGAGCTTGGAAACAATATTCTTCGGCACAGTCAAGGAGGAAAGATATGTATAACAGTTTACCAAGAAGGAGAAAAGAAGGCCGTAAGGATGGTAGCTGAAGACCGGGGTACTGGAATATCCGATCTGGCCGAGGCTATGACCCCAGGCTTTTCTCAAGATAAAGGTATGGGCATGGGATTAAATCTTTTGAATGCCCTTGCAGATGATCTAAGGGTTGCAAGCCTTATTGATGGCGGAACACGGGTGGAGGTGTGGAAGTGGATATAGATGGGCTACAACCCCTGTGGTACGAAAAAGATATATCCATCCAGGCCCATGTATTTTTGATCAGAAAGGCAGCGGACAAGCTTGCCAGGCAACTTGGTTTTTCCTCCTCTAAAATCTCTGATATAGTCTTGTGCGTAAGCGAACTTGCCCAAAATCATATAGATCATAATACCCACAAAGGAATGATCAGACTCTTTGGGCAAAGGATTGGAACAGAGCAGGCCTTTTTCGTAACATGCAGCTTGGATAAGGGGCCAGGAATAATGCCTGTCTTTCGGATCTGCAACAGAGATTTTTACGGAAACCAAGGCTTAGGGGCTGGTCTTGGCACTGCAAGAAGGCTTGCCGAAGAATTTGCTGTGTGCTCTGGAAGACTCGGAGACTTTCCCTGTCCGGATCTTTTGTTGGGGAAAAAGGAGTATGAAACCTTGGTTGCTGCCTCCTTTGCAGAACCTCCAGACATCTTGAGTCGCTTACCTGTGGAGCTATCCTTTCTTGTAAGACCTGCAAAGGGAAACCTCTACTGTGGAGACGGTTTCTTTTTTTCCTGCAGGCATCCCTACATCCTAATGGTGCTTATGGACGCCCTTGGCAAGGGTCCAGAGGCAGCAAAAATAATCTTTTCTGCCAAAAAATTTCTTGCCCTTTTACCTGCTGAAACCGAACCGATGGATGCACTGATGGCCCTTGGGAATCATATGGTTGGCTCACGGGGCCTGATGGCTCAAGTGGTCAGATTGGATATAGAAAGGCCAGAGGTAAAGATCGCTGTGGCCGGAAATGTAAACCATCTTTTGTTTTTAGACGGAAAAGAAAATCTAATTTCTGGGAAAAAGGGGCTTATCGGTCCTATAAATTCAAAAAGTGGCCTCGTTTCCTGGCATTATAAGAATTTTAAAGAAACAATGGGTATCCTTTACACAGACGGAATTGGCCCTATTCCTCCCATAAAATTTCAACAGGTCCTAATGGATATCCCAAGCTTGATATGGACAAACTATCTGTTTCTCCCTTGCGATAGGCAGTGCGATGACGCTGCACTAGTGGTGTGGAAATGGAAAAGCTGAGCCAGAAGATTCACGTCTTGACCTTGGTTATCAAACGCCCGAAAGACATTCCACTCGTCAGATCCAAAGCAAAACTTCTTGCTACTCTTGGAGGATTTTCACGTACTAGACGCGTTAAAATAGCCCTTATGGCCTCAGAAATGGCCCGTTTTTTATTAAAACAGACAAAGGGAGGGCGAGTTATTTTCTACATTATATGCGCAAGTATTAACGGATGGGACAGTCCTGGACTTCCTGGCTTAATGGTGCATTTTTGGGGTGAAATATGCCCCCGTTCCTTTGATTCACATTCTCCCATTCACCAACTTATTCAAGGAATCAAAAACATAGCTGATCGGTTAGAGATAAAAAAATTCAACCAAGACAGATCCTTTGAGCTAGAGGTAATGCTGTTTGGAGATGAACCAGACTGCGGGAGTCTTTTAAAGGGACAGGAGCAGATTCGCCAACAGGTCTTTAAGGACTTGCAGGAATCTTATATTGAAAATCTTAGGGCCAAGCACCAAGAAGTCTTGTCGCTTTTAAGAACCATTTCCTTGAAAAACAAGGAATTAGATAAGGTAAATGCTGAACTTTTAGAGCTTAGCAAAGACATGGAATCTTTAGTCCATGAGCGCACAATAGTAGAATTTGCCCTCAAGATAGCAGATAAAGTTCGAAATCCTGCCACCATTATCGGAGGCCTGGCAAGAATACTTTTGAAAAAACTTCCTGAAAATTCCTCTGAAAGGGACAAGATAAAGGCCATATATCTTGAAGCTCAAAAACTCGAGGCCATAGTAAAAGACTTTGAAGGATTGGCCAGGGAACAGGAGAGGTTCTTTACAAAGGTCGTGTTGCAAGATCTGGTCAAAGAGATACTGGAAGCCTGGCAGCCTAATTTTGAAAAAAAGGGGATTCGGGTAGAGTTCAAGGCCCCAGAAAATCCAGTTCGCATAAGAGGAAACCCAAGAACCCTGAAAGTAGCCGTATTACATTTGCTCAAAAACGCAGCAGATGCCTCTCCCAATGGAGCAAGCATAAAAGTGGAGATCAAAAAAATAGAAGGGAGGCCAGCCATTGAGATCGAGGATCAGGGACCAGGAATAAGCAGGGAAGTAAAGGCTAAACTATTTAAGGAACTTGTTACCACCAAACCTTCAGGCACTGGAGTGGGGCTCATAATGGTCCATCACATCATGAAGGAACATCAAGGACAAATCGAGATAGATAGCATCCCAGGCCATGGCACCAGAGTAACGCTGCTTTTCCCACTGAGATGGAAAGAAAAAGATATCTGAATACACCTAATAGACAGGTATACCCGTATCGCTGCCTCTGGCTAGGTCTAGGGCTATTGTTATTTATGCTGTGTCCCAAAATAATCCATGCCTACCCTTTAGCAGCCCATCAAATAAGTGGGCTGGCCTTATCCTTGCCAGGCGTTTCGGTATCAAGAGCTAGTGATGGAGAGATACTGTGCATAAAGGGAAGGTTTAATCTAACAGATCTGGCAGGCTCAAAAGATATAGACCATGCCTTTGAAGGGCTAGATATCCTTTTGAATTTCGACTTGGAAGGTGACCTATCTGGCAAGAATCCTTCTTTTTCCTGGCAGGTCAAGGCTGCTTGGCCTAGAGGCCAAGTGCTTATCTTTCCATGGTTTCTTGATCTTTCTGAAGTAAAAGGGAGCCTTAAGGCAGAAGGCAAAGTTACTGACCGTCAAATTTTCATCAAAGATTTCAGATTGTACGGCCCTTTCTCTCTAAAGATTAAGAGGCTGGCCTTGCCCAAAAATGCAAACAAGGGAAACGTTTTTTTAAACCGTCTTATAAAAGCAAATTGGCAGTTGGATGCAAATATCGAACGTACTTATAATATCTTTATAAGGGATGCCTTTTCTGATTCTCGGCCTATAGTTAAAGACTTCAGACCCAATGGCAGACTTCTATTACAGGGCAAGTCAACAAGCATCTTGCTTAGGCTTACCAGTGATATTTTCTACAAAGAGAAAAGGCTGATAAAGGGGCTTGAGGCACATCTTTCCTATCCTCTTTCTGATACAAGGTGCGACAAAGGAACCTTGATGTGGCAGGAAGTTTATCTTGCTCCGCTAATTCCCAGAGGAATATTCAAAAAACATGCTAGCATGGCCATACTCGGAACGAGTCTTCCTGTGACCCTTTGTCACAAAAGTCTCCATCTTGGGACTCTAAGGTTAAGTCTTGGCTCTGGTATCATATCAATGGAAGAGGCCCAATTTCTATTTTCACGTGGAACATTGGTTCTAAAAAATATCAAAATTAACAATCTAAAAGTTAACGAGCTCTTAAATAACGTTCCTCTTGAAATAGTGGTAAACGGCACCTTACCAAAGGCAAATTTTGAAAAAGATCGGCTTTTATTTAAAGGAAAAATTGACATAGAAGTCGCAAAAGGTGAAATTGAGATAACCAATATCTGGATTGAGCCCTATGCAGCCATCCCGCGATGGGGCGCTGATATAAGCTTCTCCCATATTGATCTTAAAGAGTTTAGCAAAGACACTTCTTTTGGTCTAGTTACTGGCAAAATTAATGGATGGATAAAAGGGCTGATCATGAGCGGAGGACAACCAGAGGCCTTTGACTTGCAGATAGAGACTGATCAATCTTCTAAAGAACCCAAAAAAATCAGCATCAAAGCCATTGAGAATCTCTCTATACTTGGAGGAGGAGGAGGTTCTGTATCATTTCTTGGCGGACTTTTTAAAGAATTCTCTTACAGTCGTATAGGAATATCCTGCAGGCTCAAAAACGATGTATTTGAACTCCATGGTCTCTATAAAAGTGGAGGAAAGGAATATTTGGTAAAAAGGGGCTTTTGGGGTGGCGTTAATGTTATTAATATGAATCCCAACGGTAGGATAAGTTTCAGGGACATGCTTGATAGACTCAAAAGGATCAGCGAGTCCGGTCAAAGTAAAGTGGAGGTGAAATAATATGACAGTAACAAAAAACCGGGGACTTTTGGTGCCTATGCTTTTATTGTTTTTGACAGCATGTGTAACTGTAAATATCTATTTTCCAGCTGCTGAGGTAAGAAAGGCTGCAGAAGACATAGTTAAAGACGTGCGAGAACAACAACCTAAACAGGACGGGCAGCCGGCAACACCATCTCCTACATCCTGGTTCTTTTCTGTTTCAGAGGCGCATGCAGCTAGTGAGCTTACCGTATCAAATGCAACCATACGTCAACTTAAAGAAAGGATGAAAAAACGCTTCCCCGCCCTTGCTCCTTATATGGCAAAGGGACTGATAGGTGAAGGGCTAAACGGTCTTCTTACCATCAGAAGCCTTTCTGGACTTGGCCTGAAAGAGAAGGCAAACTTAAAAAAACTTATAGACGCAGAAAACAGCGATAGAATGGCCCTTTACAATGCCGTTGCCCAAGCATTGAACATTCCATCGTCACAGCTGGCAAGGGTGCAGGCCATTTTCGCCCAACAGTGGCAAAATACGGCCCCAAAGGGTACTTTTATAGAAAAGAAGCCTGGAAAATGGATAAGAAAATAATCTAGCCAAAGTTTTTGGGCTACCTCTAAAAATCAGGATTACATTTTAGAGGTAGCCCCCTAATATTAAACAGTAAAGGCATGAAGGGTCTTTTCTAAGTTGGATGCTGTAAGCGTAAGATCTCCAGCAGAAATCCTTGCCTGTTCAGAGCCAGCCGCAGTCTGTGTACTTGCCTCTTTGATCCCTTCGCTTTGGCTTACAAGCAGCCCTGTATTTGCAGAAACTGTTTGAGCGTTTTGACTTATCTCGTTGGTGGTGGCGGTTTGCTCTTCCACTGCAACAGCAACATTATCGGCAAGTTCGCTTACTTCCTGAATAGAGTCAACTATGTCGTCTGTGACAGACCTTACCCGCTCTACATGCTCTGTCAATTCTACTACAGTAGCATCTATCTTCTGAACAGCCTCACCGGTTTGTTTGGCAAGCTCCTTAACCTCACCTGCAACTACGGCAAAACCCTTGCCTGCCTCTCCAGCCCTTGCTGCCTCTATAGTCGCATTCAGAGCAAGGAGGTTGGTCTGCTCTGCAATGCTGCCTATGAGACTACTCATTTCATTTATCCTTGCAGAGGCTGTTGACAGTTCTTCCACCAATTCCTGGGCCTGCCTCGTCTTTTCAACGGCCTCTCCCGACTTCTGACTGGTAACCGCTGTACTATGGGCTATCTCTCCGACAGTTGCAGTCATCTGCTCCATTGCCGCGGCAATAGAGGCCATTTGGTCTCCGGTATCATTTGCACATTTTGCAACCTCTTCTGACTGGGCATTTCCTTCAACTGCAGTACTGGCCAAGGACGTGGCTAGCTCACCCATTTCCTTTGCTCCAGAGCTTACCTGAAGACCATATTCCTTTACATCTCTTATTAAACACTGCATTCTCTCTATAAACTTGTTCAGTAAGATGGCAATCTCATCCACCTCGGTCTTGCCATCAACAGTCACGCGCTTTGTGAGATCTGCTTCCCCTGTCGCTATAGCTGAAACAGCATCATGGGTATCTTTAAGCTTGGCTGTTATACCTTTAAAAACCAGCATGCTGAAAAACGCCCCAAACACAAAAACAACCCCGCTAATTATTGCCAAGACCTGCTTCTGCTTATTTACATGATCACTTATCATATCCCATGCAAGTTTGTTAAGTCCTCTTAAACCCAAGGAAATCTTTGTGTTGAGAGAGGTAAGATCAGCAAACAGGGCCTTAAGCTTTTGCATTTCAAGGTCTGTCTGTCTAGAACTGCCGCCGGGGCCAGAACCAATTTGTGCCAGAATAGTGGTTTTGTATTTCTGAAACAGTGTTTCAAATGCCTTTATGCTTGTCTCAAGTTCTCCTATCTGAAAGTGACCGTTACGGACCCTGGCCTTTGCGCCAGAAAGGATATTGTTTATCCGTTTCATTTCTGTCTCAGTCTTTTTTATTGACCTCCTAAGGGATAACGGCTCATGTTGACTTTGGAATAGGAGAATATTGGACTGATTAAGCAGCTCTTTAGTAATGTTTTCGAAGCCTATAGATATTGGCATAATTTTATTGGTAATAAAGAAAAACTTATTTTCCATCTTATACATAGACATAATGGGGAAAAAACCCAAATAGAATGAGGCCGGCTGCCCATATAGCCGACAGGCAAAGTAACAACGGTCTTAATCTCCAATTTTTCAATAGTTTCATAAGCTCACCTCTATTGACAAATTTTTATTGCCTTCTCTCCTCGAAAAGCAGCAGGCCTAAGATCCTAAAGGAATGAAGGCAATGTTCACCTACAAGATCCCCAAGAGATTAAGGCAGTCCTTGCATGCATTTTTTCAGATCAAAAGGCGGTCTCATCCAATAATCGGATTTTAAAATAACCAGGTTTAAAAGAAGAAGTCTTTTATTTTAACCGATTAATATTGCAGGGCTTTATTTGATAACGTTTAAAAGATAACCAATGAGCCAACAAAAATAATGCAGCTTTTTGTATATATTAAAATTGTTGTTACAGAAACATTATATCTTTTGAATAAACAACTTGGAGAAAATTTCTAAACACCTTTGCTTAGTGTTATACCTTTATTGACAAGATTATTGGCCAATAATAGAGTAAGGCACCAATCAGCCCTGAAGAATATGTTTTTTCATAGGGAAGATCCAGTTTGAGCAATAGCTATTTAAAGGAAACAACGGCAAGATTTCAAAGGATTAATTGCGCCCTGTTTGCTCCGCAACCATTTCCTGCATCTCAATTGCGCTCTTTCCTGATATTTGTAGTTCCGGCTCTGTGTGACAACGATGCAGATTTAGATGCTGTTTGCTTAGTTTGGTCTTTCTAGGCCGTTTGGGGACGCAACAACAATTTTCTTATACCTTTTTGGGGGGTAACGATGGATATTAGATTTTATTGGCTTATAAATTTCATTTGGAGGAAATACGCTAAGGCCTCAGTATTGCCTGTTTTTTTGGTATTGTTCCTTTTTATTCCCGGTTGCGGGAAAGAGGAACCTCCCCAAAAGCCAGAGATAATAAGACCGGTAAAAATCATGGAAGTTAAGGACACGGCTCAAATTCTTACCCAAGGTTTTCCTGGAATAGTCAGGGCAAGCAAAAGGGCGATTCTTTCATTTAAGGTATCTGGTCCGCTAGTTGAGCTTCCTGTTGAAGAAGGACAATTTGTGAAAAAAGGAGATCTTATAGCCCGAATAGATCCCAGAGATTTTCGCATAGCTGTAAAAGAGGCGCTAGCTCGCTACAGGGAAGCCGAACAGCAATTCAGGCGATATCAAGAGTTGTATGCCAAACGACAGGTGTCAAAAGCAGACTTCGACCGTTATCTTGCTGCAAGAGACGTTGCGAAAGCTAAACTGGAAGATGCCAAAAATGCCCTTTGTGATACAACCCTCACAGCTCCCTTTGATGGTGTCATTGCCAAAAGATATGTGGAAAACTTTTATAAAGTAAAGGCAAAAGAACCTATAGCCTTTCTTCAAGACATATCCCATCTGGAAATAATAATTAATGTGCCAGAATTAATTATGGCTGCACTTAAGGGAAGAAGTGCAGATAGGGTCTCTGTATCTTTCCAAGCCATACCAGGGAAGGAATTTCCAATTACCATAAAAGAATATTCTACAGAGGCAGATCCGGCCACTCAGACCTACGAAGTGGTTTTCGAAATGAACAAACCAGAAGGGGCTGCGATCCTGCCCGGTATGACAGCAACGGTAACGGCATCTTTCCGCAATCCTGAAGGATTTGAGATTATAGTTCCGGCCCTTGCCGTGCTTGATGCTCCTGGCAACCGGCCATATCTTTGGGTCTTTGATAAAAATGCTGGGGTGGTGCACAAACGTTTTGTAAAAGTGGGCAGCCTTAAAGATTCCTGCTGCATAAAGGTCACAGATGGGCTTAAACCAGGAGAAATTATAGTAATAGCTGGCGTTACAAAACTGAAGGAGGGAATGAAGGTCAGGCCCTGGGAGAAGCAGCGAGAGGAAATCTGAGCATGAACATTGCCGAATTTGCCATAAAGAAAAATGTAATAACCTGGACACTGACAGTGGTTATGCTCTTTTTAGGCTACTTCGCCTACATGGGGCTTCCCCGCCTTGAAGATCCAGAGTTTGCAATAAAAGAGGCAGTAATTCTCACCCCATATCCTGGTGCCTCACCCAAAGAGGTGCAGGAGGAGGTAACAGAAGTAATTGAAAAGGCCTGCCAGGAAATGGGCCAACTTAAAAGGGTGGAGTCTTATTCATCACGGGGAATGTCTCTTGTCCATGTAAAGATAAAAGACAAATATCGGAAGAATGATCTGCCCCAAGTATGGGATGAGCTTAGAAGACGGATGGGAGACCATGAAAAGGAGCTTCCTCCAGGTGCTGGCCCCATTACAGTAAATGACGCCTTTGGAGATGTCTTTGGCGTCTATTTTGCTCTTGTGGGTGACGGCTACACCTTTGCAGAGCTGAAAGAGGTAGCAGATCTTCTCCAAAGGGAACTATTGGTAGTCCAGGATGTAAAGAAGATCGAGCTTTTTGGTGTTCGCCCTGAAGCAATCTATGTAGAGATATCCCGTTCCAAAATGGCTGCTCTTGGCATTACACGTCAGGAGATCTTTGATGCTCTTAGGGCTAAGAACCTTGCTGTAGATTCTGGGCGTATCGAGTTTGGCACCCAATACCTAGCAATAAATCCTACAGGAGGGTTCAAGTCAGAAAAGGACTTTGGCAACCTATTTCTTGCCTCTAAAAACGGCAGGCTCATCTATTTAAGGGATGTTGCAACAATAAAACGTGGCTATGTGGAGCCACCTTCCAAGATTCTAAGAGTGGATGGCAAGGAGGGTATAGGTATTGCCATTTCCACTGTTCTTGGCGGGAACGCAGTTACAATGGGGAATGCTGTGCTCAAGCGCCTTGAAGAGTTAAAGAGTCAAATCCCTGTAGGTATGGAACTTGTAGAGATTGCAATGCAGTCCAAGAGTGTCACCAAGGCTGTAAACGGCTTTGTGATAAACCTGCTTGAATCTGTTGCCATTGTTATAGTTGTCCTGGCCATTTTTATGGGAGTCCGCTCAGGCATCATAATTGGTTTCATCCTGATTCTGACTATTGCTGCCACCTTTGTGGTCATGGGTTATTATCACATAACCTTGGAACGCATATCCCTTGGTGCTTTAATTATTGCCCTCGGTATGCTGGTAGACAATGCCATAGTGGTTGTTGACGGCATGAAGGTGAAGATGCAGCAAGGTATGGATGGTCTCCAGGCGGCAAAGGAAATAGTTGGTCAAAATGCCATGCCGCTTCTTGCTGCTACAGCAGTAGCCATTATGGCCTTTGCTTCTATTGGAGGCATGTCAAATTCTACTGGAGAATATTGCCAGTCCCTTTATTATGTAATTCTTATTTCCCTGTCTCTTTCTTGGATCACTGCCGTTACGACAACTCCCCTTGTAACTAAACAATTTATAATGAGCAAAAAGGACAAGGAGATGAAGGGCGGCTCAGAAGGAGCATATGGCGGAAAGTTTTATCAGATCTATCGTAAACTTCTCTTTACGGCTATAAATCACAGGTGGATTACCATTGCCGTGGTAGCTGGTCTTTTCGCCTTGTCTGTTTACGGTTTCGGTTTTGTCAAACAACTCTTCTTCCCTGCATCAACCAGGCCCCAATTTATGGTAGAGTGCTTTTTCAGGGAAGGAATTCATATAATGGAGACTTCCAAACAGGTCAAAAAAATCGAAGAATATTTAATGAAACAGGAGGGAATCACCCAGGTGGCATCAGCCATCGGAGGCGGACATCCCCGTTTTTTATTGACCTACGGCGTACCTGTAGAGGCAGCTAATCAATATGCAAGCATACTGGTCTCTGTTGACGACTATAGAAAAATAGACGCCATGCAGCCCAAGTTTCAAAAAGATCTGGAACGAATGTTCCCGGATGCAGTGATAAATGTCAAAAAATTCAATCTTGGACCTGCCAATGGAGGAAAAATCCAACTTAGAATAAATGGAGACGATCCTGAAGTGCTCCGTGCCTTGGCGGAAAAGGCTATTGAGATTTTCAGGGAAGAAAATGCAAAGGCCGTCAGAACAGAGTGGGGAGAAAAAGTAAAGGTTCCTGTACCAATTTTGGCAGAGGACAGGGCTATGGCCCTGGGGATTACTAGACCAATGGTGGCCCAAGCAATTGAGGCCAACTTTTCTGGAAAGACAACAGGCGTCTACCGCGAAGGCGTTAACTTGCTTCCGATAATCGCCCGTGCCCCTGACGATGAAAGAGACTCTATTGAAGATTTGAGCGAGATCCAACTTTTCAGTCCAATGGCCAATAAGTATGTGCCTATATTACAAGTATTGAACGGAATCGAGACAAAATGGGAAAATGCGAGGCTCTCTAGATGGCACAGGCGCCAGATGATCAAAATCCATGCGGATCCACGCCAAGAGCTGCCTGCAGAACTAATGAATAGAGTAAAGCCAATAATCGAGCAGGCCCTCGGAGTAGATCTTGTTGCCTACAGGGGAAAACCTCTTGAGAAAGACGAAAAGTGGACGGCTTCCACCATCCCTATAAAATATGATGACATAATACCCCTCAAGGGCAAACCGGGGTATTTTATCGCGTGGGGAGGTGAACTTGAGGATTCATCAGATTCCCAAAAACAGCTGGCGGCCAATATCCCTATATACTTTGGAATGATGGTCTTGATTGTAATTTTTATGTTCAATGCCTTCAGACAACCACTGATTATCTGGCTCACCGTTCCCCTTGCCCTTATAGGCGTAACTGCAGGTCTCCTTTTGTTGAAACAGCCCTTTGGTTTCATGGCGCTCCTTGGCCTGATGAGTCTCTCAGGGATGCTCATAAAGAACGCATTAGTGCTTATTGATCAGATAGATATAAATATCAGATCTGGCATGAAAGGAATGGAGGCCATTATAGAATCTGGAGTATCTAGGATGCAACCTGTTATGATGGCTGCGCTAACAACCATGATGGGGATGATTCCCCTGTTCCAGGATGCCTTCTTTGTATCCATGGCAGTTACCATTGTCTTTGGCCTTGGTTTTGCCACGGTCTTAACATTGGTGTTTGTGCCAGTGCTCTATGCAACATTTTTTAAGATCAGATAGATCCAGGGAGTTTATCATGGCAAAATTGTATAGTTTGGCCTTTGTAATACCGTTTGCGATCCTGGGATTATTCCTGTCAAATGCCAGTGGACAGCAATGCAATATAGACCTTAATAAGCCCAAACTAGTACGTGTGGGATTCGTAACAGATGGGGCAACCCCAACAGACAGGAAACTTATTAGCCTATACAAGGAGCATTTAAAACAATCTTTGAGGCCCTATTACAAGGTATCTTTTTCTAAAAAATGGACCCTGCATGGCCAAGATTCTGTAACGGGGATCAAGAAGGCCCTGAAACGGCTCTTCTCGTCTTCTGGTCCAGACGTAATATTTGCCCTTGGTGTTGTCTCTGCCTCCCAGGTCCTTTCGTTCAAAAACATCCCCAAACCTATTATAGCCCCATATGCCTCCTACTATAACCTTGCAAAACGGATAAAGAGCCAAAACAAAAAAAGGCCCGGGATCACGAATTTTATTCCCATAGACGCCACTTACTATCTTGATAATGATCTAAAAACATTTAAAGAGATATTTCCTTTTAAAAAATGTGCAATCATCTTAGATGAAAGAGAAATAAAAGGCATAAAAGGAATCAAAGACATGCTGCATGACTTTGGCAAACGCCATGGTCTTGAGGTTACCCTTGTAGGCGCTACTTCCTCAGCCGGCTGGACTGTAGATAAGATTCCTAAAGGAATCCAGGCCGTCTTTGTTGGATCCCTTTGGCATATGAGCGATAAAGAAAAGGCCAAACTTGCCCAACTGCTTATCCAAAAGAAAATCGTGGGATTTGCAATGTGGGATGCAAAACAGGTAGAGCTTGGTCTTCTTGCTGGTTTAGAACCCAGTGACAAGCAAAATCTACTTGCAAGAAGGGCATCAGTAGCATTGTTAGACACCCTTCACAATAATGGGAACATCCCAACTATAAAGCCATCTTTTACACGTGATAGAGAGCTTACCATAAATATGGCAACTGCCAGGCAGCTTGGGTTATCTCCAAATCTCATTCTCCTTACCAAGGCCACGATATTAAACGAAAAGGAGGAAAAGGGCAGGAGACTCAATATGGCCAAGGCCGTTCAGGAGGCCGTTTCTGCCAATTTGAAGCTCCAATCTGCCCGAGTAAGGGTACAGGCTGGAGAACATGCAGTCAAAGAGAAAATGGCAGAGCTTCTTCCAAGGGTTGATATAGGGACAGGTTACAGGGCTGTAGACCAAGACAGGGCCAAAGCTGGCAGCGGGCTTACACCTGAACGGGCCTGGACAGGGACGGCTGGGGGAACCATCTTACTATATTCCGAAAATAAATGGGCAAATTATACTGCAGAAGAGCACCTTCAACAGGCAAGACATATGAACAAGGAACGGATAAAGCTTGATGTAACTTACGATGCTTCCGTTGCTTATCTCAATGTATTAAGGGCCAGAACCATTGAACGGATCTACAAGGAGAATCTAAAACTGACTAAGGCCAATTTAGAACGGGCCCAAATCAAGTTTTCTACAGGGGCTGCAGGTCCAGATGAAGTCTACAGATGGCAGTCCAAGTTTGCCAATGATCGTAGAGAGGTCCTTTACAGGGAGTCCGAGACCATGGATGCCATGGAGGCCCTTAACCGTATTCTGCACAGACCACTAGACGAGGCCTTTATCCCTGAAGAGGCCAGTCTCGATGATCCGCTTTTTATCATTGGAGATAAATTTTATTTAAAGCTTATGGAAAATCCCTTGCTACTTAGAAAGTTCAAAAGGTTCGCAGCGCAAGAGGCAGTAGCTGTAAGGCCGGAATTAAAGGGATTTGACGAGACGATAAAGGCTAAAGCAAGACTTGCCAAAGGAGCAAGACGCCAACTTTGGCTTCCAGACTTTACTGTAGAATGGAAGGTGGATCAGTACCTTTCGGAAGACGGCCGAGGAAGGCGTGAGGGTACAGGTTTTGATGATACTGATTGGAATGTGGGCGTCTTTGCCAGGATTCCCCTTTTTGAAGGTGGAAAAACTGCAGCAAGGGCAGGAAGGCTCGAACAAGAACTCGCTAGACTTAGAATAGACAGAAATGCAGCTGCAGAAGTTATAATTCAGGAGGTCCTTGCAGCTATAAATCGGACAAGGGCATCCTATCCCTCCATTACCCTCACCAGGGAAGCCGCCCTAGCTGCAAAAAAGAATCTCGATCTTGTAACGGATTCATATATTCACGGCATAAAGACAATAATTGATTTGCTGGATGCCCAAGGTCAGTATCTAAGTGCCGAATTGGATGCGGCAAATGCGGTATACAATTTCCTAATAGATTTTATGGGAGTCCAAAGGGCAATTGGAGAATTTATCATTTTTATGCCTCAGGAAAAACGCAAGTATTGGATGGATAAGGTAAACAAGGCTATAAAGCTCAAGTAATGGCAAAATCTTAATTAATAGTTATAGGCAGCCCAAAAATAAAACGGATTTATTTTGTATTTTTTGTTTTATTTTATGGAATGTTGGGTATTATCAATAAAAATAATAAAAAGGAGAAAAATGTAATGAAAATTTTTAAAACTGGTATTGTTGTGAACATCTTGTGTGGTCTGGCATTGGCAACTTCTGCCATTGGTGCTGATGTAACACTAAAAATCCTGGCACCATGGCAGGGCAAAGGCCAGGTATTCAAGATAGCACCTAACAAGGTAAAGGTCGTGGGTTCTTTTGATGGCATCATGTACATTGACCAAGGTAGGGGAGAACTTGACGCTGCAGTCTTCATGTGTCCAGGCACAGAATACATAAATTTAGACACAAAACGGGCAACCATAGAGGCCGATTGCATGATCTCAAAGGGTAAAAATAAGGTTGCTTATGCAAGACTGACTGCAAAGGGCGAGCTTGGTGCCCTTGATGGTGATTTTGTCATTGTTGGCGGCGAAAGGCAGTGGAAAGGGATGTCTGGCAAAGGAAAGGTTACTATCAGAACGGCTCTTGGTACCACGGCCCTTAACAAAAAAACAGGTGAACTTATTAACTCGGCTGCGGGCCTTGCCGTATGGCCAGCGCTTAAAATCAGTAAGCCTGGCAGATAAGGTGTTTGATTTGAAGACAAAAATAGCATCTGGGGGCCGGGTTTTGTCCTGGCTTTCCGGACAAATTCACCCGCAGTAAGTAATCTATTTTAAATTTTAAAGGCAGTTTTAAAAACTACGATTTTGATTCTAGAACAAGGCTCGTTTAAAAGATAGCACAGGCATCTTCCAACATTTTAATGACTTTTCCCAGTGCGACGCCGTTATCACACAAAAGAACATTTTCAGGAGATGGCTAAAGCAGGAGAAATGGATGGGCTCCAAACCCAACAAGACCTTTTTTGAACGTTTTGTTCATTCCCAGGCATCAGGCAGCATTATCCTTATAATCGCGGCAATCACAGCAGTGATATGGGCAAATTCCAGGTGGGCAGAACTCTATCATCATCTGGCCCATATGGAGATAGGAGTAATATTCGCCGGACAGACCTATCAAATGGGGCTTGCACATTGGGTAAAAGATGGATTGATGACCATCTTCTTCTTTGTTGTAGGATTAGAAATAAAAAGAGAAATTTTGCTTGGGGAGCTGTCAAGCCTGAAGAAGGCCTCTCTGCCTGTCTTTGCTGCGGTTGGCGGCAGCCTTACACCTGCACTTTTGTATTTTTACTTCAACAGGTCAGGACCCGCCCTTTCCGGCTGGGGGATCCCCATGGCCACAGACATAGCCTTTGCCATTGGAATCCTCGCCCTCCTTGGCAAAAGGGTGCCAACCGGACTTAAGATATTTCTTACGGCCCTCGCTATTGTTGATGATCTTATCGCTGTACTTGTCATTGCCATATTTTATACTTCACAGATACACATAAAGAGTCTTATAGCAGCTGCCATTTTTCTCTTGCTTTTTTATATGGCTGTCAAGTCTAAGACAAGACGACCATTTTTATATCTATTTCCTGCCATAGGAGTATGGGCAGGTTTTATGTTTTCTGGGATCCATGCGACTATTGCAGGTGTGCTTATAGCCCTTCTTGTACCTGTAAAATCACTAATAGACCCTGGAGAATTTTTAAGACAGATCCAAAAAGGCGTTGAAAAGCTCAAACAAACTGGACCATTGACACGCGATAGCCTAACCTACAATAAGCAGCAATGGGATCTTGTGCAGGAAATCTATCTGGCTGCAGACGACATGATCCCACCAGGTATATTTCTTGAGAAGCATTTGCATCCGGTGCAGGCCTTTATTATCTTGCCACTTTTTGCACTTTTTGCAGCAGGCGTAACAATAAATGCCAACACCATGTCTTTATTTCCTGGAGCAATAAGTCTGGGAATAATCTCTGGGCTCATAATTGGAAAGCAGATCGGCATAATGTTTTTTAGCTGGCTTGCCATAGCACTAAAGATTGCAGATATGCCACAAGGCGTAAAGTGGCTTCATATATGGGGAGTTAGTATACTGGCAGGAATTGGCTTCACTATGTCGATATTTATTAGCGAGCTTGGCCTTGACAGCCATATGTTAGTGAATGAGGCCAAGATCTCCATTTTTATCGCTTCGTTTCTTGCCGGTGTAGCAGGATATCTGGTTTTGAGAAAAACTTTGCCTGTTCAGGCCACTGCTTGACGTTTCTTGTAACAATGATCCGATTTAGATACAGTTTTCACAACTTGCTTGTATGGCTTTTGATATACATCATTCTTTCTCCGTTTCTTGCCAAGGTTCCAGGAGCCAAAATAATCTTTTCGCTTTTCATGTCTCTCGTGCTCTTTTTTGCAGTTTGTGCCATAGAAAGGTATGAAAAACTTTTTAAGTTGGCCGTCTTTCTCTTAGGTATATCCTTGGCGCTTTTATGGTTAGATGTCTTAAATATTTGGAATCTGCCACCTCTGATAGACACAGTAGTAATGCTTGTCTATATAGGCATACTTATATATTCTTTTTCAAAACATGTATTTCGAGCCAGAGTTGTAGACACAAAACTTATCTGTGCCGCCCTGTGTTTATATCTATTTGTTGGGACTTTTTGGGGGTATCTTTACGAGATCCTCTATCACATGGCCCCAAACTCCTTTTCAGGGAACCTTTTTTCTGCGAATGCCACAACCATTGTCTCGCTGCGGCAGCAGTTCCAATACTTCAGCTTTGTGACTCTGACGACTCTTGGCTATGGAGATATTATTCCCAATAATCCTAGTACTGCATCACTCTGCGCCTCTGAAGCCATAACAGGCCAATTTTTCATGGCCGTCTTGGTAGCCCGTTTAGTTGGTATACAAGTAGCCCAACAATTTTCCCAAGATACTGATAAAAGGGGCTGAACAATGACCAAAACAATGAAAAACATTGTTGTATGCCCAGACTGTGACCTGCTTCTTGAAAAATCGCGCTCTAAACCTGGTTACAAAATTATATGTCCAAGGTGTGGCTGCATCCTTGCTGCACCTGTAAAAAACAGTGTGGAAAAGACAATGGCCCTTAGCCTGACAGGCCTTTTTCTTTTTCCTCCAGCCATCTTTTTACCCCTCCTTACCCTTGACATTCTAGGCCTTGAAAGTAGCGGAAGCATTTACGCCAGTGCAAAGGCAATGGTGGAATCGGGATTTTGGTTTACGGGTACTGCTGTGTTTGTAACAAGTATTGTTGTTCCCTGCATAAAGTTGTTATTGTTATTTCTTGTCTCGTTACAAATCCAAACAGGGAAGAGCGATGCTTCAACTGTATTCATGTTTAAGGCCTACAGAAGATTGGATGAATGGGGAATGCTTGAAGTTTACATGATCGGTATACTCGTGACAATTATCAAACTCCTTCACATGGCCAAAATAGAATATGATATAGGGTTTTTCTGCTTTATTGGGCTCCTAAGCGCAACCTTGCTATCTTCATCGTTTCTTGACGAAAACTACTATTGGGACAAGATCCATGCCCAGCTAGGAAGCAGGAGATATAACAAGGGGCTGACCGCATTGAACAAAACAGACATGGCAAAATTAAAGGAGTTGTCAAATGAAGGGTAGCAACTCAAATACCCAAAGGCCGCTAACAGGTCTTGAGGCAGGCCTTATGGTATGCCACGAGTGCAAAAAGGTCATAGACATACCAGCAGATAATTCAACAGCGAATTGCCCGAGATGCGCAAGTACGGTCCATCCGAGGAAACCCAACAGTCTGGTGCATTCTTGGGCCCTTGTTATAACCTCCCTTATTTTGCTTTTCCCTGCCAATCTGCTACCGATTATGAAAGTCGAATACATGGGCGCTTCTGAATACTCCACCATCATGGATGGTATAATCTATTTTTTTAAGGAAGGCTCATACGGCATAGGCATTATTATTCTGGTGGCCAGTGTCCTTGTACCGGTTTTTAAGATTATAGGAATCATGATGATACTCGTTTCTATACATTTTAGAATTGACAGCTGGCTCGAACACAAGACGTTGATGTTTCGTTTTATAAAATTCATAGGCCGTTGGTCCATGCTAGATATCTTTGTAATAGCTCTGCTGACCGCATTAGTAGATTTTGGTTTTCTTTCAACCATTGCAGCAGCCCCCGCAGCCCCCTTTTTCTGTGGGGTAGTCATTGCTACCATGCTTGCAGCAGAGGTCTTTGATACCAGGTTGATCTGGGATTTGCCAAGAAGCACAAAAACGTTACTAAATAGACAAAAGGTTAGGAAGGACAATTTTTAAGGCAAGTATATGGAAAAGAGTAAGATAAAAAAGAAAAGGGGCATATCGCCCATCTGGATATTGCCTGCAGTAGCCCTTTCCATCGGGATATGGCTCCTTTACAAAAGTATTGTGGAAAAACCAATAGACATAATAGTACATTTTCACAGTGCAGAAGGAGTAACAGCAGGCAAAACAAAGGTAATGTTCAAGGGTCTACCCATAGGAATTGTTAAAAAGATAACAGTAGATAAGGGCTTGGATACTGTATCCATGAAAATTGCCATCAGCAGACAGGCAGAAAAAGGCCTTGTCCAGGATGTAAAATTTTGGATTGTAAGGCCAGAAATCTCTGCAGGCAAGGTACGGGGTCTCGAAACCCTTCTTACAGGCTCCTATATTGCAGTACAGCCGGGAAAATCGAAAATCCCGTGTCGAGAATTTGTAGGTCTCGATGAGCCTCCCCCGGTCCCTGAAGATGCACCTGGCCTACATATACGCCTTGAGACAGATGCGCTTAATTCTCTTCAGAAAGGTTCTGCCATTTATTATAAGGATATAAAGGTGGGTTCAATTCAGGGTTACAAGATGGAGGGAAACGGACGCATCCTTATTGATGGTTACATAGAGCCTGAATACGCTAACCTGGTAAAACCTGGAACAAGATTTTGGAATGCCAGTGGCATCACATTAAAGGGAGGATTGAATGGAATCATCTTTCATATGCAGTCTCTTAGCAGTCTTATAAATGGCGGGGTGAGCTTTTATACACCACAAGAACTGATGACTCAGCCCCCGGCAAAAAACGGTGAGGTATTTAGGCTTTATAGAGACTATGAAGATGCCCAGTATGGCATAGAGATCACCCTGAAGTTATTTGATGGTGAAAGCATAGTAGAAGGACTTACAAAGGTCATTTATCAAGGTATCGAAGTAGGACGGGTCAAGAAGCTGAAACTTAACCCAAACGACAGGAAATACAAGGTCACGGCCACAATTCTCATGGATCCAATGGCAGAGTCTGCCCTCAATGAAGGGACAAAGTTTTGGATAATTAGACCTAAGGTCGGACTTGGAGGAGTTAGCAATCTTAGCACTTTGGTTTCTGGCCCATATATTACCTTTGTTCCTGGCAGTGGAAAGCCTCGCAGAGAGTTCACGGTTCAGGGCAGCCACTCAAAAGAGATACTGAAAGAAGGTACCTTTTATCGGCTTGTGGCCTCGGATCTGCATGCCTTAGCCCCTGGTGCGCCAGTACTTTTCAAGCATATTCAAGTCGGTGAAGTAGCCAAGTATACCTTAAATAAGGACAATAGCGTTGACCTCGTATTTATTATTTATGATGAGTTTGAACATCTCATAAACAACAAATGCGTCTTTTGGAACTATAGCGGTCTTAACCTGAAAGTAACACCAGCGGCAGTGAGCGTCAGCACCGACTCCCTAAAGGCTATCCTGGCAGGAGGAATAGCCTTTGATTATCCCCATCGCTATTACAAGAGGAAGTTGAAAAAAGCAAAACCCTGGCGCAGGTTTAGACTCTATGACAGTTACGCCGATGCCATAAAACACGTGCCTGATCTTAAGCCAGGAGGGATCTTTGTCCAGCTTGAAACCGAAGAACCTGTTTCAGTCATATCTGGCAGTCCAGTTTATTACAAAAAGGTACAAGTCGGTGAAATAACAGGGGTCAAACTGGACAGCAAAAAAGACAAAATTGTGATAAATGCCTTTATCCAGAAAAACCACCTCGATCTTATCACTACTGCGTCCCGTTTCTTTTTGTCAAGCGGTTTGGAATTGAAAGGAAGCATCAGAAGCGGATTCAAGATGAGGACTTCCCCCTTGGCCTCTATTGTAATGGGGGCAATAAGTTTTATTAATGCAGGGAAGGGGAAAAAAGTCAAAGAATGGCATACATTCAGGCTCTTCCCTGACAGAGAAAGTGCTCAAAATGCTGATTATGTGCCTATTACAATACGATTCGCCTCGTCTAAAGACCTGGAAACAAACTCTAAGCTACGTTATCAAGGAGTAAAGATTGGATTTGTAAAAGATGTACAATTCGAGAACAATATGAAGGCGGTACGTGTCACTGCCTTGGTTGATCGCCGTTATAGCTCCCTTTTTACTGCCAATACCAAGGTATGGGTTGTTGGACCAGAGTTTGGGCTTGGCGGTATTAGAAATATTCAAACAGTTGTCACAGGACCATATATAGCAGTACTGCCAGCCCAAGGACCTCCAGTCAGACATCTCGTAGGACTGGATTCCCCTCCAGCAGTACCCTACATGGATAAGGGCCTGCATGTCATTGTGGAGGCAAATACCTTGGGCTCACTGAAAAGGGGCTGCCCTGTATATTATAAACAGGTAAGGGTTGGCAGGGTCCTGGGATACGAACTTTCTCCAGACTCCCGTAAGGTATGGATTCATTTAAACATCTTTGAGCCTTACAGACCTTTGGTAAGACAAGGGAGCAAATTTTGGAACGTGAGCGGTGTTAAAATAAAAGCAGGGCTCTTTTCTGGAGTAAAAGTAAGGACAGAGTCTGTAGAAGCTATAATGGCAGGCGGAATTGCATTTGCAACTCCAGAAGATGAAAAAAAGGGGGAAATCGTATCAAGCGGCACCCATTTTATCCTTTATGATGAACCAGAGGATGATTGGACTGAATGGAGCCCCAAAATCCCCTTGCATATGACAAGATTGTCAACATCAAATGCCCAAAGGGCATCTCAAAAGGCAGGCTCAGGGGAAAGTAATTAGTTACTGTAAATCACCCCATAGAAGGAAACGGGCTCAGGAAAGACAACCCAAGCCCGTTTCTATTTGCTTAAGAGAGATTGGCTACTTTCAGAGATTGGCTACTTTCAATCTGATGGTTCTTGAATTGTTGGTCCTGTTTATATCATTTACCTTCCTTTCTGGGTCAACCTTGCTATACGCTGTAAACTCTCCTAAATAGATTTTGTATTGAAATACAAAGGTTTTCCGACACATCTGATTGGGGGCAAGAGAAGGACAGCTTTGCTTCATATCTTTCCAGGTCCCTTGCGCCGTCAAAGCTCCTTTATCATACGGTCGATAAAAATGCACATTAAAAGGACCGCTTGGCTGATTTCCAATATTCTTTACCACTACAGTTATTCGAAAATTTTGGTACCATCTTCTCTTTTTGTGTTTTGTATTGATGGCTACAAGAGCGAGATCTATGCCTGCAGGTTTAACTTGGACTCTTAAAAGCCTTGGCACCGAGTTGTTAATCGTGTTGGACTCGGGAGTCCTTGCAGGCGTGTTCACACCACCTCCAAGTGTATAAGTACCGGCCTGACGTGGTGTAAACTGATAGGTTACTGTAGTCTTTTGACCAGCGTCCAGAAAAGGAACATTTACTTCTTGATGTAATACCACATCTTGTGCACCTGATATGTCCCCATGTATATCAAAACGCATTGAAGTTGCAGCACCGGATTCTCCAAAATTTTTAATAACTGCATGAATTGTCATTTCATCATTTACCCGAATAGAGGATGGAGTTACGTAGAATCGAACTATTTTAAAGTCTGGAAGTCCCAGAATTCGTACTACCTTTCTCTGGGTATTGTCATGCTCGTTAGCTTCTTTAACAAGATTTCTCGGATCTACTGTGCACGAAATCGTCAAATTGCCTGCTTTTGTTGCTGTATAACTTTTTTTAAATGTAACAGTTTGTCCAGGAGCCAAGGCAGGCACTTGGAAAGTTGCACTCGGACCGTTTCCGATTTTTAAGGTCAACTCTGTAGGAGTAGTGGCTGTCCCAGGGATCCTGACATTACGCGAACTGCCGCTGCTTCCCACATGATGCCTAGATGGCCCATATTTATCTGCGCTTGTTATCCCCACTCCTCCTGAATCGGTAGATAGAGAAAAACCCGATGAGTTTTTGACTGTAACGATAATGTCGAATGCTTGTCCAACAACCAACTTTGACTTACTAAAATTAATTGGGAAAATATGTAAATTGGGTTTAGACTTAAGCTTAAAAGCATCAAGTTGGTTTGCAACATTTGCATTACCAACATGGCTATTGATAGGAGCTGCAAGGCAAACACTACAAAACAGATAAAAAATCATCATAATTAAGGTCCCTGTTATCCTTTTCATTATATAGCCCTCCTAATCTTTTAAAGGATAAACTATTTTGCACAAAATCAAGCCCGATTTTGCATGATCAAACATTGAATCAATCTTTTCTGGCGTTTTGTTAGTATGTACTTTTGATAGATAAAAAAGTTCAAAATAAGTCGATTGTCGTTGCTAGTGGTGATTAAGATGGAGAAAGATCAAGCTACAACTCCTTTTCGTAAATATTGGGATCCTTATCAATCAGCTTAAAAAAAACCATTTATCAAGATAAATTTTGTAATTTTTATCTATGGCCATAGCATGTAATCCCTTTATGCCTGGCTGCTCAAGAAATTCAGGATGCTCCGCAAAAAATAATTACCAAGGTTTAAATCTCTGTATTTGGATATTATAGAACCAAGTCTAATAAATAGATCTTCTTTCAGATTCCCTGCCCAAATACCTGCTATTTCATTGTGCCTTAACATGTAAAGGGCATTAACCGCTTGTTTTATCTGTTTGACAGAGACAAAACGATCAATCTCTTTCTTATTAACACTCAAGAGTAACTAAATCATTCAGATCCAATTTCGACTTTAACCAAAGTGAAATTTTTCCTTTCTTAAAGGATTAAAAAGGTAATAGGCATTTATAAAGGCTATACCAGAATTCATAAAGGTAACCGGGACAGACTCTATCAAGTGCCAATATACCGTGAAAAGAATGGAGCACAGAGCCTGATCCAACGAAGCTTTACAATAGAGGTCATGATCAAAGAGGTCAAAACTACAAAAGATGCAAAATAGCCAAACCACTCTATCCAATTTATAGAAAGTATATCTACTCCTTGCTATCCAATAAAAAACGAGGGGCATTGTGAAAATTGCTTTTTAAAATTGAATGTCCAAAATCATCTATATCCAACAAGACGCTTAAAGAGGAACTTTGAGAATCTAAGAGCATGTCACATAGAATCTTTTAGCCAATAACTATTATTTGCTCTCAATGGTTAGGGCAACCATAAAACGACAAAGCAGTAAATTTTGAACTTTCCTAATGGCATTATAAGTCTTAGAATGAGGTCTATATCAAGATCCAAAGAAGAAAAGAAGATATGAATCCTTTTTTATAATTTTTTAAAAACAAAAATTGCGTACTATACAAATACAATGAAGATATTAACGGTTACCAGAATAGAGCGATGCATAGGATGCCATGTCTGCTCCATGAGCTGTGCAAGGCTGGTACACGGTCTGTTGTCGTGGCAAGTAGCAGGCATAAGAATTAAAAGTGCAGGGGGTATATCTACAGGCTTTGAGGCCTCATACTGCTTGGCGTGCAAAGACCCTGAATGCGCCAAGTCATGTCCAACTGGTGCAATCACGGTACGTAAGTCTGGAGGCATAAGGATCAGAAAAGACCTTTGCATAAGATGTTCTAACTGTATAGAAGCCTGTCCTGTTAATGCCATAACTGTTACAGATAATGGATTCCCTGTAGTTTGTATTCATTGTGGTCTTTGTACCAAATTCTGCCCACATGGTTGTCTGGAAATGGTGGAGGCATCGTTAGCTCAAGAGCCTTTTGATCAAGGGAGACAAACACGTGAATAAAGATGGCTTCCGGATAATGACGGTGGACTTGTCCTCCAGAAAGGCCAAGATCGATTGGATCACAGATCAAAGGAGGACAATTGGAGGAAGTGGACTTTGTGCATTTCTGTTTGAGAAGATGGGGCTTAAAGATGAACCTTGGAATCATCCTGAACAGCCACTAATCTTTGCTATCGGCCCTCTTACAGGCTACTTTCCCCTTATGAGTAAAACCGTATGTGCCTTTAAGTCTCCATATCATAATCAATACACTGAAAGTCATGCAGGAGGCAGAAGCGCACTGAGTCTTAAGTTTACAGGTCTGGATGCCCTAGTAATTAAAGGCCGGGCCAAAAGGCCATGCCTGTTAAGTGTTGGCTCAAATACTCTGGAGATAAAAGATGCCCACTTTTTGTGGGGTATGGACGTGATACATTGCGGAAGAATAATTCGTCATATGGTAGAAAAGGCCCATGGCCACAGATCTATTTTACGAATAGGTCCGGCAGGAGAAAATCTTTCGGCCATGGCCTGCATAAATGCAGATACGTACCGGCATTTTGGCAGACTTGGAGCAGGAGCAGTCATGGGTCATAAGAATCTCAAGGCCATTGTGATCCTTGGAGATTCATCACTTAACATACCTGAAGACGATAAACTATACCGAAGAATCTGGAAAGAGGTCTATCATGACGTGCACGCTTCTGGAATGATGCACAAATATCATGACCTTGGAACGCCAGCCAATTTAGAACGTCTAAATGACCTAAAATCCTTACCATGGCGTAATCTTCAGGCCAGTTACGACCCAGATGCACATATGATCTCCGGTCAGGCATTTGCGACTAACCATCTTCTTAGAAACCTCGCCTGCTCTGGTTGTCCGGTTGGTTGCATACACGTTGGATTTGTCAGAGAAAAATTTACTGAAGACAGCCGCTATTATTACCAGCAGGTAGCCTACGACTATGAGCCCATCTTTGCCCTGGGAAGTATGCTGGGGATAAAAGATCCTGTCGCGATACTAAAACTGATTGAGAAAGCAGACCGTCTTGGCCTTGACGCAATTTCATCCGGAGTTGCCTTGGCATGGGCTACAGAGGCCTTGGAAAAGGCCATTTTAACCCATAAAGAGACTCTTGTTCCGCTGGCATTTGGAAACGCCATTCTGTATCTACAGGCCCTTGAACACCTTGCAAAGGCATCCAACGATTTTTACCGTCTTCTTGCGCAAGGGACCATCAAGGCTGCTCAAGAATTTGGAGGAACAGGGTTCGCCTGTGTACTTGGCCAAGAGATGGCAGGTTATGTCACTGGAGAACTCTTTTTTACAGCCCAGTCTCTTGGATTTCGCCATTCCCACTTAGACACCGGAGCCTATTCCTATGAACAAAAACATGCAGAGCGGGACCTGAAAAAGGCCATCTCTTTCTTGCTTGACGATGAGCTGCCAAGGTGTCTCTTAAACTCTATGGTGGCCTGTCTGTTTTCAAGAAAGGTATACACTCCAAAACGTCTTGCCCAATGCCTTGAAAGCTTAGGATATATAAAACTCGCTACCGAGCTTGATAAGGCCTCCAAGGAAATTAGAAAGGCTAGATGGAAACTTAGGTTTGAAACCGGCTTTGATCCAGATAAGATCACCATCCCAAAACGTTTTTTTAAAGTTGTCTCATGGAAAGGCCAAGTAAATCAAAAATTTCTACTTGAACTTAAAAAGTCCTACGGCAAAGCTATAAGAGATCTAGTATTTGACAGCAATAACTAAAGGAAAAGCAAGTTATGGATATTGCAAAATTTAGGGCGAAACTTAAAGAAAGGGCCGGGACCAAGGCCGGGATGATCTTGATCCATAATGGTATAGTGCGGGAGTATTCTAAAGACGGGACACCATGTTCCTCTATAGATATGGAAGTAAATTTTGAAAAACTGTCTGAAATTATAGAAGAAACAAGGGGCATGCCCGGTGTTTTCGCTGTAGAGGTGGAAATCTCTCCAGGACATCTAAAAACAGGGGAAGATATAATGCTTCTCGGAGTTGCCGGTGACTTCAGGGAAAATGTCATCTCTGCTTTGAGCCACTGCCTAAATAGAATAAAAAAAGAGGTTACCCTAAAGAGAGAAAAAGGCTAGATTGTTTCCTCAAACTCAATAAATAAGGAAGTCCCGTCTTTTTTTATAAAATGTTTTCTCATGTGTCTTTAAAAATTCATCTATTTCCTCTGGCGGCTTCCCACTTTCAATCATTCGCCTCAAGGCCTTGCTGCCCATTATTAGGTCTGCAGGAAGATTAAAAAAATCATATTCATAGGGAGGAGGAGTCCAGGAAAAATCCTGCCCCTGAAGCCTTCTTAGGGCTGATAAAAGATTGACAGTGAATCTATAGGGCCTGAAACGTTCTCTATCTATTATATGTAATTGGAGGCCATGGCATCTTTGATGCTGCCACTTGTTAAAGGTGGGCTCAAAAGACTGGTATCTCAAAATAGCCCCCTCTACGATTCCGATTTCTTTGATTAATCGATCAACGTCAAGATAGGGAGCCCCAAAGATCTCAAAAGGCAACGTAGTCCCTCTACCTTCTGAAAGGTTTGTTCCTTCTAAAATTACTTGGCCTGGATATACCATAGCAGTCTCTATCCTGGGCATATTAGGAGAAGGTATTACCCAGCAAAGCCCTGTCTGGTCAAAATACATATTTCTCTGCCATCCCTTTGCCTTTACAACATACAGGTCAAGATCAAGACTTGCATAACTTGCGAGAAAACAAGCAAGCTCTCCCATGGTCATTCCATGGCGCATTGGAAGAGGAGCCATACCTACAAAAGAAAATAGTTCCTCTTCCAAGATATTTCCCTCCACCACTTCACCACCTATTGGATTTGGCCTGTCAAGAATTGCAACCGCCACACCTTTTTTTGCGCATTCCTTCATTGCAAGGAACAATGTCCATACATAAGTATAGACCCTTGTACCACAGTCTTGCAGATCAACAAGCAGGATATCTATAAGGGAAAGCTGCTCCTTTTGTGGTTTTCTATTTTGGCCATACAGGCTGAATATTGGAATGCCAAGTATCGGATCAAAAGTATCTTGCGATTCCTTCATGTTATCCTGCTTTTCTGCATAAAGACCATGCTGAGGACTAAAAAGTGCTTTGAGGCTGCCAGGAAAGGCATCGTTAACAAGAAAACGGGCATGTATCAAGTTACTATCCACAGACGCCTGATTACAAAGCAAACCAATACGCCTTTTGGCCCAAGAGGGCCGTTCTTTTATGAATATTTCAAGACCCGTGGAGACCAAAGCGCATTATTTAGAGCATCCTGCCATGAAGGATTCTCACTTCTTCTTCCCATTTATAGCCAGAAAGCATACTTTTTAAGGAACCCTTAACAACAAAAAGAGACATGTAGAGGTGGGTAACAAAAAAGGCTACAATAAACAAGCCAAGGATAAGATGAAGTTTAATAAAGCCTGCCATTTCAGGCTGTTGTCCTGCCATAGTACTGACATAGTAGCCTGTATAAAACATTATGCCTCCACCAACAAAGGCTAGCCAAAACCATATCTTTTGTCCAAAGTTGAACTTGCCTGCAGGGACCTCCACAGTCTTCTTTGTAAGATATCCACCTGCCTTCGCAAGCCAAAGCAGATCGTAAGGGGCAGGAAACATATCTCTTATCCATATGAAGAAAAGAGGAGTGGCAGTTACTGCAAATCCGTAGGCACAGCCAAGATGCACCGTCCTGGCCCAAAGTATTCCAGCACCACCGCCAAACAGCTTTGCAAAAACTATCATAAGACCTGTTATTACAAGCAACGTGAAAAATACAGCACACAACCAATGCAAAAACCTTACAAGAGAAGAATAAAACCATACTTTTTTGCCTGAATGGTCAAACTCTTTTGGCCCAATCGTTATATAATGCAACAGAAAGACAAGAGGAACTCCGAATATCACGGGCAGGTAAAACCTGCAAAGGTTATTTATAAAGGCAATAAAGTCTGGAGCATAATGTTGCCAGTCTTGGGGCACCAACCCGAATTCTCTAAAAATCTGGGGGGTGGAGACAAAACCGGATTTCCTTAGAAGCGTTTCAGAAGCAAACACCAAGCAACAACCGAGCACATAGACTGTTACAATGCCCAGCTGACATATACTGCGCCCTTGCACAACGCCCTTCATCCCCTCACCCAAATCAACTATAACTAATAAGCAACAGACCAGCCAGGGGCCTTAGAGCCTGTTCCCCTCTTGGCCACCCTTTCCTGGAATATGCGTGAAATTACGTCTCCATCTCCTGCAAGGAGTGCCTTTGTAGAACACATAGCAGCACATAGAGGAACCTTGCCCTCGGCGATCCTGTTCTGACCATACAGGCGCCTTTCCTTCTCGCTGAAGTTTGGTGCTGGTCCTCCTGCACAAAAAGTGCACTTGTCCATGACACCGCGCTTTCCAAAGATATCCCCCTTGGGGAACTGGGGCACACCGAAAGGACAGGCGATAAAACAGTAACCGCATCCGATACAGACATCCTTGTTTACCAGCACTATACCGTCATCGCGTTGATATATGGCACTAACAGGGCAAACCGCTATGCAGGGAGCATCTGAACAGTGCATACATGCAATAGAAATGCTCTTCTCGCCAGGTTTACCCTGATTGATGGTAATTACCCGCCTCCTATTTATGCCCACCGGGACACCATTACCTTCCTTGCAGGCTATCACACAGCCCTTGCAATCGATGCAACGTTCTACGTCACACAAGAACTTCATCCTTGCCATTTTCTAACCTCCCTGCTCCATCAGGCCTTGCTTACTTGGCACAGACCTTCCTTAGTTCCCTGTATCTGGGTAATGATGTCATAGCCATAGTTGGTAACAATATTTGCTGGCTCACCTATTGCGTAAGGTCTACACCCATCAGGATAGTTAGCAGATAAATCCCGCCCCATAAACATACCGCCAAAATGGTAGGGCATAAAAATTGTTTTATCATCTACTCTATCCGTCACCTTTGCCATAACCCTGATCTTGCCCTGTTCGGGAGACTCTATCCACACCATGTCTCCGTCTCTTATGCCAAGGTTATTTGCAAGACGAGTGCTAATCTCTGCATACATATGAGGTGCTAGCTCGGCAAGATACTTGTTGCTCCTGGTCTCTGCTCCACCCCCCATGTGTTCAACCATTCGGCCTGTGATAAGAACATATGGATACCTCTTGACCAGTTCCGGCTTTTGTTCACTCTTAAACCTTGTGTAAACCCTATACTGATCTTTCTTGTCTGGATACGTAGGATACTTTGCAATGAGATCAGGCCTTGGCGAATGCAAAGGCTCCCTGTGAACCGGCACCTGATCAGGGAAGTTCCAGCACACGCACCGTGCTCTTGCATTTCCAAAGGGTGCCATTCCTCGCCTAATAGCCTCTTTTATGGTCTTCTGTGAAAGATCGGTTTTCCAATTTGTACCAGGTACTATATCTTTAAATTCTGGATATCCTCCTTTTACTTCGCTTCCAGGATTGTATACCCCCTCTGCAGCAAGCAAGTTCTCTTTTCTACCATCCCAATAGGTATGTTCTGTGCCGAAACGCGCCCTGAATGGCAGACCTCCCTTGGCCACTGGTTTTGAAATGTCGTATAGAATTGGTGTCCCGGGATGGGTCTCAGTCCAGCATGGCCAGGGAAGACCGTAGTATTCACCATCGCAAGGCCCTCCCTTTGCCTGCAGGGTATCCACGTCAAAGGTTTCCCAGTGGAGAGTGTGTTTCTTTATCCTTTCTGGCAGTGCACCATTATATCCAATAGTCAAAGACCCCTTACAAAGCTCTCTAGTGATATCATCTGGAATCTTCTTGATGTTTTTGTAAAATTTGTCATGGAAACCAAACCGTTTAACCATTTCGTCCATAATCCAATAGTCTTCTTTAGAGTCATGGACAGGATCAACTACCTTGAATCTCCACTGAAACTGACGAGAGCTAGAAGTAACGCTTCCCTCAGACTCGTATTGGCTAGAAGATGGAAGCAAATATACGTTGTCTTTTTCACAGGCTGCAGCAGTCATAGTTGGAAAAGGATCAATTATCACCACTAGATCCAGCTTATCCAGCGCCTTCTTCAACTTGTGATACTGGCTCTGGGAATTGGAGGCGCAGCCCCAGAAGACAACCGCCTTTATAGGCGTATACTGGCTGATCTTGTCCTCCTGGATGACACCCTGATACCAACGGGCCAGGGTAAATCCCTTCTTGTTCATGTATTCCTTAGAGTGGAACCTGGACTTCATCCATTCGTAGTCTACCCCCCATACCCTGCACCAATGCTTCCATGAACCATCCTTGATACCATAGTAGGCAGGGAGAGAATGGGACAACACGCACATATCGGTTGCCCCCTGGACGTTATCATGGCCGCGGAAGATGTTAGTTCCACCGCCAGAGACGCCCATGTTTCCAAGAACGAGCTGCAAGATGCAAAGGGCCCTTGTGTTGCTGGAGCCGATGGAGTGCTGGGTCGCACCCATACACCATACAACTGTTCCCGGCCTGTGGGTGGCAAGGAGCTTGGCTATACGCTTTACCTCTGATGCCGGGATCCCTGTAATATCTTCCACTACCTCTGGGGTATAGTGTTTAGCAGACTCAACCATTTCAGGGAAACCGGCGACCCTCTTTTGGATAAAATCCTTGTCATGCCATCCATTGGACACAATCTCATTAATCAGGCCCATAACAAAAGCCGTATCTGTCCCAGGACGAATGCGCACATAATCCGTTGCCTTTGCCGCAAGCTTGGTAAAACGCGGGTCAACAACAATTACAGGCGCGTTGTTAACCTCCTTTGCATAAAGGATATGCTGCAAAGCCACTGGATGTGCCTCTGCAGCGTTTGAACCTATCATAAAGACCAACTTTGAATGCCGGATATCGTTCATGCTGTTGGTCATGGCCCCGTAACCCCATGTGTTGGCGACACCTGCCACCGTGGTGGAGTGTCATATTCGGGCCTGGTGATCTATGTTGTTAGTACCCCAGAAGGCGGCAAGTTTCCTCTGCAGATAGGCCATCTCGTTTGAGACCTTGGCGCTGCCGTTCCAATGGACCGCGTCAGGGCCGTCCTTTTCCCTGATCTCCATAAGCTTGGAACACACTTCGTCCAGAGCCTGCTTCCAAGAAATCTTCCGCCACTTTCCGTTTACGCGCTTCATGGGAGAAGTGAGCCTCTTTTCGCTGGTTACCATGTCTATAGCTCCCGCTCCCTTGCAACAGTGGCCTCCCCTGGAGATTGGATGGTCAGATGCTACCTCTTGACGCACCCACACGCCGTTCTGAACCTCAGCCTTTATACCACAACCTACAGCACAATGGGTACATACGGTACGAACGATTTTAGAACCAGGATACGCTTCTTTCTTTTCCTCAGCCCTTAACTCTTTTACCACCTTTGGCCCAAGATTTATTCCGGCAACTGCCGCAGTAGCAGCAGCGATCTTCATAAAAGAACGCCTGGCAAGTCTTGGATTTATAGTAAATTTCGAAACCGAAACGTTTTTGGAGCCATAATCAGAAGTACTTTTAACCATCCTTCTGGAAGCCATACAAAACCTCCTTTTTAATCAGTCCAACAGGGAATCGTAATATGCCCTGAACTCTTTTGTCTCCCTGTAGAGTATTTCCTGGTCATTGCCAGGCACTGAAGATGCATCAGAGGCCTGGGTCTCTTTTGAAATTGCAGAAGCAAGAAAGGCTGCTGCTCCAGCTGCAAATATTCCCTTGATAAAAGAACGTCTATTGTCATCTGGAAAATTTTTATCTTTCATGCCCCCTCCTTAGTTGGCTCGTCCTAAATAGCCTGATCTGAAGGAAACAGGCTCTGCTCAAGACCCAAAAATGTTTTGGCAACATCAAATACTGCCACATATATTGGAAAGCCTTCAAGGGTTCCTAACACCCTTGAGGCACCTTTTACAACAGGAATAAGGTATCCTTCCAGCACCTTCTGCTGCCCTTTGAGAAGATCTTCCATCGATTTGCCATCTTGCCTTTGGATCAAATGCATCATCACATCTATCAAGAATATCAAGTGATCCTCTGGCTCCTTAAAATTTTCTACCTTTCCTATGTTAAGGTTATAGAGCAACTGCCTCAGATTTACAAGACTTGGGCCCATAATTTTCCCATCTATATAGTAAGAGGCACAGAGTTGGATCATGTTGGCGCTAAAGGGATTTTCAAAAAGTTCATAATATTCATTTTGACATCCAATGAGCCCGCCCTGCTCAAGGGCATTACCAAGGGGAAAAAGGGCCTTGTCTAGGGATGCCGAACCGGTTTCAGATGTCATGGCGTCAAGAAGCTTAATCCAGTAGTCAAATTTTTCCTGATTTGGAGGAACATCTAAAAATGAACGCACAAAGGCATATAGAACAAGTCTGGCTGTTTGTATCTCCCTGTAATTATTCTCCAAGGGCATCCTCCATCATTGCAACAGCTCGGCATTCCTCACACATGAATAAAACCTCCAGCTCTTTACCTGTATATCTGCCACAGTCTCTCAATATCTTAACAGTACGCTCAAAGCTCTTTTTGTTACCAAAGACCTTGCCACATCTTTTACACTTGACAACATCATCTTTAGCAAGGATTTTGTAAGAAAAAAAATCGTTAGCCAAAACAAGGTCCGGTGTAAGACTGAGGGCCCTTTCAGGACATATTTCCTCACACGCCTTGCAATTTATGCATAGGCCCCCGTTAAAAACAAGGCGTAACTCATCTGCCTCTTCCACTTGCAAGGCCTCTTGATTACACACATTAAGACAAGCCAGGCAAACACTGCAGTCCTCATTAACACTGGCTGTTGCAAAAAAATCAGTTTGTATCTTTGATACAGTTTTTTGACGTCCTGTGGAAAATTCTTCAACAACTAAGGCTCTCAACAGCTGGTTGAGAAGCTTACGTCTGTTACCAAGGCTTACCCCTGACAAACCTGGTATATTAAGACCTTGTTTTAAATCATTATTCAAAAAATGTGTGTCCATTAAGAAGCTCTCTAGCTCTCCAGAAGCACAAAATTCAATAGGGAAGACATTTTTTTCACACAAAGAAAGTCGCTTTAAAATATTATTGATAAATAAGGCATGCTGGCCAACTGGATCTTTTTCCAAAGAAGTGTCATTTGAAACAATGACCACCCGTTTAAATCCAAGGCAAAAAAGATATATGAAATGAACAGGACCGAGGCTTGCTGGTTGTGGATGCTCCAGGAAAAACACCATTTCAAACCTTTTGTTGCTGGCCTTCCACCAGAACTCTTTCAAGACATTTTGCGTTCCTATTACTAAAGTGAGGCCAGGATCAAGATAAAGTTTACTAAAATATTTGAAAAACAATGGATCGTTAAATCTTTCATAAGACATTGCACCGGTTGGACATATGCTTACGCATCTTCCACATTCTTTACACCTTGCCTGATCTATCCAAATGCCCTTTGGGCCTGTTTTTATGGCGCCTTCAGGGCAAACCGCAAGACACCTCTTACAGCCAAGATCAAGCCTAGGGACAAAGGCGCAGTATTCAACTTGATGCACCACCGCCTCTTCCACTTGAAAGGTGCCTATCTTTGAAAAAAGTATAGGCAACGTATCTGTTGTAAAAAAACGTCCTTCAAATTCAACCTCCACAGGCAGAGAAAGCCTTTTATCTTTAACAACAAGGTCTGCCTCTTCCCGAACACATTCTAACCTATGGAGATCGATGGCTCCCCTTGGACACTTTCCAACACAGTCTCCGCAAAGGGAACAAGATTCCAGATCAATTTCAGGGCTACTCAATATCGCCTCTTCTTTGCATACAGATACGCATTGTCTGCACATGCTGCAAAGAGATGGGTCAAGTGGTAAAGGACGCTGATACTCGATAGTCAGCCTTCCCTCTTCTGATAGTGAAAATGATATTGATGACTTTGTCTCTAGCCTTATTGGCAAGAGCCTAAGGACCCCACTGTATATGGAGAGAAAACCGTCTATAAAATCCTGATCCGAACTCAAAACTGCCACAGAAGGTTCAAAAACCCTTAAATAAGACCTAACAGACAAGGATTCAGTCCGAAATTTTTCGCAAAGGGCTATCCTTTTAAGCTCCTCCTGTGAAAACGAGGCCATATCGGCATTCAAACAGAGGGTGGGGGAGAAGATTATTTGATCTGATTCTTTGTCTGTAATTGGGAAACCCGCCTTAAGAACAGTTTCTTTTTGGCCTGTTTCAGGCTCTTCAGCCTTTACTAACGTTAGGATGCCAGTACTGTCTCTTGCCAGGCAATAGTTCTCCTGCTGCATATCTATTCCTCCTGACAGATGGCCATAAGCCTTCCCGAGCCCTTCCATCCAGCCGAACGGATATCTTTTAGAAGAGTTACAGGGACTTCCCACTTATTAAGAGGGCTTATGAGATAAAAACCATCCACAAAAGCTGCAGTTTCTTCCATAAGGGCACGAACTATATCAATTCCCTCCTTCCGCTGGTCTTCCACCTTTTCAAAACGCCTAAGCCTCTTTCTTATCCTTCTAGGTATAGTGATTCCTGGAAGCTCGTTATGCAAAAATTCAGCATTCCTGGCAGAAATCAAAGGGAAAAGCCCTGGAAGCATGAGAAGATTTAGATGTGAGGTCATTTCCATCATCTTTTCGATTGTTTCAGCATCGAATATGGGTTGCGTCATCACAAAATGCGCTCCAAGGACGGCTTTTTTTTCTAAACGCCTTATTTGAAGATCGGGATTTGAAGGTCTGAAGCTAAAAGCCACACCTATTGAAAAATCCGTATGTCCTCTCATATCCCTGCCTGCCAAGTTTGTACCTTGATTGAACCCGGAAATCATCTTTACCAGGCCAAAAGAGTTCAGATCGAAGACACCGCTAACCCCCGGCTGGTCACTTGACGAGGCCGGATCTCCAGTTACTGCAAGTATGCCCCTTATACCGAGAAAGTGGGCGCCCATGACCTGTGTCTGAAGCCCAAGGACGTTTCTATCTCTGCCAGTCAAATGAATAACAGTCTCGATCCCCACATCCCTTTTTATGAGATGTGCCAGGGAAAGGTTGTCTGCACGAAGTACGGCAAGGGGATTTTCTGCCAAGGTTATGCAGTCTGCTCCGCCTTCTTTCAATGCCCTTGCACCCTCTAGAACGTGCTCTATATCAAGGTGAGGTGGAGGATCAAGCTCCACGAAGACCGGTAGCCTAGATCTGTCAAGCCGCCTCAACAGACCACCTGGAGCACTGCCAGTCACAGCCTTTCTGCCCTGTCTGTCTTCCCTGATGGCCACCTGGGCTATCCTGGCCTTTTTCGACCTCAAATGGAGCCTCTTCTTGAACTCATGAATATGGGCAGGGGTGGTGCCGCAACATCCGCCCACAAGGCGCACGCCCATTCTAACCATCTCCCCAACCTTCTCGGCCATATACGACGGAGGCGTAGAGTACACCATTCTGAAATCTATCACCTCTGGTATACCCGCGTTTGGAAAGGCCGAAAGGGGAATCTCCTCCCTCAGAGGCGAAAGATGTTCTATGGCTTGCAACATGTTTTTCACACCGCGACCGCAATTGGTCCCAAAACAGTCGCATCCGGCCTCCATGGCCTTGCGTGCACAAGAAGAGGCATCCAGACCATGGGCAGTCATGCCATGGGATGGAAAGACCATCTGGGCAACCACAGGCATGTCATCACTAACTGCCTTGGCCATCTTTATGGCTATCAGCAGCTCCTCAAGATGGGTGAAGGTTTCGAGGATTACAAGGTCCACAGAGGCCTGAACCAGGGCCTCTATCTGTTCCCGAAAGGCCTCTTCTACATCTGATTCAGAAAACTCGTCCAAATCCAGGGGGAACTCGATACCTGTCGGCCCGACAGAACCCGCAACGAATATGTCGTGGCCTGCCGCCTTTCTGGCAATTGTAGCCCCTGCCTCGTTTATCCTTTTAACAGAGAGATTCTTGCCCAGATGACCGAGCCTGAACCTATTGGCACCAAAGGTATTGGTTTCAATGAGCTGGCTACCTGCCCTTATATATTCCTCATGAACCGAATAGACCAGATCAGGATCTGAGACATTCAAAAGATCAGTGTTAGTACCTAGACCTATACCTTTTTCGTAAAAATAGGTCCCAAGGGCACCGTCTGCCAAAAGAGGGCCTTCCATCAAGGCCTGGATGAACTTTTTTGCCATATTGCAGGTTCCTCAATGTCCATTTTGACAATCTTCTATCACAATCTGCCAGTTCTTGCGTGCTTAAAATTCATAGTCTTTTTCCTCTGAAAATACAAACATAAATAAGATGCAGGATCTTTGCCCAATTTCCGGAAACAACATACCCGGCCATCACAAGAAAGCTCTTTTCCAGGCAAAATAAATTTGGATAAACTGTTACGGAATAAGCTGTCGTACTATAAGGGGTGGATGTCTAAAGAGCAGATAATAAAAAACGCCAGATTTCATTCAAGCAAAAGTAACGTGGGACGAAACCTAGATCTTTTCAATAGTAGGCTCAGATGAGCCCTTCTGATTTTTCGCCAAACACCTCTGCGCTGAATACGAGTATTTGGGTGTTTGGATCTTTCCAACAGCCGGGCATCATACCAGCCTTAAGGCAGGTCTGGTCGAGAAAGGTATAGCGATCCCAGCCATATTCAGTTGCAACTTGTGGCAAAAGCACCCCGTGATAAGGTCCATTAATCAGATAGATGCCATGTTTTCCAACCTTTATATCTTCCGGACTAGAGACCGGCTCTAAGGGAGTAAGTGCAGAGATTTCTATGTCAATCTCCTTTAACTCTTGCGGTTCAAGTGGTTTGAATCTTGGGTCTTGAAAGGCGGCTGCAATGGCCATGTCTGCCACAGTTTCATACAAGGGCTTCTCGGAAACGAAGTTACCTATACAGCCTCGTAGTTGGCCATGTTTGTGCAAGGTAACAAAGGCCCCTCTTTTTTCCAATAACCCCGAACTTGATACCAATGGCAGCTCTAGTGCCTTTCCCTGCAACTCTGCTTCAATGGCAGCCCTAGCAAGTCTTAATAAGAATATCTTTTCTTCCTTTGTCAGTGCCATACCTGCCTCCTTTAAAACTTTATAGGCGCCAGTAACGAATATTTGCCCCTTCAAAATCTTTTTGCGTGAACATGCTTTTGACATCCACGACAACACCTTTATCAGGTGTAAGCATTTGAATTACCCTTTGGGGTCCTTCTTTAATATAATCATCATGCGCCACCGCCAATATAACCGCATCAGAATTTGGAGGCAGATCTTTAACAAGCTTTAAACCATAGACCATTTCTGCTTCCCTTGGATCAGCAAGGGGATCATGAACAAGAGGTTCTATCCCATAATCTCTAAGTTCGGCAATAATATCCATAACTTTTGTGTTCCTGATATCAGGGCAATTTTCCTTGAATGTAAGGCCAAGAACAGAAACTCGAGCACCTTGCACACGCACCCCTGCATGGATCAGTTCTTTCACCGTGCGTTGGGCTATATAGGCTCCCATGGAATCGTTTATGCGCCTGCCAGCGAGTATCACTTCTGGTCTGTAGCCGGTCATTTGGGCACAATATGTCAGGTAATATGGGTCAACACCAATGCAATGTCCCCCTACCAGTCCGGGTCTAAATGGAAGAAAATTCCATTTGGTACATGCAGCATCAAGGACTTCTTTTGTATCAATGCCAAGACGGTTAAAAATTATGGCCAACTCATTCATGAGCGCAATATTTAGGTCTCTTTGGGTATTCTCAATCACTTTAGCCGCCTCTGCCACCTTTATACTGCTAGCCCGATAGACACCGGCTTCTACAACCAATTCGTATAATGCTGCTATTGTTTCTAAGGTCTCTTTATCTTGGGCTGCAACCACCTTTACTATTTTAGATAGAGTATGTTCTTTATCTCCAGGATTTATGCGTTCGGGGGAATAACCAACCTTGAAATCCGTGTCGTTTGATAAACCAGAAACCCTTTCAAGAATAGGAACACAAACGTCTTCCGTTACGCCTGGATAGACAGTAGATTCATATACCACTATTGTGCCAGGAGTTAGTGCCTGACCAACTAGCTCAGATGCTGATTGTATGTGTCGAAGGTCTGGTAAATGAGCATTAGTAATTGGGGTTGGGACAGCAACAATGATTGCCTGGGCCTGCTTTAGCTCTTCTGGATTGGCAGTAAAGGAAAGTTTAGTGGCCTCTGTAAAGTCTCTTTCTGAGACTTCTCCTGTTGGATCAGATTTGTTTTTAAAGTTCTCTATCTTTTCTTTACTAATGTCAAAACCTATGCAGTTAATCTTTTTGCCAAAGGCAACGGCCAAAGGCAGACCAACATAACCCAAGCCAACGATTCCGACAGTATCTATCTTCATCAGGAAATTTTCCTCCTTTAAAAGTATCCATTTATCTTATCGTTAAATTTATCAGTTACAATACTGTAAGATACGAATAATTCTTGTTAGTGCCAAAAGATTAGAGGTCTGCATATTAAATAAATATGATTTTTTTTATCTGCTTTATTGACATTCTTTTTAAAACATGCTATTAAATAGTAAAAATTATCAAAAAGGATTCGATTCTGAATGAGAATTACAAACCAGCGGGAAATAATTTTGGAAGAGCTCCGAAAACTTAAAACCCATCCTACGGCTGACGAGCTTTATGAGGTAGTAAGAAAACGGCTTCCCAGAATTAGCATCGCGACTGTTTACAGAAACCTAGAGAGGTTGTCAGAGGCCGGGATGATACATAAATTAGAATACGGTGGCCGTCAGAAAAGGTTTGATGGAGATATAAGCCCCCATAGCCATGTTTTTTGCGTAAAATGCGGCAGGATATCAGATGTGAAAACCAGGGATGACTCAGAGATATTAGACATGGTTTTGGATTCCAGGGGCTATAAGATCCTAAAATGCGGTGTCCAGTTTGAGGGAATTTGTCCATTCTGCCAGCAAAACAACAGATCTCAAAAAGATTAAAAGCATATATTTTCATTTTCAAAATATTATGTAATAAATAGATAGAATAGGAGGTAAAATGGCTTGCAAGCGTAAGAAAACGGGAGAAAAAGAGTTAAGGCTCACTGAAGAGCAAAAGAGGATTCTTATGGCAATGGCTGAGATGGAAGGACCTGTAGCCTCAAAAGATATAGCAGAGGCAACAGGAATCCCCTCAAAATCCCTTAGCTGCAGGATAAGAAGTCTAAGGACAAAGGGGCTTCTTGATAGCCCTTCAAGGTGCAAATATGAAATTACAGAGGCAGGTCGTCAGGCAATAGAAGCCTGAGTCGCATCTCTTTCAAAAAAAGAAATTAAAAGACATAACAGCTAATAAGAAAGAAAGGAAAAAAATAACAGAACAATGAAATCACTTAAGGGTACAGAAACAGAAAAAAATCTTTTAAAGGCCTTTGCCGGGGAATCACAGGCAAGAAATCGCTACACATATTTTGCAAGCAAAGCCAAAAAGGAAGGCTATGTGCAAATCGCTGCTGTGTTTGAGGAGACTGCCAACCAGGAAAAAGAACATGCCAAGAGGTTATTCAAGTTTTTAGAAGGCGGTGAACTCGAGATATGCGCAAGTTTTCCTGCCGGCGTTATAGGAAGCACCCTTGACAATCTAAAGGCTTCGGCAGAAGGTGAAAACTATGAGCATACCCAGATGTATCCCCAGTTTGCGGCAAAGGCAAAAGAAGAGGGGTTTAATGAAATTGCCTGCATATTTGAGGCAATAGCTGTCGCAGAAAAGTTCCACGAGGAACGTTACAAGCAGCTTGCCCAAAACATTGAAGAAGGCAAGGTCTTTAAGAGGGACGAGCCTGTGAAATGGAAATGCAGAAACTGTGGTTATGTGCATGATGGCAAAGAGCCCCCTGAGAAGTGTCCGGCCTGTGCCCATTCAAAGGGATACTTTGAGCTTATGGTAGAGACCTGGTAAGGGATCAGAAATTGAAAAATATTGCCCGTATAGGGTTAATAAAAAACAAAAACAAGGAGGAAGCAAAAATGTGTGTAATGGTTACCAAGAAGGCACCGGATTTTAAGGCCCAAGCTGTAATGCCAAATGATGCTATAGAAGAAATCACCTTGTCTCAGTACAAGGGGAAGTATGTTCTTCTCTTTTTCTATCCTTTAGACTTTACTTTTGTCTGACCAACCGAAATAATCGCCTTGGACAAGGCGGCAGATAAGTTCCGCGAGAAAAACTGCGAGATTCTTGCCATCTCCGTGGACTCACCATTTACACATTATGCATGGCGCCAAACACCTGTAGAGGAAGGTGGGATTGGAAAGATAAGTTATCCTCTCGTTTCAGATCTCACAAAAAAGATCTCCTTGTCATATGGAGTTCTTCTTGAGGATGAAGGCATTTCTTTGAGGGGCTTATTCCTCCTTGATAAAGACGGGGTGGTAAGGCATCAGCTTGTGAACGATCTGCCACTTGGGAGAAACATTGATGAGGCCCTAAGGATTCTCGAGGCATTACAGTATCATGAGGGTCATGGCGAGGTTTGCCCTGCCAATTGGCGGCCTGGAGAGGATGCCATGAAACCTACTCAAGAAGGGGTTAAAGACTATTTGAAAAAACATGCCAAATAGATAAACCAGATGGGTAATTGTTGGGGGGCAAGCCCCCCCATGCTCAATGGTTCTCAATACAAGTTCTTAGAAAAACGGTCTCAGCAGTTGCTTATAAAAAAGGAGGAAGGAGAATGAAAGGAAAGGTCTTGTTGGGCGTGCTTATAGCGCTAATTGTGCCTGGCTATCTCTTTGGCGCACAGATGGGTAGCCATAAGTATAGTGACTTTTCAAAACCTAAAAAGTGCAGCATGTGCCATAAGGCAATATACCAGGAATGGCAAAAGACATTGATGTCCCAAAGTTTTACCCACCGATGGGATCAGGTCGAGTATTTCAAGCTGGCCCTGCCCCATTCCAAAAAGCTGGAAAAGGTTGCAGGCGTGAAGGCCGGTTGTATCGCGTGTCATGGCCCTTTGGCATTTTTGTCTGGAGATATTCCGCCAAAGGAGGCCTCTGCCAATACGCGGGCCAACGAAGGCGTGTCCTGTGATGTGTGTCACAGCATTACAGGCACAACTGAAAAAGAACCGTTTAATTTTAGTTTCAAGATCGAGCCAGGGAAGGTAAAGAATGGTCCCAGAAAGGATGCAAAATCTTCTTTTCATTCCACCAGGTTTAGCCAGTTTCACAAGACAGCAGAGTTTTGTGCAACCTGTCACGATGAGCAGAGCCCCTATGGAGCATGGGTAAAATCTACATATAGGGAATGGAAACAAGGACCTTATGCAAAAGAAGGCGTTACCTGTCAGGATTGCCACATGCACAAGCATCCTGGCAAGTCTGCCATGGGAGGCAAAGAAAGGGATGATATCGCCCATCACGTTTTTCAAGGTTCCCATTCTTCAACAAAACTTGCAGGGGCGGTTGATCTTGCCATTTATACCAACAAAAAAGAACTATCTCCTGGCAGTAGTCTCAGCATTAGAGCAGTGTTGTTCAATGGCAAAGTAGGCCACGCTATCCCTTCTGGTTCCTCTGAAGAACGTATGTTGTGGCTTGAGGTTGTGGCCATTGATGAAAATGGCAAGAGTTATCAGATTCCAGTGAAACCCAAAGGTTTTAAGGGTGAGGAGTATACCATTGCCAACTCAAAGGCCTTGGCGTACCAAGCTATAGGAGAAATCATGGAAATCAAAGGTTTTAAGGGACTTAAAAGGGATGGTGACGTGCCAAGTGGCGCCAGAATCTTTAGAAAACCCTTCTTTGATCCAAAGGGACGTATGACCGTATGCCAGTGGTACACCAAAGACAATTCATTGGTTGATTATAGAATCAAGCCAAGAGAGACAAAGATAGAAAACTATGTATGGCAGCTTCCGAAGGATCTGCCTAAGGGTAAATTAACCATAAATGCAAACTTATTCTATGCCCAGGTGCCAAGCTCTGTGGGTAAATTCTTTAAACTGCCGGAAGACGAGTATAGTCCAATACTTGTAAACAGTGCCCAGATGACCCTCAATGTAAAATAAAAAGGTTGAAAAAATGAAAAGAAGACAGTTCGTGAAGGTTGGCATGACAGGGGCGGTCTTGATGTTTTTGGAAAAGATCGCCCAGGCCGGTCACTATAAAATGGGGGCAGGCAATGCAAAGATTAACACCTTGGTAAATAAAAAAAGCCCTTCCAATCTTGAAAAGAAACACGTGCCTCTTGTGGAGGCTCCAAAGACCGTTAAAAAGGGGCGTTGGTTTGATGTGAATGTGAAAGTGGGTTTCATGTTGGAGCATCCCTCGATTCCTGAGCACTGGATAGACCGTATTGAGTTGCACGTAGGTGGTAAAAAGGTTTCCGAGGTGGTGAATTTGGCAGGGGGAATCACCTCCTCCAACGCATGTTTTGAAATAAGGCTCAACAAGCCAGGGGACACAAAACTGGAGGCCGTTGCAGATTGCAATCTTCATGGAACCTGGCTGAGCGAGCCTGTGCATATAAAGGTGACCTAGTATTTAATCAGACAAGGCAAAAGGAGCAAGACTATGACTCGGAAACTAGAGGTATACAAATGTGAAATCTGCGGAAACATGGTCGAGATGGTCCATGAGGGCAAAGGGCAGTTGGTATGTTGCGGTAAGCCCATGGTGCTCATGGAAGAGAATTCCGTTGATGCTGCTAAAGAAAAACACGTCCCTGTATTAGAAAAGATAGACAAGGGCTACAAGGTAAGAGTCGGCACTGCTGCCCATCCCATGGAAGACAAACACTATATCGAGTGGATCGAGCTTATTGCTGGAGATGTCTCTCAGCGTGTATTTCTCAGGCCAGGTCAGGAACCAGAGGCAAGTTTCTGCACAGATGCCTCAACGGTAACCGCCCGGGCCTACTGCAACCTTCATGGACTGTGGAGGAGCTAAAAATGCTAAGTGAAAAGATGGAAAAGGCACTGAATAAGCAGATAAATGCAGAACTCTATTCGGCCTATCTGTATCTATCAATGGCTTCGTATTTTGAAAGCGTGGATCTAGAAGGGTGTGCCAAGTGGATGAAGGCCCAGACCCAAGAAGAGACGATTCACGCCATGAAGATATACGATTTTGTGATCGAACGCGGAGGCAGGGTCTTGCTGGATGCCATTCAGGCCCCAAAGCAGGACTGGGATTCGGCCTTGGCTGTATTTGAGCATGCCTATGAGCATGAGCAGTACGTAACCAGCCTGATCAACGACCTTATGAATTTGGCTATTGAAGAAAAAGATCATGCCACCCAGATCTTTCTCCAGTGGTTTGTCAGCGAGCAGGTGGAGGAAGAGGCTTCTGCAAATGCGGTTGTTCAGAAATTAAAACTGGCCAGTGGCCCTGATGGCAAGGGCGGCGGCCTCTTTATGGTGGACAGGGAGCTTGGCCAAAGACCTCTTCCTGTTCCGATGCCTCAAGAATAATAGCCCTTCTTTTGGAGTAACAATGGCAGGTGCCTGTTAAAAACAACAGGCCCTGCAGCTTTTGATTTTTCATAAAAGGCCGAAAAAAGCCTGGCCACACCACTAAATCAAGGAGGAAATCATGGCACAGCCTGAAGAGATGTACCAGTGTCAAACTGTCAACTGTGGCTATATTTATAATCCCGATAAAGGAGACAGGAAAGGAAAGATCCCCAAGGGGACAAAATTTGAGGATCTTCCAGATGATTGGAGATGCCCTGTATGCGGTGCCACAAAGGCCATGTTCAGGCCTTTGGCAGGTGATGGGTCTGTTGCGGAAGCACATACCAAAACTACAGCATAGAAATAAACAAAGGCCATCCTCAAGTTTTGAAGATCCATGAAAAATTTTTTGAGGTGGCCTCGAAAAGGACAGAGGTGAAATCAATGAAACAGTATAGATGTACAGTATGCGGCTATGTATATGATCCTAAAAACGGAGATCCTGAAAATGGCATTAAGCCCGGCACGCCCTTTGATGATCTTCCAGAGGACTGGACTTGTCCCATCTGTGGAGCATCAAAGGATCAGTTCGAGCCGGCAGAGTAGTAGTGGAGGAAAATCGTTATGCAGGTATATGAGATAAAGAAAGATATCTACTGGGTAGGGGCTGTGGACTGGCTTGTAAGAGACTTCCATGGCTATTCAACCTATAAGGGTACGACCTATAATGCCTTTTTGATGTTTGATGAAAAGACCGTCCTCTTTGACACTGTAAAACATAACCTGTGCTCCGATTTGGTGCATAGGATACGCACCCTGACCGATCCGGAAAAGATCGACTATATAGTGGTCAACCATGTAGAAATGGATCACAGTGGTTCTTTGCCGGAAATCGTAGAACTTGTAAAACCAGAAAAAATAATCTGCTCCAAGATGGGACATAAAAATCTTCTAGCCCACTTTCACAGGCCAGAATGGCCATATCATGTGGTAGAAAACGGGGAAACCATATCAGTTGGCAAGCGCTCCATAACATTTATAGAGACAAGGATGTTGCATTGGCCAGACTCCATGTTTTCCTACATTCCAGAGGAGAAGCTTCTCATATCAAGTGACGCATTTGGACAGCACCTTGGCACAAGCGAGCGCTTTGATGATGAAGTAGACCAATCCGAACTCATGTACCAGGCAAAGAAATACTACGCCAACATACTCTATCTCTATTCACCACAGGTCAGAAAACTCCTAAAAAGTGTTGCAGATGCTGGAATTGAGATAGACATGATAGCCCCGGATCATGGTGTTATTTGGAGAAAAGACCCTGGCAAGATCCTAAAGGCCTATGAAAATTGGTCACACCACAGGGGAACCCAAAAGGCCTTGGTAATATATGATACCATGTGGCATAGCACCGAGATGATGGCCAAGGCGGTGGCAGATGGCCTCGAATCAACGGGCGTAAGCGTAAAGCTTCTTGATCTTGGCGTTAATCATAGAAGCGAGATTGTAACAGATGTAATAGATGCAAAAGGTATATGTCTTGGCTGTCCAACCTTAAACAACGGGCTCTTGCCCGCCATGGCTGGTTTCCTTATGTACCTTCGGGGGCTAAGGCCAGCCCAGAAGTTTGGCTTTGCATTTGGTTCTTATGGTTGGAGCGGAGAGGCAGTAAAACATATGAATAAGGCAATGGAAGAATGGAAGTTTGAGCTGGTTCATGAAGGAATGAAGGTAAAGTATGTGCCGACCCACGAAGACCTTAAAAAGTGCAAAGAGATCGGACAGCTTATGGGGCAAAAGATAATAGACTCTCTTGAGAATCAGAACTAAACTTACAAAGCAACAAGGAGTTTCAAGATATATGAAGATCTTAGTAGATAAAAATGTAGTTGAATTTGAACCAGAAAACCCCCAAGAGGCAGCGTCCTTGGAGGTGCTTTGGAAAGTTGTGGTCGACTGTTATGGAGATAATAAAAAGATAGTGCCAATGGGAAACTATGTTCCAGGACACGACAAGGTAGCCAGGTTTCATATAGAGGGTATCAAAGGTGGTCAGACCACTTATTCACCAGAACACAAAGTAGAGGAAGACTGTACCTATTATTGTGCTGTATGCAACAAATACATGAACTGCAGGATGGGCCAGCCGGTTCCTATGTGTTGTGGCAAAGAGATGGAGCCGCTAGACTAGAAATAGCACATGCCATCATGTCCGGTTTTTCTTATAAAGATAGGCGGAGGTTATCCCTGCTCCTTAAAGAGGGGAGGCTTCCGCCTGTTATGGATTATATCTCGTCATTCCCACCCCAAAAGCTAATTTCAACTCTTATCAGAAGCTTCTACCAACCTGAAGGCCTTGAACGATGGATTGCGATAAGGGCCTTTGGACACGTGATAAATCGCTTGGCCCAAAAGGATGTAGAAGCGGCTAGAGTTGTAATGAGGAGGCTTATGTGGAGCCTCAACGACGAATCTGGAGGTATAGGCTGGGGGGCTCCAGAGGCCATGGCAGAGGCCATGTCTCAAAACGAAATCCTTGCCAGAGAGTATTCCAGGATTCTTCTTTCATATATATGGGAAGATGGAAACTTTCTAGAATACATGCCTTTAAGACGCGGGGCACTTTGGGGCCTTTATAGGCTTGCCAAGACCAGGACGAAAATCTTTAGAGAGATAGAGGCATGGAAGATATTAAAAGGTTACTTATCAGATCGGGATGCCGAATCAAAGGCCCTTGCTATCTTGGCTCTTGGTTATTCCGGTGTCAGGGAACTGTGCGACGATATAGCTAATAATCTGTCGGATAGAAGGCTCGTAAAGATTTTCCTTGATGATGACCTAAAAGAGATATCCATTGCTGACTTGGCGGCTTTGAGTCTTGACAAACTATCGTGTAAGGATCGGTAGAACTGGTTTCTTTCTCATCCTTCAAGTCTTGTTCTTGACTTTGACCAGAAACAGGGCAAGAGTGTTGTCTAAATTCAGATTTTTGGGGAGCCTCGCTCATGAAGGGCTTTTTCAGGCTTTTGACAACATCACAAGTACAGCAAATTTTGCAGTCCTTTCCGGAACTAACACACAAGCAAGTGGCCCTTTCAGATGCCCTGGGAAGGACTGTGGCTTGCGACATTTTATCTCCCGAGGATCTTCCTCCTTTTTCTCGTTCCACAATGGATGGATATGCAGTGCGCGCCAAAGACATATTCGGTGCCTCTGAAACAGAGCCTGCCCTGTTAAAGGTGATTGGTGAGGTGCAAATGGGTCAAGATCCAGGAGCAGGGCCCTTAGATGTGGGTGAAGCGGTTCGAATATGGACAGGAGGCATGTTGCCAAAGGGAGCAGATGCGGTGGTCATGGTAGAATATACCAAAGAGATTGATCCATCACTAATAGAGATATATAAGGCAGCCGCACCAAATGATAACGTCATATTAAAGGGTGAAGATTGTCAAAAGGGTCAGGTATGTATAAAAAAAGGGGCAAGGCTTCGTCCACAGGACCTTGGACTTTTGGCAGGCCTTGGAGTGACAAAGGTGCAGGTGATCAAAAGGCCCAAAGTGGCCATTATAAGCACTGGAGATGAAATTGTCTCAGAAAACGAATCCATTAGTATTGGAAAAGTTAGAGATATCAACTCAACAACCCTGTCGGCCCTTGTATGTCAAGGAGGAGGTATCCCTGTAAGGTTGGGCATAGTTAAAGATTCTTTTGATGCAATATACCAAAGATGCAAGGAAGCCCTGGAGCTTGGGGCTGATGTGATTCTTGTATCAGGTGGAAGCTCTGTTGGAGCAAGGGACTACACCTTAAAGGTGTTTCGGAATCTTTCGGGCTCTCCTCCCCTTGTCCATGGAGTGGCCATAAGGCCTGGCAAACCTACCATCATTTCCCGTCTTGGAGATAAGGCCCTTTTTGGTCTTCCAGGCCATGCTGCCTCTTGTATGGTGGTGTATCTGTTATTTGTCCAGTACCTGCTTAACATTATGTTGGGACTGGCCCCTGACACAGGCATGGAATTCAAGGATGTAATATGCGGCCAGATGTTTCCTTCAGTCACAGGGAGGGAAGACTACGTTAGGGTTCGATTGCAAAGGGAGGACAATGTCGACCTACCTGTGGCCTATCCCATCTATGGCAAGTCCGGACTGATCTCTACCCTTGTCGCTGCCCAAGGGCTGTTGAAAATACCGCGAGACAGAGAAGGATATCATGAGGGAGAAGAGGCGGAGGTGATGCTACTGCCATGAAAAGAAGAATTTATCTGAACATGAAGGAATTAGGACAGGCCCGTTCTCTTCTGCTAGATCGCTTTGGCCCTGGAGACATGGTGGGAGACGAGGAAGTAGCCAGCAAGGCAGCTTCTGGACGTGTAACATCATGTCCGGTTTTTGCCCGTATATCCGCTCCAGGATTTCATTCAGCAGCTATGGACGGATATGCGGTTGTTGCAGAGCAAACCTTTTCTGCCAGAGATGACAAGCCTGTTGCCTTAAAGATAGGAAATGAAGCCCTTGCTGTAAACACAGGATTCCCACTGCCTGAAGGGAAAAATGCAGTGGTTATGATCGAGCACTGTCTTATAGACAGGGCCAGGGAACACATCCTAATTCGCACCCCGGTCTTCCCATGGCAAAATGTCAGAAAAGTTGGCGAAGACATAGTGGCGACAGAACTTGTCTTTCCCACCAATCACTTATTGGCACCTTATGATATAGGAGGCTTGATAGCCAGCGGGAATCTCAAGGTCAAGGTGTGGAAACGGCCAGTTGTAACTATAATTCCAACTGGTTCGGAACTAGTCGATCTAGAGTCCCTAGATGGCGCTAATCCGGAGCCAGGACAGATTCCAGAGTCAAACTCTGCAGTGCTAGCATCTCTTGCAGAAGCATGCGGAGCCATACCTCAAGTAACAAGTATAGTGAAAGATGATCCATGTGAAATAGAAAAGGCCGTTATAAAGGCCTGTGATTCCAATGCCCATGTAGTTCTTGTCAATGCTGGTTCATCTGCTGGTTCAGCAGATTATACAGTATCCATACTTGAAAGGCTCGGCCAGGTCCTTGTCCATGGAATTACTGTAATGCCAGGGAAGCCAACAATTGTAGGCATTGTGAAAGGCAAACCCGTAATAGGAATTCCTGGTTATCCAGTCTCTGCCATAATTGCATTTGAGCAAATAGTTGCCCCTTTATTGAATAGACTCCAGGGTAAGGATGTACCCAAGCCTTCAAAGACGAAGGCCATCCTGTCAAAATCTTTGCCGTCAAGGGCCGGAATCGAAGAGTTTAGGCGGGTTGTTGCCGGCAAGGTTGGAGAGCATATTGTTGCGAGCCCTATAAAAAAGGGGGCTGGCTCAATTACAACTATTACCAGGGCAAACGGAATATTAAGGATACCTTTGGAATCCGAAGGGATTGAAGAGGGGAGCCTGGTTGATATTGAGCTTTTAAGACCATGGCAGAGCCTCGACAAGACCCTGATATGTATTGGCAGCCACGATCTCTCCCTTGATATTATTTCAGACTTGTTGAAAAAGAGATCGCCTGCTATTCAGATGGCCTCTACCCATGTGGGCAGCCTTGGAGGAATACATGCTATTGCAAAGGGGCTTTGTCACATTGCAGGGACCCATCTCCTTGATCCGGAAGATGGTGGTTACAACGTGAGCTATATAAAAAGATACATAAACGAACCGGCCATTTTGATAAACTTGGTGTATAGGCAGCAAGGCTTAATGGTGCCTAAGGGCAATCCAAAAGGAATCTCTTCTTTAAAAGATCTAGAGCGCCATGATATCACATTTGTAAACAGACAGCTTGGTTCTGGAACAAGGGTATTGTTGGATTTTGAACTCTCAAAAGCAGGATTGAATCCAAGCCGTGTCAAAGGATATGAAAATGAAGAATACACTCATATGGCAGTGGCTGTGAGTGTACTGAGCGGAAAGGCAGATGCAGGACTTGGGATACTGTCGGCTGCAAAGGCCCTGGGACTCGATTTTATTCCAGTGGTGGAAGAGAGGTATGACATACTGATCTTAAAAAGATTAATGGGCCAGCACCCGATAAGACTTTTCCTCGAATGTATAAGGGAAGAATGTTTTAAAAAGGCAGTAGAAGCCTTGGGAGGATATGATACAAGAGACACCGGCAGGCTGATATTTGAACATGTATGTTGAGAAAACAGGAAACGAGCTATGTGTGGCCCTTGATGCATATTGCGGGCTGATAGTAGTGGACATGCAGGAAGATTTTATGGATGGAGGCGCTTTGGCCGTAACCGGTGGGCGAAGGCTTATAGAGCCAATAAACAGGATGGTTAATTTGTTTGATAAAAAGGGGCTTCCTATATTTTTCACTAGAGACTGGCATCCAAAGGATCACTGTTCTTTTAAAGATTATGGAGGCATGTGGCCTGTGCACTGTGTCAAGAATACAAAAGGGGCAATGTTTGCCTCTGGTCTCTTTGTGCCTTCAAGCGCGTATGTTGTTTCAAAGGCTACCGACAGGGAACAAGAGGCCTATTCAGGATTTAAGGGCACGGATCTATACACAATGATTAAGGAAAAGGATGTGAAAAGGATATTTGTAACTGGCCTTGCCACCGAATATTGTGTTTTTGAAACAGTTAAAGACGCTATCAACCTGGGTCTGGACACGTTTGTGATTACCGATTGTATCTTAGGAGTGGACGAAAAAAAGGCCAACGAAGCCTTGAACAGGATGGAGCAGTTGGGAGCCAAATTGCTCAAAGGCCTACATCTTGCGTGAGGTGGCCTGTGAATTGCCCCCTTTTGTTAGATTACTATCAGTTATCTATGATCGAGGTCTATGTGAAAAGAGGCCTCAATGGATGGGCAAGTTTTGAGTTTTTTGTAAGAAAGCTTCCAGAAAAACGGAATTTTTTGGTAGCAGCAGGTCTTGAGCAGGTGATGATGTATCTAGAAGGCCTGCGTTTCGGAATAGAAGAGCTTTCGTATCTAAAGGAAATCGGTTTCAGTCAAGATCTACTAGATTATCTTGCCAAATTCTCGTTTGTTGGAGACGTCTGGGCAATGCCAGAAGGAACCATCTTCTTTGCAAACGAACCCATCCTGAGAGTAGAAGCTCCACTTCCACAGGCACAGCTTGTAGAGACACGGATTATCAATATCTTGCATTTTCAGATACTTATTGCCAGCAAGGCCATACGGGTTACACTGGCGGCAAGGGGTAAGCCTTTACTAGATTTTGGACTAAGGCGCAGCCATGAAGCCTCAGCAGGACTTTTGGCTTCCCGGGCATGTTACATTGGAGGTTTTAGTGGCACTGCCACAGTTGAGGCTGGCAGAGCATACGGCATTCCTGTTACGGGCACAATGGCCCATTCGTTTGTTCTTGCCCACGGTTCAGAAGAGGCGGCCTTTAGAAGTTTCATTGACATGCATCCCCAGAAGGCCATTTTGCTCATCGATACCTTTGACACCCTAAAATGTGCCAGGCTGGTCACAAGACTTTATCACGAATATTTGAAAAAGGGAATCAGGATCAAAGGCGTCCGAATTGACAGCGGTGACCTGTTTGAGCTTTCGAGGCGGGTGCGAAAAATCTTTGATCAAGAAGGTTGCAATGAGCTTTTGATATTTGTCTCTGGGGGACTGGATGAAACAAAGATCAATAACCTAGTTGCAAGTGGTGCACCTATAGACGGCTTTGGCGTTGGCACCCTAGTAGACACCTCAGCCGATGCGCCATTTTTGGATTGCGCCTATAAGATGGTTGAATACGAAAGAGCACCACGTATGAAGTATTCAACAGGAAAGAAGACCTTGCCATATAGAAAACAGGTATTCAGATGCTTTGACAGGAAGGGACTGTTTGAATCGGATGTTATAACAACTATGGATGAAAATATTCCATCTGCGAAGCCCCTTTTGGTCAGGGTTATGAAAAGGGGAAAGCGGATTTATCAAGATAATCTCAGGGAAATAAGAAAAAGGACAATTTGTTCGCAGCAAAAGTTACCCCCCGGGTTGAGAGACATCAATAATAGGGTTGAATATCATCCCGAGATAAGAGGACGTTTAAATAGAATCTTCTCAAATCAGCCCTTTTCAGATAACTGCCCTGAAAGTTGATGTTGGCCTGTAATATGTCAGTATATTTCGGCCACAGGATGACAGTAACGTCTCAAGGCCGACTCTTTGATTTTGACTCCAAGCCCAGGATCAGTCGGAATGGTTGTCTTGCCTTCCAAACCAAATTCCAGGGGATTTAGGACAATATCTTCTTTTAACAGGAATTTTGAATAACATCCCTCTGTATATCTAAAAGGTCCACATATGGCAGCAAGTTGACGACCAGCTGCATAAAGTATAGATGTTTCTCCAACATGGCATCCAAGTTGACAAAATAGACCGGCATTCCTGGCACATTCAACCATATCCTTGCAGTTCAATAATCCGCCACACTTTGAAAGCCTGACATTAAGACCTTTGCAACTCCTTTTAGCTATTATCCTTTGGAGATCATCTTTAGAGCAAAAGGATTCATCAGCTATAGTTGGAAGCCCTGTTGCCTTCTCTACCTCTTTCATGCCCTCCAGATCTTCTTTGGGGACAGGCTGTTCCAGGCTAGAAATGGAAAGCCCTGCCGCCTCTATTTCTCTAGCAAGGCCAATAGCCTGTTCAGCGCTGAATGCCCCGTTTGCGTCAATCCGAATATCAGCATCAGCCCCTAGAGTGTTTTGTATTTCAGTCACAACCTTTAAGGTATCACCAATTGAGGTGGCCTTTGTTTTTATTTGGCGTATCTGGAACTGCTTTGTAAGCCTGAGAATGGACTTGCGCTGCATTGAGGAAAGAAGTGGAAGGATAGAGGAATAAGAGATGGTATCAGTAGCTGGCTTGTCCACTACGAGTTTCCATATGGGGATACTGATTCTTTTGCAATAGAGATCCAAAAGGGCCAGCTCAAGGCAACAAAGTGCTGAAGGATATGATGCTAACCTGTCGTCTTCCTTTAGTTGTTCTAAAAAATGCAGGAAAATGCCTTCGTTTTCTGCTTGGTAACCAACAAGCTCCCCAGCAATCTGATTGAGAACCTTTTTTGTCTCTTCAAAGGCCTCCCCTGTGACATAAGATCTGGGCGTACCTTCACCGTATCCTCTAAGTCCGTCTTTATCTGTAAGCTCTAATAAAAAGCCATGACTCTCCTGCCTTTTGGCAAGATTATGAGTAACTTGGACTGAGAACGGAATCCTTACCTGAAATATCTTGGCCTTTTTTATTATCAACATGTGGCTCAAGTGCATTCTCCAATAGGAATTTGGAAGCCCCTTTGATCTGATACCACTGGAATGGATAGTTTAAAATAAATGTTTCCATTTTTCTCCATGCAACGGCAGCAACACTCTCATCTCTGCTTCCATCAGCCAAAAATTCCACCATCATTTTTATTCTGCCATTTTCTCGTTTCATGAGAGTTAAGAACGCAGGTGCCTTGGCCTTTTTGAAAAAGAAGTCCAAGGTCCTATCTTGGGGGAGTAACAATCCAAGTACAGATACCCTGTGCGTCCTGTGGAATCGCCACTCCGAAAATTCATCACATTCGGTTATCAGAAACCTTCCTTCCTTTATTGCCCTTACGGCCTTAAAAGCAACACCTGGCTCATTAGCATCGATAAGCTGTACACCAAAACAGGCAGCCTTTTCTGTTAGGGCCTCCTTTAATGTTTGGGTCTTAAACTTACATATCATAGATACCTTGTATCCATGCATGGCCAAGGATAACGGAAGGTACTCTACCGAGCCGAAGTGTCCAGTTACTAAAAGTGCGCCCTTACCTTTTCTGGCTAGCCTATCAAGGAGATCCTTGTTACAGATTATCAGTCTCTGCTCTAAATAGTTTTGGAGCTCGTCTAGCTCCTTATAGGCCATTACCATTTTTTCAAAGTAATGCTCAAAAACGCCGAAAAGAGATCTTAGAAGATAAACGATGAATTTGTAATCGAAGGGACGGGATCTGTAAATGAGGCTTAAACATGTTGCTATGTTTAAAAACATTCGGATTTGGAAAAGCACATACAAAAGCCCCCAAAAATACATATAACATCTCAAAAGAGGTATAGGCATGGCCTTTGCCAGATAAACATTAAATGGGAGCTGGAAAAACTGGCTAATACCCAGCTTTTTAAAGGTGACAGGACGTCTCATCGTCTTCTCCTCCTCTTTTATTATTGTCTGAGCGCCTGTTTCTTGTTTCTAGATAAAAAGGGTTGGGAGTTGTTTTATGTCATATAACCACCTCCGATATTATAAGAGCATAAAAGATGCCAGAAATACACAAAAGGACTACCTTTATATGTAAAACCATTTTTATTATAATAGTTAATAGAAAAAATTCAAAAATCAAATCCTTTTAGCTTTGTTAAAGGTGATGTTGATTTTTGAACCACTTGATTGGAATTGGTCTTATAAGAAGAATGAAAAAGACAAACAGTTGTCTTAATACCGAGGCAATTATCCGATATATCGAAGAAAATCAACCTGACAGGGTTCATGAACTCTTTGAAGGATTAGATGACGAACTTCCTGAAATAGAAAACAAAAAGGAATTCCTAACTGATCCAAATAATTGGGTATCTTCAGAAGTCCTTGTCAGGCTTTATAAAAATGCCCAAAAGATAACCAATGACAAAAATATAGCCTACAAAATAGGATACGATTCAATAATAAGAAGACGCTTTGGCTATGTCCAAAAGATCCTAATATACGCCTTTGGGAAACCAAGCAAGATCCTGAGATATGCCCAGAAGGTAAACGATAAATTCAACAAAACAAAAACCATACACTTGGTGAACATAAATAAAGACAATGCCATATTACAGCTCCACTGGCACAAAGACTTAAAGCTGACTAGAGATTTTTGTCTTTTTAATCAAGGAATATACTCTGCAATTCCGACTATATGGGGTGGCAGGTCATGTACCGTACGCGAGGAAAGGTGTTTTTTCAAGGGAGATCCCTACTGCGAATATCATCTCTCTTGGAAGGCCAAGTCTTTGTTAAAACATAAGTTTTTCCAAATAATAGCACCTTGGAAGATAGCAAAAGAGTCTATTCAGGAGCTAGAGCACGACAAAGAGATTCTTCAACAAAAGTACGAAAAGATTCACGCCCTCAATAAGGAATTAAATGCCAAAATAGACCAGCTTTCCGCACTATATGAAACTAGCACGGCTATACTTTCAACCCTGGATCTTACGGAGCTGTTGGATAAGGTACTGAAAAGAATGATGGTGATAGCAAAGCTAGACAGGGCTGGAGTGTTTTTGGTAGATGCAGAAGGGAAAAGACTGAGCCTTATCCATGCAGCTGGAATAGAAGAGTCAACCTTAAACAGATTAAAAAAATATTATATTCCGATAGATAAAAAGAACAACATCATTGCACGGGCAGCCCAATCTCAAAGACCAATACTCGTTGACGACGTGGACAGCATTACGCTCAATAGGCGTAATCCCTTGCTCAGAGCCTTTAAGCCCAAGGCGTTTGTAATAGTTCCCCTTACTGTTAGAGGCGAAGTAATTGGAATACTGGTTGGAGATAATGCGGCGAACAAAGAGTTTATAAAGGATATTGACCGGGATTTTCTAACCAGTTTTGCCAACCACATAGCAATGGCTATAGAAAATGCAAGTCTTTATAAACGCATAGAAACTTCAGAGAAGAAGTATCGCCAGATCGTTGAAAATATAAACGAGGGCATTCTCATTATGAATGAGGGTGGTTCCATCCTTTTCTCAAATAGGAAAATGAACGAACTTATGAGAGCAGAGGGCCTCAATGGAGTAAATATATATAACCTGGTTCCTGAGGAAGAAGATCGGAAAAGACTGGTTTCTCTTATGATGGCCAACTATCAGGGACAGCAGGCCAAGGAGGAGTTAGTGCTCTGTTCGCTGGATAGGAGCACGGTGGTTCCTGCATTGATTAGCAGTGTACCAATTACCAATGAAAATGACGATTCTATGCAGGGATGCTTGGCCCTGATAACGGACCTTACCCATCAGAAAGAATTAGAACGAAAGTTGCTGCAGGCCCAAAAGCTGGAATCCATAGGGACAATGGCAGGTGGTATAGCCCACGACTTTAATAACATACTGACTGGCATCTTGGGTTTTACGAGCCTTATGAAAGAAAAGACCAAAGACATGCCCGACCTTGCACGATTCACTGAAATCATAGAAAAATCTAGTCTCAGGGCTGCTGATCTAGTCAAAAAGATGTTGGTCTTTAGCAGGGACGCTGGCCTACAAGATGATGATGTATGCTCGCCAAGTACTGTTTTAGATGAAACCATCGCACTAATAAAGAGTTCTTTTCCCAAAAACATACTGATAGAGGTCAAAATGCCTAATGCATGTCCAGATATCACCTGCAGTGCCAGTCAATTCCAACAGATTATTACAAACTTATGTATCAACGCCAGGGATGCCATGCCCAGGGGCGGGAAGATCACGGTTGTGCTTGAGCAGATTTCCTATTCTGTATTGCCTTTTGCCATTCGAAAGCGAATAACTGGAAACAGTTTCCTAAAAGTCAGTGTCATTGATACAGGAAGTGGAATAGCTCCTGAAATCTTGGAGAGGATTTTTGATCCTTTTTTTACTACCAAGGAAGTTGGTAAGGGCTCCGGTTTAGGATTGGCCATGGTTTATGGAATAATGGAAAGGATTGGCGGAGCGGTAGATGTCAAAAGTCAAGTAGGATTAGGGACAACATTTGAGCTTTATTTCCCTACGTCAGACAAGAGGGCCGCTGCAAACCGCTCAGCTTGCGGGCATGAATCTCTAAAGGGGAAAGAAACCATTCTCATCGTTGATGATGAGGAAATGTTACGGGCTCTGGCAAAAGAAATTCTTCGGCCTTACGGCTACAAAATCGTTACAGTCTCAAACGGCCGGGAAGCCATTGAGGCATATAGAGAAGGTTATCCTAACATAGATTTGGTTATCATGGATGTACTTATGCCAGAAATGGATGGAATAGAATCTGCGAAGAAAATTATGGAGTTTGATCCCAATGCAAAGATACTCTTTTGCAGCGGTTACACATCCATATCAGACCTTTCCGAGTCTTTAAAAAACTCCAATGGTAACGGTCTAAGGCTTATTAAAAAGCCTTTTAATCCTCTAGAGTTGGCCTTGAAGGTGCGTAAATGTCTCGTTTCCGAGTGCGAGGGCTTGGTATGTACCAAGTAAGCAGGTTATTTTTAAGGTCCTTGGATTAATATGTCGACAAAATTTATATTATGTAAAAAATGCCCTTTGGCCTATCTGTCTTTTTATTTATTACTTTTATTTTTAACAATTTTTTGAACTTTTTATTTGGTACAGGGAACATATTTCCAACAAGAACTACAAAAAATGCGTAACGAAAGGAGGTTTTTTTATGAGGAGTGTTTTAGCCAGATTGATTAATCGATCTTACTGGGTTGTTTTGTTTGCTGTCTTTTTTTACTCAAATTCTGTTTGGGCATATGGTCCTTCTTACGCTATTATAATTCCAAACTTTCAAGTAATTGTTAATACGGTGATTATCTCGCATGTTACAGATGATAACAAGAACGACATTTTCCCTTCTTTGCGTAACGGTTACGCCGTTTGGTACAAAGTAGGTGATGGTGTATACATGTGGGATACCAGTAATGATCTGTCAACAGCCCAAAAGGTATTTGATCCATTAAGCAACCGCCCTGCTGAACTTTTTTTTGCAAATGACTCGTCTCTTAAATCTCTATCCTCATTTGGCCAAAAGGTTGCCTTTTGGGGAAATTATTCACTAGATTTAGGCTTGAATTTTTATGACACCGACGCAATAGGATTGTGGGACGGAAACTCAACATCTTGGATAGATTACAATGCCCAAAAACCTAGTCTTTATCAGGATAATATCGCCTATTCTAAATATGACGGGCATGACTATGAAATCATAGTCAAAAAAGGGGCCTTTGAAGCCAATGTTAGCAACAATAGTAGAAATGATTATTCGCCTTCCCTATTTGGTGAAACAGTTGCCTGGTATGGAAACGATGGTAACGATTATGAGATATATTACTGGGACGGTAACACCAAGCGGCAACTTACAAACAACGGCAACGACGATAAATACCCCAGTCTCTATGACGGTAAGATAGCTTGGCAGGGATACGATGGTAACGATTGGGAGATCTACTACTGGAACGGCTCCCAGGTAATTCAGATAACCAACAATGACAAAGATGATACATATCCCTCCCTTTGGAATGGCAAGATAGCCTGGCAGGGATATGATGGCTCTGACTATGAAATCTATTATTGGGATGGTGAAAAGATAACCCGAGTTACTGTCAACAATATCGACGATAAGCAGGTGTCTTTGGATAACGGAGCAATCCTATGGCAGGCCAAGAATGGATCAGATTGGGATATTTATTATGCAGAAATCGATGTCCCTGAGAAGCCAACGGTATCTACCCTTTCTGCTCAGGATGTTACCCAGACCAGCGCTAAATTGAGAGGTTCTGTAAATCCAAATGGCCAGGCCACTACCTATCATTTTGAGTGGGGCACTTCCACAAGCTACGGAAATGTAACACCAGACAGGGACGCCGGTTCTGACAAAACAAGCAAGACTGTAGATGAGATTATCGCCAACCTTACGCCTGGCACTACCTACCATTACAGACTGGTTGCAGTAAATCCTACAGGCACATCCATGGGTTCAGACAGAACGTTCACTACTACGGCCATAAGTGTAACTGCACCGGTTGCCTCTACAGGCTCTGCAGAGCAAGTCACTGCCCGTACGGCCGTTCTTACAGGAACCCTAAACCCCCAGGGGGCAGAGACAAAATACCGCTTTGAATATGGCACAGATACTAATTATGGAAACACCACCCCATGGTTTGCTGCAGGAGACGGGTCATCTGAAATCAGCGTAAATGCAACTGTAAATGACCTGCAACCTGGAACCACCTATCATTTCCGCCTTGTTGCAGAAAATGCAGGTGGATCTGTAGAGGGAGAGGATAACACATTCACCACCGAAGCGGTCTCTGATCCTATGGAAGAGACCAGACAGCGTTTCACTGGTTGGTGGTATGATCCCTCCCAGCCAGGAACAGGCATGGCAGTTGAAATCCAGGAAAACAATAAGCTCTTCCTGGCCTGGTTTGTATATGATGAAAACGGCAGGACAACATGGTACGCTTCAGGCGGATCCTTGGTCAATGAAACTGCATACGTGGGCCAGCTCTGGAAGTTCACAGGTTGGGCTTGGGGAAAAGAGCCATACTCTCCTCCAACTAGTGAAGTAGTAGGCTCTATTAGCATGGTATTCAACAAGGGCTCCAACGATCTTATAAATTTTACAGCAACCATAGGAGACAAGATGGTGTCTCATAATTTCAGCTCCTTTATGAAGGACTTTGCACCAGGAGACAAGGACTCAAGGAATCTTACTGGTTGGTGGTATGATCCTAACTACAACGGTATGGGCTTCTATCTTGATGCAAGAGGTGGAAAGATGGCAATGGTATGGTACAACTACCGTGATGATCACAGCCCTCGTTGGTGGACTTCTAGCGCTCCATTTGCCGACGGAGCAACGACTTATACAGGTTCTTTGGATGGTTGGATGAATGGGCAGTGTGTAGGTTGTCCATTTACCTCTCCTCCTACAGTAATTCCTGGCGAAGGTGGTACGATCAACATTAATTTCACTGATGCAAATCACGCTACGGTTACTGTAGGCTCCACCACTATTAACTTACAGAGGTTTGTAATACCTTAATTCAGTAAGCAGCACTCCCTGCAACCTTAATGAAGGCGGGATACTCCCGCCTTCATTGTTCCTTATAAAATCAGGAGACTGAAGTTGAAATTATTGGTCTATTTGTACGCCCTTAGAAAGTGCTATAAAAAAAATCCCGTTTAAAATCAGGCTAATTCCTACCATCCATCCCAGATACCAGTGGGTACTGTAAGGCCAGAAAAGTATAAAAAGACCTGCTAGGGCAAGGGAAAATACGCCGTTAATGAATAAAAGCCTCCATCCAGACCAAGGCTTAAGCTCTAAGGCAAGGGTCATACTTGTGACTCCTTCCAGGATAAAATATATAAAGATGGCAAAACCAAGCACAACGATAAGGGCAAAGGGCTTTAAAATTATAAAAAGACCAAGAGCCAAGGGGCTAACTGCCTTAATCCACGCCATTTTTTTCTTTTGACCTGTAATGTAACTAAAGAAACAAAGCACTAATCCTGTAAAAATCAACATAAAGGCTATGACAATTGATACTGCTACCGCCATGATCTTGGGTGCAATTATCCCTATAAGCCCTATAATACATAGCACGATGCCAAAAATTTTGAGGTTTCTGGCCAGTCTCTCATCCATGCTTACAAGGAATGAAAAAGCCCCGTTCATCCTGTTACCTCCTGGCCAACGAATCAACTCTTCTTGTAGGTAAGTACATGGACGTTTTGTAATGTTATCATCCCTGCTGGAATCATCTTGTCCAATTCAAGAAGGACCTTTTCTATTTTTATCGGGTCATCCACAACTTCCACTACTACAGGCAGGTCGGTAGAGAGGGAGAGTAAATTTACTGTCCTAAAATAACTGTTGGGACCATAGCCAGCCATGGCCCTGTAAACAGTGGCACCCGCAATATCGCTCTCCTTTAGATAGTCCAAAATGGCCCTGTAGAGAGGCTTGCCCCTGCATTTGTCCTTTTCTCCTATATAGATGCGCATGCACATCTGGTCTCCCTCAAGGCGTGTGGTAGGCATAGCAGGTCTCCTTTTATCCTAAAAGGCGGCTGACCATAAATCCCAGCCAGCCAGCCAGCAAACACAAAAACAGGTTTCCAAAGATATTAAGAAAGGCCACAGTGTTATAGCCATCTTGCAAAAGGGACAGTGTCTCAAAGCTGAAGGTAGAAAATGTGGTAAATGCTCCACAAAACCCAACTGTAACTGCAGCCCTAAGCTCCGCTGGTATTTGATAGATTTCAAGACTCAGAGGAAGAAATGTGCAAAGGATAAAGGTGCCAAGCACATTTACAAATAGGGTTCCATATGGAAAGCCTATGCCAAATAGTCTATGCATCAACGATGCTGTCAAGTACCGGGATATGGCACCCAAGAAGCCGCCCATTCCTATGAAAATTAGATCCATCAAAAGAGATTCTCCAGCTTTTGCAAAACGTTAACTCAGGTCAATTCCAGTCTTTTGGTAACACTGGGGAAACGGCTGAGATCAGTATGAGGAAGAAAAAGGGCACCTGTGAGCTGATTCATGAAATCCCCCCTCACATTCATCTCAAGATAGGTTATTTTTTCGCAGATTCTGTCCATCTTCCCAAGCGAATCTTTTTCTAATAGGACCCTAATTGCCCCCTGTCCAGCAGAGTTTCCTAGAGGTTTGAATTTTTTTAAGGGGATATCAGGAAGCATGCCAATGGTTATGGCCCTCTGGGCATCTATATAGTTGCCAAAGGCACCTGCAACATAAAAATTTTCGATGTCTTCAAAGGTGATGCCGACACTTTGTATCACCACATTCAAGATAGTATACATGGCACCTTTTGAGCGGATAAGATTTTTGATATCGCTCTGGGTAATATACACTGGCTTGCCGTTAGCTGTTTCGGTTTCAGGAGCCACAATATACGCCCACTCATGGTCTACCTTGATCATTCTGGAAGGAGCCCTCTCTACCAATAGCTTGCCTGTCTGGTCCACAAGGCCTGCTTCAAACATGGAGGCCAACAGGTCAATAATCCCAGAACCACACAGCCCGTTAGGAGGTTGATTCCCAATGGTTTTTATCTTAGCAGACAAATCGGACGGGGATATTTCCACCCTTTCTATAGCGCCTGGCTGCGCTCTCATACCGCATGACAGTATGCCTCCTTCAAGAGCAGGGCCTGCTGCCCCGGCACATGCTACTAACCAGTCTTTGTTTCCAAGGACTACTTCAGCATTGGTGCCTACATCCACCAGCATGGAGATCTCTTCTCTTTCAGCCATACCAGATGCAAGTATGCCTGCAATGAGGTCTCCGCCGAAGTATGAGCCCACATTTGGCAACACATAGATAGAGGCACTTGGATTTATATTCAATCCAAGGTCCTGTGGAGACAGCAGATCAAACTTGTTTGCTGCCGGGATATAAGGTTCCTTGCATATATGGCTGGGATCTAGGGCCAAGAAAAAATGGCACATGGTGGTATTGCCTGCAACCGTCATAAAAAATATCTCGGTCGTATCTGCTCCGGCCTGTGTGCACATCTGGCTTGCGCTTTTGTTAAAAAGTTCCAGAACCTCTTTATGGAGCCTCTGAAGCCCGCCTCTTTGAGCAAAGATTATCCTGTCTAGAATATCTTCTCCATGAATCCTCTGAGGATTCTCTTTTGAAAGGGTTTGAATGATTTCACCTGTATGCAAATCAACAAGATAAAATACCACCGAAGTTGAGCCAAGATCGACAGCAAGCCCAAGCACCTTAACGGACTCGGATTGCGGCTCACAACTGCAAATTCTCCAGCCACAAACATCTTTGACAACAACCACCTGGATCTTGTAATCCGCTGCAGATAATATACCCGGAAGTGACCTTGCTATATGAATAGGCAGATGAAATGGGCCTTGTCCCAGCTCCTGGACAAGGCCATCCCTGAGCCTCTTCTCTGGACTGCGGTTATCTCCTAGCTTTGGAGGCTTTAATTCCAGCTTTAGGGAAGTTGCTACAGGATCAAAACCTTCCATGTTCAATAGATCGTCTATCCTCTGGGCCTGGAGTTATGTCTATTATGATGTCTTCCTGAAACTCGGAAGCCATAGTCTGTTGCTGACGCTTTAGCATCTCTTCTTCTGCCTTTTTGATGGCCCTGGTCAGACGCCACGCCATGTATGAACCAATGGCCCCAAAGATTACAAAGGCTGCAATAAAAATGGGAAGGGTCAGGAAAAAGGCCCCGAGCACCAATAAGGCCAGGCCAAGGACAGCAAAGGGACTCATGTTGCTGTAGTAATATATTTGTCTTTTTTTCATTTTTTCTCCATTTGCACATTGACATTAAATTGTTTGACTTCTTGGTCAATCCTGTCAGGATCTCCTGAGTTGTAATATAAGATGTTTTTCAAGTGGATAAAGACGTCAAGATCCATTGAGTCAAAGGAAATAGCCATGCCATATTCATCGTTACGAACAACATGGCCTTTTATGTTAAGCCATAACTTGGAACTTGTCCCAGTCAGTCGAAGCTCTATAGAGCAAGGTGTATCGGGGGCAAAGGGTTCCTTTGTAAAACAGTACATTCCTTTTAGCGAAATGTTTTTTGATTGAACAGAACTGGTTACCCTACCGCTTTCAAGATCCCTTATCACCGTTTCGGTCTCAAAGGGAACCCTTAAAAATCTGCGTCTTTCCGTGTTCTCCAGTTGCTCCAAATCGTCCCCCTATTGATTGTTATCTTTTTGCAGCATGGATCTTATCCGTAGTCGGAGTCCTTGCAGCCTTATAAAGCCTTCTGCATCCTTTTGGCTGTACACCTCATCTTCTTCAAAGGTAGCAAATTCAGGAGTATATAGACTGTAAGGTGATTTTCTGCCTACAACCATGCAGTTGCCTTTATATATTTTAAGACGAACCGTCCCGGTCACTCTTTTCTGAGTCTCATCTATCATTGCCTGCAACATTTCACGCTCTGGCGCATACCAGAAACCGTAATAGATAAGTTCTGAATATTTTGGAACAAGCCCGTCTCTTATATGCATCACCTCCCTATCCAAGGTTATGGATTCAAGGGCCATATGGGCAGTGCGTATTATGGTGCCTCCAGGAGTTTCATAAACCCCGCGAGATTTCATGCCCACAAAGCGATTTTCTACAAGATCAACCCTACCGACACCGTTAGCTGCCCCTATCTCGTTCAAGGTTGCAAGTATCTGGGCAGGCGTCAAGGGATTATTATCAAGGGCCACCGGATCCCCATTTTCAAAATCTATCTCAATATAAGTCGGTTTGTCTGGGGCATCTTCAGGACTCACTGTCCAGGTAAACATATCTTTTGGTGGTTCTGCCCAAGGATCTTCCAAGATACCGCCTTCGTAACTTATATGAAGCATATTTGCGTCCATACTGTAGGGTTTCTTTTTAGTGACAGGAACAGGGATGCCATGCTTGTTGGCGAAATCTATAAGTTTGGTGCGGGAATTTAGATCCCACTGACGCCACGGGGCTATAATCTTGATGGACGGTTCAAGGGCCATGTAGGTGAGCTCGAAACGCACTTGATCGTTGCCTTTGCCGGTTGCGCCATGACTGACTGCGTCTGCTCCCTCCTTGCGAGCTATTTCGATCTGTTCTTTGGCGATAAGGGGGCGGGCAATAGAGGTACCAAGAAGGTAAACACCTTCGTATATGGCGTTTGCCCTAAACATAGGGAAACAAAAGTCCCTGACAAACTCTTCTTTCAGGTCTTGGATATAAACCTTACTTGCTCCAGTGGCTATAGCCTTTTGCCTTACAGCCTCCCAGTCTTCGTTTTGACCTATATCTGCCGCATACGCAACCACAGGACAATCGTATCTTGTCTGCAACCACTTGAGTATCACCGATGTATCAAGCCCTCCGGAATAAGCAAGCACAATCTTTTTGATATCGGTCTTGTCGTTCATAAGTGCCCCCTAATCCTTAAGTTGCATGGCCCATTCAAGCACCGATTTATGCAGGTGCATCTTGTTTTCTGCTTGATCCCAGACTACAGATTGTGGTCCTTCAAGGACATCATCTGTAATTTCTTGACCCCTATAAGCAGGTAGACAGTGAAGAACTATACAGTCTGGCCTTGCATATCTCAGCAACTCTTGGTTGAGCTGGAAAGGCCTGAATATCCTCTTTCTCTTTTCAGCCTCGTGCTCCTGCCCCATACTGGCCCATACATCTGTATTGATAACATCGGCATCCCTGACCGCCTCTACAGGATCCCGAACCAGCTCTAGAGGAAAGCTTGTCTCTTCTTTTGCCCTTGTCATTATTTCCTGATCTGGATCATATCCTTCAGGGCAGGCGAGATAAAGAGGAAAGCCGATCCTGGCTGCTGCCTGTATCCAAGATTGCGCCATATTGTTTCCATCTCCCAGCCACGTTATCTTGAGTGAAGAGAGATCCTTGCCCTTTTTTTCCATAACAGTCATCAGATCTGACAATATCTGGCATGGATGATGAGAGTCTGTAAGGCCATTTATTATAGGAATATCAGACCAATGTGCCAATTCCTCAACCATTGCTTGTCCGTAGGTCCTAACGACCATGCAATCCAGATAACGCGAAAGGACCCTTGCGGTGTCTTTTAGCGGTTCTCCCCGGTCTAGCTGCAGGTCTTTCTTGGCCATGAATGACACATCACCGCCAAGCTGAAACATGGCTGCCTCAAAAGATACCCTCGTACGGGTTGAGGCCTTCTCAAAAATCATTCCAAGGACTTTTCCCTTGGCTGGACTGTAAGATACGCCTTGCCTTTGCAGCTCTTTCAGCTCCATTGCCCTGTTTATGAGGTGAATGAGCGTTTTTCTTTTAAGATCTGCTACCTGAAGATAATGTCTTACACCTTTATCCATTTTTTACTCCAAATCTTTAGACCTGTTGGTTTCAAGAGGTCTGCCTTTTAAAATCGTTGATTGCTGCAAGCAACTGATCCACATGCCTTTTTTCTACAAGAAAAGGCGGCAATAACCTTAGTAGACGGTCATGAGCAACTAGTACAAGAAATCCCCTTTCAAGCAAAAAGCTGGCAAGGCCAGGAACAGGCCTTCTGAACTCAATTGCCTGAATAAGTCCCCTGCCACGTACTTCAAGGACCTCTGGCCAGTTTTGGGCAAGCTTTTGTAGTTGATTCAACATGTACAGGCCAATCTCGTTGACCTTTTTCAAGATATCGGTATTCAAGAGTATCTTTAAAACTTCAATCCCTGCAGCACAGGCAATGGGGTTACCGCCAAAGGTAGAGGCATGGCTGCCTGGACCAAGGTGTTTCATAACCTCTTCCCTGGCCACCATAGCACCGATGGGCAGACCATTTGCAAGTGCCTTTGCAAGACACATTACATCAGGTTCTACACCAGTTTGTTGATAGGCGAAAAGGGTACCTGTTCGTCCCATTCCAACTTGGATTTCGTCAAAAATGAGAAGGCTTCCAAGCTCTAGGGCAGCTTGTCTTGCCGCCTTTAAAAAGTCATCATCCAATATCTTTACCCCTCCTTCACCGAGAATAGGTTCCAAAAGTATAGCAGCAGTCCGTTCGCTCACTGCTAACTCTAGGGCCCTGATATCGTTTGGAGGAATATGGGTAAAACCGTCTGGAAGCGGTTCGAATCCGCGTTGATAGACCGGCTGGCCTGTTGCCGTTATAGTGGCCAAGGTTCTTCCGTGAAAAGAACCCTCGAGACATACTATTTCGTAGCAGTCTGGTCCTTTGGTTTCATGTCCAAACTTTCTTGCAAGTTTGATGGCTGCTTCTACTGCTTCAGCACCAGAATTGCAGAAAAACACCTGTTCCCCAAAAGAATTTTCACAGATAAGCCTGGCGAGTTTAGCCTGTGGAACAGTCCAATAGAGATTGGAAATATGAAACAACCTGTCTGTCTGTCTTTTTACTGCACCGGTTATAGCAGGATTGCAATGTCCGAGGCTGCAAACTGCAATCCCTGAAGTGAAATCTATATATCTTTTGCCACTGTCATCCCACACATAGACCCCCTGGCCTTTTTGTATAACCACTGGAAAGCGGGCGTATGTTTTAGCAAGGTATTCAAAGGCTTTTCTTGTGTTCATGTCATGGTTCATGTTAATTTTGATCCGGCTGTTCTTTTATAGTTCTGTCTGCTAGCGAAAAGAAAATTTTTTATATAGCACCTTTTGCTAAAAATAAAAAGGAGTTAAAGGAGGGAATTATGCGATTTTTGGGGATAATTTTGGTGATTTTTCTTTTGTCAACACCAGCCTTTGGGGACTCAGTAATAGAGAGCTTGGAAAAGGCCAAGACCCTTTATAAGCAGGGGAAATATTATAAAGCGGTCACAGAACTCAACTTTGCAATAGGGCTTATCCAAGATAAACAGCTTGACAGGTTCAAATCCCTTTTCCCTGAAGCCCCTGCAGGTTGGAATGCAGGTCAAGTAGAAGGTTCTAGGGCCCCAGGGAATATTATGGGTGGTGGTATCACTGTCTCAAGAGATTATTCATCAGGAGACCACCAGAGGATACGCATCGAGATGATTACAGACTCTCCCCTCCTTTCCAGCGTCATGATGCTTCTTTCAAATCCTATGATAATGGGAGGCGGAAGGCTTGTTTCAATAAACGGAGAGAAAGGGATAGAGGAATGGAACACTCAGGATAAATCGGGCAAGATACAGATAGTCTTGCAAAATCGCATGCTTATAACTATCAGTGGAAGCGGGCTTAAATCTAAAGACATCCTATATGACTTTGCCAAAAAACTAGATTTTACAAAGATTAAAAAGGCCATGGAGGAGTAGGTTATGACTAACAAAAACAGGTTGTCTAGTATCGCACTTGCAACGGCTATTGCAATATTATTTTTCTATTCCCAGGCCATGGCAGGTCTTGTCATAGAAAGAATTCACAGCCCTGGCATAAATCCAGACAAAAACAAGGCCACCAAAATGGTGGGATATTTTAAGAGTAATAAGGTAAAGACTGTAGAGCCTGATGGAAGTTATACCATTGTGGACTTAAAAACTGGCACAGTGACACTGGTAGACCCCCAAAAGAGGGAATATTCTGTTACCACATTGGATGAAATGCTGAATCAGATGCAGAAGGGCATGAACAGGCTCAAGGCCCATTTGGAGGGACTTAATCCTGAGCAGAGGGCCATGTTGGAAAAGATGATGGGGATGTCCCAGAAAGGCAAAAAAAGGCTTCAACTTAAAAAATTGGCAGATAAGCAAAGGATTGCCGGTTATGATGCCGAACATTTTGCAATAACTCAAGGGAATAAAAAAATTGCAGAATATTGGGTTTCCAAGCAGCTGAGAGACAAAATCCTCAAGGAGTTGGATAGAGACAAAATAGATAAGTTTGAAAAGGCCATGTCTAATATATCCAGTCAGCTAAACATCTTTGGCAATTCCAATATGGCTGAGCTTATGAAGATGGAAGAGAAACTCCAGAAAAGGGGTGAAATAGTAAAACAGATACATTATCCAAGTAGCCTTAACATGAATATGCAAGGGAGCTATCAAGAGGTTGTTTCTGTAAAAGAAGAGACCATCCCTGCTTCTGCCTTTCAGATACCAAGGGGGTTTAAAAAGGCGAAATTGGAGTAGAACTGTTGTGCCCCGTTGTCTTTGTTTTTGGTTGTTGACATGTTTGATCTTTGCCCTAGGGTTGACGGGTTGTCAACAGCCAAATGCCAATAAAGGCGGCTCTAAAGCTTTTAGCGGCCGTAAGATAACCTACCGCCTCAAATGGCTTTATAATGCCAGCACTGCCGGTGACCTCTGGGCTAAGGAAAAGGGGCTTTTTAAGGCCAGGGGTCTTTTGGTTCAAGTAAAAGAAGGTGGAGCAGAACAAGATGCCATAGAAGAAATAGAACTTGGAAGGGCACAGTTTGGAGTAGCTTCTGCTGATCAGGTCCTGCGGGCTATCTCCCGCGGTGCAGATGTACTGGTCCTTGCCCAGATCTTCCAAATAAATCCGCTTCAGTGGATATATATGAAGTCCCGGGTTGACCTAGAGGGACTGAATAGCATCCAGCTTAAAAAAGCCCTCCAAAGACTTACAGTGGGAATAACATACGGTGGTAATGATGAGGCCATATTTATGGCACTTGTCAAAAGCCTTGGACTTGATCCAGACAGACTCCATATATATGCCATTACCTATGACTATACACCCTTTTGGCGTGGTCAAGTGGACCTTTGGCCTTGTTATAGAAATACGCAAGGCATAACCCTTTCAGAAAAGATGGAGGCAATGAACGATCGTCCGGGTTTTTTGGATCCGTCCCTCTATGGCATAAGCTTTGTCGCCAACTCCTTGATCACATCAAAAAAATTCGCTCAAAGATATCCAGACACCGTAGAGGCCTTTACCAAATGTATAATAGATGGCTGGAAGCAGGCCATTTCTCCAAACAATCGTAACGAAATGGCAACTATTTTGAGCCGTTACGAAAAAACCCTATCTATAGCCACCATTCTGCGTCAACTTGAGGTTACCGCAGACCTGGTAACCTTTCACGGACAACGCCCTGTGGGTTTTATTGATAAAGATGCATGGACCCAAACCTATAAGGTGATGTTTCAGCAAGGACTCTTAAAGAAGAAGTTAGATCTAAGAAGGCTTTTTAAATAAAAAGGAGGGGCAATACGGCCCCTCCTTTGATTTTTCCAACTTGAAAAACTAGCGACCCCTTGATGCCCTCTTTGCCGCCTTTAGTGGATTTATCGCTTTTCCAGAGGCATCCTGTTTTATCTCCGGTTTCACATGGCTTGCAAAGTTGCACACTCCTCTTTTCCACTTCATCTCTGGATGAGGAAATACGGCACAAAAACGTCCAGCAGCAGTTTCAACAATTTTGTTGCATCCTTCACATTTTTCAATTATCTGGAAACAAGCGCCACCAATAAAAGTGCACCCTTTTTTTCCCATAAATTTGCATTCATCTCCCGGCCTGTTGGTAGTACACTGCATATCTCTTACTCCACAGAATTATTTTTTGGGCAAATATAAAGCTGGTACGCCCTTTTTGCAATATAAATAAAAGATTCCATGACATATGAGGTTGATTTATGAATTGGGCTACGCTTTTGTTTTTTGGGACTGCCATAGGAATTGGGGCATCTTTTACAGGCCTTGGGGGAGGATTTTTGGTTGTGCCCATACTGTTATTTATGGGATACGATGCCCAAAAGGCAGTTGGTACGAGCTTCGTTACCATACTTGTCATTAGCGGATCGGCCCTCTTGGCCCATGGCAAGCTCCATAATGTGGATGTCAAAACCGGATTGCTCTTGGGACTTGGGGGATTAGCAGGAGCCCAGCTAGGAGCCCAGTTGCTTGAGCATGTATCCACAGGGCAGTTCAGAAAGATTTTTGCTTTAGTACTCTTTGGTCTTGCCTGCTATCTATTTTTTAAATAGGAGGTTTATATTGGACCCTGCCGATTTTTTAAAAAAAGTGGCGAACTTCCGAGGAATCTATGAAATTTTTATTGCTGGAGGCCCTGTCAGGGATTGGCTTTTAAGGCGTTCGGTCAAGGACGTTGACCTTGTTCTTAATAAGGATGCCATCTTTTTGGCAAGGAAGATGGCTACGGTTTCTTCTGGCACCTTTGTTATGTTAGATGAAGAGTTTCAGGTGGCTAGGGTAGTGGTTGAAGGATATACCTTTGATTTCAGCCAATACCGTAGAGGGGCAAGTTCAATTGAGGAGGACCTCTGTCATAGAGATTTCACAATAAATGCCATGGCTGTCCGCCTGACCGATATCTTGACAGATCTGAAGCAGACTGGCCAAGGGCTTGTCTTTCCCAAAGAGTTGCTCCCTCCCCTTTTGATAGATCCCTTTAATGGGGTTAGAGACATTGCTACTGGTACCGTTAAGGCCATTTCAAGGACCAACTTGCAAAGGGATCCGCTGCGACTCCTGAGGGCCTTTCGATTCAGTGCAATACTTGGGTTTTGCATAGATCCGCAGACTGTAACGTGGATCGAAGAGTTAGCAAAAGAGATCACTCGTTGTGCGCCTGAGAGGATAAGCGCAGAACTTGACCAGATCATGGCATCCCATCATGCAGGTCCCACATTAAAAAATTTGTACAGCTCTGGATTGCTAAAAGTCATCGTTCCAGAAACCCTTATCATGGATGGAGTGGAACAACCGGGTTTCCATCACCTGGATGTGCTTGGACACCTCTTTGAGACCCTATCTTCTATAGATCTTCTTGTAAAAGATCCTTGTGTAAAGTTTGCAAACTGCAAGCCCCTTAAGGAATGGATAGAAAAGAATAAAAAGAAAGTGCCTTGGGTCAAATGGGCCGCCTTCATGCACGACTTTGGCAAACCTGTCAAAAAGGGAATTAAGGAAGACGGAAGGGTCACCTTTTATGAACATGACAGGGCTGGGGCACTAATGGCAAGAGATGTGGCCAAACGCTTAAGGTGGTCAAAATCGAAACAAGAGTTTGTTTCCCGCCTTGTCAGACTTCACATGCGCCCATTTCACCTGCTTAACGACCTTCGGAAATCTGGTCCTACCAAAAGGGCCATGCGTCGGCTTCTCGAGAATATAGGCCAAGACTATCCAGCTCTGTTTCTCCTCGCCATGGCAGACAGCATGGCAGGGTGTGGACCGATGAAGCCAAAGGGTCTAGATGAAGAGATAAGCCTCCTTTTTGATAAGATTCATTCTTTTTATCTCAAGAGTCTGAAACCTATAGAAGGCAGTCCCCCTCTTGTTAGGGGAAACGATGTTATGGAGATTTTAGGAGTTGGTCCAGGCCCTGTTGTTGGTATGGCCCTGCAAGCTGTTAAGGATGCCCAGGTTGAAGGAAAGATATCCAGCAAAAAAGAGGCGTTGGCATTGATTAGAAAGCTTTTTGAAAAGAACGGATCTTAAAGGAAGATCTAATGTCCCTGCTATCAGATCTGTAGATAATTTTTAAACCCCAAAAAAAGCCGGTTTTCCCCTTGCAAAAGATATCGTTTTGTGTTCTTCTTAAATAAGAATGATTATGAATTAATATTTCCAATGAAAATGGCAGAAAACAAAATTAAAAAAGTTGCCGATAGGCTGTCTATCGAGGAGTTGAGAAAAGTCTTTGAAGAGGCAGGTCTCAGGCTGACTCATCAAAGAATCATGATATACAATGCTATAATGGATGCAAAGGATCACCCTTCAGCCGAAGTTTTATACGAACGCTTAAAAGAGGATGCGCCCACCATTTCCCTTGATACAGTTTACAGAACCTTATCGACTCTTGAGCAGCTGGGCCTTATCAGGCGGGTTCAGGTCTTTGATTACATCAGGTTTGAGCCAGACTTATCCATGCATCATCACTTTGTTTGTAAGATATGTAAAAAAATAATAGATTTTAAATGGCCAGAATTTGATACGATTCCTCTTCCAAAGGAGTTAGCGAACTATGGCAAAGTGGTTGATCAAGTGGTGGAAATTAGGGGCGTCTGCAAAGAATGCCTTAAAAAAAATGGAAAATGACAAATAAAATTTTTTGCATCAATTTAAAGAATTATTCTGAATTAGTTTTAAATCTAAACTACTTGAAAAATGGACTTAGTTTCTATTATTAGCAACGCCCTTGATTGGCATAAAACATCATTGTTAAAAGGAGGAAAGTATTTATGAAAAAAATCACTGTGTTTTTTGTTGTCTTGATTGTCTTGTCCGTTGCAGGAATAACGCTTGCGGGAGGACACGACACCCCTTTAGGGCTGCCACCGGTTCCCATACCTGCAGACAATCAGCAGAACCCAGCCAAAATAATACTGGGGAAGCGTCTTTTTGAGGACAAGAGGTTTAGCGCTGATTCCACTGTGAGCTGCGCCACCTGCCATGATCCCCAAAAGGCGTTTACAGATGGTCGTCCTGTGGCCCGAGGAATTCAAAAGAAAAAAGGGACAAGAAATTCACCTACAGTAATAAATTCAGCCTATTACACCTCCCAATTTTGGGACGGGAGAGTAGAAACCTTGGAAGAACAGGCAAAGGGCCCTTTTATAAATCCGGTAGAACACGGCCTTAAAGACTTTTCGCCAATAATTGAAATAATAACAAAAGACCATGAATACCCCTCGCTTTTTAACAAGGCCTTTGGGGTAAAAACTGCTGATATCAACATAAACCATGTTGTAAAGGCCATAGCCTCCTTTGAGAGGACCGTGATTTCTGGAGATTCCCCCTTTGATAGATACATGTATGGCAGAGAAAAGGATGCAATGTCAAAGGCAGCAATCCGCGGACTCGACATTTTCCGCACCAAGGCAAGATGCCAGGATTGTCATACAATCAGCCAGACAAGCGCAATATTTACAGACAACAAATTTCACAATCTTGGGGTGGGATTTTTCAGGATCGAGCCAAAACTCATGGCAATAGTGGAAAAAATCAGAAAGGCAAAATCCAAAGGACTGGCCTTAGATGAAAAAGTTCTTGAAAAACAGGAAATTTCAGAGCTGGGGCGTTTTGCAGTAACCATGGATATAGAAGACATTGGCAGATTTAAGACCCCTACGCTAAGAAACGTGGCTGTGACAGGCCCTTATATGCATGACGGAAGCATAGAAACCCTGGAAGAGGTTATTGAACTTTACGATCAGGGCGGTGAGGATAACCCGATGCTGGACAGCGGAATAAGGCCACTCAATCTTACAGAACAAGAAAAGCTTGATCTGCTTGAATTTCTCAAGGCCTTAACCAGCCCAGCATATCAAACATTGCTTAAAAACAACAAATAAAAGGAGGAAGCAGTGAAGAAAAAAATTACACGAAGGGGATTTATAAAAGCAGGGGCAGCCGTTGCCGCAGCAGCGAGCCTGCCCCTAGGCCTGGTGGAATTTTCATGGGGGAAGAACGATCGCCAAAATTTCACCCTTGCCTATATCTCGGATTCCCATCTCACCCATATCAAGGGTACCGAATTTGTCAGAAATTTTGACAAGGGTCTAAAAAGAGCAGTTACTGAGTGCAACTTTATGTCTCCGAAACCGGACTTTGTAGTATATGGAGGAGATCTTGCACAGCTTGGCAAAAGGGAAGAGCTTGAACATGGGCTTGAGATCATGTCGAGGCTCAGACACCCGATAAGATGGGTCATAGGTGAGCACGACTATTATCTTGACCTTGGAAGGTTCTGGGAAGACAAGATTTCAAAGACCACCTACAGCTTTAATCATAAGGGCATCCACTTCGTGGTGCTCAATTCGATACTCACCTACAACACCTGGATGAATAGATGGAAAAGCCCTGAAGAACGGATGAACAACATGGCGCGCCTTGACAATCCAGAAGGTTCCCCGTTCATGGTAGGAAACACACAGCTCGAATGGTTGAGAAAGGACCTGTCTAAAATATCTAAGGAGACGCCGGTAGTAGTCATGTCTCATTCACCTCTCTACAAGATTTTCAAACCCTGGAACTTCTGGACAGATGATGCAGAAAAGGTGCAGGCGTTACTTCAGCCCTTTGAAAAGGTCACTGTCCTTCATGGCCACGTACACCAGATTCTTTATAATCAGATAGGTAATATCACCTTTCAGGCAATGATGTCTACGGCTTGGCCATGGCCCTATCCACCAAGCTATATCCAGAAACCCAACCTAGTTCCCAAGATTACTGTGTTTATGAACAGGGCCGATCCTTTCCATGAGAGGGATGCAACAGGCTGGTCTGTCCTTAACCTTGAAGATGGCCGGGTAACCAATCATTACAAGCTGTGGGAGAACAGGGATCGTGTAATCAGATACGATAAAAAACTCGGTTACCCAGTTGATATCGAATACCAAAATCCTGAAAGGCGGATTCCACCTCAGCAACACTATTAAAAGGAGACAATAGACATGAAAAAACTACTATCATTAATCAGCTTGGTATTCTTTATTGGAATTGGCAATTTGGCCATTTCAGATGAATTCACCCAGAAGGACCTGGAAAAATGGAATAAGGAATTTATGACCGTTGTAAAAGAGGGAGACAGGTTATTTCACAGTGCCCTTGGAACCAACAAGGTTTCCTGCGACATGTGTCATCCAAATGCCTCAAATACTCACCCGGAGACCTATCCCAAATTCCAGAAACAGATTGGCAAGGTGGTCGCACTTAGAGACATGATCAACTGGTGCATACAAAATCCCCTTGAAGGAGAACCGCTCAAACTAGATGATCCCAAGATGATAGCCCTAGAGGCGTATATTACTTATGAACGAAGGGGGAAACCCCTTGCCCCAGGGAAACATTAATCTGGACCGCTCCTAGCCGATACAATCAGCTCTTTAAACAGTCATGGACCAGGTTCCTTAAAAAGTAAGGGTTTCTGGCAGAAAATCCGTTAGAAGCCCTTACCATTCATGAATTTCATTCACAAAGGAATTCCAATATCTTTTGGGCCTGGATAGAAGCCGCCCCTTTGCCCAACATCTCTAGAGTTTTTTTTGCCATCTTGCCAGCCCCTTTACGAAGGTTTTGATTAACTAAAATTCTTTTTAATTCCAGGTAGAGATCATCGCTATTTCTAACCATCCGGCCACCCCCTTGCTGAATAAGCAAGTCTGCAGCTTCCTGGAAGTTGTCTACGAAGGGACCAAAAATTACTGGTTTCCCCCAAGCTGCAGGCTCCATTATATTCTGGCCGCCAAGGGGTGCGATAGACCCTCCTACAAAGGCTACATGGCAGTAATGGTAAAGCCAAAACAACAAACCAATTTGATCAATTATCAGAAAAGAACAGTTTTTGTAGGCAATTGTTGGAAGTCTGCTTGATAAGACTTGACTGGACAGTTGAAAAGTTTCCCCTTTGGCCTCCAGGTACGCCTTTATTTGTTTTGTCCTTTCAAGATGCCTTGGAACAAGTACGATAAATGGCTCCAGGCCGTCCCGCCTTAAACGTATACTGGCCTGGTATACATCTCTATATTCATTGGCCCTGATACTCCCTGCCACTATGACAGGTCTGTCAATCTGCGCAAGTCCTAGTTTTTGACCAACGGCCTTAGCCTTTTGGGGATCTGCCTTAATAAGCATATCTTCATATTTTGCATTTCCACATATCTTGAGTCTTTTTGTCTTTGCACCAAGACAAATTAGCCTCTCCCTGTCCGCGTTCGTAATTGTGCAGATAAAATCAAAGGAACCAAGCAGCTCCTTCAAGAGGAAACGAATCCTTTTATAGGAGTTAAAGGAACGTCCAGAAATCCTACCGTTTAACAGTAAAAGCCTGCTTCCCGTCTCTCTAAGGCTAAGGAGGAGATTGGGCCATAGTTCTGTTTCTACTGTGCAGAAAACCTTTGGTGAAAGTGCAGACGATACCAATCGTGTAGCCTTTGGATAATCAATAGGAAGGTGTATCGTCGGGATATTGTGGGCAAAAATTTTTCGGGCCTGAAGTACGCCTGCCGGAGTGAAGGAGGAAACCAACACCTTGGTAGAAGGTCTCATTTTCATAATCTGGTCTACTATTGCCTTGACTGCCGTCATCTCTCCAACAGATGCACCATGTATCCATAGGTCAAAAGGAGCCTGTTTTAATACAGTTTCAGGAAGAAGCCCTCTTCTTTGACGCCATGCAGAGGGATCGCTGGATCTCTTTTCAAAAAAACGTATGACAGGTATGACAACTAGACCTATAGGAGTTGTAACTGTACGGTAAAATTCTAGCCAGCCCATTTAGTCACAGAGCTTTTTCCTCTTGAATTCATAAAGGGCAACAGATGCTGCATTTGATACATTTAGGGAATCTAAGACAGGGTTTATTGGTATCACTCCTAGAACATCTGTCATTTTGCGTATATTTTTTCGTATCCCCTTGGATTCCGACCCTAATATTAGACATACTGGCCCTTTTATATCAAGTTTATAGATCGGTATAGCTCCACGGGAATCCAAGCCAACTATTGGAATCCTCTCTTGCTTTATTGCCTTAATGGCCACAGCAAGGCCTTTGGTGCATATTTGGGCGTGAAATACTGCACCAGATGATGCCTTTACCACTGTCCCGTTGATAGAGGCATTTTGTCTTTTAGGTATTACAATGCCAGATACTTCAAAGGCAACAGCAGCTCTAATAAGGGCCCCAAGATTTTGCGGATCTTCTATTTGGTCGCAAGCTACAATGCTCTGGCCCAAAGATAAGCAGCGCCTTATTATCTCTTCGAGGCTTGTCTCCCAAAAGACTTTTACCTTGGCACATACACCCTGGTGTACAGCCCCCTTTGGCAGATTATATTTGTGAAAGTCAGCCCTCCGGGAGGCTTGCAGACCTTGGTTGTAGAGAAGCTCCAAAAGACCCCTTTGGCTTTTCTTGCGGCCAAAACTAGGCAGAATTTCTATCTGTTTTACAAATTCAGGTCTTGTCTTAATAGCCTCTTCTACCGGATGTATGCCCCATATCAGGAGGTAATCTGGCAACTGTATCTCCGCCTAAGAAAGGACCCAGGAATCCGGCCTCGGTTTTAGGGCAGCCATGTCTATTCTGCTTGCCAAAACCCTTCTCGTTTTGCTCCTTTCAGCCAATATTATTGTTTTCAATTCTTGCAGGGCCTTTAGAAGCTGATCATTTACCACAGCATAGTGGTAATTTGTCACCTCTTCTATTTCCTTCATGGCATTTTGGAGTCTTAGTTTTATCTTCTCCATATCTTCGCTGCCCCGTTTTAGTAGCCGCTCTTCAAGGGCCTGCCATGATGGAGGCAAAATAAATATGGTTATGGCACTTGGCAGTTTTTTTTTGACCTGTTTGGCACCCTGTACATCTATATCCAGTATTACATCAACGCCTTGAGCCAGTTTTTCCATGACATACCCTCTGTGGGTGCCATAAAAGTTACCATGCACTCTGGCCCATTCCAAAAAGGCGTCTTCAGCCACTAGCCGTTCAAACTCCTGCTCAGATATAAAGTAATAGTCCTTCCCGTTTACCTCTCCTGGACGCGGGGATCTGGTAGTATGAGAGACAGAAAAGGAAATATTTTCTAGTTCCTCGATCACCATAGAACACAATGTTGTCTTGCCAGTCCCAGAAGGGGCTGAAATAATAAATAGATCCCCTCTGTCCATTTGGAATCCGCCTGCTTAATCAGATTCCTCGGCCTTGCTGAGCAAATCCGAGCTTAGCCTTTGGGAAATGGTCTCGGCCTGAATCGCAGAGAGGATGACATGATTCGAGTCCGTTATGACTATTGACCTGGTGCGTCTGCCTTGGGTGGCATCTATTAGCTTACTGTTTTGTTTTGCCTCTTCTCTAAGCCTTTTCATTGGAGCGGATGAGGGATTCACTATGGCTACCACTCGCTCTGCTACCACTGTATTGCCAAAGCCTATATTCAAGAGTTTACATTTACAGCTCATAATAATTTACCTCTTGTTTGTGAATGTGTGCATAAAAATTCGTGCTTACAAAATTTTAATAAATCATATTACCCCTTTTTTCCTGCTACACAATATTTTGTAACTGCTCACGGATTTTTTCAATCTCTGACTTCATTTCAACCACCAAATGCGAGATTGAAGAATCCGAAGACTTGGAAGCTATTGTGTTTACCTCCCTGAATATCTCTTGAAGCAAAAAATCCAATTTCCTTCCTATTTGTTCGTCAATTTCAAGATATTTATAAAACTGGCTAATATGACTCCCAAGGCGGACAAGCTCTTCGTTGATATCAAGCCTATCAGCCATAATTGCCGCTTCTTGTATAAGCCTTTGCTCATCAAGAGGCAACTCCTTCAACCTGGAAAGTATCCTCTCTTTTAGCCTTTCCTGTTGTTCCTTTAGATTTTGTCTCGCCCTAGTCTCTATTTTTCCTGCCAGTTCCTCTATGTGCTGGATCCTTTTAATAATATCCTTCTCTGTAGCTTTGCCCTCCTTTTGAGACATTTCAAGGGCTGCCTCCACTAAGTCTTCAAGGGGAGGCCTTAAGCGGTTCCATAAGGTATCTATATCCATCTGCTCTTCCTTGGCAACTACAACATCGCGCAAAAGCATAAGCAACTCTGGCATCTTTAAATCAGGTTCTAGATTTACATCCTTGGCAAGTTTATGTACAGCCTCCAAATAACCCCTGGCCATAGCCGGCTTTGGCTCAAAGGAGACAGGTATTTCATCAAAAGACTCGTACTGGATAAATAGATCAACCCTTCCCCTGACTAATTTTTCTTTTAAGAGTCTTCTGATGCGATCTTCAAGGGCCACAAATTCTCTTGATGCCTTTAAGTGAAAATCAAAATATCTTGAGTTTACTGATTTTAATTCTAGGCTAAGGCTCCAGTCTGGCCCAGAGGCCTCTTTTTTGGCAAATGTAGTCATGCTCCTAAGCACGATTTAACCCCTTTCTCTTTTTATTGTTGCAAGGTATTTCTTTCTGGCCCTTGTTAAAAAATCCATGGCAAACTGTGAACGATAGTCAGGATAAGTCCATGGAAGCACAGAAAAATTTCCCTTTTGATATACAAGTGTCAGGTCTGCATATATGCCATGCCCAAGATAAACCCTGTGCGTAAAGTTCTTGGTGGTTGCAAGAACAAGCCTTTCTAGAGTGAGTATCCCAGGATCAATGTTTACCCTGCGCCCACCTTTTAGCGTCCAGTTATCTTCTAGAGCCATTGCCTTAAGCTTGACAAACGGCAAACTGTCTTGATTCACAAGTTCATCAAAGGCCACAAAATATCGTTTGAGTCCTTGTCCCATCTCTCTTTCGTAGTATCTAGTCCATGTAAAATCCACAGGACCTGCCTTTAAAAGAATATCCCCAAAGGTGGCATTAAGGGTAGACAGTATATCATTCAACTCCACCTCTGGCGAATAAATGATTCCAGATACAAGTAGCGCCTTAGACGGTGTTTTTAAATCTTTTCTTGCCATTTTTTAGGTATACAGGGAATCAATAGCTACCTGTGCGATGGCCTGTTCAAGTTCTTCCCTGGTTACTGTTGCAGTTCCTATCTTGCCAACCACAATGCCTGCGGCAAGATTAGCTATAAGAGCCGATTCACAGGGAGACAAACCACTTACAAGCCCCAATGCCATAAGGCTTATGACCGTATCTCCTGCTCCTGTAACGTCAAATACCTCTCTGGCCATGGTAGGAATCGTGAAGAGCCCCTTGTCTTGTTGCCAAAGGGCCATTCCCTCTGCCCCCCTTGTAATAAGCACTATCTCAAGTTCTAGTCTTTCGGCCATTGTTCTGGCGGACCTTTCAAGATCTGTATCGCTTTGGGCATGCAATGCAGCAATATCTTCTGCCTCTTTGAGATTTGGGGTTATGACATTGACTCCCCTATAAAGAGATGCATTTACAGGTTTCGGGTCCACCAAGGTCGGTATGGCGTTCTCTTTGGCAAGGCCTACGATGAGATCCATGATTGCTTTACAGATCACTCCCTTATTATAATCCGAAACAATCACAGCATCACAGTTGGCAAGGGCTTTTGTCAGGCTGTGCTTTATAGCGGTTGCAGTGTCGGAATCCAGAGGTGCAGGTCTTTCCCGGTCGACCCGCACCACCTGTTGCCCCCTTGCTACAATCCTTGTTTTCAAGGTTGTTGGCCTGTTGTGGTCTGTAATCAGTGCGGAGGTATCAATTTTCTTTTGAGCACAAAGAGAATGCACGGTTTGACCAAATCCATCACTGCCGATAACACCAGACAAATAGACTTTAGCGTCAAGGCTTCTGAGGTTGTTCGCCACATTTGCAGCGCCACCAAGCAAAAAAGACTCCTTCTCAACCTGAACTACTGGCACCGGGGCTTCGGGAGAGATCCTGCTGACTTCTCCCCAAACGAACTGATCCAGCATTATGTCTCCAATTACCAGTATCTTTCTGGCAGCAAAGGCCTCCACAGCCTGAAGGAGCCGCTGCCTTACAGTGTCGTTATTCATCTTTTTTCGCTTGATACTCTTTCAAGGTTATGGCCTCGTCAATAAGCATGACGGGGATGCCTTCTCTGATCTCATAGACCAAAGAACATTTATGGCAAATTAGAGCATCGCCCTTTTTACTGAGCGAGACGTCACCTTTGCACTTTGGACAGGCAATTATGTCTAAAAGTTCCTTGTTTATGACTTCGCTCAATCTTTTTCCTCCTTGCTTTTGATAGGGATTGCCTGCACTTGGCAAGCATCAGAGAGCTAATCCTATTTTAAAAAGACGAGATTGAAAAGGTTATTTAGGCAGTCATTGCCTTTCTTGCCTTAAATCCTCTCATTTGCTATCTTCTTGTTGAAACTTGCACTACATAATGTTGTTTCTACCGCGGTGGAGAGGTACCGAAGCGGTCATAACGGGGACGACTCGAAATCGTCTGTACGCCCAAAAGGCGTACCGTGGGTTCGAATCCCACCCTCTCCGCCACTCATTTTATTTTGTTGACTCAATGGGCCTTGAAAGTGTATAAGAGTGAACCTATTTTGAATATGTTTATGGAGAGGTGCCCGAGCGGCCGAAGGGGCACGATTGGAAATCGTGTGTGCGTTAACAGCGCACCGAGGGTTCGAATCCCTCCCTCTCCGCCACAAACTGGATACCTTTTGATAGCCGGGTCCTGCGCAACGAAATCCCGCGAACCCCGCCAGGTCCGGAAGGAAGCAACGGTAGTGGGACCCTTCGTGTGCCGCAGGGGTGCCTGGCTATCATCTTTTTTATTAATTCATCCCTAGTCATGTCTTATTTGGTACTGGCTCGAAAATGGAGGCCTCAGTCTTTTGAAGAGGTTATTGGCCAGAGTCATGTAACAAGGGCCCTGCAAAATGCCTTATCCTCTGACAGGGTAGCCCATGCCTTGATATTTAGCGGTCCCAGAGGCGTTGGCAAGACCTCTGTTGCAAGGATACTTGCCAAGTCCCTAAATTGTGATAAAGGCCCGGCTTCAAACCCGTGCAACGATTGCGACATTTGCAAACAGATTACTGCTGGAAGTTGTGTAGATGTAAACGAAATAGATGGGGCATCAAACAGGGGTATCGATGAAATAAGGCAGCTCAGAGAAGAAATCCGTTTTCAGCCTGTATTATGCAGATATAGAATATATATAATTGACGAAGTGCATATGCTTACTAATGAAGCCTTCAACGCCCTTCTTAAGACTCTTGAAGAGCCTCCTGCACATGCATATTTCATATTCGCCACAACAGAGCCGAGAAAAATTCCGGAAACCATTCGTTCCCGGTGTCAACATTATGAGTTTAGGCGCCTTTCAGAATCGGTCTTGCAGAAGCATCTTAACAACATAGTTGAAAGGGAAGGGCTAGGCCTTCCAAAAGAAGTAACCCTTCTCCTTGCCTGTCAGGCCAAGGGAAGCGTTAGAGACAGCCTGAGTCTTCTAGACCAGATAGTTGCCTATGGTGCCAGGAATTACGAGGAAGTGTGCCAAGCCCTTGGCATTGCAGGCATTGACACCATAGAAGGGCTTGCCAAGGCCTTGCTGAGATCTGATATTGAAAGGGCCCTGAATATCTTGGGCCGGGTTTATGGCCTAGGAGTGGATCTGCAAAGACTTGTTCAAGACCTGCTGAAGTTTTTGAGAGACCTTGCAGTAATAAAAAGTGTGAACAGGAAGGCTGCCTGTTCTTTGACCAGGCTTTCATCCGAGCGTATCAAGAAGTTGTTGCAGGATTTTTCTGAGATTCCCTTTTTTGCCATTTTGCAGGCCATGGATATGGTCTCTGAAAATTTGGATGAAATCCACAGGAGCCTTACTCCGCGGATTAGCCTAGAAATCCTCTTTATGAAAATATGTAGTCTTGGGCAATTCATAGAAATAGAAGAGGTATTGGATAGCCTTGAAAGGCTAGTGCTTGATAAAGAGAGTCATTTAGATTCAAAAGAACAAAATACATCATCGGGTGCTCAACAAGATGAAAACCTAGATCCAGAAGATGGCTCTCAGGCAGGCTACGAATCTTTGTGGCCACAGTTTGTAAGCTTTGTAGAAGAAAATGATCCTGGACTTGGGGCTATCCTCGCCTCTTGTATCGAAGTAAAGACTCAAAAAAAGGGATGTTTGAAAGTCTTGTGTTCCAGGGATTTCAAGGGAGAAATGTTGTGCTCTAAAGACAAGGCCAACCAGATAAACACCCTTGCATCGCGCTTTTTCAGAAACTCTCTCCAGATAGTCTTTGAGATGCAAGACGAAGTTGATAATGGCTCTTCTTGCATAACAAATAATGAAAACGATTCTATCCCGAGGTCAAATCCAAGGAATGAACTTCTTAAAAATCCCCTGGTTCAAGAGACGATAAACATCTTTCAAGCAAGAATTAGTGGTGTTACCATTTATAATGGGAAGAAAAAGAAAAAGGAGCTGGAAATATGAATCCAAACATGAAAGAGATGATGCGTCAGGCCCAAATCCTTCAGAATAAAATAGCTAAAACCCAAGAAGAGCTTGCCAAAAAGACTATAGAAGTCAGTGTTGGTGGAGGCATGGTCAAGGCTGTGGCAAATGGCAAGCCAGAGATTGTTTCGCTGACTATTGAAAAAGAGGTGGTTGACCCAGATGATGTGGAAATGCTTCAAGATTTGATAGTTGCAGCAGTAAACGAGGCCCTTGCTCGTTCAAAAGAAATGGTGGAGACAGAAATGGCCAAGCTCACCGGTGGACTAAAGATGCCAGGACTTTTTTAGGTGAACGCTTAGTGGTACAGGCCATTCCCCCAGCCCTTGAAAGGCTGATAAAGAACCTTATGCGTTTCCCAGGAGTGGGTGAAAAGAGCGCAACGAGAATGGCGCTCCAGATCTTGCGCTGGCCACATTCTGTTGCAAGGGAGCTAGGCACTTCTATTATAGAGCTACATGACAAGATTGGCATATGTTCCCGCTGTTTTACATTCTCACAGGAGGATCCCTGCAAGATTTGCCAGGCTTCTGAGCGCAATCAAGACATTGTATGTGTGGTAGAAGAACCAGGCGATGTGGTGGCTATAGAAAAAACTGGTTCTTACAAAGGACTCTATCACGTATTGCAGGGAGTGCTTTCCCCAAGGGAGGGTATAGGTCCAGATGAATTGAAAATAAAAGAGCTGATAGACAGAATAGAAAAAGAATCCATAAAAGAAGTAATTATTGCCACTAGCAGCACAGCAGCAGGTGAGGCCACAGCAAGTTATCTAATAGACACCCTAAAGGACAAAGACGTTCAGGTTACCAGGATTGCCTGTGGTATTCCTATGGGCACAGACCTGAAGTATGCAGATAAGATGACCCTAAAAAAGGCCTTAGAATGCAGAACATCTCTACAAACTTGAACTGTTCGGTCCCCTATACAACTTTTAACATTTTTCTTGCCTGCTTCTGCTAATCTTTTTGGAATCTCAAGCTGCCTCTAAAAACAAAAATTTTATTTCGAGATACTCCATCTTTTTACCAATAGGTAGTGCAAGAAGAGAGGCTAGCAACTGCTTCAGCAGTCGGTATATAAGATAGATGGCGCTTTATAAGTTCATCAAAAAAAACGATATACAAAATAGTATGGATGGCAAAAGGCGCTTAGGGAAGGTATTTTCATAGGAAGACTGTAGTATTTTGTGCTAATCTACAGATTCAATGGAGAAACTCGACATGCCAGGGGCAATAGGACATTGAATCATCATTTGAAACAGGGACTATTTCTCTCCTTATTCTCTGCCACATCCATAGTTGCCGCCTTTTTCTTTCAATGGTTCGTGCTGGGTACCCTTGGGGCAGGAGCTGAAACCGACGCCTTTTTTGCCAGCTTTACAGTGCCCCAGCTTATTCTCACCATGGTAAGCAGTTCTCTCATGCACGTCTTGGTTCCTGTTCTGGCTATACAGCCTGAAGAAAAGATCAGTCAAGACGCTTGGACCATTTTCTTCGTGGTGTTTATGCTCTTTTCCGCCTTGACAACGATGCTCTTTTTGCTGGCAAGATTCTGGGTCCCTGTCATGTTTCCTGGGTTCAAGGGTCCTACCCTGAAACTCGCCATAAAATTGACACGCATCCAGTTGTTTGCTCTGGTCTTGTCCGCTGTAAATGCCGTTCAATGGGCATCCTACCATGCCAGGCAAAAATTCGTCTGGGCGGAATTCGTGCCCATGGTCTCGGCCTTGACCTCCCTTGTTCTTCTAGTCTGGAGCCTTCCAAGATTCGGAATTCTAGCTGCTGCCTGGCTTTCTCTTTTCAGACTCGTCATGCAGACGATCCTACTGCTCCCAGGCATGGGAACGCCAAGAATGCCCCGCTTTGACACACCAATCATAAGACAAACATGGAAACGCCTCGTCCCTCTCCTAGCAGGCACCACCTATTATAAGACAGATCCGCTGGTGGAGCGTATGCTGCTTTCAATGGCGCCTAGCGGGAACCTTTCACTATACTATTTTGCTCAACAAATCTACGGGGCATTCTGCCAAGTACTGAACAAGGCCATAGCTGCCCCGACTGTCCCTCAAATAAGCAACCTCTATTCAAAAAAGGCCCTCTCTCCACTGAAGAGGCTCTATTTTTCAAGGCTTACAATAGTCTGCTCGCTGGGACTTGTAGCCCTTTTGATAGTTGCCCTCTTTGGCAAGCACCTGCTCATGCTCTTCGTGGTCATGGGCAAGTTTTCGCCTGACAATGTGGTAGAGCTATGGTGGATACTCGTGACCCTTGGAGGTTTCCTGCTTGGCGGGCTCCTTGGGCAAATCTCATCTGTTGCATTTTATGCCTGTGGCGATACCAAGACTCCAACTAAGATTTCCATGGTAACCTACACCATCTATATACCATGCAAGGTGGCAGGATTCTTCTATTGGAAGACCACGGGATTGGCCTTGGTAACCAGCGTGTATTATCTTGCCAACTTCCTGTTGCAATTCTATGTGTTTAGAAGACGGTATCTGACGAATGAACAAAGTGATTCTTGAAGACACTGGATGTCCACTCGGATGTCCAAGGGACGATGAACCCGTTTTGGTTGGCAGAGATCGTATCCACGCACTACCAGGACGATTCGCAGTGGTTCGCTGCAAAAGTTGTGGCCTGATGCGAACCAACCCCCGCCCCACACAGGATTCCATTGGCCTTTACTATCCCGAGGACTATGGGCCTTATCTGGGCACCAGGGTTTCTACAAACAGCTCCCAAGAAAAGGAATGGATCAAGAAGGTGCTCAGGCCGATTTATACCAGAGTGCTGGAGTTCAACACCACTAGGCTTCCAAAGATGCCACCTGGACGGATGCTTGAAATCGGCTGTGCATCAGGCGCCTTTCTCCACAAAATGGCTGTAAGAGGATGGACAGTCGAGGGAATCGAGTTTTCGCCTTCGGCAGCAGAGGCGGCTGCAAGGCTTGGCTACAAAATCTTTCGAGGTCCTGTGGAAAAGGCCCCTGCTCCTGCCTCTACTTTCGATTTGATAGTGGGCTGGATGGTCTTGGAACATCTCCACGAGCCAATCCTGGCATTGAAAAAATTGAGAAGCTGGATCAAGCCAGATGGCTGGCTGGTAATCTCGGTACCAAATGCCGGATCCTTTGAATTTACCATCTTCAAGGACAGATGGTATGCACTACAATTGCCTTGTCACCTCTATCACTTTACACCTAAAACCATTGGCTTGGTACTTGATAAGGCTGGCTGGGAAATGAAAAAAATTCATCACCACAGGACATTGACCAATCTGTTTGCAAGCCTGGGGCACCTGATGCAAGACTATAAATATGAAAAAATGGCAGAGGCGCTTATAAAACTGCCGGAAAAGGCTGGTCTTCTGAACGCCGCCCTCTATCCCCTTGGACTCATCCTCGGTCTCTTGGGACAAACAGGGCGCATGACAGTCTGGGCTAGACCCAAAGGATAAATGAAGATCGCTGCATTCACACAAGGTAGAGCCGTACCGTCTGCCAGATATCGGGTACGACAAAACATCCCCTATCTTGCAAGACGTGGAATAGAGGTGACCGAATTCTTCCCCAAATGTGTCTTGCCTCCTTCTTTTCAGTCTTGGCCTGGTATTTTGCGAAAGCCCCTAGGGCTTGCCCTCTTGCCTGGAACATTTGCCGAACGGCTCTCCCATGCTTTGAGTTCTTACATGTTCCAGATAGCTTGGCTACAAAGGGAGATGATACCTGGGTTTCTCAGCATGGAAAAATTTGTCAGGATTCCTTTTGCCTTAGACGTGGACGATGCCATATGGCTCACAAACAAAGGCCTGGCAAAGGACAACTGTTTCCTTGTAAAAGAGGCCTCGATCATTATTGCAGGCAACAATTATCTTGCCGATTGGTTCTCGAAATACAACCCGCGGGTCAGCGTAGTTCCAACAGGAGTGGATACCACAAAGTTTGTACCCCTGAGGAAGACAACTCCGCAACTAAGACCAAGGCGCTTCACTGTCGGGTGGATAGGAACCTCTGGGAACCTGGTATATCTCTATGAAATCCAAAAGGCCCTAGGAAATTTCTTGAAAAGATATACCGATACCAGACTGCTGGTGGTCTCAAACACCATGCCCTCTTTTGATTCACTTCCTTCTGAAAAGGTCCACTTCGTGCAGTGGTCTGAGGATATGGAAGTAGAAGCCATACAGTCAATGGATGTGGGAATAATGCCCCTTGCAGACGACGAATGGACCAGGGGAAAATGCAGCTTCAAGATGTTACAGTATATGGCATGTGGGATACCAGTGGTTGCATCACCGGTTGGAATGAACAGGGATGTTCTTTCCATGAAGGAAGTCGGGCTTGGCCCCAAGTCACAGGACGATTGGACAGATGCCCTTGATTTTCTTTTCAAGAACAGGGAACTGGCCCAAAAATTGGGCCAAAATGGCAGAGCTCTAGTGATTGAGCGATTTGACAGTCGTGTAATTTCCAAGAAGCTTGCACAACTTTTTGCCAGCCTGATAGAGTAAACTGCCATGAATTGATGAAGAACTTGTAATTACATGGAAGGATTATGTGTGGAATAGCGGGCCTCATAGTGAGAAAGTCAGGTTTTGGCATTACAGACCTTCCAGATGTAGCACGGGCAATGACCTCTTCCCTGCGTCACAGGGGGCCAGATGGAGGAGGTGTATGGGACGATCAAGAGGCAGGCGTGGCCCTTGGTCACAGACGGCTCGCTATCCTGGATCTGACCGAGGCAGGCAGACAGCCCATGACTTCCAGGAACGATCGTTTCGTCGTGGTCTACAATGGTGAAATCTACAACTATCTATCCATCAGAAAAGAACTAGAGGCACGGGGCCACTTCTTCGAAAGCGACTGTGACACTGAGGTGTTGCTGGCCTCTATAGTTGAATGGGGCATGGAGGCTGTTTCCAAATTCATAGGCATGTTTGCCTTTGCACTGTGGGATGCAGACAAGAAAAAACTTCATCTAGTACGGGACCGGTTGGGAATAAAACCCCTTTTCTACGGCTGGAACTCCTCGGATGGAGCATTTCTTTTCGGCTCGGAATTAAAGGCCTTTCATGCCTATCCGGGTTTCAGGAACGATATCAATCTGGATACACTTGGAATGTTTTTCAGGCACAACTATATCCCTGCCCCATACACCATCTACAAAGATGTCTTCAAGGTCCTTCCCGGGCAGGTAATCACAATATCGCCCAAGAACCTTGATTCCAGACAGACTGAATCATTTCACTACTGGTCTGCAACCCAGGCATGGTCAGAAGGTGCAAAGAACAGGCTATCTATCTCGGAAGAAGAGGCCGTAATTTTAGTGGAAGAGGCACTTCTGGAAGCCGTGAAAGTGCGGCTTATCAGCCATGTTCCACTTGGCGCCTTTCTCTCCGGTGGAGTCGACTCCTCTATGGTGACAGCACTCATGCAGGCAACCAGCAACAAACCGGTCAAGACCTTCACTATAGGCTTTGGAGACGCAGATTACGACGAGGCGCCGTACGCCAAAGCCATTGCGACCCACCTAGGAACAGACCATACCGAACTCTATGTAGAACCAAAACATGCCCTCGAGCTGGTGACTGAGCTGCCAAATATTTGGGATGAGCCCTTTGCCGACTCCTCTCAGATACCAACATATCTCATCTCAAAACTAACCAGGACCCATGTCACTGTTGCCCTATCTGGTGATGGGGGAGACGAACTCTTTTGGGGTTACCAAAGATACCAAAGGACTTTGAAGGTATGGAGGCTTCTGGAACCGATACCCCACAGAATGAAAAAACTCGGCCAGTTGCTCCTCGGCTCCGTGCCAGACGTCATACTAGACCTGCTTTGGCCAGTCATCAGGCCAATTGCATCCCGTTACCATGCAGAAGGCCCGTTAAGACGCATAAGCACTAGGATATGCGAACTTTTGGGTGCCAAGGAATTTTCCAATTTTTACGGCATTGCCAACAGTCACATACTTCCATACGGGAACCTGTGCCCAGGCCACGATATGATCGCTCCAGCCTTTTATCGGTTAGAAAATCTTCCTGAAGACAAGCACGAGATGATGTCTCTTCTTGATATAATCACATACTTGCCAGACGATATCCTCACCAAGGTGGATAGAGCCAGTATGGCCGTGGCCTTGGAGGCCCGGGTGCCCATATTGGATCACAGAGTGGCGGAGCTTTCCTTCAAACTACCAGCTTGGGCTAAATGCAAGGACGGCGTTGGCAAATGGGTGCTGAGACAAGTGCTCTACAAATATGTGCCCCAACACCTGGTTGAAAGGCCCAAGATGGGCTTTGCCGTTCCCCTGGGGAAATGGCTGCGAGGTCCCTTGAAGCAGTGGGCAAACTACCTGTTGAACCCGGATAGACTACGTCGCGAAGGTCTTTTAGAACCCGACGTGGTAAATACCCTTTGGCAACAGCACCTTTCAGGCAAATACAACCACCAATACACCCTTTGGAACATACTTATGTTCCAGGCCTGGCTGGAAAAATGGGGCGCATAAGAATCCTTTTCATTCTGGGCAGCTTGGAAGCAGGTGGCGCTGAAAGGCAACTCCTTCTCCTGCTTGAGCACATAAACAAGAAAAAATTTCTGCCTGTGGTTGTCACCTACTACTCTGGAGGACAGTGGGAGGAAAGGGTCAAGGCCATCCACGGCGTTGAGTATAACTGTTTGAACCTTAGGGGCAGGCTGGACCTGGCCAGACTGTTGTTTCGACTGAGAAAAATTGTGACTGTTTACAAGCCCAATATAATATTCGGACTCATGGGCGACGCATGTACCTTGGCTCTACTTATGGCAAGATTACACAAAGGTTCCAAGGTCGTCTGGGGACTTAGGGCATCCAATATGGATTTCAGCAGATTCAGTGCCTTTTCTGGCATGATTTACAGGCTTAACGCTCGGCTCTCTCCCTTAGCAGACCTAATTGTATCCAACTCATGGGCAGGCAAGGAGCATCACGGAAATCAAGGCTACAAAAGAGACAAGATCACCGTAATTCCCAACGGTATAGACACCACTTTCTTCAGAAAGGTTTCCGGGCTTGGGGAAAGACTTCTTGCCAAGCTGGGCTTCAATACCTCGATACCAATTGTGAGCCGAATTGGGAGAATAGATCCAATGAAAGGTTACGAGACTTTCTTGCAGGCTGCAAAAGAACTTTCAGACCAAGTGACAAAAGTGCACTTTCTCATGGCCGGTGGCGGACCTGAGAACTATTTCAGGGATCTGAAGGCACTTGCAGACTCCCTTGGGATAACTGATAGAATCACATGGCTCCACCATACAGACGATGTCTTATCTGTCTACAACGCTTCATGGATAACGTGTTCTGCCTCAACTGGCGAAGGTTTTCCAAATGTGGTTGCAGAATCCCTGTCTTGTGAGGTATTATGCGCAGCCACGGACGTTGGAGATAGCCGTAAAATAATTGGCAGACAAGGTGGGAGGCTTGTAGAACCAAAAGACCCTTCTGGCTTGGCACAGGCTATGGTGGAACTTCTATCTTTTGAGTCTGACTATCGCAAAAAGATGGGAAGGGCGGCACGGAGGCATATTGTTAAAAATTTCAGCGTAAGCAGCATGGTTTCTTCCTATGAAACATCCCTTCTAAGACTGGTGGGTTCCGACCGATCACCTGCATAAAAGCATGTCGGCTAAAATAAATTCATTCAATCAAGAAAATGGCCGCATCAACAGGGTGATATTTCTCATTCCATCCCTTGGAGGCGGCGGTGCCGAAAAGACAGCATCCATCCTGATTCCAGTTCTGGCAAGGGAATTTTTCTTAAAGACTGTGCTCCTGAGCAACGAGCAAGTCCACAAGTTGCCCCAAGGATTGGAAGTGGTTGCCATTTCTCCTCGAACCAACTCCTCGTTGCGTCACATCCTGCGCATTCCCTTGCAGGTATCTCGTCTGGCAAGAATGGTCAGACGACTGCAAATCGATTCTGTTTTGAGTTTTATGGAGCAGGCTAACATCATTAACGTTCTAGCCTCTGGTTTCACAGGCCACAGGTGTTTTCTGTCCCAGCGGACAAATCCTTTGAAACAGTACGAGTACAAAGGGCTTCTTGGCAAACTGATAATGGTGGCAAGCAGTCGTACCTACAAACGAGCGGATAAGATAATTTGCGTATCCGAAGAAATCTGCACCATCCTAGCCCACACTTACGGAATAGACCCTTGCAGGCTGTGTTTCATCCCTAACCCCATTGACACGTCTCCAATCAAGGTGGAATCCATCGCATCCACAAAGGCACCTCCTCCATTCATCCTGCAGGTTGGACGACTCAACATTGCCGCCAAGGGCCAGGACCTCACGCTGCACGCCTTCAAGAATCTGCTCAGGGAGGTGCCGCGTTTGAATCTCGTATTTGCAGGGGACGGACCAGACGCGGCAAAACTCAGAGAGATGGCCAAGAGGCTTGGGATCATGAATAAGGTCTTTTTTATGGGATGGACATCAGAGCCCAGGGCACTCATGCTCAGAGCCAATATGCTTGTTCATCCGTCGAGATACGAGGGCTGGCCCAACGTGCTACCTGAAGCCTTGTCTTGCCAATGCCCAGTGGTTGCTGCTGACTGCAGGACGGGTCCGAGGGAAATTTTGCAGAATGGCAAGTGTGGCCTCCTTGTTCCTCCAGACAATCCGGAAGCCCTGACAAAGGCCATGCTCAAGATATATAGAAATGGTGATTTGCAAGAACGGCTCAAGAGCGCAGGCCTTGCAAGAGCCAGGGATTTCATGCCAGAAAAGATCGGGAAACGGTATGCCAAAGTCCTCAAAGGCTGAGGGAGGGCTCTTACTTGGAAGAGACGATTTTTTTGTAAATCTCAGCATAACGCCTGGCAGTGCTTTTCCATGTAAGTCCCTGATGTACCATCCATGCTCGTCCTTCTGCCCCCATCCTTTGGCCAAGTTCATGGTCTGTCAACAAAAGGGCCAGTGTCTGGGCCAGACCTTTCACGTCTCCCGGCTGGAATAGACAGCCTGTCCGTCTGTGCCTGACAAGTTCCCTGTTGCCTGGAATGTCAGACGCCACTACCGGCAGAGAAGCCGCCATGGCCTCGAGAATGACGCTCGGTCTTCCTTCGGAGTATGAAGGCAGGACCAAACAATGGGCCTTTTCCATATATCGACTCACGGCAGAAGGACCAACCCCTCCGGCAAAGGAGATCCTAGCCCCAATGCCAAGGTTTCCGGCCAGTTCCTCCAATGAAGTCCTTTCTGGTCCATCTCCAAGGATGACCAACTCCCACTCCAGCCCGACATCCAGTTTTGAAAGGGCCGTCAACAACACGTCCAATCCCTTTGATTTTATAAGGGAACCCACAAAGAGAAACCTGAATAAGCCCCCTTTCCATCTTGCACTTGGATCTATGTCAAAAAAGTCCTGGGAAACCCCATTTGGGACGAAACCTACCTTGTTTTCATCTATGCTATAGTCCCTTTTGAGTCTCGCCTCCATATCCCTACTGACTAGGGCAACATAGTCGGCCGAAGAAACAACCCTGCCAAGGAGCAGGTGAAAAACATTTCCTGGCCGTGCCCTGTTGACGTCTGATCCATGCAGGGTAACCACTAGCCCCCTTTTTTTGACTCCAAAGGTTGCTACGGCGCCAGATGCAGACCAGTGGGCATGCACAAGGTGATGTTCCTTAGACAGCCTCTGAATCCAGTACCACATGGACATCATCATGGAGGGAAGAAGGAACCATGAGAGTTTCGACTCCTTGAGGGCTTGAGGAATCCCTCCAGGCCGTTGTGCAAGAATTTGAAAGGGTCTCGGTCCATATGGGAATCGCACCACCTTCATATATTCTGGCCAACTAGAGCCACTGGTGTTCCCTGGGGTAAGCACCGTGCACTCGATATGACAATCCCTTTGAAGACTCTCAACAAGGCGTAGTATGAAAGGGCCGGCAACGTCACCTGGACCGCTTGGAAAGGAAGTTGTAACGTGAAGTACCTTGAGACTCGAATCAGGACGGTGCATGTCTCTTTAAATTTAAGGATGAAATATTGGAAAACGTCATACCCTGAGCCTGGCTGTCCATTCCTCAGTATGACCAATGGCAGAAGGTATCAAAACGGAGCCAGAAGCGTCTGCAGGAGGTACATACTTCTGGACCAGATGAGTTGTGCCCTTAGGCAGATAGGACTTTATTTCATCTATGTCGCCCCCAGTCAAAAGCCCTGGAACCATTGTGGTGCGAAACAGACAATCCTGGCCTGAGCTCATGATGAGCTCAAGGGATAGTTTCAAACTCTCTATATCCACCTTGGTTCCTGCCAGCAGATCATACTTGTGCCAAGGGGCCTTGATGTCCATTGCCACGAAGTCTGCAAGCCCCTTTTTTAATACCGCCTTGAGCATCTTTGGATTGGTGCCATTCGTATCCAACTTTATCTCAAAACCCAGCCTCTTGACCTCAGCCATGAATACCGGAAGCCCTTCATGCAGGGTTGGCTCACCACCGGTTATCACGACCCCCTGAAGCCTTCCGCGTCTATTTGCCAAAAATTCCAAGACCTGCCTTGGCCCACCGTTTGAACGCCTCGCATCATGCCCTGCCAAAGGGACGAGGGACTTGTTATGGCAAAAAGGGCAAGCAAGGTTACAGCCCTGGGTGAAAACTATGGCCGCAACCTTGCCAGGAAAGTCGGTGAGGGTGAAGGGGGTAAACCCTCCTATTTCAAAGTGGTTCATTTCCCAAAAGCAAATCTTTTCCTCAGGCTGAATTCTGCCTGTTTCCCATCGTTCCACTGGTTTACTGGCCTCAGATAGCCCACCACTCTCGAATAGACCTCAGTGCTCTGCCCACATTCTGGGCAGGTTGGAACCTCCCCCTTGATATAGCCATGGTCAGGGCAAATTGAGAAAGAAGGGGTGATGGTAAAGTAGGGAAGCGAATAGTTGTTGCATACCATACGCACAAATTCCTTGACAGCCTCTGGATCTGGTGCCGCCTCGCCAATATAGACATGCAACACTGTTCCTCCTGTATATCTCGACTGCAACGGTTCTTGCAAGTCCAAAACCTCTATAACATCGTCTGTCAAATCAACAGGCAGTTGTGTGGAGTTTGTATAGAATGGCACCCCTGTCTTTTCCTTATTATGAATTCTGATACCGGGAAAACGTTTTTGATCAAGCTTTGCCAGTCTGTAGGCTGTTCCCTCGCCTGGGGTGGCCTCCAGGTTGTAAAGATTGCCCGTCTCTTCTTGAAACTGAACAAGCTTTTCCTTCATAAAATCAAGTACTCGTACACTGAAGTTAATACACTCGGAATGGGACAAATCCTTGCCCAACATGTTGAGACAAGCCTCGTTCATGCCTATGAGACCTATTGTGGAAAAGTGATTGCTCCAGTACCTATCGTATCTCCTCTTGACGTTTCGCAAATAGAACTTCGTATAGGGATAAAGGCCCTGCTCTGCGAAGTGTTCCAGCACCTTGCGTTTACTTTCCAGGCTGGTGCGGGCGATTTCCATCACCCTTTCCAAAAGATGGAAAAATTCCTTTTCTCCTTCTGCCCTGTAACCTAATGCTGCCATATTAATTGTCACAACCCCAATGGAACCAGTCAGGGGATTTGCACCAAAAAGTCCTCCGCCTCTACGTTCCAGATTCCTCACATCAAGCCTCAAACGGCAGCACATGGAACGAGCGTCGTCTGGAGACATATCAGAATTAACGAAGTTGGCAAAGTAGGGTATGCCATACTTGGCAGTGACTTCCCAAAGTCTTTTAAGTCCTGTGTTTTCCCAATCAAAATCAGGGGTGATGTTATAGGTTGGGATAGGAAACGTGAAGACTCTCCCTCGTGCATCACCTTCAGACATGACCTCCAAAAAGGCCTGGTTCAAGACGTTCATCTCTTCCTGGAAATCCGCATATATCTCCTTCTGATATTTACCGCCAATTACCACATGCTGATCTCTCAATACAGAAGGTGGCTCAAGATCCATAGTCAGGTTGGTGAAGGGCGTCTGGAAGCCCACCCTTGTGGGCACGTTGACATTGAATACGAACTCCTGAAGCGCCTGTTTGACCTCTCTGTAAGAGAGGTTGTCGTATCTGATAAACGGAGCCATGAGAGTGTCGAAATTGGCAAATGCCTGGGCACCAGCAGCCTCTCCCTGCAAAGTATAAAAGAAGTTCACTATCTGACCCAAAGCGCTCCTGAAGTGCTTTGCTGGACTGCTTTCTGCCTTGCCTAGCGCCCCCTTGAAACCGGAAAGAAGAAGGTCTTGCAAGTCCCAGCCAACACAGTATACAGACAAAAGTCCGAGATCGTGAATGTGGATATCGCCCTGTTTGTGTGCCTCTCTCACCTCTGGAGTGTAAATCTTGTTGAGCCAGTAGGTCTTGGTCACCTCGCTGGAGACATAGTTGTTCAGTCCCTGGAGGGAATAGGCCATATTGCTGTTTTCACGGACTTTCCAATCGAGACGCTCAAGATACTTTTCAATTAGATCTACATCCGCCTTCTTGACCATCTCTCTTATACGGGCATGCTGATCTCTGTAGAGGATGTAGGCCTTTGCCGTCTTTTTGAAGGGAGAAGCCAAAAGAACCTCTTCAACCAGATCCTGAATCTCTTCAACCGTGGGGACAGAACCGTCGAACACTGCCTGAGCCAGAGTGAGCACCCTGATGGTGAGGCGCCGGGCCTCGGTCTCGCCAAACTCGCCAGTGGCCCTGCCGGCCTTCAAAATAGCGTTGGTTATCTTGGAGCTAGCAAAGGGAACTACACGGCCATCGCGCTTTACTATCTTACTGAAAAAGAACTGCCTGGGCACAGATCCAGCCTGTTCCATTGTTAGTTTCATTTTCCCTCCACGTATCTTTTAACTAAGAGACTTTTAAAAACCAACAAAATACATCATATTGGATACTTTGATAAGACTAATACAATATATCGTATAGAAAAACTTTGGTCAAGAATATGGTAAAAAATTTCCGACCGACGACAATCATTACCTTCGGGTCAAGAAGAAGCCCATTTCTTGCAAAATTGCAAAAAAATTAACAAATTCAAAATATAAATCCCTGAGTGAAGTCGAATAGATGGCATATTTTTTTCTAACTTTGACAAGCTGTCTTATCCCAAGTTATATGAAAAAAATGAAAGAAAAAAAGAAGGGGCTGGCTAGTTTCGATAATAGCTAATCCCGAGAAGAACAAACAACTTTATGACCCAACCGAAATTCAGACATAATATACAAATTTTTGTACCCATTTGCTTTTTGCTACTTCTAGCAGCTGTCATCGTTGTTGTAGTCTACTCCACTCATACGATAATAAAACCCGTTTTGTTAAAGGAAAGAATGTACGGTATTGGCGAAACGGGCAAAAGTGTAGTCACTAAAATAAACAGTATGCTTGGCCAGACAGAAATAGCAGCTTCTATGGTGGGGTCTACGGCAACGGGCCTTCTTCCAAATTTTGAAGCAATCAAAAAGACCGTGCCAAATATATTTGATATGGATAGTCTTGATCAAATAACAGCAGGAGGGGGAATCTGGCCAGAACCTTTTAAATTTGATCCTTCTAAGGAAAGATTCAGTTTCTTTTGGGGAAGGGATAGCAATGGACGTTTAAGATTTTACAACGATTATAATTTATCAGGATACCACAAAGAAGAATGGTATGTCCCTGTAAAATACCTAAAGGGCAATAAGGTGTTTTGGTCTAGTGCCTATATAGATCCATTTTCCCATGAACCTATGGTCACCTGTTCTATAAGGATGGATAAAAATGGCCAGTTCCTTGGGGTGGCTACAGTTGATCTTAAGCTGTCAGGGCTTGACAAGCTTTTCTCAGAAACTGCAAAAGAGATAAAAGGGTACATCTTTGCAGTAGATCGCAATAATAGATTTATTGTATTTCCAAGGAAAGAGTATATCCTAATAAAAGGGTCTGAGCATAAGGGCTTATCCACACGTAGATACATTACAAGCAGGGAACTCGCCCAACAATATCCTGAGTTCAAACCAATAAGTGACAAGCTGGAGCAGCTCAACAAGGCAATAATTGAAAGGGCTTGCCGAAAAGGCAACGTTGAACGGCTTGCTAAAAAACTCCTTGAAGAATCTAACCATATAACTCCCAAAGAGGCCCTTCTTATTGCTGCCTACCTAAGTGAACCAAAGGAAAACCGGCTGTCTGTGACAAGTAGGGTCGAAAGCTTTTCTGTCGATAATGATATCATTTTACAGGAACCGGCCATGGTTTCTGTATTCCTTATGCCAGAGACCAACTGGAAGCTTGTGGTTACGATCCCAAGACGCATGGCAGTAGCCCCAGTAAGCCAAGTTACTAACAGTATTGTCATCTCTCTGGCGGTGCTGATACTTCTGGTGCTTTTTTTAGCCGGCCTTTCCCTTTACCACCACATTCTAAGGCCGCTTAGACATATAACAGATCAATTAAAAAAAATCGAAAAGGATTCTGAGGACCTGTCTCTTGAACTAGACATACCTGCCAACAACGAGCTAGGAGAATTAGCCTACTATTTCAACAAGAGGACTAGAGAATTACGGAACAGCGAAGAAAGATATAGGACCATATTTAACCGTGCAAGCGAAGGTATCTCTCTCAGCTCCATAAATGGAGACTTTATCGCAGTGAACCCCCGTTTTGCAGAGATCTTTGGTTATGACTCTCCAGAAGAAGTGATAAAAGAGGTGAAGACTTATAATCTTTATGTAAACCTGGCTGACAGGGAAAAGGTTCTTGCCAACATCAAGGCCGGTAAAGGAACGGTCCACCATGAAGTATGGTTCAAAAAAAAGGACGGTAGCCATATATTGGTAGCTCTTAACCTTGCTCCTATTACAGACTCAAACGGCAATGTCAAATATCTGATTGCAATGACACAAGACATTACCAGGACCAGGGAACTAGAGGCAGAGCTGAGGCATGCACAAAAAATGGAGGCCATAGGAACCTTGGCAGGTGGAATAGCCCACGACTTCAATAATATCCTTGCTGCAATTACCGGTTACACTGAACTGGCTCTATTAAAGGCCCAAGATATCCCTCAGATTCAAAAATATCTCTCCCAGATCGGGCTTGCCTCCCAAAGGGCAAAAGAGCTTGTACGTCAAATTCTAACTTTTAGTAGGTATACCGATGCACGCAAAGAGCCCCAGGACCTTGCAAAGATTATAAACGAGGCACTAAAACTCCTTCGCTCAACCCTTCCAGCAAATATAACAATAGAAACACAGATGGGACCAACAAGACAGATACTGGCAGATCCTTCAGATCTTCACCAAATTGTCATGAATCTATGCACAAATGCCTACCACGCCATGCGAGAAAGCGGAGGTATCCTTGCCATTGCCCTCTACGAAAAGAAACTCACGGACAACGAAGCCCAGGAATTGGGTCTGAGACCGGGAAGCTATGCAGTGCTCCAGGTGGCAGATACTGGTTGTGGAATGGAACAAGACATGTTGGACAAGATATTCGAACCCTATTTTACTACCAAAAATCAAGACGAGGGTACAGGTCTTGGTCTGGCCGTTGTACACGGAATCGTCAAGGGGCTGAAAGGTTGTGTAAGGGTCGAAAGCAGCCCAGGAAAAGGTAGCATTTTTAAAGTCTTTCTTCCCGTTTTGAAACAAGAGCCCACAACTAATCATAAACAGCCTCCCGTGTCTAAGATTACAAAGATAAACGGTAGTGGCAAAAGGGTTATGTTTGTAGATGACGAGGAGATGATTTGTTCCATATTTAAGACCATGCTCGAAGAGATGGATTTTCAGGTTGACGTATTTCGCAACGGGCAAGATGCCCTTAAAAAACTAAAAAAGACGCCAAAAGGATGGGATCTTTTAATTACAGACATGACAATGCCAGGTATAAGTGGCAGCGATCTTATTAAGGCTGCACGGTCTTTAAATCCTGATATGGCTGTAATATTATGTAGCGGCTACAGCGATATCCTTACTGAAGAGTTCCTTATGAAGCTTGGCGTAAACGCCTTTTTATCAAAACCAGTTGAACGGTTGGTCCTTCTAAGGGCCCTTGCCAAAATATTTCCTGGCTAACCAGCCAATGCGTAAACCATCTCTCGATCCTGAAAAAGTACTTGAAGTTATAGAACAAAATATCGAAAACCTTCGTGCGCCGGTCAGAGATCTTGAACAAGTCCAGTCTAAAGATCCTTTCAAGATCCTTGTTGCCACCATTTTGTCATCTCGGACCAAAGACGAGGTGACCACAAAAGCTGCCAAAAGACTGTTTGCCAGGGCCCGGAGCGTTGAGGAACTGGCCGCTCTAAGTACCCAAGAGATCGAGCAATTGATCTATCCTGTCGGTTTTTACAGAAATAAGGCAAGGTTCCTTACCGCCTTACCAATAGCCCTGCAATCTTTTGGAGGCAGGATTCCTTCTACCATGGAAAGACTTCTGAGCCTTCCAGGAGTAGGTAGAAAAACCGCCAATCTTGTCCTTGCAAGGGCCTTTGGCAAACCTGCCATATGCGTTGATACCCATGTCCATAGGCTTGCTAACCTATGGGGTTGGGCCAAAACAAAAAACCCTCAAGAAACCGAGCAGGCACTCAAAAGGCTCTTTCCCCAAAACCTTTGGCCCAAGATAAATCCAATTCTTGTCTCTTTTGGACAAAGTGTTTGCAAGCCAGCTTATCCGAATTGCAACAAATGCCCCTTAAAGGGATGGTGCCCGGGGAACACCACTTAAACCCCTTATATTTCTTGATTTTCACCCAATTTTATGACAAAAAACATAATATAGGTAAAAATTAGAAAAGAGAAAAATTCGCTATTTGTCTTGTTAAGGGTTGACCAACATGAAAAGCCACAACAAACGGCATGAAGACAGACGTGTCTTTTTTGATTCCACCAAAGAAATTTGGGAACAGGAACTCGAAGTGCTAAAGAAGAGACGTTGCAGGTTATGGGAAAACAAGCTCAAACAAAAAAATACTGCTTCCGCAAAAAACAAGATATCAGACCCGCGCTATTCAACCGTAGGGTTAGCCCTTTCTGGAGGCGGCATAAGATCTGCTTTATTTAATCTTGGAGTGCTTCAGGGCTTCTCGCGCCTTGGTTTTTTAAAACTGGTGGACATACTGAGTACCGTTTCTGGAGGCGGTTACATTGGTGGTTGCCTTTCAGCCCTTCTTTCCATCAAGGAACCATATGAAAAGATGGAACTCGAGGGTTCTGATGTGTTTGAATTTGGCCCTAACGATAAGCCCCTGTTTTCAACCGAATGGAGAAATTTCCCATTCAGAGATTCTCCTCGCAATCCATATACCCCATGCAGGGATGACGACTCTGTTCAATCCTCTGTCTGGTCTGGCCGCTTCTCTGGCAGAGACGAAATGAGGCATTTAAGGAACCATTCCAACTACCTGCTTCCAGGGGGGTCTCATTTCAACACCATGTTTAAATCGGCAGGTGCATTGACTCTCCATTTTTTAGCTCCATTTCTCTGGTTCACAGGCTTGATAATCATGGCCACCATACTTTATATGGGCCTTTTGAGTCTGGCATTCCACTTTGGAAGCATATCGCTTGCAGTGGAAATAAAAAATTATAACGATGTATTTCTTGCCATAAGAAAACTTTTCACTGACTACGCATCGGGACTGGAACTGCCTCATATAATTGCCTTTACATTGCTATCACTGGCAACTTTGCTCTCTTCAGCACTTGCCTATGACCGCATTGTTAAAAAGAAATCTTCTAATTTTTATGGCAAGCTCCTACTGCTAGTTTTCTCAATGCTTTTCATCTATTTCATTCTTTTATTTCTCCTATTCCGCATCAATTTCCTCTGTTTAGATTATTCGACAACTTTTACGATCCTTTATCCCTCTGTTTGCCTTGTTTTGATTTTCGGTTTTATATGGAAACTCTTCCAAGAGGATATCCCGCTTTTGGAAAGCAAAAAATTTGATGCAGAGGCTATAGACAATTGGCTTAATATAGTCTTTTTTGGAAACATCATAGTCTCTTCTCTGGCCATCTTCTTAAGACCTCTGGTTTTCAGATTCTCAGCCCCTGATATCCTATTGGATCCGGCATTTACAGCAATGCTAAATCTCATTATTTTAGGTTTTCTATATGCGCTATTTTCCACCCTCAACATAAATAAAAAAAATCCTATTCGTATAAGATCTCTTATTTACATGCTTGCAGGTACATTTTTCTTTATCTCTGTTTATGCATTGATCTTTGCAACTGTTCCCTTTTTGATAAGGGGTATTTCCAGTATTACAATTTCGTTCCTTCTAGCAGTACTTGTTCCTGGTATCAAATTCCTTGCCAACATAGAACAGGCTGCCAATGAAAAGATGTCAAAATTGACCTTGGAACTTTCAAGGGCCAAAAACTACATCTTAAATATGGCTGTTTTCTTGTTTATCCTCTTCTTCGTGGTAGTGATTGGCCACGTAATAGACAATGCCATTTGGGAAGGACAGTGGCTTCAGGAAACATTGCATCAGGGAGTAGCTACTTTAAATTTTTTTATTTTTTGGGCCATTGGCTGTGCGCTCTTTTTCGGCCTCCCTGCTTTTAACTTCAATCGTCTTTCAAATCACTATTTTTACCGTGACGGGCTTTCAGAGGCATTCCTGATGACTGCCGTAAGAAATGCAGAAGATGAGAGCCATAAGACCATGCCCGGCTCATTGGAGTGCATAGTCAGAAACCTCATAGAGATGAGGCTTTCGAGTCTTCATGGCATAACCTCGGGCTGCAAGGAACAGGATACAGCCTTAGGCGTGGCTGCAATGGGCCCCTATCACATAATAAATGCCACCTTGAACCTGACAGGGGCTCACGATCTATTAGGATTGAGGCGGAAGACAGAGCCATTTATCTTCTCCAGGTTGTTCACCGGCTCTGAAAGAACCGGCTTCATCAGGACAGAGAAGGGTTATCCCGGTCTCACCCTTGCAAGGGCCATAACCACAAGCGGAGCGGCAGTGGCTCCAATAATGGGCATGATGACCAGCAGGATTCGTTCCTTTGCCTGCACCATTTTTGGCATGAGGCTCGGCCTGTGGCTGAAAAACCCAAGGTGCCTGGCTCATAAAAAATGCTTGGATGACAAGATACGTTACTGGCTCGGTCCTCTCCTCAAAGAGCTTACAGGGTCGGTAGATGCCTCCCAGGAAATTTACATAAGTGATGGAGGCCACAGTGGAGACAACCTTGGTATCGTGCCTCTTTTGAAAAGACGTGCCAAGATGATAATTGCCTCCGATGCGGAGTGCGATAAGGATTTCCTCTTTAACTCACTTAACAGCTCCCTGCGTCAAATATTTGTAGATGAGGGCATAAAGTCGGATATGACACTTGGCCATGGACTCTTCGATGCCAACGAACACGGCTTCGTTAAGAGCCATTTCACCGTTGGGCGCATCCTCTATCCCGACCGCCCCTGGCAGGCAAGCTGGATGGTGGTTTTAAAGAGCAGCATGACCGGAGACGAGCTTACGCCAATTGTCAACTACAAGAAAAAATCTCCGGATTTCCCTCATGAAACCACTGCAAACCAGTTTTTCACAGAGGAGCAGTTTGAGGCCTATAGGGCCCTGGGAAGGCACATCGCCTATTACTCTCTATATCCTTGCCGGAAAATCAACGAATTTTTCAGTGAAACACCATGGATGGCAACGGACAGGCTTTGCAGGGCCTTGGTAGAGATTCTTCAAAAGATTCGGGGTGAACAGCCTTCAGGCCTTTGCTTTCAGCACGCCTGGGATGACATCCTTCAGGCCATGTGGGACAGTGAACAGGTGGATTTTTCCAGTTGGGTAGCCTTCAGGGAGCACGTTCACAAGCTGGCTAGAGATGCAGAACGCTCTCCCTTCCGTGACGCCCTGGTTACCAATCTCCTCCAGCTAGACGAGTGGTTGACCGAAAACAACGAATTATATGAGTTTCTGGCCGCCTACGAGGTGCCTCGAAACCTCAAGGAATTTTGTACCCTGCAAGACGAGCTTTCCCGGAAGGTTCCAGTAAGAAAAAAGAGATGCCTCCAGGTGCGGTTTAAAGGGTGTACTGAAGGGGTATCTGAATATCTCGTTTAGCCATTTTGCAGTTTTTCACCGCTTTGATGATAGAAAGCCGCTGGAAAGAAGTCTTGCGTAATTTTGCGTAGATCAATATCGTTTTTCTTACAGCAGCTCTCTGCCATTTCCCCCAAAAAGGGATATTTAGGTTTCTATCTCTGTGGCACCCCTCCACGGCGAGGCTAGGGCGCAGGCCAGCCCAGCGGAGCTACGGGTGGATGAAGATAATCAGCTATAAGCATGGTGGATTGGCAATGACGGTAAATCGTGAACCCAGTTCTTGTGAATCATAGATAAGATTCCAAGAATAGAGCCAGAGCCCATTGCTTCAAAATTTGTATCTCTTTGTTGTACTTTGTGAAAACCAGGTCAAATAACCCAATCCTTGATTTTTTTGCGTTCATTTCCGATAATAAAATGGATTTCATTTCACTGAATTTTGCTAAAAAAGGGATAGCTATGGCCAGACCAAAGATCAATTTTGTCGTATTGATTTTTTTGATTCTTTTTTCATTGACTTCTAGGGATCTTAGAGCCTTTGATGACTATTCAGGTTGGTGGTTTGTTCCTGGTAAAAGCGGCACTGGCCTGTCAATAGAGATACAAGGAGACACTCTCTTTGCTGCCTTGTATACGTATGACCCTTTTGGTTATCCCATCTGGATGTCCTCGCCAAGCTCCAGGACAGACGGCAACAGTTTTCGCGGAGATTTGCAGGAGTGGAGTGGCTGGCCCTTTGGCGGCACCTACACTCCGCCTACCAGTTACAAGGTCGGCAGCTTCAGTGTCGATTTTCTTGACAAAGACAGCGCAACCCTTCGTTACTCTACAGTCAATCCATTTGATCCTCTTGGTAATGACATAACTGTCGCGGTACCTATCAGAAAGTTCATGCCAACCCTTGTTTCAGGAGACCTTGATTACCGCGATATAAATGGCTGGTGGTATGATCCTTCCTACAACGGCATGGGATGGTTTGCCGAGGCCAGGGGAAATATCATGTTCCTGGCTTGGTATCATTATGACCAAACCGGGGATCTGCCAGACTGGCACAGCTGCTATGGCTCCTTTCAACAGGGTGCCACCTCATTCGTGTGTAACCTCCAGCACTGGAGTGGAGGCTCTGGTCTTGGCATGGAACCCTATCAGGCACCAGTATATGCCGACGTCGGAACTGCTTTCTTGGTCTTTCTCGGCAATGGAAAGGCGGAATTTTCCTACAACGGCCACACCTACCATCTAGAGAGATTCAAATTTGGTCAAGGCTCGAGTTGCCGCAGCACCTCTGACATATCAGGAATATGGGCAGTCCCTCTACCGTTAAAGTTCTGGGGTACTCCAAGCGTTCAATATCTTCCAATGCGCTTTTCAGCAGATGCGACCTCTGGCACTGTTTCCGATCTGGCATGGGGGTTTACTGGAACTTACCAAAGAAGCGGTGATTCCATCGTGATAAATGTAAGTTTGGTAAATTATACCGATACCGGTGTTAATACCATTGAATGTGTTCTTGAGGGAGAAATAAAGGATGCAACTACGATACAAGGGCAGAATGCCAGGTGTGTCTCCAATTCTTCAACAGGTGAGACAGCATATTTGACCATGTGGGAGGCAAAGCGTTCCAGGTTCTGCGAGCCCGTTTATGACGTCAGGGGCAGCTGGCAACTGTCAACCAATGAAGATGAATCCATGGTGACTGGCACAATGTTTTTTAGTGGTGATATGACCCATGGCACTGTTTTGTCAGACACTCAAGATACAGCTCTGCGGTATCTGGT
>CAZNKP010000019.1:0-7528 GCA_964573805.1 uncultured Desulfobacterales bacterium | reverse complement strand
CAAAGTTTGTCATTGGCAGCTGGTAGTGTTTTTTTTCACTTTTTATAGAGTCTTTTTGGGGATTTTTTATAAAGAGGCCTCAAAGGTTATAGTAACAGCTACAAAAGGCCAATAATTTAAAGTTTGTTTTTAGGGGAATAGGTTTGGGCACAGCCTTCCCATGTACCTGTGTATTATTTGCCTGTCCCCATATTCCATATTTCTTTGCTAAACGTTGAGGAGTTAGGTTAACTTATGTTGCTGAAAAGAACGATAAAGAATACTCCAATTACCATTAAGCTTGCTCCTGAGAGGCGGAAAGACAATCCTTTTTCTTGAAAAAACACAATTCCTATTATTACGCTAAAAAGGACACTCAATCGTTTGACTGCTATCATATAGGCAGCAGGAGCAAGGCTTATGGCCCACATGTGAGTAATTACCATTAAAGACTGGGAAAGGCCTACCAAAAGCACTCCTTTAGGACATTGTTTCACTATGGCCAGTGGGTTGCATTTAAAGAAAGTGGCAAGGACGGCCGAGGAAAATATTCCATGAATTATAAAATAAAAACTTGCAAAAAACGTTGGGCTTGAATGTTGAATCGCCAGTTTACCTAAGACAGATGTTATTGAATAGAGAAAGGCTACCATGATCATTAAGCGTGAGCCCTTTTCATTAAAGATTGACAAGAAAGGGGCGAAAAGGCCATGTTTGGCCTTGTCAAGATTGAGGCTATAGCTTCCTGCAACAACTAATATAATTCCAACAATCCCCCAAATACCAAGATGTTCTCCTAATACAAGCGCTCCGGATATTATCATGAATGCTGGTGTAAATGCCAGAAACGGGACTGTCAAAGAAAGGGGAGACACCTTAAGTGCTTCCATATATAAAACAAGGGCGGTTGTCTCAAGCGGCAATAGGATAAAGAGAGTAGTCCAAAATATATAGTCTAAATGAGGCCAATCAGGGTAAAGTAATAGAGGGGTTAAAAAAATAACAGGCGCAAAGACCCTTCCCAGGGCCATCTTGACTGTTCCAAAAGGACCAAGATAGGCCTTTGTCAGTGCATCACTTGTTGCTGCGAGAAGTGCGGTGCTTAGGGCTACTGGGAACCAATACACTTGGTCTTTTAATCAAGTTATGGCCACCTCTAAGGGTCGACCATTATTTTTTGAGGTTGGTCCTGATAGACGTTTTTAAACATATTTGTAAAATGGTTACAAGGAGTAGGTGGCCTATTATCCCTTGGCCAATTTTTCATTACCGGATCATTAAATCCTTTATGACAGCAAAGACAGAGCCCCACCTGTATTATTCTATCGAGTTCACCTTTTTCAAAGGGACGCAATCCTTTCCTGCTGGAATGAACCAGGGCCTTTCCATTTTTGTTTACAAATGCGTCAAGACGTGTATCAAGACCAAATACCTTGCTATTTGCTGCTGTAGCAGGGGAGAAGTCCCATGTTCTATAATAAAAAGATATGTTACCATAGCCAAGTCCAATAGCCTTGGAAGTACAGTGACAATCTTGGCAGCTCCGAGTTTTTTTAGAGGTAGTATGTGGGTCCATCGTAGATACAGTTAGTCTTTCAAACGTTCCCCTAAACTGTTCCCTTTCATCCAGAAAGCTGATGAAATCTTGTCATCCAGGAACCAGAACAACTATTTCGCCCCTTGGATGTTTATTGTCTTGTAGCACACCAAGGATGGGACTTTCATATCTCATGTAAGAACGATATTCTTGCCACAGACCAAAGGTCTCTTGCAACGAAAGCTTATCAAGCTGAGTTTTACCTTTGTCATAACGTACATGGCAGCCATAACATTGGGGTACCCAGGTGCTATGACACGCTTGACATGACAGGCGTTTATGTTGAGGATTTCTGCATCTATTCTCTAAAAGGGGTTGCAAGGGATGATTTTTATTATCTATTTTACCTTTTAAAAGGATCTGTCCCTTTTTGTCTTGTACCAGATTATTTAATGTTGGATACTTTTTGTTACTTTTTTGTTCCTTAAGGAGTTTTTCGAGATGTTTCTGTCCACCGTGGCATGTCTCGCATCTAATTTCTACTTGTTGATACAAGTGACTTCTTTGCCTTCCGTCTCCCATAAGTTCCTTTTGATTGTGACAATCTATGCATACAAGCCCCTTCTCATAATGTATATCAGGATGAATTTTCTGTATAAAACGGCCGTCTTCCAGTTGTAAGGATGAAAATTCTCCATCTTCAAAGGGGGCTCCATAACCTTCGGATTCATATAGACCTTGATATGAAAGCCCGATTCTTCCACTTCTGTTGTGGCATCTGACACAGTTTTCCATTGGAATTTGTTTTGTTATGAGGGGATGTTTTCCCTTATGCTGCCTTGGTACCTTGTCCTTAGGGGTATAATGGCAGGCAGTGCATCCTCCTCCCTTTTCAGACAGAAAGCCAGGGAGGGTATCTTTTGGAAGCCATAAGTGACAGGTGGCGCAGAGTTTTCTAAAGTAGTCTGTTGCTAGGCCTTTTTGATTGTAAGGATTTTCAAGGAGTTTTTCCACCGTTAGGGTCCCGTTGTTGTCCTTTATTTCTTTCCAGTAATATTGCAGTGTGCTGATTATTCCACGATTTGTGGCCATTAAGGTATTTTTTACATGTTTTACCTGTTCAACATGGCAGCCTTCCTGGCCGCATGTATTTTGTGCTACTCTAAGATCCCCCGGATTAAGGACCATTCCTTTATGGGCCTCTTTAGGCGTACCTGCCAGAGGATTGCCAAGGTGACAGGAAAAGCAGCCAATGACCTTTCTACCATGGGCCTTATCCGGTTTATCATCATGACATGATAGACACATATCAATTTGTCCACTTAAGGTCTTGGTAACCATTAGGGCCTTTGTAGCAGGTTTAGCTATGGCAATGGAAGCAAGTATTGTTATGTACAGGCAAGATACAAGGGAGATAACGAGATAATAAATCTCTTTGGAGGGCCTTTCTGGCCGGTTGGAGGGAAGGGAAAATCTAATCATAACTTTAAAAAGAAAAGGGCAGCCTTTGCTGCCCTGCTGATATCAAAAAATGGAGCGGGAAACGGGATTCGAACCCGCGACTTCAACCTTGGCAAGGTTGCACTCTACCACTGAGTTATTCCCGCCCTTTCAAATCCACGGCCAATAATAAGGTGGCAAGATACCCTTGTCAAGGCCCTTTAATTTACCCATATATGAGTAACGGCTGCTAGTTATAGCATTCCCATTGATATTGCTTCTGCTATCTCTGCAAGCTTCTTTATGTGTTCTTGCAACATCTCTATCTTTTCTTGTCCAAGTCCCAAGTAGTTGGCTATTGCTGAATCATTACAGTGAGGTTCAGCAAATAGACCCATGCCGAGGTCATGGCTTAATTTATCTGCCAATTGGATGATTGCCCCATCTCTGTTAAAATGGGGATGGCCTGGTGGAAGATGGTGACTTGCTATTACCCTGTAATAAATAGGTGGAAGATCCCAATTTTTTACAAGCCAGGCACCTATAATATTGTGAGGGAAACCGTATTTTCTTTCAGCTGAAATCAATGGACACTCGTTTTTATCTGCATAGGCTAATATTTTGGTCCATTCGTGAGGGAAACAGGTATCCATTACAGCACGTCCAAGATCATGTAGAAGACCGCAAGTAAAATAAACATCGGTCTCGTCAAGTTCCATTTCATTGGCAAGTATTCTACTTATCATGGCTGCTGCTATAGAGTGCTCCCAAAATTTTTGTCTATCAAATCCTGTTCTGGATCTTCTCCCTTTAAATACACTGGAAATGGAAAGACTAAGGGCTAGGCTTCGAACCTCAGAAAAGCCTAGAAAGACTATAGCTCTGTGTACAGTAGTAATCCTGCTTGCAGGATAATACGCGGCACAGTTTGCAACCTTTAAGAGCTGAGAAGAAAGAGAGGGATCGTGCATTATTACCTGTTCCAATCTTCTTATATCTCGAGGGTTTTCTGCTACAATTGTTAGTACCTCCTGGGCTGCTGCGGGTAGAGGAGGGATCCTTTTTATTTTGGAAATGATCTCCTTTTTTTTTCTCTGGGTATCTAGATCTATTATCGCAACATTTTTTCTCATTTTCTGCATGAAAAAGATTTCAGTTTATTAGAAAAATAGTTCCTTTTAATCTGTTTTATCGGTTAAATATCCCTTGCTATTTACAACTTTCTATAAAGATATCATGTCCAAAATGGCAATTAATTTGCATAGGTTATTGGTAAGTTTTTAGAAAGGTGGGTGCGAGTGATGAGCTTGGCAGCAGCTAAAAGAGAGCTTCCTGTAACGGCGGTAACTAAAAATAAACGTATAAAGCTTCAAGTCCAGAAGGAATACTATGAAAGTAAGATAAACTGTTTGATGGATATGGATATGCCCATAAAGCTGATACTGCTTGCTTGCTGGGATGCTCCGGTGGAGCGGGAGAATCTTACATCAAAATGGGGGCAGCAGAGATTTATTAAACGATGTCTAAAATATTATAGAAAGAAGCTAAAAGAAATTCAAAAAGAAGAAAAGAGGTTAAAAATATAGCAAGATTAGCTTGAAATCTTCAAAAGATTTTTATTGCATGATTAAAAAATTTTCTATACTTCTATACTCTGCCCTTACTTTCTCCACTACCTATTGCTCCAGCCACCAAATGTGCAGTTCGTAAGGGTTCAGGTATGTTGCTGTTTATGGAAAAGAAGCGTATAATTTTTTCAGCCTCGTCTCTGTCTACACCGATCCTTTGAACGTAACAGCTTACGCATGGTTCCATTGGGCCCAGGGCCTTGATATTTTCCCACTTTTTTATTCCGGCAGGTATTTTTGTCAATAATGCCTTTTTGATAGCAGCATAATTGGGCATCTTCCTTGAGATGACAAGAACTGGCCTTTGCAGTTCTTCATACACTTTCCGGGCATCTACAACATTGAATCCCGCAAGGCAGATGCCCTGCAACATTATGAGATTGCAATGTTCATAAAACTTGGAATGTCGAACAAGTTGCACAATCTTATAGGCTGCATCTATTCCATCTTTTTCTACTTCTCCGATAATGATTCCATCTAATCTGAGGGCGGAATAGACTGTGCCAACTATAGGGACATTTCCTTTATGCTCGCGGCTAAATGGACAGTCGTCAAAACCTATGCAGTTTACAAGTTTTGGTCTTTTGTTGTTAAGCACCTTATTCTATTACCCACACGGCACAGTCTTTAGCATAATGGACGATTTTATTAGATATGCTTCCAAAAAGAAATTCTTCTGCCTTTGACATGCCTCTTCTTCCCACGACAATGGTGCCAAACCCTCCCTTTTGTTGGTAGTTCATAATGGCCTGAGCAATGCTGAAGTCATCTATTTCTATCAACTTTTTCTCTAGCGTATCCTTTGCTACCCCTTTCTTCATGAGCAGAAGGTAGAGATTATCAAGGACATCGATGGCCTCTTTTTTCTCCTGTGCCTTCTTCGCTTCCCATGCTTCTTCAGAGGGAAATAGATCCTTTTCTGCATGGCGTATCACATAGAGTAAAGTTGTATTAAAACCCGGGGTACTGCCTATTATTTCGCCAACATATTCTACAGCCCTTTTGGCGTTTTCAGAGGCATCTACAGCCACTAGTATTTTTTTATAATTCATAATTTGCCCCCTTTTTTATTAGTTTGATACAAGGTTCGAGATCTTGGAGAAATTCATCTACAGTTTCATAAAAAATTTCAGCCCCCTTTGAAAAGTGCATAAAAATCGTGTTCAGTTCCATTGGTATATATGGAAACAATTTTTTTAGATTAACAATGCGATTTTTATAAAGAAGGGAAAAATCTTCATCTTCTAGAGTGACATTTGGCTGTTCAAGCAGTTGCTCAAGATTTGCTCCGGTATAGATCTGTTTGCCCGCAAGAAAGATGAGTAAGCTTCCAAGACCAAATATATCGAGGCCAAAAGGATTTTCTTCAAAATCGTAAGCGTAGTCAAAGTCTATCCATATATATTGTCCACTTTTGTATTCTCTCCAGAGATGATCCCGTCGTATGTCACCATGTATCTCTTTATGATCATGTAGAAATTTTATCGCACGACAGGATTCGATAAATTTTTCTAGTATATTTGGAAAGTCACTAAAAAAGTAACTTTTATGGTCCTTTTCTATTTCAAAGACATGATGATCCAGTCTTTTGCCACTAATTACGTCAATGATTCGGACGATATTGCCCTTAGAATCAGGAACTGATATGCCCTGCATGAATCTCTTATCTCCACGAACTAATTCCAGTATTCTTGCTTCCTTTCTCGGGCTTCTATAGCAAGGAATGGCAAGATCTCCGAGCCTTAGATCAAACTTTTCATAAAAGACCAGTTTTAAAATTTTTCGTTGTCCAGATTCTAAGTGTACGCATCTTTTAACCCAGTACTTTGGATCTTCTATACCAAAGCTTCGTTCAGCCTCATCCCTAAGGACAAGATAATGCTGTCCTTGGAGTTTTATGATATCCCCATAGGAAATTTTCATAAACTCGGTTGTATCTGTAAAAATTTTACCATATTCTCCAAGAGATAGATTTGGTCTTAACCTTTGTACAAGCTGCTTTACCTCATTTGCCATTTTTCAATCCTGTTATTTGGGTTTGCTAAAAAGATAAGTACTAAACCCTATATGGTGAAGTTAGTTTTTTTTCATTTGATACCTGTTTCTAAAATTTAGCTTTATAAATTGCTTTTTGTTCAGAAGCGGGCTTGCATGCAAAAAAGTCCTTGTCATATTATGACAACGTGTTTGCTGTCATTTTTTAGTGAACTTTTGTTCATGAATCACAAATCTCTTCCTGTTCTTGACACATGTCTTTCATCCTGTCACAGTAGAGGTATCACCTCAGGTGCCTCTTTTTAGAGGATAATCGGGAAGTCCGGTGTGAGTCCGGCGCTGGCCCGCAACCGTGAGTAGGGACGAACGCTGCATTGTTAGCCACTGTTACGATTTGATGTAACGGGAAGGCGCAGTAAGTAGGAGGATCTACAAGCCGGGAGACCGGCCTGGGGGAGGAAATAGGCTTCGTGGATTGAGCTTGCATGTTACCTTTTGAGATCATTTGTTTCCGCAACATTCCTCTTGTTAGTCTAGGGTACCTCTAAAAATAGTTGAGAAAAAAGGGCAATTTTTGATCACATCCTATATAATAACTCACTGAAATAATAGCAAATAGTGAGGAGATTTATGCAGATGAAAGGCCTGTTTGACTCATCTTTAACAGTTCAATTTAGTCATACGGTCAAAAGTCCCTTTTGGGGCAAAAAATAGTGCATAGTTGAGGTGATTTTACTGAATTTTTGTGATTTTTTGGTAGGCGTCGCCAGAAAGGTAGTGCCAAAGATATAAATAAAATTCCTTGCATTGATTGGATATAAGCGGTATTTTGAGGGTGTCCTAAAAGGAGGCCCTAATGTTTGCTCGTATCAAAAAGTCAGGGAAATATCAGTACCTGCAGATAGTAGAAAACAAGAAGGTAAAAGGCAAAGTCAGGCAGAGAGTAATC